>NZ_CP109796.1:6842500-7442500 GCF_038725785.1 Termitidicoccus mucosus
TCCTTGCGGGCGGTGTGCCGGCAGGTGTATTTGAGCTGGAGCGACACCAGGTTGGACAGCCGTTTTTTGTATTGTTTGTCCCATTTCGCGAGGCTGTTCATGAACTCGGTGACGCAGGCGCCGAGGATTTCCTCGAACACATGCTGGTTGGTGATTCTGGTTTTGTGATAAGCGCGGAGCGCGTGGTCGTTGATATAGTCTTTATATCCTTTGTAGAGCAGCTCGGCGGCCAGGGCCCTTTCTTTTTCGGAGACGCGGGACTCCTTGATGATTTCGAGGCACCGGAGTTCGTCCGTCTGGGAAATGCGAATTTTCCAGTCGAAGTTTTCCGCGGATCGGACGGCGACGGCGGAGTCGTGGGGGCTTTGCTCGATTTCAACCAGGGTTTGCAGCAGCCATTCGTAATGGGGGCCGGCGGCAGGACGTCTGACGGTTTTGAGCAGCCTGGCTCCGGTATGTTTTTCTCCGATGGTGACGGTTAAGGTGGAAACTTCTGTCTTTTGAAATTTGAGCGGGGATTTTTTTTGTTTTCTCCCGGTTTCCGGACGGGGTGAAAAATCCAATAAAATCTGGCCGGAATTTTCGTCAGTGTAAATAAAAGACAGCAATAATTGGGTTTCGGGTCCGCCGGCCGGATTTTCCCATGGCACGGAAGGATTGTGGATTTCTTTTTCCGGCCGGTTGAAATTTTCCCCGGCGGGGGGAGCTTTTGCACCATGCGAGGGATTTTTTTGCGGTTTTTGCCCCGTTGATTCCGGGCGGTTTTGATTCCGCAGGTAGAGGGGAAGCTTGGACGTGTCGCCCTCCGGGCCCATATAGAGGAGCCGGAGCATGGAGTCGGCGGTGGGACTGGCGCGGGGAGGCAGGTGGAGTTCTGCGCGCTGGCGGGTTTCGACCCATAGGGCGTCGGACAGGCCGGAGAGCCGTTGTTCCCAGGTGTATTCCTTTTGTTCAGGGGAGCAGGCGTCCGGAAGGGCGCGTTTGGGGTCGATGACGACGGGCGTCCCGGAAAAAATTCCCGTGGAAATATTTTCCGTTTTGGATAGCGTGGGTGGTGACATGGGGTTATAGGTGGAGCGGGTGGTTGGTTGATGGAGTGAGGATGTGGATGGCCGCGTGTTGCCGCCACCTTCCGGCGCGGTGAGGCGAGCGGAAGGATGTTGCGCGGTGGGCGGAGTGCCGCTGATATGCCCGTATGATTTTTTCCGGCGTCTCCGGAAATTTTTCTTTTTCTTCGATTTGTTTTTGTAGCTTGGAAATTTTCCCGCGGTGTTTTTGGGCACGTTTTTTGGCTAGGACTAGGAACCACCCCCGGTTTTGGAAAATAAAATTCCCTCCGCGCTTGGATTTCGCGGTATTGCGGGTGACGGCTTTGGATATCCCGTCGGGAGTGGAGTGGGGGAGGGCGGGCGGGAGGGCCGAGGTTTTTGGAAGAAGAGCCTCCCTGCGGGGATAATGACGGGGTTGGGCAGGGCAGGTTTCGCCAGCCTGGTGTTTTTAATCCGGTTTTTTCGGGGAAGGTCTGCCCAATTGTCCAAGGGCGGGCATGAATTTGAGCCGGTATCAATGCTTTCTTGAAAAAATAATTTCGGAGCGGTTTCGCCAAGTGTCCCATGCGGGGCGGGGCGTGGGATTTTTTGAGATTTCCCTGGAATATCTGCCCATGGACATGGCCTTGGATCTGCCGGATGCGTCCGGGCAGTTTTTTATCATGCGGCGCAATTATGACGAGCACGGGAATCTGGAAACGAATCATGCGCGCCCCCAATTTGATATAATGACGCCGCAGGTGATTTTAGCCAATGTGGCGTGGCCGTCGGAAGGGCGCACGGTGTATTCGTATATTTTGGAGTCTTTGCCGGAGATCAGGATTTCCCGGCGGTACGACACGCTGGAGCAGGCGGGTTGCCTGGGCTATCTGGCCGGGGAGCCGGAGCGACGTGGGGTGGCGTTGCTGGCGGCGCTTTCCGGGAATCCGCACGGACCGTTGTCGGTGGCGGCGGACCGTTTGCTGGGCGGTGGGCAATGGCCGGAGTCCGAATTATTCACGGCATTGAGCGAGGAGGGCCTGGATGTGGCGACGGATTTCGATCCGGTTGAAAACAAGGAGGCGGAGGAAGCGTCCCTGGGACTTTGATGAGCCCGCGGCGCGGGGCCGGCTGAATTTTTATTATTGGAGATTTATATATATGAAAAAGACCATTCAGATGATGCCCGGACGGGAGATGGCCGGAGTGCGGGAGACGCCGGATTTTTTCAAACTGCCGTCGCCGGCGGCATTGCGGCCCGTGCCGGAGACGCCCGATGGCGTGGCACTGGCGGATTATGAATTTTTTTTCGCGACGCCCGCGGAGCGGTTAAAAATCCTGCTGGCCGGGATGGAGCCGGGTTCCCGGTGGGCCGAGGGGCGCGTGGCCCATGGGTTTGAGGAATTGCCGGAGGAGCCGTTCCAGTTGTTTTCCGGCAAGGATTTGATCGTTCCGTTTTTTTTTGACCTGAATTTTTGGGGGCATGCGGAGATGCGCCGGGGCCGGTGGCATCATGTGCCGGTGCCGGAGGAGATGCTGGCCTTGTTGTCCGGCGGGGAGGTTTACACCGGGTTTCCGGGCGCGGTGCTGGCGCTGCCCTCGTTGCGCGGGTATGCGCCGCAGGAAGTGGAGGCGGTGGCGGGCACGGGTTTGATGCGCATGGTGGAGGCCGGGGCGCGCGGCGGCGACGGGGAGGCGCGGACGGAGCAGAGGCTGGCCGGTTGGTTCGCGGATTATGAGCCGGTGCCGTCGCAGCCCGGTGCCGGCGGTTTGTTTTTGAAATTGCAGGACGGGCGGTTGCCGGCCGAGGCGTTTGACCGCGATGTTTTGGCCCGGGTGCTGCCGGGGCTGGCTGAGGCGTGGAGGCAGCGCGAGGCATTGAAGGCGCATCCCCTGATGGTGGAGGAGGCCGGCGGGTTTGCATCCGCGCCGGGAGGGTTTGCCCTGCGCGGAAAGAAAGGGGTCTTGCTTTCGTTCGGGTATGATGCGGGCAGCGCGACGCCGGAGCGCCTGGCGGACGCGCTGGCGCGTACCCGCGAGGCGTTGACGCGCATGTTTGCGCCGGGGGAAGAAGACTTGGCGTCCGGGCTGCCTCGTCTGGTGGAAAATGATGCCGCTTATGTTCAGGATTGGGCGCGCCCGGTGGATGAGTGGGATCCTCGGGCGTTTGTGTTTTTTTTGCGTTGCGTGAATGAGACTTTATGCCGGCCGCTCGGGCTGTCCGGGGCTTCGGGCTCGGGTTCCTCGTGGATCCGCGGCATGTTGAAGGCCGCGGACAAGGGGCGGTGTTTTTCGCCGGAGGTGTTTTTTGAAAAATTTCCCGGCGGGCGCGATGGTTTTGCCGGGTGGCTGGCTGGCGCCTATGAGCTGGCCGGCCGGGTGCTGGATTGCGATTGGGTCAAGACCCAGGAGGCGCTGCCCCGACTGGCGGGTTTTGAGGTGCCGGAGGCGCTGGCGGTCGATGAGCGCAAGTGGCTGGAGCGGTCGCTGGGTGCCTTGAAGTCGAACCGGATTTCGCAGGAAATACCGATGCGAGTGGCGCGGGTGGAGTTTCCGGTTTTTGCGACGGCCTGGCGGCTTTTGTCCGGGACGGCGGTCCGCTGGCCGGATTTGCCCGCCGTGGCGCGGAAGTCGGGGGAGGGCATGGGCATGGTGCCGGCATTGCTGGACTGGCTGGGCCGGCTGCCGGTGAAGGATGGCTTGCTGGAGGCGTTCGGGGTCAGATTGCGGGAAAATCCGGAGGAGCTTGAGCCGCCCATGGTGGAGTGGTTGGATGCGCATGTCTCGCGCTTGAAGACGGAAATGGAGGCCGGGTTGCACCGTCGCGCGGATGTTTGGGAAATGTCCGGGGTGATGAAGGATCTGGTGCATCCGGCGCGGGATTTGCGCCGGCTGGGTTCCCTGGCGGCCAACGGCACCTTTGGGGCGCGGCAGTTTCAATGGATGGCGCGCAAGCGGCTCATGTCGGATGATCGGGTGATTGTGCCGCTGGAGTTCAAGGTATGGAATCCTTCGGACGGGCCACCGAAGCGGGTGGTGTTCACGCGGGAGACCGCGTGCCGCGAGGTTTACGGCTGGTTTGCCCGGACGCCGGGCCTGGTCGACAAAGTATGGTCGGACGGGCGGGGCTTGCCGGTGGCGGGGGTGATGACCCCGGCGCTACGTGAGCTGGCGGGCCGCGTGCGGAGGCGCGTCGCGGAGACTGCGGCGTATTTCGATCGTTTTCCCAAGGACGGCTGGAGCGGGCCGTGGATGGCGCATGCGCCATCGGTGTTGTCGGGGATCGCGTCGACTCGCCGTTTGACCCAAGCCGGGGAGTTTGACGACAACGTGCCGTTGCGGGAGCGTACCTTGGTGTCACTGGCGTGGAATCTGCCCTTGGAACCGGTTTCCCCGGGGGCGCCCGATGTTTTTAAGGAAGATGCGGCGTTGTTCAACCGGCTGGCCGGAATCACGGAGCATAATGATTTTTTGGAGGCCTGCCATGATGCCGGGTTGGTTCCGCCGCATTTTGCCTTTGGTGATTTCGGTCCCTTGGACGAGGCGCTGGCGGCGCGGGAGCGCGCCCGGCATTTCGAACGCTGGAAAAACGGGCTGGCGCCGGTGCTGCACCGGCTTTGCGGCGCGATGAAAGATTTGCTGGGGCAGGCCCCGTGGTTATTTCATCAGGCTCCAGAGTTTGCCGCGCTGCATCCCGTGTCGCTTTTGGGTGTGTCCCAAGCGCTGGCGCATGCGCTTTTTGCAAAAATCTCCCCGCCCCGCGCCTGGCTGGAGCGGGCGGGGAACGCCTGCCGGACACTGGTCGGGAGAAACTGGGCGCCGGATCTGGAAAAGGCGCGCATCCTTCATGTTTTGGCGGAGGCGCGGGCGGAGCGCCTGATGTCCTTGGTCCGCAAGGAAGGGTTTTTGTATGAAGGCTTGATGCTGCAAAATCCGCGCCGGGAGCCGGGGAAAAAAGGCTTTCCCCCGCCGGAACTATACGGGCTCGGCGCGCGGTATTATGAATTTTTGCGCGATTTGGGCGCCGCGCCCGGCCTGGCTTTCGAGGCCTGCCCGGGGCTGCCCGGCGGCGTGACCGCCGGGTTGCGGATGATTTCGCGGTTGGAGACGATTGACCTCGGCCATTTGACGGACGGGCAAAAGGAGCTTTTGCATTCGCATCCCTTGTTTTCGCCGGCCTATGCGCCGCCGGAGGACTCCGCGATGCCAGCGGACCGGCTGCCCGATTGGAAGGACTTTGAGGATTCGGAGAGCTCGGAATTTTTCCCGGGGGCGCCGGTTTCGCTTGAGGAGGCGTTTGACGATTTGGCTCCGCCAGTCCCCGCCGGTTTGTCCGTGTGATGCGCGCGGTTTCAGAAAAGGGGAGCCTGTTTTTATATGAACACCCTGTATGCGCGGCATTCCGTCGCCCCCTTGTTTGGGGAGGATTTGAAATACCGGGTTTTTGCCCGGTTGTGCGCGGCCTTGCGGCTTGCTTCGGACAGGCCGGAGGAGGTGTTTTCGCGCTTGCGGTTGGAGGCCACGCGGCCGGGGATGGTGGCGGCGTTTTTGGAGCGCGCCTCGGGCCAGGCCGGGACACCGCGGGCGGCGGCGCGCCTGCTGTCCCTTTTCGTCCCGGCGGTGGCGCTGGGGTGTTTGCGCCGCCCGGCGGATTTGCCTGGCGTACTGGGCCGGTGGAACGGGATTTCGGCGGAAATATCCCGCATGTCCGACGGGTTGCAGATGCCGGAAATCCTGATGTTGCGGATGCTTTGTTTCAACCAGTGGGTGACGCCCGCAGTGTTGTCCCTGCCAGTGGACGGCAGGCTGGATTTGGCGGATGCGGACGCGCTGGCCCGGGTTTGCGACGAATGGCGGCGGTTTGGCTCCCCGGAATGGCGCGCCGCCTTGGAGCGGTTTCCGATGTATTCCAGCCTGCGGGGCAAGGATGCCGGCGCCCCGGTGTGGTATTGCTCGAATTGGCTGTTGTACCAGCCGGTGGGCGCGGAGTCCGATCCCCTGTCATGGGGGCGCGGATTGAAAAATCATGTGCTTTTTCGGGCCGTGAGCGGATTGCTGCGCGATTACGAGGCGTTTTTGGGTTTTTTGCGCGGTTTGGATTTGGAGCGGTCGCCGGTTTTGGCCGGGGCGGAGGCCCGGCTTGCCTCCGGCGCGGGCGAAGCGTTTTTCCTGGAATATTTTAATCCGCGAGCTTGCCTGCGTGGAAAGGATTTGCGGCCTCCGGCGGCGGGGGATGCGGCCGTGACGCCGCTGCGCTGCCGCGCCTTGCAGACGGTGCATGCCCGGTGGCTGGAGGATTTGCGGACGAAGGGCATTGAGCGCCCGCGGGTGTTTGCCGGGACCGGGCCGGGGGCGAAGCCCGCCGTTGAGGGCTGGCATATGACGCTCAAAGATGTGTTTCAAAAGGAGACCCCCGGCGATGGGCCGGGGTATTGGCGGATGCTGGGTGGGCTGTTGCGGCGGCGGCTGGCCCGGTTGCGGGAATATGCGACTCAGTTGGAGTTGAAGGGCGTGGACGAGCATTCGTCGCATCGGATTTATGAGGAGTGCATGCGGGAGGGTTTGATTCCCCGTTATCTGCCGGAAAAAGCTCCCGGCACTGGGGCGTTTTGGGGGGCGTTTCTGGCGCGCGGGCAGGAAAACCTGCCGCCCGGGCTTTTGGCCGGGGTGCACCGGCATTGCGGACGGCAGGTTTATTATCACCAGCTCGTGGCCGAGGTGGCGGGCATGCGGGATCGCAAGGTGCCCGAACCGGCGGACGAGCAGGTGGCGAACGCCGTGTGGTCGGAGATCGAGACGCTGGCGGAGACGGCGGATTTGTCCGGCGCGCGGGTGGAGCCGGTATTTTTGTCCGCCGCGCTGCGGGTGGCCTTGGACGGGCGAGCGGGGTTGAGTTTGCCGGAGGCATATTGCCTGGCGTTTCGCGCCGGGCTGGGCGCCGCCCGGGGAGTGGCGGATTTTACGCGCGCGAATTTTGACGAGATCGAGCGGCTTGCCTCATTCGGCACACCGGAGGCGTGGGGCGCGGGGTTCGAGCCCGGCGTGTTTGCGTCGGGCCGGGCGGGCGCGGCCATCCAAGCCATGTCGCAATGGCGCCGGCATCTGGCGGCGCGCCCCGGGCTGGCGGGCACGCCGGAGGGGGCGGCGGTACTGAAAATGTTTTCCCAGCAGCTTCCCGGCGTGCCAAAACCCTCGATGCTGGGCACCCTGTTGTCGCGCAGCGTGTTTTGGGAGCGAATTCTGGATGACGGCAAATTGCGGGCGACGCTGGCCGGGTATGCCGGAACTTCCGGCCTGGTGACGGATTATTTGCGGGGCCGGAATATGACGGAGTGCCTTGAATCAGGGTTTGCCCGCCGGGTGCGGGAAATTTTCGAGGCGGTGAACGCTCATGGGCGCGGGTTTATGGATTTCGAGCCGGATTTCGGCTCTCTGGCGGCGCGCAACGAGGCGTTTTTGCAGGCGTTCGCGCATGCCGTCGCCTCGCATTTGGACGATGTGTCGCGGGCGGGCGATTCTTTGGGAAAAAGCCTGCCGGAAGCGTTCACGGAATGGAATGCCCTGCCCCGGGACGCGATGGAGTATCATGCGGGCGAAAACTTGGATGTGTCCCGCCGGTTGTTCGACTCGGTGAAAACACGGCTGGCGGAACGGTTGCCCGGCTTGGATCTGGAGCGTCTGGGGTTGGATTACGCGGCCTGTTTGCGTCCCGGGCAACCGGGCGGTCGCGGTTTTTCGGACTGGCTGGCGCGTGCCTGGGTCTTGACGGGAAGTTTTTACCGGCAGGTGGTGGCACCGGATGCCACGGATGTCGGGATGAAGGCGTGGTTGCTGCAAGAATTGCGCGCCGCGCCGAATGTCCGGGAGTCCTTGTATCGCAAATACCACGCGCTGGGTTTGTATGACCGGTGGATGGTGGCGGTCACCGCCGTCTGCGGGCCGGGAGAACTGGGGATTTCCGATGGCCTGCTGGCCGCGCCCGGATGGTTGCGCAAGTCCACCCGTGATTTTCTTCAGGGGCTGGCCCAGGCTAGGTATATTACCGGGGAGGGGGCGGCGATGTTTGCCCGTCCGGATGCGGCGGTCGCGTCGCGCTTGCATCATCAGTATGCCGAATTGGCCGGCTGGCTGGAGCCGGTGCCCATGCCCGGTCTGGCGGTGGGGTTGAAGGAAGGGCTGGCCCGCCAGCTTGGGACTTGGCTGCGGCAGGTGACATTGCAGGAATTGATGGCGGCGAAACAGCTGGAGGGCGCGCCCGCGGCGCTTGCGCGGGAGGCGCGCTGGTTTACGGTGGTGTTTAACCTGGCCAATCATGTCGAAACCATGATGGCCCAAGTGGACGCGGCTTGCCGGCATTTTGAGCTTGAGCGTCAGATTTCAAGCGGGCCGGTCGCCCGGGAACCGGAATCCGCGGATCCGGAGGAAATTTTGTCTGAAACGGAGATTTTATCCCGATAGGCCGGGGGATTATCGCCCGGTTTTCCAAGGCAGATTCACAGGTTCAACCACAGGCATAACGTATATAAATTGGAGGATTTTTTTATGGTCATGGATTCACACGCAGCCGTCCCTGCCGCGGGGCGCAAATTGGAATTGCCGCCGCGTTTGTCGGGCCGTCCGCTTGCGGGCGCGGCTCTGGAGGAGGAGGTTTTGCCCGCCGCGCCGGACGGGATGCTGCTGGGGCTGGCGCGCGCGGTGGAGACGGCGCGCATGAACCTGCATTTCGCCGGGGTGACGCCGGGTTTGCCTGTGAGCGCGAGTCCGGTGGCGCGCGAGCGTTTTTGCTGGGAAGTGGTGGCGATGAACAATCACAAGCAGGCTCGCGAACTGGCGCTGCCGCCGGTCGCCCGAAGGCTGTTGACGGATGTGTTTCTTGACTGTCTGGGCGCGACCGGCAGCTTGTCCTCGCTGTCGCGCGTCAGCCAAGCGCGGCTGAACGCGCTGACCGGGACCGACTTGGTGCGGGGGGTGGCGGTGCTGCGGCCGGATTTGCCGGAAGAATTAGCCCGGCGCGCTGCGGCGCTGGGCTTGGAATATCCCCGCAATCCTTTCGGTTTGCCGGAGGATTATGCCGGGCTGGCGCATCGTGATGCGGCGATGGTGCCGGAGGTGGCCGCGTTGCTGGCTGACGAGACCATGGCCGGCGAGCCCCGGGCGGATGGCCGGCGGCTGGTGGTGGACGCGTTGCGGATGCACCCGTGCACGCGCGAATGGATGATGGAGGCACTGGCTGTCCTGGGGCGGCATGCCAAGTCGGCCTTTGTGCCGGGCGGCCTCGCCTCCGCAGGATATTCAGTGCTGTTCACCGTGCTGCGCAAGCGCGAGGAGCTGTGGCGCGAGGCGGGGGCCGCCGTGGCCGCCGCGCGCAGGCATTCCGTGCATTATGGCGGACGGAAGGATCCGGATTTTTTTGCCGGGGACCGTCTGCCGTGGCGTCTGGTCGGCGCATTATATGCCCGGTGGACGGATGCCCGCCCGGATGAGGCGCATGATGCTTTTAAGGCCTATGCGCCTTACCGGGAGGTGTTTTATGCGGTGGAGCGCCGCAACTCGCACGTGGCGTCGCCGGAGGTTTTTTATCGCAATGTCGGCGTGCTGTTTTTGCGCATGCAGCGTCCGGTGAGGGAAGCCGGGCCGGATTTGTTCGAGGAATTGGTTTCTCCGGGTTTTGCGGCGGACTTTGAGACGCATCGGGAAAAATTGATGCATGTGGTGCTTCATTTGTCCCATGCCTGGGCTGGGCCGGCCGGGAAGGATGGGGCCTCCTTTGCCTTGTCGTCCTTGCTCATGGCCCGCACCGATGAGGAGCGTTTGACGGCGCTGGGCCGGGTTTTATCCACGCCGCCGTTGTCCTCCCAGTTGTTCGATCCCGGCCATCCTCTGTATTTGGGGGATGCGGTCTCGGCGGTTTCCAAGGCGTGGTTTTCCCCGGCACCGGAGGAAATCATCGTGGCGGACCCGGTGAAATTCACCCGGCGGGACGCGCGCGACCTGCGGCGTCTGTGCGGGGTGTTCCAAGTGTTCAGGGATTTGAAATTGAGCGTGCCCTATGGCATGGTGACTTGCCTGCGTGATTTTGCGGACTCGGCGGCGGGGGATGGACTGACGTTGCGGAACGCCTCGCTGCGCGCCTTTTTGCAGGCATGCCCCCCGCGCGGGGTGGAGGCGTATTCGCCGGTTTCCTTGCTGGCGAGGTATCTCCAGCCATATCTGGACGGGGATCGCTGGGGCGCGGACAGCGGATCGTCCGCAGAGAAAATGACCGTGGAGATGCGCCGGGTGCTGAAGCTGCTCATGTCAGGGTATTGGGTGGAAGTTTCTTCCACCGCTCCCGGCGTGGTTTCGGAATTTTACCAAGGGCTGGATGCTTGCGGCTCCTTGGCTGAATTATTGGATTATGCCTCCAATCCCGGGATTCTGGCCAGGGCCGGCTACGAGGGAAAGGGATCCCGTGAATTATTCAACCGGTTGCTGCAAAATTTTGACGGGGTGCCCCTCGGGGAGTCTGAGGCCGCGTTTGGCTACACGCCATCCGAGTGGGAGGACTTGGCCGCCTTGGTCAAGTCCCCGGCCGGATTGCTTTTTTTGCCCCGTTTCGCGGAACCTTCCCCGTTGCGGATCATCGAAGCCTGCGCCTCGTTTGAGCGCGGGGGACTGGTCTCGCCCGCGGATTGGCAGGAGCGTTTTGACCGGCTGGTCTGCCAAGTCCGGACGCATCCCTTGACGGTGTGCCTCGGCCCGGAGGATGCGGGCGGGGACGCCTCCGGCGTGCCGGTGGTGATAAATGCCGCCTTGCTGTCCGGCGGTGGCCTTGATGGCTGGCGGCGGGTGTGGGAGCATGCCCGTGATGCCAGGGCTTCGCCGGAAGCAGGTGCCTCGTTTCCGGAGCCTTCCGCCCCCGGGGATATCTTGCGAAAATCCTTGAAGATTTCCTGGCGCGAGCCGGTTGAGTGGCCGCGCGCGCTCAATGATTTGAATTGCTTCGAATGGGAATTGCGGCGACGCGCCGGCTTGGAGGATTTTTCGGAGGTCGCCCCTTTTTTGCGGCTGGTGGCTGTTTGCCACCCCAGGCATGCGAAATTTTTTGAATCCGGCGCGGCGCTGGCGGATTTGTTTAAGGATTCCGTCGTGCCCGCGGATGAGGCGCCGGGGGTGTTGCATAATTTGGAAAATGACATGCGGCGCGTGCTGGGAGCGTCTGCGGAGCGGGGTCTCCCCGTGCCGGAGGAAGTTTCCATGGTTGAACCGGTGGCGGCGGTCGTGCCGGAAGGGGCGCCCGTGGTTGATCCCGGGGAGGAGCCGGTTGTTCCCCGGGGAATGGAATAGGGGAATGTTTTTGCGGAATTTATTGGCCGCATACTCCGGACCACCTTTGGGTCGGGTTTCGACTCCCTCACCGCCTGGCACCCGACGACGGTGATGTCGCGTGCCCGGAAATCACCAAAACCGTGCCGACGCTGGAACAGTTTGATTTCTTGGTGTGCCGCAACTGCCATCCGCCGCAGTGCTGCGATCCGGCGCCGGGTTGACAATCCGGCGTGGATATACATTGTAAACCGCATGAGCGATTCTATCACGGTCAAGGTATTCAAGTCCGGCAACTCGCAGGCGGTGCGTCTGCCGAAGGACTTCCGTTTCAGCGGAAAAACGGCGCAATTGATCAAAACACCCAAGGGAGTTTTGTTGATTGATCCCCGGGTGCAGGCTCGCCGCCGCGCCGCGTTGCGCAAACTGTGGGGGTCGGCGCCCGATTTCCCGGAGGTGCGCTGACATGCCCTCCTATATGCTGGATAGCAACGTCCTCTCCCTTTTTATCCACGAAAAAGACCGGGCGTTGCGGGAAAAAGTGGAGGCCAACCTGACGAATTGCTTCATTTCCGCCCTTGTCCTGGCGGAATTGGAATACGGCGCGGCGAAACGCCCGGACGTGCCCCGGTATGCGGTACGGGTCGAGCTTGCACGGCAGATGTTTGAAGAGGCGATCATGCCCTTTGACGAGGACGCGGCGTGGCACACGGGTCGGGTTCGCGCCTCGCTGGAAAAGGCGGGGATGATGATCGGGCCGTATGACACCATGCTTGCCGGGCATGCACTTTCGCAGGGTGCGGTCATGGTGACGGACAACGTGGATGAGTTTCGCCGCGTGCCGGGACTGGTCGTGGAAAACTGGCGGACGCCGCGCAAGCAGCAGAAGTGACTTTGCGCCAAAGTTGCTTTTAATGACCGGCCAGTGCCTTCCCATATGATTGAAAATTGCATGCATGATGCTTGGCTGGAGACAATCAACACGGGATTGCTGAATGTCAGTAGTTGTTAAAATTGATGTCCATCACGGGCGCGGATTGGTAAGTTGCGGTTTCCTGCGGTTTATGGGGGATGCCGTGCGCCGGTTCGGGTTCCTGCGTCCGCGCGGACGGGATGAATCGCGGTAATTTGAGCGAGTCAATCGCGTTGTCCCCGGTTTCTTCTTTTTCCAAATCCTTTTGGAATTTATAAGCGAACTGGACACTGTCCAGACAGTGGGTGGCGTGGTGGCTGAACGCGGTGATGTTGTTTTGAAGCCCCGTGAGATTTTTCGCATCTTCTTGATCGGGCGCATGCGGGAGAATTTTGTTCTTCAGGAGGGCGGTTTCGATCTCGCTGATCTTTTTTAAGATGGTGGCCGCGGCTTTTCCGGTTATCCGGGCCAGGTCGATCTGCTGGTTTAGCTGGATGAGCGGCGTGGCGGGATTTTTTTGGTTATGGGTGGTCTCGGCGCAGATTTTTTGGAGCGTGTCCACCGCGGGCTGAAGGGTTTTCAGGTGCCGGGCGAAAAATATGCCCGCATTTTTTAGTTTTTCGAATTTGTTTAAAAATTGCTCCCCGGTGATTTTCCGGGTTTCGGCGTATTGCCGCTTGTTTTCGTCATTTTGTTTGGCGATGAGATTTTTTAATAAATCCTGGATTCGTTGAATCAGCAGAAAGGCGCGTTCCGTCAGGGTGATGGATTCATGTTTCAGGTAGTTGGCGGCATCGGTGGCATCGGTGAAAAAAAGAACCCGGAGGCTGTCGTCGTTCAGGACGGAGAAATCGGGCGGAGTTTCTTTTTTGCCAAGGGATGGCGGGTTGTCCGGCGGTTGCGTGGGATGCGATGTTGCGGAATCGGAGTCGGGTATGTTCGGGTTCACGCCTCACTATGGAGTTTGGGTGGCGGCAGCGGAAAAAACATCCCCGCCTTTTGGACAGGGATGTTCGAGGTGGGCAGTTGTTCCGGAGGCGCCACCGGAGGGTCAAATTCCGAAGTCGGCTTCGTCGCTGGATTTTTCGAACTCTGTCGCGGGGGCCGTGGTTTGGAGAGTCTGCACCTCTTTCTTGATCAGGTTATATTCCTTGACGGTTATCAAGTCTTCGGGATCTCCAGTGGGTGTTATCCACGGACCGCATTGACTGATGCGCTTGAAAAAATTTGTTTCGGCGGCGCATCGCTCGGCTTCTTTTGCGAGTTCTATTTTGATGTCTGAGGGGAGTCGGTCTTGGTCCGGAAATCTTTGTATTTCGAGGACTGAAATGCTGGTGTTTTTCATGAATTTCACCGGCGCCAAAGGCTTTAGTTCCAGAATATTCCAGTAACCTTTTGGATTGCGTTTCAGGATCAAGGAGCAGCGTTGTTCCGTTGCAAGGCTGCGTGCGGCGACATCTGCGGCTTTGTTGTCCCAATCATAGATGCCGCCATAGGGCGTATCCCCGCTGAAATACCGGGTGTCGAAGTAACGGTCGTCATGGGTGGCTGGCGTATCCATGACGATGTAAACTTTGTTCACTTTTTTCCCGGTGGAAGTGCTGGATGGGATTACCTGGACGGTTCCGGTGATGACAAGACTCATGATGGCCAAGGTATGGGTTTTTGGCGAAAGGTTGCGGCTAGTAAATATGCAATTTGTGCCGGTATCGGAGACGGTATTGTCTTGCTCTTGCTGAAAGGCGGACATTTCGTCCGGTGACGGAGTGAAGAAACCACGCACTTTTGTGCCGTGGCCTGGATTGAAGCGCACGACGGTCCATCCGCGGCTGACCATTGAGTAGCAGCAGAGGTCGACGAGCAGCTCCTGCGTGAGGAAGATCCTCTCGCCCGCGGCCAGGCCGAAGCACTCGGCGATGAGCGCTTGGCCGGCGGGATTCAGCATGCATGCCTGCCGCAGGCCGATGATTTTATTGGCGATGGTGATGCCGATGTCCGGGCCGGGTGCTTTGATGGGTGCCGCCACTGTTTCATGTTTGATTATTTCGCCAACCCATTCGTTGAGTTCCCGGCAGTAGGCAGTGATCGTATTGTCGCTGGCATTGAACAACGCACACGCTTGCGTGTGAAACCGCCCAGGTTTGAAGCGCAGGACGGTGGCGCCACGGTGAATCATCGCATGAATCCACAATTCGGGGAATGCGAACGGAGAAAGCATGACGCTGCGGATCGCCGGCTTGTTCCCGACATGTGAATTCCAGTTGGCATGCAGCGGCTCGCAGCCGAAGAAGTTTTTGACAAGGGCGACGCCGTCTTCGTTAAGGTCGCACAGGATGCGCATGCCGAAAGCGCAGCTCTCGGCGGTGAGATATTTGATTCCGAGGTCTTCGTCGAGACGGTCCGGGGACATGTAGAGTGTTTCGACTTCAATGTTGGGAGAGGATGTGGACATAATGTTGGAGAATGGATCTGGATGAGAACCGGCCAGTGTGGCCGGTGGGGATGATGCCTGAGCTCGCAACCCGGCCATGCTACCCCTCATTTCTTAGGAGGGCAGGGGACTGGGTTCGTCAAATTTCGCAGAGCTTTGTTTCTTCTGCGGTCAGGCCGTGGACCTGGATGCTTGCTTTTATGTTTCTTCGAGTGGCGTTGTATCGTTCTCTGCTGAAATGCGGTCTTTGGATACGAAGACCCAGGCTTGGACGTAAGCGCCGTCCTCGCCTTCGGAGATTGCGGCTCCTTCGTCGATTTTGATTTCTCCGTCCCGGGCGTACTGACTGTCGGCCTCGTCCTGATATTCGGCGATGCGATTGCGTGCGTCTTTCGAGGCGTCGGCCTGCGATGCTTCCCGTATCCGGGCGATCGCCTTGTCCGCGGCGTCCCGTTCGGGGTGTGATCGGAGCAGCGAATAAATTTGCCGGAGGTCGGCTGTTTCAAGGACGGCTTTGTGCGCGGGGCGGAAAGGCTGCTGGCCGGGACTTTGCGGGACCTCTTGGTTTTGCGGATCGATGGTGTTTGGTTTCATGATGTTTTGTTGTTTACGAGGATTATGAAAGCGGGCTCACAGTGATTTTGCCGCCGCGCAAAGGAGGTTTTCGACAAACTCTCGGCGGAGGGTGGAGCAGTTCACGGTGTCAAAGCTGACGCCGAAGAGCGGGGCCGCCCATTTAATCAGGTTGTTTTCCGCTTTGATTTGGTCGCGCGCGGCCACAAGCGCCGGGCAGGCTCCTTCCGCACCGCGCCAGCCGTGCGCGCGGTGTGCCGCGTCGCATTCCGCATAAAAGGCTGTGACAGCCTCGTTTTCGAGGCCGGCAAGATAGATGAGTTCCGGGTTGGTGATTTTTTCACCGGCAGTGTGGCCGGGCATGTCTTTTGCAACGCGGAAATCGTATTTCGCGAAAATCGGCATTATATAGGCGTCAACGCGTTCTTTTTCCGCTTTGGCAAAAGCCATGGCGATGAATAGCTGTACGGCCAGACGCGCTCCGGTGCCGGTGCGCATCTCTGCCTTGAACTGGTCAACAGTCATGTTTTCCGTTCCTCCGAGGTTGGGCAATGCGCCCGCCCCGGGGCTTAGCCGAGGTTGTTCACGCCGGTGTTTTTTATGCTGATTGCTCATGTTTTTTGTGGATTTGTTAATGGCGTCCCCATTTAGGGAGAGCGCCAAGGACCGCGCGTTGAACATCGAGGTCGAAGGCGCACCAATCCCGTTCCTCGCCTGTTTCCTCGCCGAACCCGAGGTTGTCATAGGAGTCGATGATGACGGAGTTGATGTTGCAGTGATAATCGCCGTCCTCGCCGACATAGGGAATGTTGCGTTTGAGCTCGATGCGTGCAATGTTGCGTCTGCGCATTTTGGCGTCGAGCAGGGCAAAGGCGCAGGCGAGCACGGTGGACGTCGTTTCCATCGCGGCGTCGATGATGGCCAGATGCTGTTTGAGCGTGGCGGGTGGCCTGGGGTTTTTATTGAGGAATTCAGCGAGATTGCACGCGGCCTTGAGGCGGCATGCGATCGGGATATTGTTGCCGAATCGGACGGTGTTTTCTTCGCCGCCGTCCTTGTGCTCTTTGTGGCGAACCACGAAGGTGGGATCGTGGTCGAATTCGTGCCGCACCACCCAGTTGGATCGTGTGTGGGTCCGGCTTTGTTGGGCTTGGTGTTTCTTTTTTTTTGAAAAGTCGCGGATTTTGCAGGCGTGTTTCCGGCGTGTTTTCTTTTGCATGATTTTTGGTTTATTACAGGTGGTGGATGGTTCCGCCGTCCTCAGCGGCGACGTGGATGGTGGGCTTCACTTGGCAATCGAGCGGGAGGAGTTTTTCGGAGAGGCGGGTGAATTTTATTCCATGCCGTGTGCGGAAATTTTCCGCATCTTTGCCGGGAGCCTCGGGGATGTGCTTGAAAATATATTTTTTGAATTTTTCCGACGGCGGGTTTTCCACATAAGGCCCCATGTCCTCGGACAAGGATTTGCAGCCGAATTGCCCGTTTGCGGTGTCGATGAGATCGACGGCGAGGAATGTTGTGTCCTGCCCGAACCGTTCGTGGCCGGCGGGGTATTCCAGCCTGATGATGGCATACCAGGTGCGGCTGTGCCATTCGGAGGCGAGCAGTCGTGCCTTGATGCCGCCGGTATATTCGACGGCTTCTTGTTCGTGTTGCTTGCGCAGGTCGTCGATCGATCGTCTGTGGATGTTGCGGTTGTATAGCCAGCCCATGGTATTGGTTCAGGATTGTGGTTTGTGAATGATGCCGAGGTTTTTTAAGTGAGTCCGATCGGGGGTTTGGGGAGTTGACGCTGATTCGACCTTGTTTGGGTTGCCCGTGTCTGGTTTGGCGGGTGTTCTCCGCAGATTCTGCGGTAATGCGCGCATATGCCGGTGGTCGCGGAGCGTTCAGCCTCGCCGGGCGACTCCAGCGCGCGTCTGCCGGGTATTCCATAGCTGACAAAGGCATATCCCCGCTGCATCCAGTGGCGGATGAATTTCAAAATTTCAGCGATGGAACCGATGTGCGGCTCGGCCATGCTTGCATAGGCGTCATGATTTTTGGCATAAAGCTCGATGGCGATATGCCGTTGCTTCCTGTGGAGATGCTGTATTTTCATTTTTTTTGAAAAATTTGTCGGACCAATTATCGCTTGGGGTTGGGTTCGTTTGTCTGGCCCAAGCGGAAGCTTGGGATGTGTTTTTTATCCCGCGTTTTTGCGGAAAGGGCCGGTGCTCGAATGTTTTCCGCAGGGCTTGGCTTCGGCTCGCATTATCCGAACTTAAAATCATCGAAGGGTGGCAGTTTTTGCTTGCCGATGAGGTAGCCCAAGCGGTTGACCCAGTGCCTGCCTCGCGCAATCCAGATCGCGCCGTCGCAGTCGAGGAGGGTGGCGATCCGCTTCGGGTCTTTTTTCGCGATGCGTTCCACGGTTTTGTATTCCGGGCCGAAGGTCTCGAACATGTGCCCGTCGAAAGCGGCGTTTTTGTCCAGATGGTTTTTGCGAAATAATTTCATGGACAGGAGTCCCCGCCTGATTTGGGAGGGGAGGCGGTTTTTATTTTGTCCGCGCCCGGCATGTGGCGGATTTTTTGCCGTCGACCGTCCGGATTGTGTTGGCGGCGTGGGGACCGGTTTCGATTTGGAATCTTTGGTATTTTTGTTACTCATGGGATTTTGGGCCTTTGGGCCGCGACGGATTTGATGGAACGCCGCCGGTTTCAGGAACAGTTGTGAGCGATTGCATCAATGGCGGTTTCGACGGCTTCCTTCATTTCATTTGTGTCCATGGGAAAGCCGGCACCGGCCATGGCCAGCAGCAGGCTTTCGAACCCGTCGATGGCCGCATTGTATTTTACGTCCTCTGTCGTGCGTGTTTCGACCTTCAGGTTCGACATGATGACGCCAGGTGCGATTTTGATATATTGGTTTCCCGGAAGAGTGAAGGTGTGCGCGATGCGAGTGATGGCAAAAGTCATGATTGCAGGGATGGCGCGGAGCTGGTTTGGCGCTGGATGGATTGTTTCCGTTTTTGGGCATTAATTTCGCGAAAAGCGGATTTATTCGCAAAATCCCGATGAGCAGGTGATGGGCTCTTTGGCCGAATTATTCAGGTAGCCGCCTTGCGCGCGCTTGCCGGTCATGGACCAGCGCACGATGTCGTCAATGGTGGCGACTTTGATGGCAGTGCCGTCCGGCAGGGTGTAGGGTTTGCTGCGGAATCGCTCCGGGATGGTGCTGGCGGCGAAAAATGACGAATAGCGTCCGTAGTCTTGCTCGAATTTATTTTCCGCATTGCGGATTTCCGTGATGCGTTCCGGGAATTTGAGCGCAATGGTGCGGATTTCGGTTTTGCGCGACATAATGCAGGGCCAGCAGCCGACCCGGTGGGCGCCGATGGCGTAAAGCGGGTTGAGCGGGATGTTGTGGCGCGCGTGAATCGCCTTCACGTCGTCCAAGGTCCATCTTAACAGGGGCCTCCATTGGGGGCAGTTCAAAGTTTTGGACCATGACCATTCCGGCAGGCCGGCGCGTTCCGGGGACTCGTCGGCCCGGACGCCGGAAACGGAAATCGGGTCCAAGCCCCAATAGCGCAGGCGCTGGATGCACTGCTGCGAGGGGTATATTTTGAGGCATTGGGTGCAGAAACGCGCCTTGACGGAAGGGAACCTGCGCTTGTACAGGGCCAGTGCGAAGAAGTCTCGCTCCGGGCGGAGGGTTTCGATTTCTACACCGGTGAGTCCGGCCAGTTTTTTGATATGCCCGTAGGTCCACGTGTGTTCGTTGCCCGTGTCCGCGAAAGTCGCCTTGATCCGGGCGCGTGCCACGCCGCTTTCATAAATCATCCAGAGCAGCGTCGCCGCCGAGTCTTTTCCTCCGGAAATCCCCACGACGAACACCGTGTTTTTTTTGATGACCGGCGCTTTCATGGCCTCGATGTCCAATGAAATTTCCAGATTTGTGTGTTTGGCCGTATTCATGAAGCGTTTGGCCGGATGAAGAGCCACGCCGCGCAAATTGGCGCCTGCATGCCGGATTGTTTCAGGGAAGGAAAACGCTGTGCACTTAAAAATCCCTGTTTTGGCAGGGAAAGGGGGACGACTTGGTTGCGCATGAGATTTGGAAAAAGATAAAAACCGATGCCAGATACCGATGAAAATCCGGATAAAAAAACGCCGCCAGCGGGATGCGCGGCGGCGGTTGAAGGGATGATTTGTATTTGCCGGGGGGCAGGGAGGGTTTTGCGGGCAAAGCTATTCCACCGACTTGTCCCCGATACCGGCGGTTTGCGGATGGCGCCGATGGCGGAGATGGATCACCCCGGATTCCCGGGGTTTGGTTTCAGGTTTCGTGTTTGCCGGGCACGCAGGTCCAGTCATCATTTTTGCAGGATGCGTCGAACCGGGCGCCGGTTTGGTTGTCGAGAATCTCAAGTTTGCATTCCGTGGTGTTTTTATTCCGGTCGAAATGGATTTGTTTGAGTTCCCAGCTGTACTGACATGCCCTGTAGTTTCCCAGAGCGGTGATGTATGTCGGCAGGTTTTCTTTCAAAAGGCACAGGAGGATGTCCTCCAGTTTTTTGGGGAGGAAGAAGCCTGTGGCGATTTCATAACAGTCCTGGAAATCCAGGGCGAATTTATCATCGTAGTAGCCGGTTTCGTTGTCATAGTCCTCGTCGCAATAGAAGCTTTTGGCCGCGGCTTCGAGAAAGCTTTTGCAGGCTGTCTCCGGGGCGTTGTTTTTGAGTTCCAGCCAGGCGGGGTTGGCGATAAAATCTCTGGACAGGTGATCCTGCGGACAGTCTGGGTTGTGGGTGATGAAGATGGCGGGGCTTTTAACCAGCCAGATTTTGGTTGAGTAGGGATTGCGGATACCGAATGGGGCGACAAGGATGCGGTGATTGCCCTGTCCGCGGGGCATTTGCAGGAGTTCCTGCGGTGTTTCGATGACAATTTCCGGGAGGCATACCGGGATTTTCGGATGTCCATCAATGGCGGCATAGTGGGCGGCCTCGCAGTTTTCGAATTGCACGCCGCAGCGGAGGGTTCCCTCGGAGGCGAGCATTTGCATAATCAACAGGATCTGGCGATCACAGACCTCCAGGGTTTCGTTCGCTTCCAGTTTGTCCGGTTTCGGGATCTCCAGTGTGACGGGATTGTCGATGTCATTGTGATTGAGCACCGGGGTCACAAAGTCCAGCGGTCCGTGCCGGAGTACCCTGTCCGTATAATCTTTGATGGAGGGCAGGTTTTTATACCCCAGGTTTTTGAGCTGCTCAGCCAGTCCATTTTTGGTGATGCGATGACCTTGGGGTATGAAAAATTATTGGTGAAGTCATCATCCAGATCAGAGGTTTGGTCGAGCACCTCGTAGGGCAGGGTTTGTTCGGAGACGGCTTTTACCCATGCGACGGCTTTTTTGTGGAATGGCAGCACGATTTCATTGAGGAAGCGTGTCGCCTCGGCGTTTATGATGAGGCTTTCGCGATCGGGTTTTTTCAGCTCCAGGTTATAACCGATGTCTCCGTGGATGGAAACCTGGATGCCGAGGTTGTTTTGACCGTGATATATGCCGCGTGCCAGATCGTTCCAGTATACGGACATTCCGAAGTAATGAAAATTGGGGTGGAGGTGCCGGTCCGTCGAGGTTTCCGCCACCCAGATGTCGAAGCCTTTGCGTCTTTCGATGGGACGGAGGAAGGGAGCCTTGAAGTTGTTAAGGCGGGCAGGGCTGTTTGGGCTCTGGTCCGGGTCGAGATCGAGTTGGGTGATATTGACGGTTTCGATGGTGTGGTCGGCGTTGATGCAAGCCCAGGGGGCTTTGCGCATGGTTCCCTGGTAAGAGGCTGAGAGGTTTCCTTCGTGGTCGATTATTCGGAAATCCAGCACGAGTTCCTGGTCGGGTTGGTTTTTGGGGTGCAGGAACGAGCCGGTTTCCATGGTGAGCAGGGATTGTTTTCTGAAAGAGGGGGATATAGTGAAGAATCTCCCGGAAATTTCATCGGCGATGTCGAGGGTGGTGTTCAGGGTGATGCTGAATCCCTGGATGAGGTTGCCGTCTTTGATAATGGAAATGGGCGTGGATTTTTTGATTGTTTCCGGGGTGACATGGATGGCCCAGCCTTTGGACTGGATGGTGGCGGGGAACCGGGTCAAGGCGGCGAGCAGGCCCATGCCGGCGGGATGCTGCTGGGTTTGGACGTCCTGGTTCCAGCCGGTGGTGGAAATCCCCAGCAGGGGCATCCAGGCTTCCGGATCGTTTTTGAGTCCGCAGCCATTGTCGACGATGGAAATTTGATCAGGGGTTTGGGTGACGGCGATATGGGTGGCGCCGGCGCGGACGGCGTTTTGGAACAATTCCTTCAGCCATCCGTCATGGCTGAAAAAGACGGCAATATCCTCGGTGAGTTTTTCTTGGTTGACGGACACCTTGATGGTGCCGGCGATGTTATTTTGTGTATTCATGGATTGAAAAAGAACGGGCTTGTTCGGAGTGGCTTGGTGTCAGGAAAAAGTGGAGCCGGGACGGGCGGGACGCTGCCACGCCCGCGCTCCGGTTTTGTCCGCGGGCTTTGGTTAGACGCCGGCGAGTTGTTTGGCTGCTTGGAAAGCCTGGACTTTGAAGGCGGCGCCAGCGCCGGTGGTGGTATCGAGGAAACGGCGCTCCGCCTTGCCTTCCGTGTTGCGATAGTTGTAATGATGATCCTGCCAGTCGGTGACACCGTTGAGGAAGTCGAAGGCGGTTTTTCCCTCGTTGCCATTGCCGTGCCGGAATAATTCAAGCATTTTATCAACAGTGTTTTTTTGCTTGCCGGTGAGGGTTTCCTTTTTTGGGTCGCCGACCAGTCGCTGGTATCCGGCGCGGGCGTTGTCGACGGACACCGGCGCAACGGCCAGTGCCTCATAGATGGCGAAGGTGGAATTCGTCATTCGGTTGGCCCAGCCGAGGGTGTGGATGGCGGCGGAAAGCCGCTGGGTGACGCCCTTGACATGGGTGACGAAAAGCTGGCTTGATGCGGTTTCGGCCGTGCGCAGGGTGTTGGCGCAAACCACGCGGGTATCCGTGAGGGTGCCCCGGATGCCGCGCGCGCCGTCGTGCCCGTTGGACAGCAGCAGGTAGGTGTGATGGCCGCTGTTCGCGAATTGGCGTTCTCCGATTTTTACCAATGCCCACACGGTGCGCCCGCCTTGCAGGCTGCCGGCGGTTTCGATGACGGGTTTGAATTCAGTGTCGTCCAATTGGGCCAGGGCCTCGGCGATTTCGAGAAGCTGTTCGTTTTGCAACGGCTCCCAGTCCTTGCGGACAATGCCCAATACGTCGCGTGTATCTTCGCGGCGGTTGAGCTGGTGGGTTTTGATTTGGCGCATGTCCCCGTCAAAGACGGGTTCCTGTATCACGTTCCAGTTGAGCCGGGCGGCGATCAACGCCTCGAAGAAGGTGAGGTTGCCGGGGAGCACGGTTCCCAGTCCGTGCCAGGGGGTTTTGTTGGAGCCCGATACCATGTGATCGGTGGATGTCATTTGATGTGCCATAGGTTTTGGTGGATTATATTTGGTTTGCGGTTGGTGGTGAAAAACAAAAGCCCCCGGAAATTTTCCGGGGGCTTTTGTTTTAAAGGATTTGTCTGCCGGGTGGCGGTTTAGGATGGTGGTTTTAAATGAAAGTAGAGAAATGGCTGCCGGTTTGATTGGAGCCGGATTCCGTCCGTCAGTTTTGTCTCAAGGCAGGCCTTGATAGTTTCGGCATGGCAGCGTTTTGGCGCGCACCAGCAGTGGAGCCTGAGGTTTCCGTGTTTTTGGGCCGCGGCCAGCAAGCGGTTCATGTCATTGTGAAATCGCGGCGTCTTTCGGGGGAGGGATCACCGTGAATTTTTCAAGGAAGGTGCCGAGTCCATGTTTGCCGATGAATTTCCACCAGTCTTCATAATTCCATTCATCTCCGAATTCCTTGATTAGTTTGGTTTGCTCAATGGAGTATTCCAGAAAATTTCCGGACACCGGTATCATCGGTTGGTGATCTTGCGTGAGTGCGATGGGAGTGACGGTTTTGGGATGGTGGCATTTTGCCAGCATGGTGTCCTCGTCAACATGGAAGTAGATGAAACCGATTACGGCCCGGAGGTCGTCGAGGTCGGTGGTGACCAGCTGGAACGATCCGTCTATGTAGTGACTGGCTTGGGATTCGGGCAGGGGGTGACTGTCCGGATTGAAGTTTTCGACCGCCTCTTCCAGGGAGTCGGCTTCAACGGTCACGGTTGCGTACATTTCCCAGCTTACGGGAAGGGTGAATTTTTTCTTTTCCATGATTTTTATCGGATGTGATTTGTGTTGTTTTTTGGGAGGGATAATTCCGGGCTGGTCTCAAAAAAACGGGCCGCGCAGGCATCCCGTTCTTTTGTCATCGCAGGTCATATATTGTGACGGGGATTCCGCGGCTGGAAAGTCCCCTCGTGATGAGTAGTTCGATACGTTCCCAAGTGCCACCTGCAAGTCCGCAGCCGATGCGCGGCATATGGACGGAGGCGGATTGCCGGGTGGCTTGGTCGGCGATTTTCGTCAAACCGGCGGCGACGGCCTCGTAGCGGATGGGTGCGGGAGTCGTGGCGGCTTCATCGGGATAGCGGATACCGTGCTGCCCGATGATATTGGCGACGGTGATGGTGTTACTGACGGGAATAAACTGGACATCGCCCAGCGCGGGCCGGGAGGGGCCGGCGAATGGCCGGCGGTAGGCAATCGATGGGGCGGTCCAGCGGCGGTTGATGGCGAGGACAAAGCCGCGGCCCCAGCGGCCAAGGTCGTTGCAGACATGCGCGATGATTTTGCGGCCGTCTCCAGAAGGTGCCGTGGCGTCGCCGATGACGTAGGTGATGGTGGAGATGGGAGAGGTCGCTTGCATAGGGTGAGTTTTTCACAGTTTTGGGGCGCCCGGCATCCAAAGGATGCCGGGCGCCGGTTTTGTTTTGCCTGGGGGATCGGGGATTGCGAAACCCCCTTGTTTGTTATCATGGACGATGCCGGTTCAGTCCGCATCCGGTGTTTTGGGAGGCCGGTTTCTGTTGGTTCAATTTGGCGGACAGGATTTTTTTGTCGGGATGCACCGGGAATTCGTAATTCATGCTGTCCATGCGGTCACTGTTCAAAGTGGCGTGGATATTCCCGCCCATGAGAAAATGACAGTCTTGCTTCACGGCTTTTTCTGCCTCTGTTTTGCTGGCGGCTTTAATAAAAAAGTTCCCCTCAAAGATGAATTGTGTTCTTACGATATATGTTTTCATAGATGTGCACTGGTTCTTGTAACCGACGTTCCCGTGTTTTTTGGTTTCTCTTCATTGAGCCCTGTTTTCCCCGGTACGCTTGGGAATTTTGCTTGATTTGTTCCAAGCCCCCCGGACATCCGGCGTTGCGGCGTGCCCTGGGGCCGGAGTGCCATTATGGAGGATGCCGTTATTTTGGCCGGGTCAGGCCGCGTCCGGTGTTTTTTGGAGGCCCAGTTCGTGGAAAAGCCAGTGGAAATTGTGGCTTTTGAGCCATTCGTCCCTGTCGTTTGCCTTGCCTTGGAGGCCGGCCAGGCATTCCCGGATTTTTTTTCGTGTATAATGTTGTTTGATCGTCATGCCGGTTTTCTGGCAGAACAGCCGGGTGCCTTGTTTGCAGACTGTGTGGTTTTCCACGATTTTTCCGTTCCGCAAAACATTCAGGATGTTGTAATATGCAGTTTCTTTTTCAGGAGGCACGGTAATGGCAAAAATATCGTCATCGCGCCGGGCGGCGATTTTGGCGGCCTTGAGGGCCGCAGCCTCGGCTTGCTGGCGCAGGTATTCGAGGTGTTTTTTTATGGTTGCCGTGTTGCATCGGCGGGTTTCCCGCATGGCCTCCGCGAGCCATTCGCGGGAAACATAGGGGGCGATGCCAAAGTCGGCCGCGAGGAGTTTTAGTTTAAGGGCTTCCCATTTGAGTTGCGGGGAGATTTTTGCCCAGCACCGCTGGAGCGCGGCGAGTTTGACGCTTTTTCCCCGGCCGATTTTGAGCAGATGGAGCAATCGCGTGCCATTGTTGCGGCCGTTTATGTCCGTTGGGCCGCCGGTGTGGATGAGTTGGTAACCTCCAAACGTGCTTTTGGCACAGGCCCGGCGGGCAATGCCGGTTTCCACTTCCTGGAGGCATTTGAGCACTTTTTTGCATTGTCCCCGGGTTTTCTTGGGACGCAGGGTGCAGAGATAATAAATCGCGTCCTGAAAGATGTCGCGGATGCGATCCTCAAAGTTTTCATCCGCTCTCCGGGTGTATGTAATTCTGTTACAGTTGGCGAGAAATTCGATCCCTTCGTCATAGTGGCCGCCGCCGCATGGTCTGCAATTGAAGGTGTCTTTTTCCAGACGCCGGGCGATTTCCAGACGTTGCCATGGTTTGAGTGTGGCAAAGAAGAGCTTCAATTCCGTGGCTGGAAATTCGTCAGGGATGGCTGCGCCTTGCCAGCAGCAATTGGTTTCCGACCAATAAAAGCCATCGTCAAGATTTGTGCCGCTGTCTGGCGATGTTTGCGCATAGCCGGTGATTTGATTGTAAATCAGATTGCCTTCCGTATCCTCGTCCCATTCGGTGATGCCATATTTGCCGATTCGCATCGGGGGCGGGATGGCGGTGCGCTTGATGCCTGCGTTTGCAAGGGCCTGTTCTCGGAATTTTCCGGAAAGCTCAGTCAATTTTACCGGCGGCAGTTTTTTTTCGAATTCATAGGCGTCGGTTCCAAATCGGAGTTGGAATTCCTCGCGTTTGGGATCGGGGAGGTGCCCCAGTATCCGCAGGTTGAATCCAGGGCGGATATAAAGGTTGCGGCGTTTTTTTCCTTTGCATGGCTTTTGGTCATGGTAGAATGCCCAGCCGTCGAGCACGAGTGTGTCTTTTTTGTTTTGAGATTCTTTGTTGTATTGGATATCGATGAGCACGCTGTTTGCGCTTTCCTGTTCGAGAGAAAACACGTCTTTTGATGTTCCCACGGTGTGGAGATGTCTGCCGTCGGGGGAATAGACGGCCCAATTGATGCGTCCGTAGCCGGGAAGAATTTTCATGATGGAGGATCTGGTTGTTTAGGAAGAGAGGTTAACGGCGCTCCATGATTACCGGGGGTGTTTTTTTCTGGCGGATTTTGCGGATTTCGCCCGCTTCCTTGGCGTAGTATTGGCACGCCTTGTCGTGGATTTTGAAGAAATCCAAATTGAGGATGTCGCAAAGGAGCCGCAAATCGACCAGCGCGTCGGTGATGGTTTGTTCGGCATGGGTGCCCCCTTCTTCGTAGGCGGCGACCAGTCCCCGTTTGATAACGCAGGCGCGGGCGAGTGCGGGGTTTTCAGTGTAGAGCCGGTCGGGAATGTCCCCCAGTTTGTACAGCGGAATGCCGGCATAAGCCTTGTCTCCGATTGTGGGACGTTTGGGTTTTGAAACGGAGGATCTTTTCTGTTTGTTTTTAACCGTGATGATTTTGGTTTTCATGGGTTTGCAGTGTTCGGATACGATTTTGTTTTGGTGGAAGAAAGGGCCGGCTGGCGGTTCAAGGTGAAGCAGGGCGCTTTTTAGTGAACGCCGGGCCTTTGCCTCGGTTGTTTTTCGTCTGGCGCAGTTTGCGGGCTTCGGACGCCTCCCCGGCGTGGTGCTTGAGGGCGGCGAGGTTGATTTCGAAGAAGTTCAGGCCGATGATATCGCAGAGGTGCCGCAAATCGACCAATGCGGTGATGAGGGTCCGGCGGATGGGCGCGTCTTCGTTTTGATAGGCGGCGTCCAGGCCTTTCTTGATGATTGCGGCACAGGCCAGCAGGGGATGGTCGGTATGGATGTTTATGGGGATGGTTTTCAGGTCATACCTGGGAATCCGGGCGTAGGCTTTGTTTATGGCCTCGTCAAAGTTCCCGAGGCGTTTTTGCCGTGTTCCGGGGATTTTTTTGTCCGGAGAAAAATCCTTGCTTATATAACGCGTGATCATTGTTTTTCAAAAAAATCCCCTTCCCGGAGATTTCCTGGAAGGGGGGAGGCCGCAAAGCTGGTTTGTCGGGTTCTTGTTGGGTGTGGTTTATGAAAAACCCCGTCCTTGCGGGACGGGGTGCGAACTGGTTGCTGAAGTGGGTGTGTGTCGTTCTAGCACCCGATGACAGTGACGTCGCCGTCGGTTTGCCATTGGATGCGTTGGTCCCAGGGGAGTTGAAGCGCCTTGGAGCGGCGGTCGAAGATGATCAGGTAGGCCGGGATCGCGGAACCCATCTTGTCGCGGTAGGCGCGGACTTGCCCCAGACCTTCCTCGCGGATGATTTCCGGCGTGTCGTGGTCGCGGATGATTTTTATTTCGATAATGTTTGATTGCTTTTCGTATTCCACGAGCAGGTCAAGGCGTCCGCGCCCGGCGGCGTATTCGCGCTCGATGCGCCCGCCGCCGTTGGTGACGCGTTGCAAAAACGCCATCAGCAGCAGGTGCGGAAACGCCTCGGTGTAGTTCGAAGTTTGCTCCCAGATTTCGGAATTGCGCCGCCAGAATTTCTGGAACTCGCGCAGCAGCGAGTCCATGTCGAGGGAGCCGTCGGGCTTTTGCCAGCGAAAGGTGGGTTCTGTTATCGCGAGCTGGGGGCCATAGGTCATGTGCCGGGCCAAGACTTCGCGGTAAAGGGGGGTGGAGACTTGCGGTGTTCCCCGTTCGATGGAGACGAGTCCCAGATCAAGGCAAAGCCGGAAACCCTCGGTTTCCGCCAAAAGAGGATCGGCGGCGCCCGTGATCAGACTTTCCATGACGCGGCGCACGCGGGGGTCCTGCATGCGGTAGGCGAGGGCATCGAGGTGGGTCTCGCGCGCCAGCACCATTTGCTCGCGCGCCGCGGCGACGTGGGCGAGCGTGACGGACTCCGTGCTGGTGGTGTCGAGCACGCGCATCGTGGCGCGCATGAAAAGCGAGTTGACGATCCACGGCTGACCGCGCGACTGGTCATAAACATAGTCGAGCGCCTCCGGCGTGATTTGCTGGCCGGTCTCCGCCGTGCGCTGGGCGAAGAGGCGGGCGATGTCGGCTTGGGAGAAATTGCCGATGACGGCGGAGTCCTGCTTGATGTTGAAGGGCGAGCCGGGATTGGGCGCGACGCCGCCTTTGCTGGCGGTGATGTAGTCCTTCAAATCGCGCATCCCAACGAGGGCGATGGAGGTCGGAAATTTGCCCACGCCACGCGTAGCATAGCCGTCCCGCAGCTGGCGCAGAAAACTGATGAGCGTGGCGTCCTGAAGGACATCTACCTCATCAAAGAGCACAATCAGCGGTTTGGGCGCGACGAGTTCCGCCCAGTTACCGAGGATGTTGTTGAGCAGGCTTTCGTTGTCGGCGGTCGTCAATAGTGGCACCGGCAGTTCCAGGCGTTTTGCCGTGTCTTGAATGGCTGTGCAGATCGCCGGCATGGCACGGCTGGTCTCGGAAATTCCCTGGCAACGCTCGACGCTGACGTAGCACGCGATGGCCTCGGCACCGGCGTTGATCTCGCACATCCAACTTTGGAGGAAGGTGGTTTTGCCGGTCTTACGCGGGGCGTGGAGTGACCAGTAGAGCTTGTCGGAGATGTAGCGGTGCAGTTGCGCGCCGATGAGCCGCTCGGCGGGCGGGAGCATGTAGTGTTCATCGGGATTGCAGGGGCCAGCGGTGTTAAAAAAGCGGATGGGACGTTTTGGCATGATGACGAGTGAACGGGGGTGCTGGAAGAGGGTCAAGGTGGACAATTGGGTTTTTGCGTCCTGCCGTGAATCAGGTTTTTCTCGAACCATTAAGCAATCTGGCGATTCCGATAAGGAGCAGGCTCATGAGGAGGATGGGCGAGGTCGAGCCCCCGCCCCCGCCTCCTCCGCTGTTATTGGTGGGCGGGGAGGGCGGGGAGGCGTAGGGTTGGAGGAAGCCATATTCATCGGCCTTATATTGGACGCCATTATGGGTGATGATGGTACCCGGCGGGTATTTGGTGCGGGCGTCGTCCGGGTTGAACCAGGAGCCGGAGTAGTGGTAGGCGGGCGAGGTGACGGAGCCGAAGGTGTTTGAGATGATGACGTACACGTCTTTCCCGTCGTTTTCGATCGGGGCGTGATCGGGGATGGCGCCGTTGAGGGCGACGGGCATCAAGGTGGTGCCGGAGAGCACCTCGGACACATCATAAAAACGATATTCGCCGTTGTTGTCATAGGAACTGGCGGCCAGGTGGAGATTGGAGATTTCCAGGGAGGTTTTGGTACGGAAGGGAGCTGATTCCCCGGCTTTGAACCATTCGAATTTCAGATTCCGGCCTGATGCGGCAACATTGATAAGCGGGATGAGGACGGTGGCATTTTTGTTGCCGAACGGAGGATCGTTTATGGCTGTGATGGTGCTGGTGAAGGCGAATTTTACACCGAGGATCCGGGGTCTGCCGGCGTCCTCGGAACGCCGTGGAATTTTGAGGCCGGCGATTTGTTCCTTGAGAAACCGTGTGGCGTCGGCGGCGTGGATTTCCCCGGGCTGGCCGGGGCGTCTGGAGTCGTTGGGACCGTAACGCCCCATGCGGAATCCGGGCCAGCCGGGGTCGGCGATTTCGGGCCAGGCGCTGAGGCACCACTCGCCGGCGTCGGCGAGGAAGTTGGGCGGGCCTTGCCAGTATAATTCTGGATTGGAGTAGATGGGAAGTCCGGGCCCCATGATGGTGCTGGCCCAGGCAGCCTCGTATGCGCTCATGTCCAGGGTTAACCAGCCGTCAGGTGTGTCAGGCCGCAAGGTGCCGTCGTCTTTAAGACGCGTGCTATATCCGAAATTATATTTTTCCGGATCGGTGTTGGTGGGCAGGGAGGGCGTATGATCCACGCGGAAATAAGCGAATCTGCTATGCCTGAGTCCGAGGGTATGGCCCAATTCGTGGGGAAGGACGTCGTATAGTTGGTTATAGAGTCCAAATTTGCTTCTTGGGTATTTTCGAATTTCCGCATCGTTTTGCACGGCGTATGCGCCATAGCCTATATTGCTGATGAAAGTCATGCTGCCTCCGCCGAATTCCTCCAGTTTTTGATGGATGAATCCGGGGGCGATTTGCAGGGCGACATCCTCGATCCCGTGGGTTCCTTGGGCCAGGTAATCGGTTTCCGGAAGGGCGGCGACACCGGCATACTTCCATCGGAACAGAGATTCCGGGATGCCGGAGTTTTCCAGCATTAGGTTGGCATGGGTGATCATGTCGATGAGGACGGTTTTAAGTTTCTCCTCGGTGAAGGGAAAGGTTACGGGTGGACCATCGGGACGGACATAATAAGTTTCTTGCAGGATTTCCGGTGTATAAAAGAACACTTGGTTGATGGTCGGGACGTCCGGGGTGCCGCCAGCTTCCAGTTTTGGAAGGACCGCGGCAGCGAGGAACGAGAAGACGATCAGGAGGATTTCGGGGAGAATGGCGGATAACTTCATGGGGGGACGGTAGTTTGGTTCGTGGGATAATGCTAATTAATATATAAACAGCGGATCGGCGGGACTCAAGGGAATTATAATCCGGCGGGGCAATCCAACGGACTGCCTCCGCCGGATTTTAAGAGAGGCCGGACCGAATTGAATGGGACTGTAAAAAAACCGGAAGCCTTAGGCATCCGGTTTTTGGGGATCTTTTGGATAGAGAAAGGATTAGTCCTTATGCTGGAGCATCCAGACCTTGATGCCTTCGGGTTTGAAGGGTGGTTTGCCGTTTATTCCATGGAAGAGGATGCGGAGGTTGGCCGGGACGGGCTGGTTTCTGTCATTGTGTTCCTGGTTCAGGGAAAATTCCAGTGTGCCGGTGAACACGGACGGGGTCAGTTGAGGGATATGGGTTTCCAATGCGGGTTCATCGTGCCAAGTGTGGTCGTCTGACTGGAGATCCGGGCGGAGGTTGAATTCCGCCAGGATGGCCCCGGCGCCTTGGGCGAGGAATTCGGGCACGGGAGTTTTCCCAGTGATGTTGATTTTGAGTTGGGAGCCCGGCCAGTTGATATTTTGAATAAAGTAGGCGTTGGTCGCGGTCGAGCTGGATTCGAACGGAATATCGATCCATTGGGGGACAAGAGGCCCGGAAGGCCGGGAGAACACCATTTCCTTGGAGGTGGAAGCCGAGGCTGGGGCGAGGCCCGGGGTTTGTTTGGTCAGCGTGGCCGTAACATTGGCCTTGAATGCTTGGTTGGGCACGTAGAGGCCGTAGATTTGGATGTTTTCAGTTTTTAGTGGCTCAGGATTATTTTTGTCGAAAACTTGAACATGGAATGTATACGTACCCGGTGCTTCCGGGAGGGTATAGGTTATGATATTGATGCCGTAGTTGCCTTCGCCTTTGATGCCGGTTTTATTGGTGCCGATGATAGTGTGTTGTTGTTTATCAGTTTTACCATCAGGTTTGGTGACAAATAATTTGAATTCCTTGAGTGTGAAGTCTTCTTCGACATTTGGGTCAAAGGTTTCGATTTGGAAGGTGACGTCATGGTTCCCGTCGAAGGCGCCGGAGTATTTTTCGGCGGCGGAGGGCGGCGGTGTGGTGTAGGTGTTCAGGTTACCGTTGGTACGGGTGGCGGAGAGGAGTTCGGGCGGATAGTTTTGTTCTGATTTTTTATCTTTCCTAATATTGAGTTGGAAGGAATTTCCTCCTGTGCGGCTGGTGGCATATTGGGCGAAGCCGGTTTTTGGGAAGGCGCGGAGTTCCACGGTGTAGTTCCAGGTGGATTCTTCGTCCATGGGAGTGGGAATGAAGGCTTCTTTGGTGAAGTCGAACCAGTCGATGATGACGGTGCTGGCGGCGGGCTGATTGGTGCCGGAGCCTGCCTTAAAGATAAGGCGTGCCTCGTAGTCGAATTTTTCCGTGTCGCCGCCGGAGAAGGCGACGGCGGGATCGGCGGACAGGTTGATGGCGGTGGAGGTTGCGTCGTGGCTGACGGATTTTGCGATGGGGTCGCCGGTGGTGAATTCCTTTGTTTCCCAAGGCAGGATGGTGATGGGTTTGGAGATGAAGGATTCGACGTAGGGATCGTTGTGGTCCTTGGAGCCGGTATGGAGCATGATTTTGAGGTCCCATGCCTGGATGTGGAGTTTTTCGCCGATCCAGGCTTGCTGGATGGGGACGTGCCAGACGTGAATGAGGGTGCTGCCGTTGTTACCGTCGCCCCAGCTGCCGGAGGCGCGTTGGATGCCTTTTGACCAAAAAATATCGCGCTTGGTGGCGTTGGAGCTGAGGGAGACCTCCAGGCCTTTTTTGAGCAAGGCGACGCCGTTGAGACCGGCGAGCAGCGTGTTTGCATTGTTGTCGATGTCTTGGACGAGGTGTTGGTAGCCGTCGTTGCCCAGTTTGAAGGATGCCTCGTCGTTGGCTTGGTGTATCGGGGCGGGGTCTATGTAATCCCAGCTATATTGATTGTAGGGGTCGAATAGGTATTCGAGGCTGTTGGACACCAGAGGAGTGATGCTATTATAGTGGGTGGTGCTATTATGGGAGTTTCCGTAGGATGAGCTTGTGACCGAGGTGGCGGTGAGGATGTCGTAGCCGTCTCCGTTGGAATTGGTGTGATGGCTTTGGATGAATTCCTCCAGCAGCAGTTTTGAGAGCAAGGTGTTCAGGTCGGGCAGGTGGGCGGGGATTTTCTGACGGTCTTTGTCGACGGGCAGCCAGTCGAACAAGGTTTTGGCGGAGGTGAGTCTGGCGGTGTAGTTGACGGGGACGGGGGTGTTCCCGGTGTAGGGCCTTTCCGTGGCGAGGCGCAGGCTCAGATCGTCCTGGGTGAGGAGTTTTATGTTGGCGGAGAACAGGGACAGCGCGGTGTTTTTCGCGGCCTCGTAGGCCGTGGTGCTTTCCGGCGGGGCGTATGCGGTATTGTCGAGGAGATGGTGCGAGTTGTTTTCGTAATGGAGGCTGCCTGTGAGAGTGACCAGGTTATTGAAGGCCGCGGCCTCGGCGGTTTCGTCGACGGGTTTCCAGCCGGCGATGACGGCGGCGCCTGTTTGGTTTATCCAGCCGGAGATGCGGCGTTTGTATTGTTCATTGGTTTCGCTGGCGAGCCGGTTGAATGTTTGGGTGAAGATGCCGGTGGTGGTGTTTGCGGATTCGAACAGGAGGAATTCACGATTGTATTGCAGGTTCAGGCTCTTGTAATACCAACTTTCCGTATAAGAGTAATTGTAGTAATCGTAGTCGGATTCGTAGTAGTTGCCTTCCATGAAGGTTTCGTTGATGGACTGGGTTTTGGGGTTGAGGCTCCAGTGTTTGTCGTAGGAACTGATGGTGGCGGCGACATTGTCGATGCCGGGTTCCTCATACCATTGGGAGAGGATGAGGTCGGAGCCCAGGTAGTAGTGGCGATCGGAGCCGCCGCCGCTGGAAAAGCCGCGCTCGTAGGTGATGACGAGGGTGTCGCCTTGCTGGGTGAGGGATATTTTGTCGTCCGGCGCGGGGATGGTGCCCTGGGGGTAACGGATGCCGGAGTCGCCGTAGTCTTGGGTGTTGGGCGCCTTGGGCGTGCTGTTGTTCCACGTGTATCCGGCGATGGAGCGGGTGTTTGGATATCCGATGACAAAGTAGGCATAGGAATTTTTTTGCCGGTAATCATCCCATGTCATGCTGGTGTTGACCCAATTTACGTATTTCCAGTTGGCATAGTCGCCTGTGGGGATGCCGTCGACCTCGGCAAACGGCGTGGTATTGTTGGCATTGTCGACGACGGTTTGGATGAGGTCGGCCAGATTGAACGCATTTGCATTGGGGCCGGGGAGAAAGACGGTGAGGCCGAGGGTCAGGAATGCGAAGCCGGCCGTCTCCCGGAGGATTGTTTTCAGGCGGAAGACCGGCTTTTTGAAAAAAGCCGTGTGGAGGCGACTAAAAATACCCCGGAGGGGGAACTTTGCTGGCTGGAAAAATCCCGGGTTCCTGTCTTTTTGGGTTTGGGCCTCGCATCTGTTTTGAGCGGATGTGAGGGAATTGATGTTGTGGGACGTTGCCCCGTGGTGGCGGATGGAAATCTTTGAGTCCATGCCGGGGCGTATGGCATGTTTCTTTTTTTCAGAAATGGGGTGGAAAAGTTCCCCCCGCAAGGCAGGTGGTTGCGCGGGATTTTATCTTTTTCGCGGCAGATTTTTTCCGGAGATTTTTGAAGGGGATTTTCAGTTTTTGAAAAAATCCCATAAGATGGTTTCGAGAGCTTTGAAATCCATACTCGAAGGGCTCGCGGACTTGCAGTTTTGCACCGCGAGCCCTTCTTTTTCTGGCGGGCGGGTTGCCTCGATAAAAGCCGCCGTCCGGTAAAATCTTCTTTCCCGGGGCCTGAAAATTCATCCGGTTTCCGCAGGGGCCGGCTGGGCGGGAAAGTCTTTGAGCAAGCGGTTGCAAGTTTGGATAAATTCTTCGATGCGGGAGATTTCCCGCAGGGACAGGAGATCTTTATGGGCGAGGATGGTGTCGCAGCCCTGTTTGGTTTTCATGATGATATTGAGGGCCTCCGAGGTGGGCAGGACGGTGTTGCCGGTAATTTTTAGAAAAAGGGTTTCCATTGGGGCGAACTCAGGGTTTTGCCCGTGGTCGAGCAAGGTTTGAAGGCGCTGCCTGGAGGTGTCGATTTGAAGGATTTCCGGCGGGGTGCCCGGGAGATCGGGCGGGGCGTGGAGGCGGAGATTTTGTTTGAAATCCTCCCAGATGGGGGCCGGGTCGAGCTGGAGCAAGGCGGCGAGTTCGTGGATGCAGTTTATGACCAGGGTATGGAAAGGGGAGGCGGCGAGCCAGCTGGTGATTTGGGAGACGATGTTTTGGATTTGTTGGGGTGCCGCGGGATTTTGTTGAAGCTGCTGGAGATGCCGGACGGCGAATTCCACCGGGGACAAGGAGTCTTGGTGGAGTTTTTGGAGGATGCCGGCCGCGATTTCCTTATGGAGACCGCGGAAGAGCGTGTCGGGGTCACTCCGGTTGAGCCGGGCGAAGCGCATGTCGAGGCATGACTTGAGGCAAAGCGGCACGAGTTTGAAGGCGGCATTGAGGCCGGGGGCATCGCCGTCGAAAAGGCACAGGATGCCCCGGGGCAGGGAGGCGAGCAGGCGGACCTGTTCCTCGGAGATTTCGGTGCCTTGGGCGGCGAAGGTGTGTTTGAAACCGAGTGAGGAGCAGCGGATGGCATCGAGGTTGCCCTCGACCAGAATGTGGCGCAGGTAGTCCGGCGGCGGATTTTTCAAGGCCTCGTGCCAGTTGTACAGATAGGATTTTTTATTATAAATGGGGGTATTGGAGGAGGTGATATATTTGGCCTCGCAATGGGACGGGTTGTCCTGAGCGCCGGGGATGACGCGGCCGATGAAAGCGCAGACGCGCCCTTGGGCGTCGGGCAGGGGCAGCATCAACCGGCCGGACCAGCGGAGCATTCCGGGAGCGCCGGGGGCTTTTGTTTTATAGAACAGGCCGGAGGCGCCGGCGGTTTCTGCTCCGAATCTTTCCACGATCAAGTTCCATGGTTCGAGGGAAAGGTTGTGGGGGGCGAAGCCGAAACCGCGGGCGCGGATGGTTTCCAAGCTGAAATTCCTGGATTTGCGGATATAATCGCGGGCGGGCCGGTTTTCCGGGCGGTTGATTTGTTCCTTGAACCAGGACTGGAGGATTTCATGGGTCTCGAACAGCCGGGAGCGGAGGCTTTTTGGGGTGTCGCCGGACAGCCCGTTTTCGAATTCGACCGGGAGGCCGGCGGATTGGGCGGCGATTTCGACGGCCTCTTGGAATCCGGTGTTTTCGAGGGCCATGATCAGCTCGACGGCATCGCCGGCCTTGCCGCAGCCGAAGCATTTGAAATTTCCCCGGCTCGGGGAAACCTTGAAGGAGGGATGGGTTTCCTGATGGTCGGGGAACGGGCAGCGGCCCCACCAGTCGGCGCCCTTTTGGGACATTTTGGTGTAGCGACTGGCGATGGTGGCGATGTCCGCTGCGGATTTTAAAGTTTGAAGAAATTCCTTTTTGATTTTGGCCATGGGCGGTTTGGCATGCGGGCCTGCGAAGGGGATGGAGATTACTCGCGGGTTATTTTTTCGTGGCCGGGGCTGAATCCGCCGGTGATGATTCTGAATTATTTTCAGTTCGCCGGGTTTTGGATTGTTTGGGCCAGGGGAAGGATTTCCGCGTCCCAAGTTTGGGGATTGTGGAGCAGGGCGCGGGCGCTTTTGGCCTGTTGCCAGCGCTGGAGGGCTTGCCGGGCGGCGCTGACGGACGGGTAGGATTGGCGGGCTTCCTGAAGTTGCGGGTCGGCGTCAGGGTTTTTTGGATACCAGCGGATTGAGCAAGGCAGTGGTTGATGGCGGGAGTGAAGCATGGCAAGGATGAGGACGGGACAACCCCGCGCTCCAGTGAGTTGGTCGCGCGGGTTTGCCGGAGCAGCTTCAGTGTGCCTTTTTGAGGCTGTTGCCCTGGTAGGCGGGGTCTTTTTTCAGTTTGATGGTGTTGAGGTCACCGATTTTGATCAGTTGCGCGGATGTGGTGGTTTTGGCGGGCTTCATGGGCATGGGGTTGTATGGTTTTTGTTGTTTCCGGTTGAAACGCCGGGGCTTCTTCCGGGGTGGTTTGTTGATGTGGTTTTGGGCGTCCGTTTTCGCGGCTTATATTTCTGGCCGCGTGGAACTATCCGCGGGGGAAGACGAGGGATGGGGGAAAGGCGCGGGATGCCCGGGAAACGCCCTTGGACGGGAAAGAGGGGCCTAAAAAAATCCCCGGCGAAACGGCGGGGATTTTTTTGTTCGGGGTAGGGGGCAGATCGCTCAGCCGAAGGGAGTGGGCATGGGCACGCCGATCATGTTCGTGCTTTTATAGGAGAGATTGCCGCTGGCGGTGACGGTGATTTTGCCCATCCGGGTGACTTGTTTTTTTTGTCCGATGCAGAAAAGCGTGTAGGTTCCCGGAGATACGGTGAGGTTCCATGTGACGGTGCCGTGGAGGGGCTCCAACTCCGGGTCTGCATCGGAGGAGGGAGGCGCGTTTTTGACGCTTCCCATTTTTATATTTTTGAGCGTGCCGAAAGTCGAGGAAAAGTCGGGATATTTATAATATAGATAGTAGATGCCGCCGGAGCCCATGAGGACGGCATAGGGAGCGCAGGGGGCATTTTTTTCGGGGCCGATGACGTCGATACCCGCGTTGAGGACGATTTCCAGGTTGCGGAACAGTTTTTTGGGATTCGGGTCGGGCGGAACGATGATAGGCGTGCCCATGGGATTGTTGAGATAGCAACCCTCCGGGAGCGGCAGGTTGAATTGTCCCCACAGGGAGAGGCTTCCGAGCAGCAGCAGGCAGATTGTTTTTTTCATGCCCTTGGTTATGGCATGTTTTTTCCCGGGGAAAACATTGTCTCTTTTTTCGCCGTGGAAATCGTTTTACGCCGTGGCTCCGAAAAATACGGTGAAATCGTACGAAACGCTCCGATGGTGCGTTCCGCGCGCTTCGCTTTCAGGAGCCGGTTTGGAATGCGATTTCACCGGGGCGGGTGCTTTCGAGAGTGCCTTCCATGTGAAAATTCTGAGGCTGTGGCATCGAATTTCACCGCGCCTGTGCCTGATAATACAGGTGCCTTCTGGCATGAACGGCGCCATTGATGGTGATTTCGGCGCCATTTTTCCGGCGGCACAGACTTTTGGCCCGTGCCGCCCGTTGGTTCGGTTTTCATGACGGCCTTCGTTCACCAGAGCCTGCGGTAGCCGAGGTTGATGGACCAGGGGCGCTCGTAATAGCGGGCGCGGGCGTATTCATAATCCAGATACATCTGGCTGAGGTCATTGATGAGGTAGCTCGCGCCCAGGCCGAACTCCACCCGCTTCCCGTCGTAGGTCGGGGAGAGGTGCTTGTCGTGGGCGTGCAGCGTGCCGCCGTCCGAATCGACCGCGGCCGCGCCCAGCTTGCCGTAGGGGTGCCAGCGGCTGTCGCCGAGTTGGCGCCCGAAGCGCACCAGCGCGCGGTATTGGGCGGAGCGGATCGAGTCCTGCGTGACGTGGAGGCGGAGGTTGTCCGGCGAGGTGTCGAAGCTCTCGCCGGAGAGCCAGAGGATGGAGGCCTGCAACGCGGGCTCCACCCACCAGCCGTCGGCCCGCTGCAAGCGCCGGCCCGCCTCGACGCTGCCGCCGAGGGCCTGGCTGGTGTAGCGGCCCTGCACCGTGCGCAGCTCCGGCGTGCGCGCGTCGATGCGGTTGATGTAACGGCCGGCGCGCACGACGGCGTCGGCAAACCAGCCGTTGTCGTGCAGGCGCGTGAGGTAGGCGCCGAGCATCACGCTGCTGCTCGTGTTGCTGCCGCGCAGGTCGAAGTCGCGGTGAATCGAGCCGGCGTCGATGAAGGCGCCGAGGAGGTTCGCGGCGCTTTCGGTGCGGAAGCGTTTGTCCATGCCGGCGGTGAGGCCCCAGCCGTATTGGTCAAAACCGCGGCCGGTGACGCTGTTGGTCGCGTTCATGCGGTAGGCGCGGCTGCGCACCCAGAGGTTGCCGGCGCCGTGGGCAGACTGATCGGACTGGGCGGACGTATTTTTCAGGTTTTCGGCGCGGACCTCGCCCATGCGCAGGTGGAGGGCGTCGAGGGCGATGTTCCAGTCCAGCGGGATGGTGGAGGCGGTGTCGAGGATGACGTCGGCGGCGTTGGACAGGCCGGTGTCGGCCAGATACCAGTTGTTCGCGCCGGGCATGAGCGACGAGCCGTCGCCGCGATTCAGTTCGTAGGCGGTCAGGCCGAAGTCGATTTTTCCGTTGTTGGTGTCGAGGACAAACTCCGCCAGGCCGGAGCCGGTGGTGATGAGCTCGAAGGAGGCGCTTTGCCCGCCGGGCTGGCCGGTGTGGTTGACATGGACCTGGTGCGTGCCGGCGGCGTCGCCGTCGATGGCGAGGCTGTTGGCTTTCATGCCGGTGGCCGGGGTCATGAGGCCGGCGGCGCCGGTGAAGTCCACGTTGAACTCGAAGACGCCGGCGCTGGCGCCGAGGGTCCCGATGCGAGCGCGGTGGTAGGCGGCGGCGGGCGCGGCGCCGGCGGCAAAGTTGGCGGGCGCGGCGAAGGCGAGGAGGCCGCCGTTCAGGTGCAGCGTGCCGAGTTGCGCGGCGGGGGTGTCGATGCGGATGGCGGAGGCGGCGTTGTTGAGCGTGACCACGGTCGCGGCGGTGCCGAGGGCGTGGCTGGAGCTCATGGTGACGACGGCGTTGTCAATGTTGGCAAACGCCATGGTGTTGTCGCGGGCGAGCGTGAGCGTGCTGCTGATGACGGTGAGCGCGCCGGAGCCGCTGAAGGTGTTTTGCGAGACGCTGGAGGCGATGCCGCGATACTCGAAGGCGGCGCCGGCGGAGATGGCGACGCTGGCGGTGCCGAGCGCGGCGATATTGGTCGCGGCGAGGGTGCCGGTGCGGATTTGCGCGGCGCCGGAGTAGGTGTTGGCGCGGGCGATGGTGACGGTGGCGGCGCCGTCCTTGATGAACGCGCCCTGGCTGCCGGTGAACGAGGTGGCGAAGGTGCCGCCGGCGGCGGTGTCGAGGATGAGCGTGGCGGCGGCGGAGTTGAGCGCGACGGTGCCGGTGTCGCCGAGGCTTTGCACATGCGCGAGGCGCGCGGTGCCGGTGGTGTTGACGAAGGCGGCAAAGCCGGTGTTGGAGGCGAGCACGTCGAAGAGGCCGCCGGCGAGGGTCAGCGTGCCGGTGCCTTGCAAGCCGTCCGTGCCGGCAACATGTCCGCCGTTCGCGATGGTCTGCGCGGTGTGGTTGAGGTTGAGGGCGGCGCCGGCGGCGATGTCGAGGTAGCCGGTGTTGCCGAGCGCGCCGGTGGCGCCGGCGACGAGGGTGCCGCCGGTCACGAAGGTGGTGCCGGTGTAGGCGTTGCCGCCGTTGTTGAGCCAGATGGCGCCGGTGGCGGTGATTTGCAGGTTGCCGGAGCCGGTGACCTTGGCGTGCAACTCGTGGCCGCCGGGGGCGGTGCCGCTGGCGATGGCGCCGAGGAACGCGGTTTCGTGGTCGAGCACGGTCGTGCGGCCCGCGAGCAGGTCGAGCGCGGTGAGCGTGTAGGTGAGGCTCAGGCCGGTGTTGCCGGCGGCGGCGCCGAAGTCGTAGGTGCCGCTGGCGGTGACGGTGCCGGATTGCGTGATGTTGCTTTGCGTGGCGTTGCTGATTTCCGCGCCGTTTTGGTCAACGAGGTAACTGCCGGTGACGAGGGTCTTGCTGCCGGCGGCGAGGGTGTCGCTGGCAATGAGCTGGAGGTTCAGGCCCTCGTCCTGCTGGAGGATGAGGAGGCCGCTGTTGCCGGTGAAGCTGCCCGTGTCGATGCGGATGACGGTGTCGCCGACGTCGAGGACGCCGGTGCTGACGATGCCGGCGGCCTGCGTGCCGCTGGCGCCGAGGGAGAACGTCATCGTGCCGCTGCCGAGGTCGAGGTTGCCGATGTGCTGGGTGCCGGCGCCGACGGTGGCGTGGCTGTCGTCGCCGAGGATGAGGGTGGCGCCGGCGAGGGTGGCGGTGTTGTCGCCGGAGAGGTCGAGGGTGGCATGGCCGAGGACGAGGCCGCCGGCGAAGGCGGTGCCGGCGGAGGCGGCGAAGTCGAGCGCGTTGCCCGCGAGGCCAACGGAGAGCGAGCCGGTGCCGCTGAGGGCGCCGGCGTAGTTCCACGGGCCGGTGGCGGCGATGTCGAGCGAGCCGTCGATGCGCGTGGCGCCGGCGCCGAGGTTGTGCGTGCCGGTGACGCTGGCGGCGCCGGTGATGTCCCACGCGATGCCGGAATTGGTGCCGGTGAGGGCGACGGTGCCGCCGGTGACGCGGGTGGTGCCGCTGCCGGTGGTGTTGTTGCCGAAGGCGCCGCCGACGGCGAGGTCGAGGGCGTCGTCGTTCTGGATGCCGGCGGAGCCGAGGCCGTCGAGATCGCCGAGTGTGACGGTGCCGGAAACGATGGCGGCGCTGCCGGTGAAGGCGTTGGACTGGCTGATGGCCAGGTTGCCGGCGGCGGTTTTGACGAAAGCACCGGTGCCGGCGAGGGTATTGGCGAGGATTTCGGCGGCGGTGTTCGCCATCGTGAGCAGGCCGTCGAGGCGGATGTCCGCGGCGCCGAGGTTCGCGGTGCCGCTGGCGCCGAGCGCGGTGTTTTGCGCGATGTTCCACGTGCCGCTGAAGGCGTTGTTCGTGGCGGTGAGGGCGACGCTGGAGGTGGCGACGAGGGCGACGGCGCCGTCGCCGGCGATGGTCTTGGAGAGCGTGCCGGTGGCGTTGGCGAGGGCGAGTTCGGCGCCGGCGGCGACGGTGGCGATGCCGGTGGCGCCGATGGCCTGCGTGTGGTGAAGCACGGTCGTGCCGGTGACGCCGACATTGGCGGCGAAGGTCGCGTTGGCGCTGGTGATGTCAACCGCGCCGCCGAGGCCAAGGCTGCCGGTGCTCAGGCCCTGGAGACCACCGGCGATGGCGCCGCCGCCGATGGTCTGGGTGTTGCCCGCGAGGTCGTAGGCGGCGGTGGAGGTGACGGTCAGGTGGCTTGTGCGGCCGAGGGCGTCGTCGGCGCCGGCGATGATCGTGCCGCCGGTGATCGTCGTCGTGCCGGTGTAGCGGTTGGAGGCGTTGAGCGTGATGCTTTGCGTGGCGTCGAGCTCAAGGTGGCCGGAGCCGCTGATGACGGCATGGAATTCGTCGCCGGCGTAGGGCGCGGTGGTGTCGCTGGCGAGCAGGAGGGTGCGGCCCGCGAGGATGTCCACGGCCACGAGGCCGTAGCTGGCGTAGAGGCCGTGGTTGCCGGCGCTGTCGCTGGCGGACAGGCCGTAGCCGTAGGTGCCGGTGGCCACTTGCGTGCCGGCCTGGACGATGGCGGCGGTTTGCGTGGCGGTGACGAGCGCGCCGGTGTTCAGGTCAACGAGCGCGATGTTGTTGGGCGCGCCGATGGTGGTCGCGGAGCTGGCGAGCCGGGTGAGCGCGCCTTCGTCCTGCTGGAGGAGCGGGGTTTGCGGGACGGTGTGGGTCGTCGTGCCGGTGGGGATGCGCACGCCGACCGTGCCGCTGACGAGGCGGATCGTGCCGGTCGCGGCGATGAAGTCGGGCGAAACGATGTCGGCGGGGATGTTGGCATCGAAGTCCACGCGACCACCGTCGATGACGAGGCCCGCGAGGGTGTGCGTGCCGGTGGCGACCGTCGTGTGGTTGCCGGTGGAGGTGACAAGCGTGGCGGCGGCGAGGTCGCCGTTTGCGAGCGTGTAGGCGAGGTTGGAGAGCTTCGCGGTGCCGGTAAAGAGGCCGGACTGGAAGACTGACGGGCCGAAGGCGAAGGTGTTGCTGGTCGCGGTCAGGTCAACAGCGAGCAGGCCCGCGCCGTTGAGCGTGTTGGTGAAGGTGTGGGCGGCCACGTTGTTGAACGTCGCCGTGAGAACCGCGCCGCCGGCGACATCCACGAGGCCCGCGCCGAGCGCGGCGGTGTGGGTGACGCGGAGCTCGCCGCCCTGCACGCTGGTGCTGCCGGTGTAGCTGTTGCTCGCGCTGAGGACGAGGAGGCCGCTGTTGCCGGCGGTCACGGTCAGCGAGGCGCCGTCCCACGCGATGACGTTCGCGCCGGCGGCGTGCGGCGTGGTGTCGCCGAGGGTGACGTCAACGTTGAAGCTCTCGTTCGCGCCGAGGGTGAAGTTGCCGTGGCTCGCCGTCGTGCCGCTGAACCAGGCGAGTTGCGAGCCGAGCACGTAATCCGTTCCGCCGGTGATGAACGCGCCGAAGTTGAGGAAGTCCCTCGCGCTGGTGCCGCCGGTGACGCTGACGGTGGCGAAGTCGCCGCTGATGGTGTTGGTGTGGATGAGGATTTGCGCGGCGCTGGCGAGCGCCGACGCGCTGCCGCCGTTGACGAACTGCGCCGTGCCGCTGGCGTTCACCGTCAGCGTGCCGGCGTTGGTCAAGTCCGCCGCCGTCGCCGTGACGAACGCGCCGCGCGAGCCGAGCGTGCCGTCGAGCGTCAACGCCAGCGCGGAGGCGGCGTTTTGGAAATACGTGCCGGTGGCGACGATGCGGCCGCTCTCGCTGACCGTCAGCGCGCCCGTGCCGCTGCCGCCGACGGTGAAGTTACCGTTCGCGCTCCACAACGCCGTGCCGCTGACGGTGGCTCTGCCGAAGCCGGTGGTGTCGGTATAGCCCAAATAGACCGCGCCGCTGCTGATGCTGCCGCTCTCGGTCAGCGTCAGCGCGCCAGTGCCGTATTCGCCGACATAAAAGTCGCCGGCGTTCCATGCCGCACGGCCGGAAACAGTGCCGGTGCCGAGGCCGGGGCCGTCATAGCCAAAGGCCACTTTGCCGCTGCTGATGGTGGCGCTGTCGGTGAGCGTGAGGTGGCCGGTGCCGGAGTCCGCCACCCAAAATTCCTGGTCGGGGGCGGAAATCCAGACCGCCGTGCCGCTGACCGTGACCTCGCCGTAACCGCGCGCACCAACATAAACCATCCCGCTGCTCAGGGTGGCGCTGTCGGCAAGGGTGAGATAACCGGTGCCGTAATCGCCGACGATAACCGTTTGGTTGCCGATATTCCAAGTGACGCCGCCACCCACGGTGCCGGTGCCGGCACCGCCGATGTTTTCGCCCAAATAAAGATTGCCGCTGTTGATGACCGCGCCGCCGGTGGCGGTGAACACGCCGGTGCCGGAATTGCCGATAATGAAGTCGTCATCGTTGGTGCTCCAGAACGCCGAGCCGCTGACGGTGCCAATACCGACGCCGGTCGTGCCGTTGCCAAAATAAACATAACCGCTGCTGATGCTGCCGCTGTCGGTGAGCGACAGCGCGCCGGTAGTGGTGTCGCCGACGATGAAATCATTGCGATCGTTGTTAATGTAACCGCTGCCGGTGATTTGCAGTGTGCCGCCGTTCACGATGACCTCGCTCTCGCTGTTAATGCTGCCGGTGCCGGTGACGTTCAAGATGCCGCCGTGGACGGCGGTCGTGCCGGTGTAGCTGTTGCTCGCGCTGAGGGTGAGCAGGCCCCGGTTCGAGCCGGTGAGGGTGAGCGATTTGCCGTCCCACGCGGGGGCGAAGGAGCCGGAGGCGTGCGCGGCGGCGGTGGAGAGGGAAACGTCCACCTCGAAATTCTCCCCCGCCGCGAGGGTGAAGTTGCCGTGGCTGGTCCGGGTGCCGGTGAGCCACGTGAGGTTGTAGCCGATCTCGTAGTCCGCGCCGTTGTTCACCTTTTCCCCGCTGATCGTCAGGTAGTCGAGGGTGCTGGCGGCGCCGCCGAGGCTGACCGTGGCGAAGTCGCCCGCGATGGTGCCCGTGGTGTGGATGACGAGCTGGTTCGCGCCGTCGAGCTGGCTGGCTTTCAGGCCGCCGACGGTGCCGGTGTAGCCGAGGACGTTGAGGGTGGTGTTGTCGAGCACGGCGGCGGCGGCGGTGACGAACGCGCCGCGCGTGCCGCCGATGGAGATGCCCAACCCGGAGACGCCGTTCTGGAAATACGTGCCGCCCACGCTGACGCTGCCGCTGTCCGCGATGGAGAGCCAGCCGGTGCCGCCGACGCCGAGGGTGAAGTCGCCCGCCGCCTGAAACAGCGCCGTGCCGCTGACGGTGACGCTGCCGACGCCGGCGCTGCCGTAGCCAAGGAACACATAGCCGCTGGCGATGCTGCCGCTGTTGGTGAGCGTCAACGCGCCGCTGCCGGTGTCGCCGATGGTGAAGTCGCTGCCGTTCGTGTTCCAGAACGCCGTGTCGCCGACGAACACCGTGCCGCTGGCGGTGTCCTCGCTCGCGCCGAGCGCGGCGTAACCGCTGCTGATCAGGCCGCTGCCGGTGAGCGTCAACGCGCCCGCGCCGTGTTCGCCGACGCGGAAGTCGTTGTTATCGCTGTCCCACACCGCCGAGCCGCTGATGCTGATCGTGCCGCTCGCGTCCGCCTGGTCGCCGATGGAAACCTGGCCGCTGAGAATGCTGCCGCTTTGCGTGAGCGTGACCACACCCGTGCCGTCTTTCTCACCCACGCGGAAATCGCTGGAGTTGTTATTATACCACGCCGAGCCGCTGACGCTGATGGTGCCGCTCGCGCCGTTCAAGTAACCGAGATGCACCACACCGCTGACGGCGCTGCCGCTGCCAAGCAGCGCGACCACGCCCGCGCCGCCATTGTGGCCGATGAAAATTTCGTCGTTGTTGGTCGTGTTCAGGAAGCCCGTGCCGCTGATGCTGACGGTGCCGCTCGCGCCGGTTTGGTTGCCGATGTAACTGTAATCGGTGGTTTCGACCACGCCGCTGATGTTCAACACGCCCGTGCCGGCGTCGCCGACCGTCAAGCCGTCCGCGCCGATGCCCCAGAAGCCGCTGACGCTGACGGTGCCGCCATCAATGACGCCCGCTGCGTTGCTGCCCGTCCAGCCGGTGACGGCGAGCACGCCGCCGTTGACGGTGGTCGTGCCGGTGAAATTATTGCTGCCGCTGAGGATGAGGGTGCCGCTGTTCGCGGCGGTGAGAGTGAGCGACGCGCCGTCCCACGCGCTGCCGCTGGCGTTGGCGGTGCCGAGGTCGGCGGTGGTGTTGCTGAGGGCCACGTCCACGTTGAAGCTCTCGCCGCTGTTCAAGGTGAAGTTGCCGTGGCTCGCCGTCGTGCCGCTGAACCACGCCAACTGCGAGCCGAGCACGTAATCCGTCCCGCCGGTGATGAACGCGCCGAAGTTCAGGAAGTCCTTCGCGCTCGTGCCGCCGCTGACGCTGACGGTGGCGAAGTCGCCGGTGATGCCGTTGGTGGTGTGGATTAAAGTTTGCGCGTTGCTCGCGAGCGCCGATGCGCTGCCGCCGTTGACGAACGCCGCCGTGCCGCCGGCGTTCACCGTCATCGTGCCGCTGAGTTGCGCCGTGCTGGCGGTGATGAACGCGCCGCGATAGCCGAGGGTGTCGGTCAAGGTCAGCGTCAGCGTGCTGGGCGCGTTTTGGAAATACGTGCCGATGACGGCCAGCGAACCGGTGTCGGCAACCGTCAACGCGCCTTGGTTGCCGTTGAAGAAATCACCATTCGCCCGCCACAACGCCGTGCCGCTGACCGTCGCCACGCCGTAGCCGGAAGGAGAACCGTCACCCAGATAAACCGTCTGGCTGTTGATGCTGCCGCTCTGGGTCAGCACCAAGGCACCGGTGCCGGACACACCGATTTCAAAAGAACTGCTGTCATTCCAGAAAGCCGAGCCACTGACCGTCACCGCGCCGACGCCGGAGAAGCCGGAACCGATAATAATATAACTGCTGTTGATGCTGCCGTTGTCAGTGAGCACCAGCGTGCCGGTGCCGAAATTGCCAACTAAAAAGTCACCGCTCGTCCAGGACGCCGATCCGCTGATCGTGCCGCTGCCGACACTGCTGTCGCTGTAGCCAAAGTAAACAGCATCGCTGCTGATGCTGCCGCTCTCGGTCAGCGTCAGCGTGCCGGTGCCGCTGTCGCCGACGTAGAATTCATTGTCGTTGGTATTCCAAAACGCCGAGCCGCCGATGGTGCCAGTGCCAACGCCGGTCGTGTCGTCGCCGATCTCCACCCAATAGCTGCTAATCGCAGCACTGCCGGTGAGGATCAGCGCACCCGTGCCCGCACCGCCGACATAGAAGCCAGCGAAGGAACGGGTGGCATCCCAAACCGCCGCGCCGCTGACGGTGCCGGCGCCGGTCGCGCCGACTTCTTTGCCAAAATAAACCGCGCTGCTGCCGATACTGCCGCTGTCGGTGAGCGACAGCGTGCCGCTGGCGGTGCCGCCGATGATGAATTCGCTGCCATTGCCGCCCACATCGCTGTTCACGTAACCGCTGCCGGTGACTTGCAACGCGCCGCCGTTTACGATGACGTTCTCCTCGCTGTTGATGCTGCCGGTGCCGGTGACCAGCAGCAAGCCGTCGCTGACGGTCGTCGTGCCGGTGTAATTGTTCGACGCGGTGAGCAACAGCGTGCCGCTGCCGGCTTTGTAGAGTGATTTGCCATCCCAACCGTTGACGTAGGTGGAGGAACCGGCGAGGCCCATGGTGTCGCTGAGGCTGACGTTGGCGTTGAACGTGCCGCTGGTGACGGTGAAGGTGCCGCTGCCGTGGTTGGTGTCGCCGAACCAGCTCAGGTCAACGCCCGCGACATACGCGCTGCCGCTGGTGGTCTTGTAAACGCCGCCATACAAATAATCGGGCAGGTTCGCGCCGCCGTTGACGATGGTCGCCGTGGTGAACAAGCCGCCGATGGTGCCGCTGGTCGTGCTGATCAAAAGCTGATGGCCGCTGCCCAGCACGCTCGCGGCGTCGGCGAAGTTGGAGCCGGTGGCAAAGTTTTCAACGATGATGGTGCCGCTGACCGTCGCCGACGACGCGATGACGAAGGCGTCGTTCACGCCGCGTGACGACGCGCTGACGGTCAGCGTGCTGTTCGCGTTTTGCGAATACGTGCCGCCGACGGTGACGAGGCCGCTGCCGCTGATGGTGAGGTTGCCGGTGCCTCTGTTGCCGATGTAGCCGACGTAAAAGTCACCGCTGGAATTCCAGAGCGCTGCGCCGCTGATGGTGACACTGCCAAAGCCGGTCGTGTCATTGCCAAGATAAACATCACCGCTGCTGATGCTGCCGCTGGCGGTCAGCGCCAGAGCAGCGGTGCCGGCCTGGCCAATGGTGAAGGCACCGCTGTTCGCATTCCAGAACGCCGAGCCGCTGACCGTGCCGGTGCCAAAGCCGGTCGCGTCATAACCGAAGTTCACTGAGCCATTGCTGCGGATGCCGCCGCTGTCCGTCAGCGTCAGCACACCGGTGCCGGCGACACCGATGTAGAATTCGTCGCCAGCCAGCAACGCCGTGCCGCTGACGGCGGCGCTGCCGACGCCGGTGTCGGCGTTGCCCAAACTAACCATATTGCCGCGGATGCTGCCGCTGTTGGTGAGCAACAGCGCCCCCGTGCCACTGTCCCCGACAAACAGGCTGTCTGCCAAATTGAGCCAGCCGCCGCCGGTGACGGCGACCGTGCCGCTGCCGGTGGCTTGGTTGCCGATGCCCAGATTGTTTCCGGCATGAACCGTGCCGGTGACGGTCAGCGCACCGGCGGTGGTGTCGCCGATCACGAAGCTGTAGGAATTGGTGGCTGGGTCGTAACCAGTCGCCGACCAGTAGCCGCTGACGGTGGCGGTGCCGCCGTCAATCAGCGCCACGTCGCTGTCGGTGATGGCACCGGTCACGCTTAGCGAGCCGGCGAGGACGCTGGTCGTGCCGGTGTAGCTGTTCGACGCGCTCAGTATCAGCGTGCCGCTGCCGGCTTTGTAGAGTGATTTGCCATCCCAACCGTTCACGTAGTTCGTCGCGCCGGCGAGACCTATGGTGTCGCTGAGGCTGACGTTGACGTTGAACGACGTGCCGCTGGCGACGGTGAAGGTGCCGCTGCCGTGGTTCGTGTCGCCGAACCAGCTCAGATCAACACCGGCGACGTAGGCGCTGCCGCTGGTGGTCTTGTAGACGCCGCCGTAGAGGTAATCGGGCAGGTTGGCGCCGCCGTTGACGATGGTCGCGCTGGTGAACAGGCCGCTGATGGTGCCGCTGGTCGTGCTGATTAAGAGTTGGTGGCCGCTGCTCAACACCGCCGCCGCGTCGGCAAAGTTGGAGCCAGTGGCAAAGTCCTCAACGATGATGGTGCCGCTGACGGTTGCGCTGCTGGCGATGACGAAGGCGTCGTTCAACCCGCGTGCGCTGGCGCTGACGGTCAGCGTCGAGTATTGGTTTTGCGAGTAAGTGCCGCCCGCCGTCACCAAGCCGCTGCCGGTGATGGTGAGCGCGCCGGTGCCGCTTTCGTTGCCGACACTGAGATTGCCCGCCGCGGTCATCAAACCGCTGCCGCTGATCGCGACCTCACCGTAGCCGCTGCCGTAGCCGACCGCGCCGCCGATGGAAATGACGCCCAGGGATTGCGCCGTGCCGCCGCTGACGGTGAGCCAGCCGGTGCCGCTGCTGCTGCCGATATACATTCCCCAGTCGGTGTTTTCGGTCGCCAGCAATAAACCGCCGCTCATGCCAACCGTGCCCGTCGCGGCGTAACCGACATACACCTCGTGGCCGCGCGCCGTGCCGCTGCTCATGCTCAGCGTGCCGGTGCCGCCGCCCCAGCCGACCGCAAAGGAATTATCGCTGCCGTCCAGCAAACCGTTGCCACCGAGGGTGACCCCGCCGCTGCCGCCGTCGCCAATGTAAACACCGCCGCTGCCGTAGGGGTTGCTGCCGCTGACGGTGCCGCCGTTGATCACCAAAACGCCGGTGCCGCTGTTGCCGCCGCCGACATAAATGCCGACGCCGGCGAGATAGCCGCCGGCCACGCTGCCGCTGCCATACGCGCCGTCGCTGTAACCAAAGCTGACACTGTTTTGAGCGAGAACGGTGCCGCCGTTCACCAGCAGCACACCCGCGCCTTCGCGGCCAACATAAATCAAACCATCCGCGCCGAGATAACCGCTGACGCTGACCGTGCCGCTGTCGGTCACGCCGTTACCGATGTAAACTTCCGCCGTGCTGCCCGTCCAGCCGGTGACAGCCAACACGCCGCCGTTGACCGTGGTCGTGCCGGTGTAGCTGTTGCTCGCGCTGAGGATGAGGGTGCCGGTGTTGGTGGCGGTCACCGTCAGCGACTTGCCATCCCAGGTCGCTCCGCTGGCGTTGGCAGTGCCGAGGTCGGCGGTGGTGTCGCTGAGGGCCACGTCAACATTGAAGCTCTCGCCGCTGTTCAAGGTGAAATTGCCATGGCTCGCCGTCGTGTTGCTGAACCACGCCAGTTGCGAGCCGAGGACGTAGTCGGTGCCGCCGGTGATGAACGCGCCGAAGTTCAGGAAGTCGCGCTGACTCGTGCCGCCGGTGACGCTGACGGTGGCGAAGTCACCGCTGATGGTGTTGGTGTGGATGAGGATTTGCGCGCTGTTCGCCAGCGCCGACGCGCTGCCGCCGTTGACGAACGCCGCCGTGCCGCTGGCGTTCACCGTCATCGTGCCGGCGCTGGTCAAGTCCGCCGCCGCCGCCGTGATGAACGCGCCGCGCGAGTTGAGCGTGCCGTCGAGGTTCAGCGTCAGCACGGACACGTCGTTTTGGAAATACGTGCCGCCGGCGACGATGCTGCCGCTGTTGCCGACCGTCAGCGCGGCGGTGCCGGCGCTGCCGTTGTGGAAATACCCGCCGACCGCGAGCAAGCCGCTGCCGCTGACCGTCATGTGGCCGTAGCCGCCGGCTTGGCTAATGGAAGCTTCCGCCGCCGTCACCGTGCCGCCGGTCACGGTCAGGTAACCAGTGCCGGTGCCGCCGGTGGCAATCCCAATCTCACCGCCGACAGTGACCAACCCGCCGCTGATGGTGCCTTCGGCGTGACCGTCACCGGTGGCCAAATTGAAATAGCCGGCGGTCCGCACGGTGCCACCGGCCACGGTCAAGTAGCCAGTGCCGGAATTGCCGATTTCCACGCTTGCATTCGTGTTCAGCAAACCGCCGCTGATGGTGCCGGTGCCGACGCCGGTGTAACCAAAATAAACATCGCCGCTGCTGATGCTGCCGCCGGCGGTGAGCAGCAGCGTGCCAGTGCCGCTGTTGCCCACATATAATTCGTTGCCAATGGCCCAGAACGCGGAGCCGCTGACGGAGACGCTACCGACGCCGGTGTCAGAATTGCCGATATAAACACTGCTGCTGCGGATGCTGCCGCTGTCGGTCAACAGCAGCGTGCCGCTGCCGCCCATGCCGACGTAGAAGTCGCTGGTGTTTTGCCAGTACGCCGAGCCGCTGATGCTGACCGCGCCGGTGGCGGTGGAGCCGGAGCCGATTTCAACCACGTCATACACGTAAATGCTGCCGCTCTCCGTCAGCGTCACCGCGCCGGTGCCGCTGTCGCCGACCCTGAACGCGCTGCCCGCATACCAGTACGCCGAGCCGCTGACGTTGAGGGTGCCGCTGCCGGCGGTGCCGGTGCCGAGCCAAGTCACGTCGGTGCTGACGCTGCCGCTGTCGGTCAGGTTCAGCACGCCGGCGCCGCTGCCGCCGATGACAAAGGTGTTGCCCATGAGCGCGCTGTTGGTGGTGCTCCAGTAGCCGCTGCCGCTGACCGTCGCCGTGCCGCCGTCAATCAGCGTGCTGTTGTTGCCAATCACACCGGTGAGCAGCAATTCGCCGCCATAAACGAAGGTCGTGCCGGTGTAGCTGTTGCTCGCGCTGAGGATGAGGGTGCCGCTGTTGGTGCTCGTCACGGTCAGCGAGCGGCCATCCCATGCGATGACGTTCGCGCCGGCGGCGTGCGGCGTGGTGTCGCTGAGGGCCACGTCAACATTGAAGCTCTCGCCGCTGTTCAGGGTGAAGTTGCCGTGCGATTGGTTGGTGTTGCTGAACCACGCGAGTTGCGAGCCGAGCACATAGTCCGTGCCGCCGGTGATGAACGCGCCGAAGGTGAGGAAGTCGCGCTGGCTCGCGCCGCCGCTGACGGTCTTGGTGGCGAAGTCGCCGCTGATGGTCGAGGTGTGAATCAGGATTTGCGCCCCGTTCGCCAAGGCGGACGCGGAGCCGCTGCCGTTGAACAGCGCGGTGCCGCTGGCGTTGACGGTCAGCGTGCCGTCGAGTTGCGCCGTGCTCGCCGTGACGAACGCGCCGCGATAGCCGAGCGTATCGGTCAGGGTCAGCGTCAGCGCGGAGACGGCGTTTTGGAAATATTCGCCGGTGGCGGTGACGCTGCCGCTCTCGCTGACCGTCAGCGCGCCCGTGCCGCTGTAACCGTTGTTAAAGTCGTAGTCAGCCAGCCAAAGCGCGGTGCCGCTGACGCTCGCGCTGCCGTTGCCGTCGGCTTGCTCGGCAAGCATCACATAGAGGCTGCGGATGCTGCCGCTGCCGTTCAACACCAACACGCCGGTGCCGCTGTCGCTGACAATGAAGTTGCCGCTGGTGACATTCCAGAACGCCGAGCCGCCGACCGTGACGCTGCCGAACGCGCCGGCGTCCCGCCCGACCACCACTTGGGTGTTGGTGATGATGCCGCTGCCGTTCAACGTCACCGAGCCGGTGCCGCCGGCCACCGCGCCAATAAAGAAGTCACCCGCGGTAACACCGCCGTTTTGGGTGACCGTCAGCGCGCCGAACCCTTCATTGCCAACAATGAAGTCATAAGTGTTCGTATTCCAAGACGCGCTGCCGCTGACGGTGACGGCGCCAGTGCCGCTGACGTTGCTGCCCACGCCAACGTAATTGCTGCTGATGCTGCCGCTGTCGGTCAGCGTCAGCGCGCCCATGCCTTCGTTGCCGACATAGAAATCATAACCGCCGGTGTCCCAGAATGCGGAACCGCTGACGGTGCCGGTGCCGGCGGCGTTTTCATAGAGGCCGAAATAGGCCGCACCGCTGGTGATGCGGCCGGTGCCGGTGAGCAGCAGGAAGCCCGTGCCGTAGTAGCCGGTGATGAGGTCGTTTGCGTCGATGTCCAGCCTGCCGCGCACGGTGACGGCACCGGTGCCGGCGGCATCCTCGCCAAGGAAGGCTTGCCCGGAGACGGCGACGCTGCCGGTGGCGGCGATGTCCAGCACGCCGGAGCCGCTGCCGCCGACGACGAGGTTGTTATTGTTCGCGACGCCCCAGAAACCGCCGCCGCCGACATTGACGGTGCCGCTGTTGCCGGCGCTCGCGCCGATGAGGCCCGCCGCGGTGCTGCCCGTCCAGCCGGTGATGGCGAGCACGCCGCCGTTGACGGTGGTGGCGCCGGTGTAGGTGTTCGACGCGCTGAGGATGAGCGTGCCGCTATTGCTGGCGGTCACCGTCAGCGACTTGCCATCCCAGCCGCCGGCGTAGGTGCCGCCGCTGACGAAGTTGTTGGTGTCGCTGAGGCTGACGTTGACGTTGAAACTCGTGCCGCTGGCGACGGTGAAGTTGCCGTGGCCGCTGGCCGCGTCGCCGAACCACGCGAGGTTCATGCCGGCGACGTATTGTTTGGCGTCGGCGGTTTTGTAGATGCCGCCGTAGAGATAATCGGGCAGGGTCGCGCCGTTGAAGTCCGCCAGCGTCGCCGTGGCGAAGACGCCGCTGATGGTGCCGGTCGCGCCCGCGCCCGTCGCGCTGATGAGGACTTGGCGGCTGCCGCTGAGGACGGCCTGCGCGTCGGCGAAATCGCCGCCGGTGCCGAAGCCGCTCACGCTGATCGTGCCGCCGACCGTCGCCGAACTCGCGGTGATGAAGGCGTCGTTCAAGCCGCGCGTGCTGGCGTCGAGCGTCAGCGTGCTCCTCGAACTCTGCAAGTATTCGTCAGCAATGGTGACGAGGCCGCTGCCGCTGATGGACAACCAGCCGGTGCCGGTGAGACCCCACGATTCATTACCGCCGAGATAGAGATAGCTGCCGGTGGCGAGCAAGCCGCTGCCGCTGACGCTGATGGAGCCGCTGCCGTTATAGCCGACGTAAATCCGGTCGTCAAAGTTCACCACGCCGCCACCGGTGATGTTCAGGTTGCCCTGCCCGCCGTCGCTGATGCCGAGGTAGAGGTCGTTGGCGCTGCGCCACACACCGGCGACATTGACCGTGCCCAAATCATCATCACCGCTGCCGATGTAGTCCATGTTGTTGCCCGCGCCGCCGATGACAGTGCCGCTGGCGGTGATGTTCAACACGCCCGTGCCACTGGCCCCGACGTAGAGGTAGCGGCCAATCTGCCACACGCCGGACACCTCCGCCACACCGTAACCGCCGTTGCCGATTTCAGTGGCACCGTCCAAGCTGATCACGGTGCCGCCCACCGCGACGTTGACATGACCGCTGGAGTTGTTGCCGTTGCCAACATAGAAACCGGTGCCGCTCCAGAGGCCGCCGGCGTTGACGGTCACCGTGCCGGAGTCACCGGCGTTGAAGCCGCCGACATACCCATACTGGTCGCTCACGGTGCCGCTGATAATCAACGAACCGGTGCCGCTGTTGCCGATATAAAGATCGTCGCGCACACCCCAATAACCGCTGCCGCTGACGATGGCCGTGCCGCTGTTGCCGCCAACCGAGCCCGCCGCGCTGCTGCCCGTCCAGCCGGTGATGGCGAGCACGCCGCCGTTGACGGTGGTGGTGCCGCTGTAGGTGTTGCTCGCGCTGAGGATGAGGGTGCCGGTGTTGGTGCTCGTCACCGTCAGTGAACGGCCATCCCAGCCGGTGGCGTAGTTCGCCGCGCCGCCGAGGCCCATCGTGTCGCTGAGGCTGACGTTGACGTTGAAGGTGCCGCCGTTGACGGTGAAGTTGCCGCCGCCGTTGTTGGTGTCGCCGAACCATGACAGATTCACGCCCGCGACATACGCGCTGCCGCTGGTGGTCTTATACACGCCGCCATATAAATAATCCGGCAGGTTGCTGCCGCCGTTGACGATGGTCGCGCTGGTAAAGACGCCGCTGATGGTGCCGCCGGTCGTGCTGATTAACAACTGGTGGCTGCTATCCAGCACGCTTTGCGCGTCGGCGAAGTTGCTGCCCGTCGCAAAATCCTCGACGATGATGGTGCCGCTGACCGTCGCGCTGCTGGCGATGACGAAGGCGTCGTTCAAGCCGCGCGAACTGGCGCTGACGGTCAGCGTCGAGTTCGCGTTTTGCGCATAGGTGCCGCCCGCCGTCACCAGGCCGCTGCCGGTGATGGTCAGCGTCCCCTTGCCGTCCGCGCCGCTGACGGTCGTGTCACCGCCGCCGAGGTAAAAGCCGGCGTCGGCCGCCAGCACGCCGCTGCCGCTGACCGTCACCGTGCCGGTGGTGTAGCCGTACATGCTGTGCGAGCCGCCGACGGTGACATTGCCGGCGGCATGAACCGTGCCGCTGTCGGTGATGTTCAATTTCGCGTTTTGGGTGCCGGCATAGCCAACCACGAGCCGCCCGCCGACATCCAGCAGCGCGTTGCCGCCGACGCTGACCGCGCCGCTGCCGCTGCTGACGTAGCTAATCCAGAAGTCGGAGCCGGCGCGGATGCTGCCGCTGTCGGTGAGGTTGACCGCGCCCGCGCCGTAGTAACCGGCGATCATTTGCGTGGCGCTGAACAGATAGCCGCTGTCACTGACATTGATGGCGCCGCTGCCGTTCGTGTAACCCGCGACCACCGACCAACTGCCGCCGCCGTCGATGCTGCCGCTGACGGTGCCGGTGACGTTCAACACGCCCGTGCCGTTGCTGCCAACGATGATGCCGGTGGAATTGTTGCCACCCGTCGCGTTGAGATACCCGCTGACGTTGACCGTGCCGCTGGTGCCCGCGCTGCCACCGATAACAACTTGCGCCGTGCTGCCCGTCCAGCCAGTGATGTTCAGCGCGCCGCCGTTGACGATGGTCGTGCCGGTGTAAGTATTCGTCGCGCTGAGAATCAACGTCCCCTCGCCCGTCTTGGCCAGCGATTGGCCATCCCAGCCGTTGAGAGCCGACGGGCGGTTTTGCAAGCCAATGCCGTTGACGGTGACTTCATCCTCGACGCCATGCAAGTTGTCCACGGTGAAGGTGCCGCCGGCCACGTTGAACGAGCCGGTCGCGTGCGTGTTGTCACCATACCACGCGAGTTTGTAACCGATGACGTAATTGGTGCCGCTGTCGGTCTTGTAAGCGTCGGCGATGACGTAGTTGCGCGCGCTCGTCAAGCCGGCCAGGTCCCTGGTGCCGAAGTCACCGCTGATGGTGCCGCCGGTCATGCTCATCAACAGCGTCGCGTCAGAATACAACGCGCTGGCGGTGGCCGCCGTGCCGCTGGCCTCCGCGCCGGTGACGCTCAGCGTGCCGCTGATGGTCGCCGTTTGCGCGATAACGTAAGCCGCCGCTCGCGTGGTGTCGGTGATGGCGATGACCAGCGTCGAGTTCGCGTCCTGCGTATAGGTGCCGCCCGCCGTCACCAGGCCGCTGCCGGTGACGGTCAGCGCGCCGGTGCCGCTGCCGCCGTTATTAAAATTGCCCGCGCCCGCCAGCAGGCCGCTGCCACTGACCTCGATGCTGCCGGCGCCGAAATAGCCCAAGTCAACGCTGCCGGCGACGCTAACCGAGCCGCTTTCGCGAATGGCCAGCACGGGGCTGGTCAGGCTGGAAACCCGGAGCGCGCTGCCGCTCGTCACGAAGCCGGAGCCGCTGACAATGGCGCTGCCGTGCTCGACATTGAAGTAGTTGCCGGTGGAAACGGTGCCGCCCGTCACGGCCAGCGTCCCCGTCCCGTCGTAAGAGCCAATCGTGAGATAATTATCCGCCCGCAGCAAACCGCCGCTGACCGTGGCCGCGCCGCGACCGCTGTAGTAGCCGATGGCGACGGAACTGTGGCCGTGGACGATGCCGCCCGTCACGGTCAGCGCGCCCTCGCTGGCGGCATTCTGCTGGCCGATGTTAATTTCGCCGAGCACATCCAGCAACGCCGAGTCGCCGACGGTGACCGCGCCCGTGCCGGCGTTGGACGTGTAATATTCCCCGCCGACGAGCAGCGAGGAACCGACCGTGACGCTGCCGCTGCCGGTGAGATTCAACACACCCGCGCCGCGAGCGCCGACATTCAGGACGCTGGCAGTGCCCAGCCAGCCGCTGCCGCTGACATTCACCGTGCCGGTCGCGTCCGCCCGGTAGCCCACGTAAGCAGTGCTGCCGGCGCTCACGCTGCCGCTGTTGGAGATGTTCAACACGCCCGCGCCGCTGCCGCCGACATAGAGGTTGCCGGTCGATCTGAGGTAGCCGCTGACGTTGACGGTGCCGCTGGCGGTCGCGCCCGCGCCGATGACGACTTCCGCGTTGCTGCCCGTCCAGCCGGTGATGGCGAGCGCGCCGCCGTTGACGGTGGTCGTGCCGCTGTAGCTGTTGCTCGCGCTGAGGATGAGCGTGCCGCTGTTGCTCGACGTGACGGTCAGCGAGCGGCCGTCCCACGTCGCGCCGCTGGCGTTGGCGGTGCCGAGGTCGGCGGTGGTGTTGCTCAGGGCGACGTCCACGTTGAAGCTCTCGCCGCTGTTCAGGGTGAAGTTGCCGTGGCTGGCGGTGGTGGCGGAGAACCACGCGAGTTGCGAGCCGAGGACGTAATCGGTGCCGCCGGTGATGAACGCGCCGAAGTTGAGGAAATCCTTCGCGCTGGTGCCGCCGGTGACGCTGACGGTGGCAAAGTCGCCGCTGATGGTGTTGGTGTGGATGAGGATTTGCGCGTTGTCCGCCAAGGCCGAGGCGCTGCCGCCGTTGACGAACGCCGCCGTGCCGCTGGCGTTCACCGTCAGCGTGCCGGCGCTGGTCAAGTCCGCCGCCGTCGCCGTGACGAACGCGCCGCGATAGCCGAGGGTGTCGGTGAGGGTCAGCGTCAGCGTGGAAAGATTATTTTGGAAATACGTGCCGGTGGCGGTGACGCCGCCGCTGGCGCTGATGGAGAGGTTGCCGGTGCCGGTGGTGCCGTTGTAAAGGTCGCCGGTGATATTCCACAGGCCGGTGTCGCTGACGGTGACGGTGCCGGGGCCGCTGTAGCCGATGCGGCCGTTGCCGCTGCTCACGGAACCGCTGCCATTGATGCTCAGCGCGCCGCCGCCGTTGTAACCGACATAGAAGACGCCGCTGTCAGACAAATAACCGCTGCCGCTGACGCTGATGCTGCCGGAGCCGCCGGCGGAATAGCCGAGCATGACGGAGGTGCTGTTCACCGAGCCGCCGCCGTTGATCGTCAGCGCGCCGGTGCCGGTGATGCCCAGATAAAGGGCGGCGTTATTCCAGTAACCGGTGTCGCTGACGGTGACGCTGCCGAAGCCAGCGTAGCCCACGTAAGCGGCAGCGGTGTTTTGCACCGAGCCGCTGCCGTTGATGGTCAGCGCGCCGGTGCCGTTGTTGCCAACATAGAGCGCGCCGGTGTTATTCCAATAACCAGTGTCGCTGACGGTGACGGTGCCAAAGCTGTTGGCGTTGTTGCCAATGCGGCCTTCCGTGTTTTGCACCACGCCGCCGCCGTTGATGGCCAGCGCGGCGGTGCCGCTGCCGCCGATCGTGAGGGTGCTGCTGTTATACCAAACGCCGTTGCCGCTGACGCTGGCACTGCCGCGGCCGGTGGCGCCATTGCCAATGACCGCGTAGTTATTCTTCACGCTGCCGCTGCCGTTGATGGTCAGGACGCCGGTGCCGGTGTTGCCAACATGGAGGTAGCTGTTGTTACCGGTGGCGTCGTTATACCAATAGCCGCTGCCGCTGACGGCGACGGTGCCGCTGCCGGTGCCGGCGTTGCCGATGCGGGCATCCATGGTGTTTTGCACGCGGCCGCCGCCGTTGATGACCAAAACGCCGGTGCCGGCGTTGCCAATTTGAAGGGTGGCGGGATTATACCAATAGCCGCTGCCGCTGACGGTGGCGCTGCCGAAGCCGCCGGCGAGGGCGCCAATGGCGCTGGTCGGGGCGGCAATGTTCACCGAGCCGCTGCCGTTGATGGTCAGGTAGCCGGTGCCGGAGTTGCCCACTTGGAAGCCGCCGTTGACATACAAATAGCCGAGGTCGCCGACGCTGACGCTGCCGTAACCGGTGCTGCCGGAGCCGATGGCCAGGGCGGTGTTATTGCTGGACACCGAACCGCTCTCGGTGATGGCCAGGTAGCCGGTGCCGCTGTAGCCAACCCGGAACTCGGGGCTGGAGTTATTCCAAAAGCCGCTGCCGCTGACGATGGCGCTGCCGTAGCTGTTGGTGCCGGAACCAATGTGGGCGCCGGCACTGCGCACCGAGCCGCTGTCGGTGATGGTCAGGTGGCCGGTGCCGGAATTGCCAACCGCGAGATTGCTCTGGTTATACCAGTAGCCGGTGTCGCTGACGGTGACCGTGCCGCTGCCGGTGGCGGCGTTGCCAATGTAACCGCCCGCATCCTGCACCGAGCCGCTGCCGTGGATAGCCAGCACGCCCGTGCTGTCGCTGCCGATGGTGAGGATGCCGGCGGTGCCAGTGCCGAGGTTCCACGAACCGGTGACATCGAGAGTGCCGCCGTTGACGAGGCCCACCGTGCTGCTGGTGATCAGGCCCGTCACGCCAAGCGCACCGCCGAGCACGCTGGTCGTGCCGGTGTAGGTGTTCGTCGCGCTGAGGATGAGGGTGCCGTCGCCCGTCTTGGTCAGCGAGCGTCCATCCCAGCCGTTAATCGGCGAGACGGGGCGGTTTTGCAGGCCGATGCCGTTGGCGGTGAGTTCCAGCTCGACGCCGTACAAGTTGTCCACGGTGAAGGTTTCGCCGCCGGCGAGGTTGAACGAGCCGGTCGCGTGGGTGTTGTCGCCATACCACGCGAGCTTGTAACCGGCCACGTAATCGGTGCCGCTGTTGGTCTTGTAGGCGTCGGCGACGAGGTAGTTGCGCGCGCTGGCGGCGAGGTCAAGGTTCTTGCCGGTGAAGTCGCCGCGAATGGTGCCGCCGGTCATGTGCAGCAGCAGCGTGTGGTCGGCGTAAATCGCGCTGGCGGTGGCCGCCGTGCCGCTGGCGTCCGCGCCGGTGACGGCCAGCGAGCCGCCGAGGGTGGCCGTTTGCGCGACGATGTAGGCGCCCGTCCGCGTGGTGTCGGTGATGGCGATGGTCAGCGTCGAAACGGAATTTTGCGAATAGGCGCCGCCCGCGGCCACCGTGCCGCTGTCGGTGATGGCGAGGACGCCGGTGCCGCCGGCGCCGAGGATGAAATTGCTCGCGGTGGTGACGAGGGCGGTGTCGCTGACGATGACCGTGCCGGCGCCGCTGCCGCCGCTGCCGACGGTGATATTGCCACCCGCGCTGACAGTGCCGCTGTCGGTGACGTTCAGCCAGCCGGTGCCGCCGTTGCCGACGGTGAAGGCGCCGCTGTTCGTCCACACGCCCGCGACGCTCGCGCTGCCGCTGCTGCCATTGATCCGGCCGAGATAACCGGCGGCGGCGCTGACCGTGCCGCCGGCGCGGATGTCCAGCCAGCCCGTGCCGTTGTTGCCGACATTGAAGTCGCCGCGGTTCACCCACACGCCCGCGACCGTCGCGCTGCCGCTGACGCCGCTGGTTAAGCCAAGATCGCCGGTGGCGTCGCTGACGGTGCCGCCGACGAGGATGTTCAGCCAGCCCGTGCTCCAGCGGCCGACGACGAGGTTGCCGTTGTTTGCCCACACGCCCGCGACACTCGCGCTGCCGCTGCCGCCGGTTGAGAAGCCGACATAGCCGGCGCTGTTGGTGACCGTGCCGCCGGCGCGGATGTCCAGCCAGCCCGCGCCGCGGTCGCCGACGACGAGGTCGCCGCGGTTCGCCCACACGCCGGCGACGGTCGCGCTGCCGCTGCCGCCGTTTGAGTAGCCGAGATAACCGTTGTTGTCGCCGACCATGCCGCCGGCGAGGATGTGCAGCCAGCCGGTGCCGCTGTTGCCGACGGTGAGGTTGTTCGTGCTGTTCGTGCCGGTGTTCCACGTGCCGCCGACGGTGACGGCGCCGTTGGTGCCCGCCGCGCCGCCGATGACGCCCGCCGTGCCGCCGACGTAGCCGCTGATGGCCAGCACGCCGCCGTTGACGGTCGTCGTGCCGGTGTAGCTGTTCGACGCGCTGAGGATGAGCGTGCCGCTGTTGCCGGCGGTGACGGTCAGCGACTGGCCGTCCCATGCGATGACGGTGCCGGTGATGGCGGCGTGGGCGGTGGTGTCGCTGAGGGTGACGTCAACGTCGAAGGTCTCGCCCGCGCCGAGGGTGAAATTGCCGTGGCTGGCGGTGGTGGCGCTGAACCACGCGAGTTGGGAGCCGAGGACGTAATCCGTCCCGCCGGTGATGAACGCGCCGAAGGTCAGGAAGTCGCGCTGGCTGGTGCCGCCGGTGACGCTGACGGTGGCGAAGTCGCCGCTGATGGTGTTGGTGTGAATCAAGATTTGCGCCCCGTTCGCCAAGGCCGACGCGCTGCCGCCGTTGACGAACGCCGCCGTGCCGCTGGCGTTGACGGCGAGCGTGCCGGCGAGTTGCGCGGTGCTGGCGGTGACGAACGCGCCGCGATAGCCGAGGGTGTTCGTGAGCGTCAACGTCAGCGTGGACACGTCGTTTTGCGAATACTCGCCGGTGGCGACGATGCTGCCGCTTTCGGTGATGGTGAGGCGCGCGGTGCCGCTGTCGCCGACGATGAAGTTGCCATCCGCCAGCCACGTCGCATCGCCGCTGACGGTGCCGGTGGCAAGGGCGGTGTCATTGGCGGCAAACACCACTTTATTGCCGCTGACAATCCTGCCGCTGCCAGTGAGGAGCAATGTGGCGCGTCCGTTTTCGCCGATGAGAAATTCGCCGTCCGTCCGCCATTCAGCGCTGCCCTTCACCGTGGCCGAACCTGTGGTGTAGTCGTAACCGCTGCCGAGATAAGTTTGATTACCGTGAAAAAGGGCACTGCCGGAGAGCGTGAGGGAACCGGTGCCGCTGTTGCCAAGATAGGTGTCGCCCGTAACGCGCCAGGAAGCCGTGTCACTGATTGTGACCGTGCCCAAGCCAAATTCGCCACCGACAACGAGATAGCCGCTGCGGACGCTGCCGCTCTCCGTCAACGTCAGCGTGCCGGTGCCATAGTTGCCGACGTAAAAGTCGTTGCCGTTGGTGTTCCAAAACGCGCTGCCGCTGACCGTGCCAGTGCCAACGCCAGTGGTGTCGTTGCCAAAGGCAACATACCCGCTGAGAATGCTGCCGCTGGCGGTGAGCGTCAGCGCACCCGTGCCGGATTCGCCGACGACAAAGTCGTCGCCGTTCGTAGTCCAGAACGCCGAGCCGCTGACGGTGCCCGTGCCGACGCCGGTGTCGTTGTAACCGAAATACACGCTGGTGCTGTCAATGCTGCCGCCCTCGGTGAGCGTGAGCGCGCCGCGGCCGCTGTTGCCAACGGTGAAGTTATAACCGCTGCGCGCATCCCAGAACGCCGAGCCGCTGACGGTGGCCGTGCCAACGGCGTTTTGCGCGTCGCCGAAAATGGTCGCCTCGCGGCTGTTGATGCTGCCGCTGGCGGTGAGGAGCAGACTGCCCGCGCCTTCGTAACCGAGGTAAAGTCCGTTGTTGTTATACCAGTAACCGCTGCCGCCAATGGTCACGCTGCCGGTCACGCCCGCGCTGTAACCGATGTAACCGGCATCGCCGACGGTGACGGTGCCGCTGACGATGATGACACCCGCGCCGCTGCCGCCGACAATGACATCGCCATAGTTGGCGGCTTCGAGATAACCGCTGGCGTTGACCGTGCCGCTGTCCGCCGCGCCGCTGCCGATGACGACTTGCGCCGTGCTGCCCGTCCAGCCGGTGATGGCGAGCACGCCGCCGTTCACCGTCGTCGTGCCGGTGTAGGTGTTCGTCGCGCTGAGGATGAGGGTGCCGCTGTTGCTGCTCGTGACGGTCAGCGACTGGCCGTCCCAGCCGCCGGCGTAGGTGCCGTTGCTGACGAAGTTGTTGGTGTTGCTGAGGCTGACGTTCACGTCGAAGCTCGTGCCGCTGGCGACGCTGAAATTGCCGTGGCCGTTCGCCGCGTCGCCGAACCACGCGAGATTCACGCCGGCGACGTATTTCGTGGCGTCGGCGGTCTTGTAAATGCCGCCGTACAAATAATCCGACAGGCCCGCGCCGTTGAAGCCCGCCAGCGTCGCCGTGGCAAACACGCCGCTGATGGTGCCGCTCGCGCCCGCGCCCGTCGCGCTGATGAGCACTTGGTGGCTGCTGGAGACCACGGCGCTGGCGGTGTCGAAATTGCCGCCCGCGCCGAAGCCGCTGACGCTGATGGTGCCGCCCACCGTCGCGCTGGCCGCGTAGATGAAGGCGTCGTTCAAGCCGCGCGCGGTCACGCCGTCGCCGGAGGCGTCGAGCGCCAGCGTGGAGAGCGCGTTTTGCGAATAGGCCCCGCCTGCCGTGACCAAGCCGCTGCCGCTGACGGTGAGGTTGCCGGTGCTGCCGACGCTGCCGAGGGTGAATCTGCTGCCGGTGCTCCACAAGGCGCTGCCGCTGATGGTGGCCGCGCCAACGCCGCCCATGGAGCCAAAGGTGGTGTTGACGCTGACCGTCACGCTGCCGCTCTCGCTGAGGGCGACGCTGCCGCTGCCGCTGTCGGTGACGCCGTTATTAAAGTAGCCGGCATCCCACCAACCGCTGCCGCTGATGGCGGCCGCGCCAACACCGCCGTCGCCGACGACGATCCGGTTGCCGCGCACCACGCCGTTTTGGTTGATGGTCAGCGAGGCGCTGCCGCCGGTGACGAAGCCGCTGTTGTAGCCGACCTCAAGGTCGCCGGTGTTATTCCACAGGCCGTTGCCGGTGACGGTGGCATGGACCCCGCTGGTGGTGCTGTAGAGGTAGCCGCCGTCGCCGCTGACGGTGCCGCTGATGGTGAGGACGCCGCCGCCGACGCTGTTCTCGTTGCCCACCGTCACGCCACCGTAGCCTTGGATGCCCAGATAGCCGCTGACATTCACCGTGCCGCTCTGACCCACACCGGTGCCGGTCACGAGTTGCGCCGTGCTGCCCGTCCAGCCGGTGATGTTCAGCGCACCGCCGAGGATTTGCGTCGTGCCAGTGTAATTATTCGAGCCGCTGAGGATGAGCGCGCCTTGATTGCTGGCGGTGACGGTGAGCGAACGGCCGTCCCACGCGATGACGTTCGCGCCGGCGGCATGGGCGGTGGTGTTGCTGAGGGTGACGTCAAGGTCGAAAGTTTCGCCGCTGTTCAGCGTGAAATTGCCGTGGCTGGCGGTGGTGGCGGAGAACCACGCGAGTTGGGAGCCGAGGACGTAATCCGTCCCGCCGGTGATGAACGCGCCGAAGGTCAGGAAATCGCGCTGGCTCGTGCCGCCGCTGACGCTGACGGTGGCGAAGTCGCCGGTGATGGTGTTGGTGTGGATGAGGATTTGCGCGCTGTTCGCCAGCGCCGACGCGCTGCCGCTGCCGTTGAACAGCGCGGTGCCGCTGGCGTTCACCGTCAGCGAGCCGTCGAGTTGCGCCGTGCTCGCGGTGACGAACGCGCCTCGATAGCCGAGGGTGTTCGTGAGCGTCAGCGTCAGCGTGGAGTCGGCGTTTTGCGAATACGAGCCGGTGACGGTGACCGTGCCGCTCTCGCCAACTGTCAGCGCGGCGGCGTTGCCGTTGGCGCCGTTGAAGTAATCGCCGGCCACCGTCCACAACGCCGTGCCGCCAATCGTCACCGCGCCGGTGCCGCCGTTGTCGGAAATATGAACATCACCGCTACTGATGCTGCCGCTTTCGGTCAGCAGCAGCATACCGCCGGCACCGGTACCGATTTCCACTTGATTGCTGATGTTCCAGAACGCCGAGCCGCTGACAGTGACCGCGCCGGTGCCGGAATAGCCGATAAGCACGGAATCGCTGCTGATGCTGCCGCTCCGGGTGAGCGTCAGCGAACCGGTGCTTTCATCGCCGCTAATATTAAACTCGCCGGAGGCGTTCCACCACGCGCTGCCGCTGACGGTCACACCACCACCAACCACAACATTGCCGCTGGCGATGCTACCGCTATTGGTCAGCGTCAGCGCACCCGTGCCGCTGTTGCCGATGAAGAAGTCGCTGCCGTTCGTGTTCCAGAACGCGCTGCCGCTGACGGTCACCGAACCAATGCCGGTGTCTTGGTAGCCGATATAAACCGCGCCGCTGCGGATGCTGCCGCTGGCGGTCAGCGTCAGCGTGCCGCTACCTTCGCCGCCGACGATGAAATCGCTGCTGTCCGTGTCCCAGAACGCGCTGCCGCTGACGGTCGCCGCGCCGGTGCCGGTGGTGTTGTGACCGATGATGACTAGCCCGCTGAGGATGCTGCCGCTGTCGGTCAGCAACAGCGTGCCGCTGCCCGCGTGACCGACGAAGAAATCGTAACTGCCGTTGCCGCTGTTCCAGAATGCCGAGCCGCTGATGGTCACCGCGCCGACACCGGTGGCGCCGTTGCCGATTTCGGTCACGTCGTTCGCATACACGACGCCGCTCTCGGTGAGCGCCACCGCGCCGGTGCCGCTGTTGCCGATGAAGAACTGGCTGCCCACATACCAAAGCGCCGAGCCGCTGACATTCGCCGTGCCGCTGCCGGTGGCGCCGTTGCCGAGATAAACCACGTCGGTGCTGACGCTGCCGCTGTTAGTGAGGCTCAACACGCCGGTTGCCGTGCCGCCGATGATGAAATCGTTGCCCGTGCCCGCGCTGCTGTTGGTCGTACTCCAGTAACCGCTGCCGCTGACCGTCGCGGTGCCGCCGTCAATCAACGCCGCCGCGCTGTTGTCAATCGCGCCGCTGCCGGTGACGAGCAAGTTGCCGCCATAGACGAAAGTCGTGCCGGTGTAGCTGTTGCTGGCGCTCAGTATCAGCGTGCCGCTGTTGCTGGCGGTGACGGTCAGCGACTTGCCATCCCATGTCGCGCCGCTGGCGTTGGCGGTGCCGTTGTCGGCGGTGGTGTTGCTGAGGGCCACGTCAACGTTGAAGCTCTCGCCGTTGTTCAGGGTGAAGTTGCCGTGCGATTGGTTGGTGGTGGAGAACCACGCGAGTTGCGAACCCAAGACGTAATCCGTGCCGCCGATGATGTACAAGCCGTTGACCAAAAAGTCCCGCGCGCTGGTGCCGCCGGTGACGGATTTGGCGGTGAAATCATCGGTGATGCCGCCGACGGTGTGCAGCAGGACGATGGCGTTTTGCGCCAGCTCGCTCGCCTTCGTGCCGCTGGCGGTGCCGGTGTAGCCGGTGACCGTCAACGTGCCGGACAGTTCCGCGCCGCCGGTGGCGGTGATGTAGGCGTCCGCCGCCGCGCGGCCCGCTTGCAGGTTCACGGTCAGCGTCGAGTTCGTGCCTTGAATGTAAAGATTGCCGGCGACGGCGTGCGCGCTGCCGCTGATGGTGAAGGTGCCGGAGTTCTCGCTGCCGTTGTAGAAGTCAAGGTCGTAGGCCGCCGTGAGCAGCGCGTCACCGCTGAGCGTGGTCTCGCCGTAATCGCCGCCCTTGAGATAAATGTACTTGCCGCCGCTGATGGTGCCGCCGGTCATGATGAGGTGGCCGGTGCCGCCGTCGCCGACATAGATTTGGGAATCAGTGCCGCTAACCGCAATCAAGCCGCCAGTCATGAGCAAGGTGCCGCTGCTCACGCCGGAGTTCCAGCCGCCGACGCTGAATGTGCCGTAAGTGCCCGTCACCGCGACGGTGCCGCCGCTGAGGGTGAACGCGCCGGTGCCCTCGGTGCCGACAAAAATGGTGTCGGTGGCGCCCAGCAACCCGCCGCCCATGCTGCCGGTGCCGACCGCGTCGTCATCGTAACCGAAATAAATATTTTGCGCGCTGACGCTGCCGCTGACATTCAGCACGCCGTTGCCGCTGCCGCCGACGATGAGGTCGTTTTGCGCGCCGAGGTAGCCGCTGACGTTCACCGTGCCGCTCGCGCCGGTGGCGCTGCCGATGACCACATAGCTCGTACTGCCCGTCCAGCCGGTGATGTTTAACACGCCGCCGTCAACGGTCGTCGTGCCGGTGTAGGTGTTGGTCGCGCTCAGCGTCAGCGTGCCGTCGCCGAGTTTGGTCAGCGACTTGCCATCCCAGCCGCTGGCGTAGGTGCCGTTGCTGACGAAGTTGTTCGTGTCGCTGAGGACGACATCCACGTTGAACGCGCTGCCGCTCCCGAGGGTGAAATTGCCGTGCCCGTCGAGGCTGTCGCCGAACCACGCGAGGTTCACGCCAGCGAGGTATTGTTTCGCGTCGGCGCTCTTGTAAATGCCGCCGTACAAATAATCCGGCAGGTCGCCCGCCAGCCCGCCCAGCGTGGCGGTGGCGAAGGTGCCGCTGATGGTGCCGCTCGCGCCGGTCGCGCTGATGAGGACTTGCTTGCTGTCAGCCAGCACCGCGCTGGCGGTGTTGAAATTGCTGCCCGCGGCGAAGCCGACAACATTGATGGTGCCGCCGACCGTCGCCGAGTTCGCGTAGATGAAAGCGTCATTGGTGCCGCGCGCGATCACGCCGTTGCCCGAGGCGTCGAGCGTCAGCGTGGAGACCGCGTTTTGCGAATACACGCCGGCGGCGGTGACCAAGCCGCTGCCGGTGACGGTCAGGTTGCCGGTGGCGTTGGCGGCGTTGTAGTAGCCGTTGTAAAAATCCTCGCTCGCGCCCAACCGCGCCGTGCCGCCGACGGTGACCGTGCCGAAACCCGTGCCGGTGTAGAGGTCGTTGTAGTAGCCGAGGACGATCCGCTTGGCGCTGATGCTGCCGCTCTCGCTGAGCGTCAGCGTGCCGCGGCCATATTCGCCGACGGTGAAGTAGTCATCCATCCGCCAGTACGCCGAGCCGCTGACGGTGGCGACGCCGGTGCCGCTGCCGGCGCCGATACCGCCGGCGCCGCTGTCAATCCTGCCGTTCCCGGTGAGCGTCAGCGTGCCGGTGCCGTAGTTTGCAACGTAAAGACCCTCCACCGCCGTCAACCGGGCGGAGTCGCTGACGGTGAGCACGCCGGCGGAGTTGTCGGAGTTGCCGAGGTAAAGCAACCGGCCGACGCTGAGGCTGCCGCTCTCGGTGAGCGTCAGCGCGCCCGCGCCCATGCCGCCGACCAAGAAATCCCTGGCGCTGTTCCAAAACGCCGAGCCGCTGACGGAGACTTCGCCCCGGCCGCTCACGTGGCTGCCGAGCTTCACATCGCTGCCGCTGTTGACGGCGCCGCCGCCGGTCAGCGCCAGCACACCGGTGCCGCTGGTGCCGACATAGAAATCCCCGCCGACCGCCAGCAACCCGCCGCTGACGGTGCCGGTGCCGAGCGCGCCGGCTTGCGCGCCCATGATCATCGTCTGGCTGACGCTGACGGTGCCGCCCTGAACGAGCAGCACGCCGCTCGTGGTGTCGCCGATGATGGCGTTGGTGGCGGTCAGATACGCGCCGGGGGTGTTGATGACGCCGCCGCCGTTGACGTACAAATCGTCGCTGGTCCAGCCGCTGTTAATGAGCCAGCCGCCGAGGACGTTCAGGCCGGCGAGGCGGTTGGTGGCGCTGAGGATGAGGGTGCCGCTGTTGGCGGCGGTCAGCGTCAGCGTCGCGCCGTCCCACGCGCTGCCGCTGGCGTTGGTCGTGCCGTTGTCGGGGTTGGTGGCGGAGAGGTTCACGTCCACGGTGAAGCTCTCGCCGCTGTTCAGGGTGAAATTGCCGTGGCTGGTGGTCGTGTCGCTGAACCACGCCAGTTGCGAACCCAGGACGTAGTCGGTGCCGCCGGTGATGTACGCGCCGAAGACCAGGAAGTCGCGCTGGCTGGTGCCGCCGCTGACGGTCTTGGTGGCAAAGTCGCCGCTGATGGTGGAGGTGTGGATGAGCACTTGCGCGTTGTTGACGAGCGCCGAGGCGCTGCCGCTGCCGTTGAACAGCGCCGTGCCGCTGGCGTTGACGGTCAGCGAGCCGTCGAGTTGCGCCGTGCTCGCGGTGACGAACGCGCCGCGCGAGTTGAGCGTGCCGCCGAGGGTGAGCGCCAGCGTGGAGGCGTTGTTTTGCGAATACGTGCCGGTGACGGCGACGCTGCCGCTGTCGCTGACGGCCAGCGAGCCGGTGCCGGTGCTGCCGACGTAGAAATTGCCCGCGCTCAGGAGGCCGCTGCCGCTGACAGCGCCGGCGCCGACGCCGTTTTCCGCGCCGATTTGAACCGTGCCGCCGACGTTGATGACGCCGCGGTCGGTGAGCAGCAGCGCGCCGGTGCCGGTGGTCGCGTAGCCGGTGCCGACGGTGAGGTTGCCGGTGGCTGTGACCAGGCCGGTGCCGCTGACGGTCAGGGTGCCGGAGGTTTGGGTGCTGTCGGCGTCGCCGACGGTGATGTCACCGGAGCGGACGCTGCCGCTGTTGGTGACGGTCAGCGCGCCGGTGCCGCCGTCCAGGCCGACGGTAAGGTAGGTGTCGGCGAGCAGATAACCGCTGCCGCCGACGACGCCCGTGCCGAGCGCCCCGACGGCGTTGCCGATGACGATGCTCTGTTGCGCGGCGACGGTACCGCCGGTGACGGCCAGCGCGCCGGTGCCGTTGTGGCCGACGAGGAAATCGCCGCCATTCACCGTCCAGAACGCCGAGCCGCTGACATTCACCGTGCCGCTGCCGGTGGCGCGGTCGCCGATGATGAGGTTGCCGCTGTTGATGACGGCGCTGTCGGTGGCGATGAAGACGCCAGTGGCGGTGCCGCCGACGATGAAGTCTCTGGCGGTCGTCCACACGCCGCTGCCGCTGACGGTCGCGGTGCCGCCGTCAATCAGCGCGGAGTCGGAATTATTGATGGAGCCGGTGCCGCTGACGATGAACGCGCCGCCGAGCATCGAGGTGGTGCCGGTGTAATTGTTGCTGGCGCTGAGGATGAGAGTGCCGCTGTTGCTGGCGGTGACGGTCAGCGACTGGCCGTCCCAACCGCTCGCGTAGGTGCCGTTGTTGACGAAGTTGTTGGTGTTGCTGAGGCTGACGTTCACGTCGAACGAGGTGCCGCTGGCGACGGTGAAGTTGCCGTGGCCGTTCGCCGCGTCGCCGAACCAGGAGAGGTTCATGCCGGCGACGTATTGTTTCGCGTCGGCGGTCTTGTAGATGCCGCCGTAGAGATAATCGGGCAGGCCCGCGCCGTTGAGGCCCGCCAGCGTCGCCGTGGCAAACACGCCGCTGATGGTGCCGGTCGCGCCCGCGCCCGTCGCGCTGATGAGGACTTGGCGGCTGCCGCTGAGGACGGCTTGCGCGTTGTTGAAATTGCCGCCAGAGGTGAAGCCGCTGACGCTGATGGTGCCGCCGACCGTCGCCGACGAGGCGGTGATGAAGGCGTCGTTCACGCCGCGCGCCGAGGCGTCGAGCGTCAGCGTGCTGTCGGTTTCCTGCGAATACGTGCCGGTGACGTTCACCAAGCCGCTGCCGCTGATGCCTAGCGCCGCCGTGCCGCGCACCGTCATGGTGTCGCCAACGCTGACCAAGCCGGTGTCGCTGACCGTCAGCGCCGCGCCTAACAGGTCGAAGTTGGTGCCGACCTCCAGCACGCCCGCGCCGCCGACCGAGCCGGTGACGACCTCGCCAGCGCCAGCGTCAGCCATCATCTCCAAATACCCGCCGATGGCGACGCGCCCGCTGCCGCCGACCGCGAGGGCGGTGGTGCCGCCGTAAGCGAGCAAACTGGCGTTCCAGTCCGTGACGAGCCGCGCCGTGTCGCTGACGGTGATGGTGAAGTTGCCGTAGTTAGAGGCATGGACCTCGCCGAGCCGGACGCTGCCGCTGCCGGCCACGTTCAGGGCGAAGGTGCCGCTCACCCCGCCGTCGGTAAAGAGACCGTTGGCCGCCAGCAGGCTGCCGGCACCGCCGACGGTGACCGCGGCGTCAGCCCCGTCGCCGACCAGCAAGGCTGCCCCGATGCTGACGCCGCCGCTGCCGCTGACGGTCAGCGCGGCGGTGCCGGTGACGGCCAAATTTTCGGCCGCCGCCACCGAGCCGGTGTCTTGCACCAAGAGCACGCCGGTACCGCTCTGGCTGACCGTGCCGATGGTGAAGTTCGTCGCGCTCCACACGCCACTGCCGCTGACGGTGGCGGTGCCGCCGCCAATCAACGCCGCCGCGCTGTTATTGATGCCGCCGGTGCCGCTGACGATGAACTCGCCGCCGAGCACCGAGGTCGTGCCGGTGTAATTGTTGGACGCGCTGAGGATGAGCGTGCCGCGATTGCTCGACGTGACCGTCAGCGAGCGTCCGTCCCACGCGATGACGGTGCCGCTGATGGCGGCGTGCGGCGTGGTGTCGCTGAGGGTCACGTCCACGTTGAAACTCTCGCCCGCGCCGAGGGTGAAGTTGCCGTGGCTTGCCGTCGTGTCGCTGTACCACGCCAATTCCGAGCCGAGCACGTAATCGGTGCCGCCGACGATGAACGCGCCGAAGGTCAGGAAGTCCCTCACGCTGGTGCCGCCGCTGATGGTCTTCGTCGCAAAGTCGCCGCTGATGGTGCCGGTGTGGATGAGGACTTGCGCGCCGCCCGCGAGGGCCGAGGCGCTGCCGCCGCTGACGAACGCCGCCGTGCCGCCGGCGTTGACCATCAGCGCGCCGTCGAGTTGCGCCGCCGTCGCCGTGATGAACGCGCCGCGCGAGTTGAGGGTGCCGCCGAGGTTCAGCGTCAGCGCGCTGCCTTGGTCTTGAAGATATGTGCCGCCGACGCTGACGCTGCCGCTGTCGCTGACGGCGAGCCAGCCGGTGCCGGTGGCGGTGCCGGTCAGGCCGTCGGTCGCGCTGCCGCCGACGGCGAGGTTGCCCGCCGCGAGCAGCCGCGCGCTGCCGCTGACGGTGACCGTCGCCGCGTTCCCGCCATACTGGCTGTCATCAGCGTAAAAGGCGTGGCCGATGGCGATGTTGGAGCCGCTGACGAGGCCGCCGCCGCTAATGTCGAGCCGCGCCGAACCGGTCGCGCCGAGCCGGATGTCACCGTCCGCCGCGAGCACGCCGGCGCCGCTGACGCTGCCAACGGCGGTGTTGCCGAGATTGAGGGTTTCCAAACCGGCAAAGCTGATGTCGTGGCTGCTATGCACGGTGCCGCCGGCGACGGCCAGCGCGCCGCTGCCGTAGTAACCAATGACCACGCCGCCCACCACCACGCCGCCCGTCCCGGTCATATAGCCAACCGCGTCCACGAGGCCCGCGCTGACGGTGAGGGTGCTGGTGACGCTGGCATTGCCCGAGCCGACCACGAGGTCGAGCGCCGCCGTGACGGTGCCGCCGCTGACGGTGAGGACGCCCGCGCCGCCATTGCCGCCGAGCAAGACGCTTTGCCCGCCCGCCAGCAGACCGCCGCTGACCGTGACCGCGCCGGTGCCGCCGTAGTAGCCCAGCGTCACGTCACCGCCCGCGCTGACCGTGCCGGAGTTGATGAGGAGCGAGCCGCTGCCGTAACTGCCGACCTGAAGGCCGCCGCCCACCGTCACCAAACCCGTGACCGTGCCGGCGCCGAGGCCGCCGTCCGCCATCCCGAAGCCGAGGAAACCCGCCGCCAGCGTGCCGCCGCTGACGGTGAGGACGCCCGCGCCCTCGCTGCCGATGACGACCCCGCCGTCCGCCGTCACCAAACCGGCCGCGCCGACGGCCAGCGTGCCGCTCGCGCCGATTTCCACGCCGGCGTAAATGTCGCCGGACGCGCTCACCGTGCCGCTGACGATGAGCGCGCCGGTGCCGCCCTGGCCGATGTAGATTTCCTGCGCGCCGAAATAGCCGCTGCCGCCGACGGTGATGACGCCGCGGTCGGCGCCCGTCTCGCCGATGATGACGAGCGCCGTGCTGCCGGTCCAGCCGGTGACGGCGAGTTCGCCGCCGTTGACGATGGTGTCGCCGGTGTAATTGTTCGTCGCGCTGAGGATGAGGGTGCCGCTGTTGCTCGACGTGACGGTCAGCGACTTGCCATCCCAACCGCTGACGTAGGTGCTGCTACCGGCGAGGCCCATCGTGTCGCTGAGGGTGACGTTGACGTTGAAGCTGGTGTTGGGGTCGAGGGTGAAGCCGCCGTAGCCGCTGTTGGTGTCGCCGAACCACGCGAGTTGCGCGCCCGCGACATACGCGCTGCCGCTGGTGGTCTTGTAAATGCCGCCGTACAAATAATCCGGCAGGTTCGCGCCGCCGTTGACGATGGTCGCCGTGGTGAACAAGCCGCTGATGGTGCCGCTGGTCGTGCTGATGAGCAACTGATGGCTGCCGCTCTGCACGCTTTGCGCGTCGGCGAAGTTGGAGCCGGTGGCGAAGTCCTCGACGATGATGGTGCCGCTGACCGTCGCGCTGCTGGCGATGATGAAGGCGTCGCTCAAGCCGCGCGCGCTGGCGCTGACGGTCAGCGTCGAGTATTGGTTTTGCGAGTAAGTGCCACCAACGGTGACGAGGCCGCTGCCGCTGATGCTCATGCTGCCGGTGGCGACGCCATGACCGAGGTAGAAATTGCTTGCCGTGGCAACCAAGGCGGTGCCGCTGACGCTCGCCAAGCCGCTGCCAGTGCCGGTCACGCCGAAGTCCGCGCCGACCGCGCCAATATAAATGTCATTCGCCGAGGTGAAGCTGCCGCTCTCGCTGAGGTTCAGCGCGCCGGTGCCGCCGAGGCCGATGACGCTCACGCCGCCGGTGGCATTGAGCCAGCCGGAGCCGCTGATGTTCACCGTGCCGGTGGCGCCGGCCCTGGCGCTCGCCACCAGCGCCGCGCCGGTCACGCTGTCGCCCGCCACGCTGACGTGGCCGCCGCCGGTGATGTTCAGCACGCCGCTGTCACCGGCATAGCCGCCGAGATACAGCGCGTCACTCCGCCACACGCCGCTGCCGCTGACGGTGGCAAAACCGCTGCCGGCGCTGCCGGTGTTGGCGCCGTCGCCGATGGTGTCGTTGGTCGCGCCGGTGGTGTCCACCGTGCCGCCGCTGACGAGCAGCCAGCCCGTGCTGCCGATGCCGCCGATGATCAGGCCGTTGGGACCGTACGGCCCGTCGTGGGGGTTGACCACGGTGAGCAAGCCGCCGCTGACGCTCAGCGTGCCGCTGCCGCCGTTCTTGCCGACCCACGTCGGGGCGCCGCTGCCGGTGAAGGTCACGCTGCCGCTGTCGGTGAGGTTCAGCACACCGGCGCCGCCGTTGCCGCCGATGACGGATTCGACGGAGTTGTCCGCGCCGCCGACATTGAGGAAACCGCTGCCGCTGACGGTCAGCGTACCGCTCGCGCCGCTGACGTTGCCGACTTGGACGGTGACGGTGTTATTGACGCTGCCGGTGCCAGTGATTTCAAGGACGCCGCCGAGAACGCTGGTGGTGCCGCTGTAGCTGTTGCTCGCGCTGAGGATGAGGGTGCCGCTGTTGCTGCTCGTGACGGTCAGCGACTTGCCATCCCAACCACTCACATACGGGGAGTTGTTCGTGTCGCTGAGGCTGACGTTGACATTGAAGCTCGTGCCGCTGGCGACGGTGAAGTTGCCGTGGCCGTTGGCCGCGTCGCCGAACCATGAGAGGTCCAGGCCGGCGACGTAGTGTTTGGCGTCGGCGGTTTTGTAGATGCCGCCGTAGAGGTAGTCGGGCAGACCGCTGCCGCTGAAGCCAACCAGCGTGCTGCTGTCGAAGAAGCCGCTGATGGTGCCGCTGGTCGCGCTGATGAGCAATTGCCGGTCGCTGTTGAGGACGCTCGCGGCGTCGGCGAAGACGCTGCCGGTGGGGAGGAAGCCGCTGACGTTGATGGTGCCGCTGATGGTCGCCGAACTGGCGTAGATGAAGGCGTCGTTCGTCCCGCGCACGATGCCGCCGCCGCTGGCGCTGAGGGTGAGGACGCTGTTCGCGTTTTGCACATAGACGCCGCCGACGGTGACGAGGCCGCTGCCGGTGATGGCGAGGTTGCCGGTGCCGCTGGTGCTGCCGAGGATGAAATTGCCCGCGGTGGCAACCAAGCCGCTGCCGCTGACGCTGACCGTGCCGAGGCCGCCGTCGCCGCTGCCGTAGCCAAATTCATTGAGCGCGGCGCCGATGATAATGTCACTGCCGGCGGTGAGGCTGCCGCTCTGGCCGACGGTCAGCCCGCCCGCGCCGCTGGCGCCAAACACCACGCGGTCGCCCGCGTCATACCAGCCGCCGCCGCTGATGGCGACCGTGCCGCTGTTGCCACCGCCCAAGCCAACGCCCAGCGCCATGCCGAGCACGTCATAACCCGCCGCGCTGATCCGCCCGTTGCCGGTCACATTCACCACACCCAGCCCGCTGCCGTCCGCGCCATTCGCGGCGAAGCCGGCCAGCAGCACGCGGCTCTCCCACACGCCGCTGCCGCTGACGGTGGCAAAGCCGCCGCCGGCGGTCGCCCCCATGCCGGCGCCGATGGAATCAAAGCCGGTGTCACGGGTGTCCAGCGTGCCGCCGCTGATGAACAGATAGCCGGCGCTGTCGTCGCCAAAACCGAGCGCGATTCCCTCGGCATTGGTGATGTCGCCGGTCCGGCCCTGGAGATTGACGAGTGCCAGCACCGCCCGGCCGCTGATGGCGACCGTGCCGCTGCCGCCGGCGGTGCCGACCAGGAACGGACTCTCGCTGCCGCTGATGGTGACCCGGGCGTCGTCGCCGAGGCCCAGGACGCCGCTGGCGCCGGCACCGTAGCCGAGCGCGGAAATGTTGTAATTGGCGCCGGTGTCGCCAATCGTGAGCACGCCGTTGCCGCTGACGTTGATGGCGCCGCTGCCGGTGGCCGTGTTGCCGGCCATGAATTGGCTGGCGACGGTCACGCTGCCGGTGATGTTCAGCGCGCCGACGGTGGTGTCGCCGACGGTGAGATGGTTCACGCCCCAGTAGCCGGTGCCGCTGACATTCACGGTGCCGCCGTTGATGAGGCCGGCGGCGTTGGTGCCGGTCCAGCCGGTGATGGCGAGGACGCCGCCGTTGACGGTGGTCGTGCCGGTGAAATCATTGCTGGCGCTGAGGATGAGCGTGCCGCTGTTGCTGCTGGTGACGGTGAGCGACTTGCCATCCCAGCCGTTCGCGTAACTCGCCGCGCCCATCGTGTCGCTGAGGCTGACGTTCACGTCGAAGCTGGTGCCGCTGGCGATGGTGAAGTTGCCGTTGCCGTCGTTGGTGTCGCCGAGCCATGAGAGGTTCACGCCGGCGTAGTATTTGGTGTCGTTGTCGTCCTTGTAGAAGAAGCCGTAGATATAATCCGGCAAATCCGCGCCGTTGTAACCCGCCAGCGTCGCCGTGGCGAAGACGCCGTTGATGGTGCCGCTGGTCGCGCTGATGATGAGTTGGCGGCTGTTGCTGACGACGGCCTGCGCGTTGTCAAAAGCCTCGCCCGTGCCGAAGCCGGTGACCGTCAGCGTCCCGCCGACCGTCGCCGAACTGGCGTAGATGAAGGCGTCGTCCAAGCCGCGGCCGGCGGCGTCAATCGCCAGCGAGCCAACCGCGTTTTGCAAATAAGTGCCGCCGACCGTCACCAAGCCGCTGCCGCTGATGTTCAGCGCGCCGGTGCCGCTGTTGCCGACGGTGAAGTTGTCGTTCGCGCTCCACCATGCCGTGCCGCTGACGGTGGCGATGCCAATGGCGGTGGCGTTAAAGCCAATATAAACCGCCGCACTGGTGATGCTGCCGCTGTCGGTGAGCAGGAGCGAGCCGGTGCCGTTTTCGCCGAGGTAGAAATCCCCGGCGGCATTCCAATGCGCCGAGCCGCTGACGGTGCCGGTGCCGAGAGCGTCGTTGCCGTTGCTGAAATAAACATTGCCGCTGCTGATGGTGGCGTTGTCGGTGAGCAGCAGCGAGCCGGTGCCGCTGGTGGCGATGTAAAACTCGCCGGCGGAGGCATCCCAGAACGCCGAACCGCTGACGGTGCCGCTGCCGACGCCGGTGATGCCGTGGCCCAACCAAACGTTGCCGCTGAGGATGCTACCACTGCCGGTCAGCGTCAGGAAGCCGGTGCCACTGTTGCCGACGTAGAAATCGCCGCCGTTCGTGTCCCAGAACGCCGAGCCGCTGACGGTGCCCGTGCCGACGCCGGTGGTGCCGTTGCCGAAATAAACCACGTCGCTGCTGATGCTGCCGCTGTCGGTGAGCGCCAGCGCGCCGGTGCCGGCGCTGCCGACGGTGAAGGTGTTGCCGTTGGTGGTCCAGAACGCGGTGTCGCTGACCGTGACGATGCCGGTGCCGGCAGCGTTGCCGCCCAGGGTGACCGCGCCGCTGCTGATGCTGCCGCTGCCGTTCAGGGCGACGGTGCCGGTGCCGCTGTTGCCGACCAGGAAGTTGGTGCCGTTGGTCGTCCAATACGCGCCGCCGCCGACCGTGACGCCGCCGAGGGCGCCGTTGGAGAGACCGAGGACGGCCAGCCCGCTGCTGATGCTGCCGCTGCCGTTGAGGGTCAGCGTGCCGGTGGCGTTCATGGCGTAGCCGAGGTAGAAATTGTCGCCGCCGGTGTTCCAGTAGCCGCTGCCGCTGACGAGGGCAGTGCCGGAGGCGCCGCTGTTGTAGCCGACATAGACGGTGCCGGTGGTGAGCACGCCGCGGTCGGTGACGGTCAGCGCGCCGCTGCCGCTGTTGCCGACGAACAGGGTGCCGCCCACCGTCACGAAGCCGCTGCCGCTGACGGTGCCGGTGCCGCGCGCGCCGGCGTCGCGGCCGAAGGCCAGCGTTTGCTGCACGGCGACGGTGCCGCTGTCCACGAGGAACGTGCCCGCGCCGGTGCCGCCGATGACGGCGTTGGTGGCGGTGAGGTAGGCGGTGCCGCCGGTGTTGAGGAAGATCGCGCCGCCGTCCACCAGCAGGTCGTCGCTGGTCCAGCCGCGGTTCACGAGCCAGCCGCCGAGGACGTGCAGCCCGGCGAGGGTGTTTGAGCCGCTGAGGATGAGGGTGCCGCTGTTGCTGGCCGTCACGGTGAGCGTGGCGCCGTCCCACGCGCTGCCGCTGGCGTTGGTGGTGCCGAGGTCGGCGGTGGTGGCGGAGAGGTTCACGTCAACGTTGAAGCTCTCGGTCGCGCCGAGGGTGAAGTTGCCGTGGCTCGTGGTCGTGGCGCTGAACCACGCGAGTTGCGAACCGAGCACGTAGTCGGTGCCGCCGGTGATGAACGCACCGAAGGTGAGGAAATCTTTCGCGCTCGTGCCGCCGGTGACGCTGACAGTGGCGAAGTCGCCGGTGATGGTGTTGGTGTGAATCAGCACTTGCGCGTTACTATCGGCGAGCGCCGACGCGCTGCCGCCATTGCTGAACAGCGCCGTGCCGGTGGCGTTCACCGTCAGCGTGCCGTCGAGTCGCGCCGTGCCGGCGGTGATGAACGCGCCGCGCGAGCCGGGCGTGCCGTCGAGGGTCAGCGTCAGCGCGGAAACGGCGTTTTGCGCATAAGCGCCGCCGGCGGTGACGCTGCCGCTGTCGCCGATGACCAGCGCGCCGGTGCCGTCGGTGGTGAAGCCGAGGCCGGTCAGCATGGCGTCGCCGTTGTTGTGGCCGACGTTGAAGTCGCCGTCCGCCGCCACCACGCCGTTGCCGCTGATGGTGACCGTGCCGATGCCGGCGGTCGGCGCGCCGCCGCTCGTGCCGCCCACGCCAACCACCACGTCGCCCCCCGTGCGGACCGCGCCGCCCGCGCCGACGCTCAACGCACCGCGGCCACCCGCGCCGACCGCGACGCCGTGGCTGGCGCCGACCAGGGCATTCGTGATGCCGGCCGTGCCGGCGCCCTCCGCGAAGCCGTAACTGGCGCCAACCGAAAATATTCCCGTGCTAATCGTGCCGCCGGTCATGGCCAGCGCGCCGGAGCCGGAACCGGTGAAACTGCTGCCAATGACGTCCACCCCGATTGACACGATGGGACCGCCGCCGAGGTTGCCGGTCGCCTCCAACAACCCGCCGCTCATGATAATGACAGCATTCCCCGCCCCGGCGATGGACACCGCGCCCTGCGAGGTGATGGTGCCGCCGGTGAAGGTCAGCGTCGCCGAGGACGCATAACTGCCGATGTCCAGCGCGTAAACGGCGTTCAGCCAGCCGCCGCTGATCGTGCCGGTGGCGGTGCCGCCGTCGTAGCCCAGACGGAAAACGCTGTCGCCGGTAACCGTGCCGCCGGTTTGCACATAAGTGCCAACGCCCGTGCCGGTGCCGATGGCCGCGTAATCGTAGTTAACGATGCCGGAGCCGACGTTGAGCACGCCGGCACCGCCGTTGGCGCCAACGTAAAGGTTGGTGGTATCGCCGCCCAGATACGCGCTGCCGCTGACCGCCAGCGTGCCGCTCATGCCGGTGGCGGAGCCAACCACCACGTTGTTCGTGCTGCCCGTCCAGCCGGTGATGGCCAGCACGCCGCCGTCAACGGTGGTCGCGCCGGTGTAATTGTTCGTCGCGCTGAGGATGAGCGTGCCGCTGTTGCTGGCCGTCACCGTCAGCGAGCGGCCGTCCCATGACAGCGTGTTGGACGGCTGCCGGTCAGCCAGCGCGACATCCACGTCGAAGTAGCCGAGGGTGTTGGTGATGGTGAAATTGCCATGGGACGTTTTTGTTCCCGTGTACCACGTGAGCATCGCGCCCGCCACCACGTCGGTGCCACCGACCAGGGTGACGCCGTAGTTCAGGTAGTCAAAGTCGCTGGTGCCGCCGCTGAGGGTGACGTGGTCGAACCAGGTGCCGCCGACGCCGTTCTGCGTGTGGATGAGGAGTTGCTGGTTGCGGCCGACGTCGCTGGCCTTGGTGTCGGTGAGGTAGATGATGCCGTCGGGGCCGGTGGTGCCGGTAAAGCCGGCGCTGCCGCTCAGGCCGGTGACAGCCAGCGTGCCGCCGAGCGTCGCCGCGCCCGCGGCGAGGAAGGCGCTGTCCGGCGCGCGCCCGCTGGTGATGTCGAGCGCCAGCAAGCCGCCGCTCTGGACATACTGGCCGTCGGCGTTGACGAGGCCGCGGTTGGTGATGTTCAGCGCGCCGGTGCCGAGGGTGAAGGTGGTCGCGCTCCAGTAGCCGCCGCCGCTGACCACGCCGGTGCCGCCGTTAATCACCGCGGCGGCGTTGTGGTTGATGCGGCCCGCCATGCTGCCGCTGGTGGTGGTGACGACCAGCGCGCCGCCGAGGACGGTGGTGGTGCCGGTGTAGCTGTTGCCGGCGCTGAGGATGAGGGTGCCGCTGTTGCTGGCGGTGACGGTCAGCGACGCGCCGTCCCAGGCGTAGCCGCCGCTGTTGGCCCCGTGCGCTTGGTGGTTGTAGAGGTCAACGTCAATGTCGAAGCTCTCGCCCGCGTTCAGCGTGAAGTTGCCGTGGCTGGTGTCCGTGCCGGTGAACCATGACAGGACGTTGCCGATAATCAGGTCGGTGTCGTCGTTAATCTTCATGATGCCGAATTGCAAAAAGTCGCGGGTGCCGCTGAAGGCGGCGTTGAACGCTCCGCCGGTGCCGTCCACGACGCTGGTGTAGTTGTTGTAATCGCCGAAAATCGTGCCGTCGGCGTGCATGAGGAATTGCACCAGCGAGGTCGCCGTGTAACCGCTGGCGGTGCTGCCACTGGCGATGAGGTTGGTGTAGTTGCTGAGTTGCAGCGTGCCGGAATTATCAAGGAAAATGGAGCCGCTGACGCTGATGAACGCGCTGCGCGAGGCGTTGGCCAGGTCGAGCGAGAGGACGGTGTCCGCGGCCTGCGTGAAATCGCCCGCCGCTGACAGTGAGCCGGGCGCGCCGATGGCGAGGGTGCCGCCGCTGAGGATGGCGGTGCCGCCGATGGTGTTGGTCGCCCAGAGCGTGAGCAAGCCGTCGCCGGTTTTGATTAAATTGACGCCGCTGTTGGTGGCGATGGAGTCGGCGCGCATGGCCGCGGAGAATTGGGAGCCGATTTCAGCGTCCGCGCCGGCGGCGATGTCGAACCACGCGCTGCCGCTGCTGACGTAGAGGAAGCCGCCCGCCGCGTCGCCGCCGCCCGTCGTGTTGCCGCTGGCGGTCAGCAGGTCGCCGGACGCGAGGTGGAGGATGAAGCTGGAGCCGGAATAAATCGCGCCGCCTTGCGAGCCGCTGACGTTGCCGGTGACGGTGACCAGCCCGAACGTGCCGGAAAGGGTGATGGCGCTGCCGAGGGTGTAAATCGCGCCGCCGCTGCCGGCGGCTTGGTTGGCGCTGATGATGAGGTTGCCGGTCAGGCCGCCGATGGTGAGGACGCCGGTGCCGCTGACCGAGCCGGGGTCAATCTGCGGGTAGTCGGCGAGGACGGTGGACAGATAGTTGGTGACGGCCAGCGCGCCGCCGTTGACGTCGGCGTAGTTGCCGGTGATGGAAAACGCGCCGGCGGCGGTGGCGCTGAGGGTGAGGTTGTTCGCCGCGTGGACGGCGCCGCCGTAACCGGCGGTGTTGCTGCCGATGACGAAGGCGCCGTAGCTGCCGCCGACGATGACGTCGCCGGCGATGGAGCCGATGGCGCCGGCGACGCCGTAGTTGCCGGACGCGCCGGTGGCGACGTTGTTGGTGACGGTCAGCGCGCCGGCGGACTGGGCGTCAATGACCACGTTGCCAAGCAGCGCGCCGAGCGCGCCGACGGAGCGGCCGGCGGTGTTCGAATCAATGAAAATCGCGCCGTAGGTGCCGCTGACGGTCAGCGACTGGTTCGCGCCCAGCCCGCCGAAATCGCTGAACGCGGCGTTGTTGGTGACCATCAGCGCGCCGCCGGCGAGGGCGCTGATGCGGGTGTCGCCGTCGGCGGTGCCGAACGCGCCGTAGTCGCCGCCGGTGCTGGTGTTGTGGTCAAAAATAATGTCGCCCGCGCTGACGGCGTCGAGGGTGAGATTGCGCTGGGCGTAAATCGCACCACCCCAACTGCCGGCGGTGTTGGAGGCGAAGAGGATGGAACCGTAGCTGCCGCTGAACAGCACGTCTTGCGAGGCGTAAATCGCGCCGCCGTCGTTGAAGTTGGCACCGGTGCCGGAGCGGTTGTGGCTGACGTTCAGCGTGCCGGCGACGGTGGCGGTGATGATGACGTCGGAGGGGGCGGTGGGGGGGCCGAAGGCGGCGTTGGTGGCCGTGCCGATGGCGCCGCCGGAGGCGCCGGCGGTGTTGCCGGTGAAGTTGAGGTTGCCGCCGGCCACGGCGCTGACGGTGATGCCGCTGTAGGAGCCGAGCGCGCCGCCGCCGCCGCCGGCGGTGTTGTTGGTCACGTCAATGTCGCCGGCGGTGGTCACGTCAAACGCCATCGCGCCGTAGGAGCCGAACGCGCCCGCGAGGCCGCCGGTGGTGTTGGAGTCAATCAGCAGCGCGCCGTAGCTGCCGCTGACGGTCAGTTCCCCGAAGGCATAGAACGCGCCCGCGCCGCCCGCCGAATAGTTGTTGGTGACGGCCAGCGTGCCGCCGGCGACGGCGTTGATGGCGACGCTGCCCAGCGACGAGCCGAGCGCGCCGGCGGCGGCGCCGGCGTAGTTGCCGCTGAAGGTGATGTTGCCCGCGCTGACGGCGTCCATGGCGATGTTTTGCTCCGCCCAAATCGCGCCGCCGTAGCCAACCGCGCTGACGGTGTTCGAGGCGAAGAGGATTTCGCCGAAGCTGCCGCTGAAGTTCAGGCTGCCCGCGTAGAACGCCGCGCCGTTGGCGGCGGCGTAATTGTTAACCGCCGCCAGCGTGCCGGCGACCTGGGCGATGATGTTCAGCGTGCCGGCGGTGCCCGTGGCAATCGCACCGTTGCCTTCGACGCCGGTGCCGCCGGTGTTGGAAGTGATGACGAACTCGCCGAAGCTGCCGCTGAGGTTCAGGTTGTTCCGCGCGAAAATCGCCGCGCCGTCAAACCCGGCGGTGTTGCCGGTGAAGGTCAGCGTGCCGGAGAAGACGGTGAAATCCAGCGTGTCGGCGGAATAAATCGCGCCGCCGTTGTTGGCGGCGACGTTATCGCCAAAGGTGAGGAGGCCGGAGCTGCCGTTGACCGTCAGCGTGCCGGTGTCCGCGCCCATCGCAATCGCGCCGCCGCTGCTGCCGGAGGTGTTGCCGGTGAGGAGGAAATTGCAGTCGTCGAAATTAAGCACGCCGTTGCCCGCGAAATACATCGCGCCGCCGAGGTTCGCGCCGCTGACGCTGTTGCCGGTGAATTCCGAGTGGCCCTTGATATTATAAGCGCCGCCCGCCCCGACAAACACCGCGCCGCCGTTGCCGTTGTAAGCGGGGGCGCTGACGGTCAGCAACGCGGTGGCGCTGCTTTGCGCGAGGTTGCCGGCGGCGTTCGCGGCGACGGACTGGCGTGCCGTCAGCGTGGCGCTTTGGTTGAACATCAGCGTGCCGCTGCTGGTCGTGCTGTTGAAAACGATGAGCGTGCTGGAGTTGACGGCGTCGGCGGCGTTGGCGGTGGCGGCGGAGGCGAGCAACGCGCCCCCGGTGATGACGGTGCTGCCGGTGTAGGCGTTCGACGCGCTGAGTGTCAGCGTGCCGCCGCCGAGTTTGGTCAGTGTGCGGCCGTCCCACGCGGCGCCGCTGGCGTTGGCGGTGCCGAGGTCGGCGTTGGTGTCGCTCAGCGTCACGTCCACGTTGAACGCCGCGCCGTCGCCGAGGGTGAAGCTGCCGTGGCTGACGCTCGACGCGCTAAACCACGCGAGGCCGAAACCGAGCACGTAGTCCTGGTTGTTGTTGACCGCGTACGCGCCGCCGGTGATGTAGTCGGGCAGGCCGCCGGGCGGGAGGCCACTGATGATGAGGTTGGCGAAGCTGCCGCTGATACTGCCCGGGGCGGCGGTGTGGAGAAGGAGGACGCTGTTGTTCGTAAGCAGGCTGGCGGCGGTGCCGGTGACGTTGGCCTCGAAACCGGTGACGGTCAGCGAGCCGTCGAGGGCGGCGGTGCTGGCGTTGATATACGCGCCGCGCCCGCTGTCGCGGTTGGCGAGATCAATGAACAGGTTGCCGCCGCCTTGCTGGGTGTAGGCGCCGCCGAGGCTCACGCTGCCGCTGTCGCTGACGCCTAGCGTGCCGCCGCTGACGGTCAGGCTGCTGCCAATCCAAATCGCGGTGCCGCCGACGTTCACGCCGCCGCCGCTGATGGCGCCGGCGGCGTTGAGCGTCGCGCTGTCGGCCAGGTTGAGCAACCCGCCGCTGACATTCAGGTTTTGCGCGTTGAACACGGCGGCACCGCCCAGGCTCACGCTGCCGCCGCTGATCAGCGCGGTGGTGCCGTTGACGACGGCGTTGTCCTGCGCGTTGAGCCAGCCGCCGCTGACGGTGAAGTTGGTCGCGCTCCACGCGCCGGAGCCGCTGACGGTCGCAGTGCCGCCGTTGATGAGAGCGGCGGCGGTGTTGTTAATCGAACCCGCCGCGCCGCCGGTGGTGGTGGTGATGAACAATTCGCCCGCGCCGACGGTGGTGGTGCCGCTGTAATTGTTGGCGGCGGTGAGGAACAGCGCGCCGACGCCGGTCTTGGCCAGCGACTGGCCGTCCCAGCCGGAGCCGGTGAGGTTTTGGACGCTGTTGTTCAGCGCGATGTCCACATCGAACGACTGGCCGCCGTCCAGTTCGAACGTGCCGCTGGCGTTGGTGCCGCCGGCGAGCCACGCGAGTTCAAAGCCGACGTAATAATTCGTGCCGGTGAAGGGGGTGACGTTCACGCCGTCGTTGCTGATGAAGCCGTCGAGGACGATAAATTTATAGCTGCTGCTGGTGCCGCTGCCGACGTTCTTGCTGGCAAAATCGGTGCCGCCGAAGCCGTTGCTGGTGCTGATGATGAGCGTGTTGCCGGACTTCAGGCCGCTGGCGCTGCTGCCGCTGGACGTGCCGTCGAACGAGACGACGTTCAGCGTGCCGCCGAGCACCGCGCCGGCGGCGTAAATGAAGGCGTCGTCCGGGCCGCGCGTGGTGGAGTCGAGGATGGCCAGGAGTTGCGCGCCGGCGTTTTGTTGGTAAGTGCCGGCGACGTTCAGCACGCCGTTGCCGTTGACGCGCAGGGCGGTCGCCAAGCCGGGGGACGCCGCCGCGCCGTTGATGAAATCGCCGCCGACGGTCAGCGTCGCATCGCCGCCGCTGCTCGTGCCGCCAATCCACACCGCGCCGCCGCCGCCGCCCATGTTGATAATCACGCTGCCGCTGACACTCATGCTGCCGCTGTCGCCGACAATCAACTGGCCGTAACCGTCCGCGCCGGCGATGACGCTGTTGGTCAAATTCCACGTGGCGTTATCAGACACATACGCCTGCCCCATGCTGTCCGCCGCCGCGCCGATGACCACCAAGCCGCTGCCGGTGATGCTGCCGCTGTTGGCGACGCGCACGACGCCGGTGCCGCTGCCGGCGATGACCATGCTGCCCGAACCGGCGTTCCAGTAACCGGCGGACGCGGCGTCCGCGCCAATCCCCACGCCGCCGAACACGCCGGTGGCGTTGCCGATGATGACGGCGCTGTTGGTGACGAGGGTGGAGTTGCCAAAACTTTCCAAGACGCCATACGCTTGGTCGCCGACGATCAGCGTGCCGCCGGTGGCGAGCGTGGCGCCGCCGGCGAGGTAAACGGCGCCAACGCCCGCCGCGCCGATGCTCATGCCGCCGGCGCCGACCTGCCACAGCGCGCTGCCGCTGACGTTGACCGTGGCGCCGCCGCCCGCCGCGCCGCCGACGACCGCCCGCGTGTTGCCATCGGTGGTGCCGGTGATGTTCAGCGCGCCGCCGAGGACGCTGGTGGTGCCGGTGTAGGTGTTGTGGGCGCTGAGGGTGAGGGTGCCGCTGTTCGACGCGGTGACGGTCAGCGACCGGCCGTCCCACGCGCTGCCGCTGGCGTTGGTGCTGCCGGTGTCGGGGGTGGTGTCGCTGAGGATGACGTCAACGTCGAAACTTTGCCCCGCGCCGAGGGTGAAGTTGCCGTGCGACGAGGCGGGCGTGTCGTACCACGCGAGGCCCAGCCCGACGACGTAATCACGGTCGCTGTTGGCCTTGTGCGCGCCGAGGTTGAGGAAATCATAGCCGGTCGCGCCGCCGACATTGGCGATGAGGTCGCCGGTGATGCCGCCGGTGGTGCGGATGATGGTGTAGGAGCTGTTGGAAAAATCGCTGGCGGCGCTGCCGGTGACCGCGCCGCCGGAAAAGCCGCTGAGGGCCAGATAGCCGGCGAGGGTGGCGGTGTTGGCGGTGATGAAGGGGGCGTTCGGCGCGGCGGCGTTGAGGCTGATGCTCAGCGTGCCGGTGGCGTTTTGCGTGTATGCGCCGGTGAGGCTCAGCGAGCCGCTCTGGCTCAGGCCGAGGTTGCCGCTGTTGGTGAAGCTCGCGCCGTGCCAGTAGCCGGTGTCGCTGACGGTGACGCTGCCGAGCGCGCCGATGGTGGCGTTGCCGTTTTGCGTGTAGATGCTGCCGGTCTGGTTCAACGTCAGCGACGCGCTGCCGCTCTGCCCGACGGTGAAGTTGCCGTTATTATTATACCAGTACCCGCTGCCGCTGACGGTGCCGGTGCCGTAACTGCCGGCGTTTTGACCGAAGATAACGCTGGTGCCGGTGACGGAGCCGCTGTCAGTCACGACGAAGGTACCGCTGACGGAGCCGCCGACAATCATGGTGGTCGCGCTCCACCAGCCGCTGCCGGTGACCTCGCCGATGCCGCCGTCAATCAGGCCGCTGCTGTTGATGATTTGGCCGAGGACGTTCAGCGTGCCGCCCCGCACTATCGTGGCGCCGGTGTACTGGTTGCTCGATGAAATCACGAGCAAGCCGCCGCCGGTTTTGTAGAGGTTACCGCTGGCGATGGCAATGCTGTCGGCGGCGTTGATGATGGAGGTGTTGTTGCCGATTTGCGCGACCGCGCCGGAGGAGATGTTGAAGGTGGCGTTGCCGGCGGCGACATTGAGGAAGCCGCTGGTGTTGTTGGAGGCTTTGTTGCCGCTGGCAGTGAGCGTGCCGGCGCTGACATTCAGCGTGAACGCGCCGCCGGAGTAAATCGCGCCGCCCATGCCTCCGGCGGTGTTGCTGGTGAACGTCAGCAAGCCGTTCGCCATGCTCTGACTGACCGTCAGCGCCCCCGCGCTGTAAATCGCGCCGCCGCCGTTGTAGCCGGAGGCGGTCGCCACGTTGCCGCTGAAATTCACAGTGCCGGCGGCGGTGAACGCCACGGCGCTGCCGCTGATCGCGCCGCCGAAGTTTGCCGTGTTGCCTTGGAACAGCGTGTAGCCGGCGCCGCCGACGGTGACGGTGCCCGTCGTGTAAATCGCGCCGCCGCTACCGTAGTTGTTAATAACGTTGTTGGTGAACGCCAGCGTGCCGGTGGTGGCGCTGAGGGTCACGTTGCCAACCGCCTCAATCGCGCCGCCGTTGCTCGGCGAGACATTGCCGCTGAAACTCACCGCGCCGTAGGTGCCGCCGATGCTGACGCCGCCGCCGCTGTAAATCGCGCCGCCGCCCGCGCTGCCGGCGGTGTTGCTGCTGAACAGCAGCGTGCCGCCAACCAGTGAGTTGATGACGACGTCCTGCGCGCTGTAGAACGCGCCGCCGTCGCCGCCGCCGCCGGTGGAGTTACCGCTGACGGTCACGTTGTTCGCGACCGTGGCGCTGAGGGTCAGCGCGCCACCCACCGCCTCGAACGCGCCGCCGTTGTTGCCGGCATTGTTGTTCAAAATGGAGATGCCGCCGTAGCTGCCGCCGATGGTGATGGCCGCGCCCACAAACCCGCCGCCGCTGCCGCCGCCGCCGCCGGTGTTGCTGCTGACGAGCAGCGAGCCATACGCGCCGTCAATGCCCACCGTGCCGCCGGTGAAAATCGCGCCGCCGCTGCCTTGCGAGTTGGCGTAGTTGTTGGTGAACGCCAGCGCGCCCGCCGCGGTGGCGCTGATGGTGACGTTGCCGCCGGCGAGGATGGCGCCGCCGTTTTTGCCGCCGCCGGTGTTGCGGTCAAATGTGATGGCACCGTAGCTGCCGCTGATGCCCACGGCGTTGCCGGCGCTGATGGCGCCGCCGCCCTGCGAGCTGTTGCCGCTGAAATTCAGCGCGCCACTGACCAGCGGATTGATGAAGATGCTGCCGTTGCCGGCGGCAATCGCGCCGCCGCTGCTGTTGGTTTTGTTGTTGGCGAAAGTGACGCTGCCGTAGCTGCCGCCGAACGCGAGGCTGCCGGTGATGCCGAGACCGGAGCCGACGTAGAGCGCGCCGCCGCTGGTGTTGGCGTAGTTGCCGGTGGCGGTGAACGCCGCGGCGGTGGCGCTGATGATCATGGCGTTGTTGGCGTTCCACGCGCCGCCCTCGCCGATGGCGGTGTTGCTGGTGAGCAGGATGTTCGCGTGGGTGCCGCCGACGGTGAGGACTTGGTTGGAATACACCGCGCCGCCCGGCCCGCCCGACGCGGCGTTGTTTTGGAACGCCAGATTGCCGCCGCTGTTGCCGAGCAGCGAGATGCTGCCCCACGCGAGCATCGCGCCGCCCGCGCCGCTGCTGGTGACGTTGTTGGCGAACAGCATGTCGTTCACCGTGTTCGCGGTGAAGCCGACGGCGGAGGAGGCGAAAATCGCGCCGGCATTGCCGTTGGAAGTGTTGCCGGTGAAGGCGATGCCGCCGAAATTGCCGCCGACGCTCACGTTGCCCTGCGTCGCGTAGAACGCGCCGCCGCCGCTCTGCGCGAAGTTGTTGGCGACCGTCAGCGAGCCGGTGCTGCCAGCCGCCGCGTTGCTGATGCTGATGCCGCCCGCCGAGCGAAACGCGCCGCCGAGGCCGCCGGTGGCGCGGTTGTTCGCAATGTTGATGAGGCCGTAGGAACCGCTGAGGGTGATGTTCGCGCTGCCCGCGGTGCCGGTGTTGAACGCGCCGCCGTAGCTGCCGCTGGTGACGTTGCCGCTGATGACCAGCGAGCCGGTGGTGACGCTCAGCGCGATGCCGGTGGCGCCGTACATCGCGCCGCCGTAATTGCTGGCGAAGTTGTTGAGAAACTGGATGGACCGGGACGCGCCGCTGAAGTTGATGCTTTGCCCCGAACTGACCGCGCCGCCGTAAGCGAAAGCGTCGTTGGCGGTGTTGGAGGTGAAAATCAAATTGCCCGCGGTGATGCCATTGCTGACGATGAAGCTGACGCTGCCCGTGGTGTAAATGAGCGATGAGTTTTTGTTGCCGAACTGGCCGAGGTACCAGCTGTAATTGTTCTGCGCCTGCAACCCGGCGCCATTGCTGGTGAAGGTCCAGGTGCGGGCTTGGTCACGGTAACTGGGATTGGGTCCGTACTCCGATTGCGTGCCGGAGGAAACTGTCGTATTCGCCGCCGCCTGCGCGAAGGCGGACGAAGGCATCAAAAACAGCAGCAGCAACCCGCATCCGCCGGCCTGCCCGAATATTTTTTGAAGGTTCATATTTTTCTCCTTTTTACAGACCCATCACTTTAAACATCCCGAAGTTCCAAGTAAGCGCGCGTCCGTGCGGTTGGCGGGATTAGGCCCGTAAACCGACGCCGTGCCAGTGCTGACGGCGGTGGTGAGGGTGATGTTGGCGGCGGTGCGGAGCGCGCCGCCGGTGCCGGTGGTGTTGGTGTTGGCGGAGATGAGGATGTCGCCGTAGCTGCCGTTGATGAAGAGCGAGCCGTTGCTGGCGGCAGTGACGTTGATGGCGCCGCCGTAGCCGCCGGCGGTGTTCACGTTGTTGGAGAGCTTGAGCAGGGCGGCGGCGCCGGAAGTGTTGAGGGTGAGGTTGCCGTTGTTGACCGTGATGAGGGCGCTGGTGCGGGATACGGAGGACGCGCCGGTGAAGGTGCCGCCGGCGCCGAGCGTGCAGGTCTGGCTGCTGTTGAACGTGACGGGGCTGTTGACTGTCTGCGCCCGCAGACCGGCAGCGCCCGCGAGACCAAGCATGGCAATCGGCCAGGCCAAGAGGGTAGTTCTCATAAATAAAAAGAGGACTGTCTTGTTATATCCACGCTAATGCAGGGCAGGGCGGCGGGATGGGCCGATGCCGGGACTGGTATTTGTTGTGGTGGTCGATTGCGCGCGAAGCGCGAAAAGGAGAAAGAAACCATATACGAGGGGAGCCGTGAAAACTGCTCATAGTATGGAACAATGTATTGATTAGTAAAATTTTAACAAAAAGAATATTTCTCCTGATATAAGTCAATCTCTTTGCATAAGCGTAAGTAGTGAAGGATGCAGCCGGAGGTGGTGCCAGCCAAACGCAGCCGTGCCCGCGATTGGGATCACGGGTGATAAAAAATTTAAGGATTCGAAAAATCTTCTGCGCATGCACTCACTCGATGGCTCATCAAATTTTGTCTTTGGATGGTTTTGTCAGCCCTGCACACCTTGCCCCGCCGGGCCATGGAAATTCGAATTCCCGGCCTGCGCGGTCGCGCTCACGGGCGCGGGGCGCCGCGCCCGTGAGCGTCCGAGGAAGCCGAAATCTTCCGTCGGGATGCATCTGCCCATCCTCAACCCGATGGGATTCTCGTCGAGTTCGAGCGTGGGGATCTCCTTCAGGACGGAATCGAGCACCCGCGCCCGCGCCTGGTAATACAGGCCCTTTCTGGCATAGACGGCGCCCCTGATGGTGATTTTCGCGCCGCTGGCCAGGTATCCGCGCACGGTGAAGGAATACCGCGCCATGGGCAGCGAGTCGAGCAGCACGGGCTCGCGCGCGTCTTCCGGCGGTACGGGATTTTGGTTCTGGCCCGCGCCACCTGCTGTTGGTCCGGTTTTCATGACGGCCTCCTTTACCAGAGCCGGCGGTAGCCGAGGTTGACCGACCAGGGGCGCTCGTAGGCGGCGGCGCGCGCGTATTCGTAGTCCCAATACAACTGGGCGAGGTCGCCGACGCGGTAGCTCGCGCCAAAGCCGAACTCGACCCGCTTCCCGTCGAAGTCGGCCTGCAACTCGCGCCCGTGCGCCGTGACGGCGCCGCCGTCGCTGTCCACCGAGACCGCCGCAAACCTGCCATACGGGCGCCAGCGGCTGCGGGCAAGGTCGAGGCCGAAGCGCAACTGCGCGCGGTATTGCGCGCCCGTCACGGAGCCGACCCGCACGCGCATGGGGCGCACCAGCGCGGAGGGGAGCGTGTCGTAGGTCGCGCTTTCCATGCGGAAAACCGCCGCCTGCAACGAGGGTTCGAGCCACCAGCCGTCGCGGGAGCGCGTGATGCGTTTGCCCGCCTCGGCCGAGAAACCGAGCGCGCCGGCGGAGTAGTTTCCACGCGTCACGCCGCCGTCCACCGCGCGCGCCTCGAGCTTGTTTTTGTAACGGTCGGCGCGGCCCACCAGGTCGGCGAACCAGCCGCCGGCGGTGGCGCGCGTGAGGTAGGCGCCGACGCCGGCGTTGCGCGTCTCGCCGCTGCCGCCGTTGTGGAACTCGCGGCTCACCGCGCCCATGTCAACAAACCCGCCGAGCAGCGTCGCGCCGTTTTCGAGGTGGAAGGTCTTGTCCGCGCCGGCGGTCACGCCGTAGCCGTATTGGCGGAAATCGCGCCCGGTGAGCGCGTTCGAGGCGGTCAGGCGGTAACCGCGCGAGCGCACCCAGACGTTGCCGGAGTCGTGGTCGAGCGTGCGGTCGCCGCGAATCTCGCCCAGGCGCAGGCGCAGGCTGTCGAGGCTGTGGTGCCAGTCGAGGCCGGCGGCGGCCACGGTATTCAAGATGGCGTCGGCGGCGTGGCTGAGGCGCGCGTCGGTGAGATACCATGTTTGCGGGTCGGGGATTTCCGGGGTGCCGTCGCCCGGCAGCAACTCGAAGACGGTCAGGTCGTATTCCATCACGCCGCCGCCGGCCAGTTGGAAGACCGCGCCGCCGGTCCGCGCGTGGATGAGCTCGACCGACGTGTTCGCCACCCGCGGGATGCCGTGGGGGTTTACGACGACGGTGTGCGCGCCGTTGCCGGCGTCGGCGATGTCGAGAAAGTTCGCGGCGTCGCCGGCGGAGACGACGCCGGGATAAAGCGCGGAGAAGTCCACATTGAACTCAAACACGCCCGCGCCGCCGGCGAGAGTGCGGATGCCCGCGACGGGGAAAAGCGGCCGGCCGCCGCCGATGGTTTCGGGCCGCGCGAAGGCGAGCCGCCCGCCGTTCAGCGCCAGCGCGCCGATTTGCGCGGCGTCCGCCTCCAGCGTGAGCACCGAGGCCGCGTCGAGCGTCACCGCGCCGGGCGAGCCGCCGAGCGCGAGGGCGTCGCGGATGAGCGCGCGCGAGTTGGCGAGCCGGGTGTTCGCGATGGTGTTCGCGTGGCCGAGCACGAGATTGCTGTCGGTCAGGACGAAGGTGCCCGAGCCGGCCAGGACGTTGCGCAGCGTGCCGGTCACGCCGAGCGTCTCGAAGGTCGCGCCGGCGGCCGTGCCGATGGCGGCGTCGCCGAGGCCGGATTCATCGGTCACGCTCACGCGGCCTTGCGCGATGCTGCCGGTGCCGTGGAAGCCCGCGCTGGCCGCGGTGAGCGTCGCGGTCGCGCCGCCGGTTTTTAAGAAGAGGCCCGCGCCGGACAGCACATTGGCCATCGTGCCGCCGGCGGCGAGGTCGAGGCGCAGCGTGCCGTGGTCGGCGATGGCGCCGGTGCCGAGCGCGGCGGCGTCCTTCAGGTCGGCGGTCGCGCCAAGCGCGATGCTGGTGCTGGCGGTCAGGCCGGTGTTCGCGTTCGTGATGGTGAGCGTGCCGCCGGCGAGGGCGAGCGCGCCGGAGCCGGTGAGCGCGCCGGCGCTGGCGCCGCCGTTGAGGATGGCGAGGGTGCCGGTGTGCAGATTCAGGGTGCTGCCGGCGGCGCCGTCGAGCGCGCCGATGGTTTGCGCGGTGGCGTTCAGGTCAAAGGACGCAAGGGGCGCAAGGGACAGAAGGGAGGTCGCGCCGAGCGCGCCGTTCACACCGGCGATGACCGTGCCGGTTTCAATCGTGGTCGCGCCGGAGTATGTGTTCGTGCCGGTGAGCGTGATGGCGCCCGCGCCGGCGCGGAAGTTCACCGGGCCGGTGCCGGTAAGCGCCGCGCTGAGCGTGCGGTCAACCGCGTCCGCCGGCGCGGCGGCGTCGATGATCAGGCCGCTGTTCGTCTTCAACTGCGAGAGCACGTAGTCCACAAAAATGCCCGCGCCTCCCGCCCCTCCCGCCGTGTCTTTTGCGGCGACGGCCTTGTATTCGTAGGTCGCCTCGATGTCGCCGTGCACGCCGTCGGAAACCACGAGCGTGGAGCTCACGGGCAGCGCGGCGGCGGCGCCGTTGAGCGCGAGGTTCATCTGCGTCTCCGCGCCGGCGAGCGCGTCCGCGGCCACGACCTTCAACGCGCTGTCGCCGGGGCCGTCCTGGTCGAGAAAATTGGTCGCGAGCGGCGCGCCGGGCGGCGTGAGGAGCGCGGCGCCGTCGAGGTCGATGGTCGTCGCGCCGGCGGCGGGGCCGGTCACGTCGAGCACGGCGATGGTGAGCACGTGCGCGGTGTCCGCCGAGCGCATTTGCACGGCGAGCGTGCCGCCGTTGGGCGCGAGGCCGTGGATGCGCATATCGTCGTTGGCCGCGCCGGCGTTGGTGCCGAGCGTGACCAGCGAGCCGGCGCCGGGCCGCAGCGTCGCGTGCGCGAGCGCGGCCTCGTTGGGCGTGGCGTCGGCGAGTGCGTAGCGCGCATGGCCGAGCGTGACAGTGCCGGTGAACGCGCTGCCGGTCGCGGCGGTGAAGGCGAACTCCCCGCCGCCGAGCCCGGCGTCGAGCGCGCCGCCGCCGGTGAGCGTGTTCGCATAATTCCAGTCGCTGCTGCCGGTCGCGTGCAGGCGCAGCGTGCCCGTGATGGCCGTGGTCGCGCTGCCGAGGCTGGCGGGCTGCGTCACGCCCATGTCGCCGAAAATGTCCCACAGGCCGGCGAAGGCGCTGTTGCTTCCGGTGACTTCCACCGCGACGGGCGTCGCAAGCGACGCCCCTACGGCGACGGTGCCGCTGCCGGAGAGGGTGTTGGCGAGCGTGCCGCTTGCGTCGAGCACGAGCAGGGCGTTGTCCTCGATGCCGCCCGCGCCGAGGCCGCCGAGGCTGGTTTTGAGCGTGATCGCGCCGCCGTCGATGAGCGTCGCGCCGGTGCGGGCGTTGGACTGGCTGATGACGAGATTGCCCGCGTTTTGTTTCACAAGTCCGCCGGCGCCGGTGAGCGCGTTGGCGAGGTTCCACGTGCCGGAGTTGGCGGCGATAAAGGTGCCGGTGACGGCGATTTCGGCGGAGCCGGTGTGCTTCGCCTCGGAGGCGGTGAGCGCGCCGGTGTCGAGGATGGCGATGGTGCCGCTCGCGTTGCTGCTGCCGGTGAGCGTCACGCGCGCGTTGTTTTCCAGGACGACGGCGCCCGCGCCGTTGAGCGAGTGGGCGAGCGTGCCGCTCACGCCGTTAAGGAGCAGCGTGCCGGTGGCGGCGGTGGTCACCGTGCCGGCGGAGCCGAGCGCGGCGATGTGCCGCAGCTCCAGCGTGTCGGTCGCGCCGGCGGTGGTTTCGAGCGAGACGGCGTTCGAGCCGGTGATGACCAGGCGCGCGTGGCTGCCGCCGGCGTTGAGCGTGCCGGTGCCGGCGAGCGCGCCGTCGCCGGCGAGGGTGCCGCCCGCGCGGGTGTCGAGCGTGCCGAGCGTGGCCAGGTCAACCTTGCCGCCGCCGCTCACGTCCACCGCGCCGAGCGCCGTCAGGCCGGCCGCGAGGTCGAGCGTGAGCGTGCCGGTGTTGGCGAGCGGACCGCCGACGGTGCCGGTGGCGCGCGCGCCGAGCGTGAGCGCGCCGGTGTTTGAGAGGGAGCCGCCGACGGCCAGGGTGCCGCCGGTGACGGCGCCGCCGATGGTCGCGGTGCCGGCGTTGAGGAAGATGCCGTCGATGAGCGCGGAGGCCGCGTCGAGGCGCGCGCCGGTGCTGCCGGTGTAGGCGCCGGCTTCGAGCGCGCGGGGCGCGAGGGCGGCGGCGCCGGCGTTGGCGAGGGTGCCGCCGATGACCACGGGCGCGCCGCCGAGGGTGGCGGCGAGGGTGCCGGTGGCTGAGGTGTTCGTATAGTTGCCGTCCACGGTGAGCGCGCCGGAGGTGAGGCTGACGAGGCCCGCGCTGGCCGCGCGGCCCGTGCCGAGCGTGTCACTGACGGTCAGCGTGCCCGCGCCGGCGAGCAGCGACGCGCCGGCGGCGAGGTCGAGCGCGCCGGCGTTTTGGCTGCGGTTGTCCAGGTCCACGGTGGTGTTTGCGAGCTGCGCGATGAGCGCGGTTTGGCCGAAGGCGTTGTTGGTTTCGAAGTGGACGGTGCCGGTGGCGACGGTGGTCGTGCCGGTGTAGTCGCTGGCCGCGTTGCCGATGCGCGCGGCCGCCGGGCCCGCCTCCACGCGGAAGCCGCCTGCGCCGGTGAGTTTCGCGTCGAGGACGTTGGTCGAGCTGGCGTTGAGCAGGAGGATTTGCGTGCCGGAGTTGGCGGCGAGTTCCTTCAGGCCGTAGCCGATGAAGACGCCTTTCGCGCCGTCGGCGCGCGCGCCCATCGTCGCCACGTAGTCGTAGCGCGCGGTGCCGCTGCCGCCGGCGATGGCGCGCTCAACCACGGTGCCGGTCGTGATGACCGCGCCGTTCTGGTCCGTGAGGCCGATTTGCGTGTAGGTGTCCACGGTGCCGGTCGCGACCACCGCCTGCAACTGGTGGCGCGAGGACGAGCCGCTGTCCTCGAAAAAGTTCTGGCTGCCGCCCACGGGCGTGCCGGCCACGCCGGTGAGGTCGAGCCCGTTGGCCTGCAAGGTGCCGCCCGCCGCCGCCTTGAGCATGCCCGCCACGGTGAGCGTGCCGCTGAGCGTGTTGCCGCCGGTGAGGTTCACCGCGACCACGCCGCCCGCGAGTTCGAGCGAGCCGAGCGTATAGTGGTCGTCGATGGTCGCGCGGCCTTCCGCGCCGAGCGAGAGGAGCGCATGGCCCAGCGCGCCGGCGCCGGTGCGGTCGGCGGCGGAGAAACCGTAGGCGCCGCGCTGGAGGTTTACGCGGCCGAGGAAGGCGGTGCCGGTGCTCGCGTTAAACGTGAGCGTGTCGGACACCGTGGCGAGCGCGACGGTGAGCGCGCCGCTGCCGCTGAGGGCGTTTATAAAATCAAAACCGCCCGCCGCCGGCGGCGCGAGGAACAGGCCCGCACCGCCCGCCGCGATGTCCACCGCGCCCGCGCCGAGGTTGTCCTGCGATGCGACCGTGCCGCCGCCGAGGACGCGCCAGCCGCCGGTTTGCGTGTTCGTGCCGGTGATGGCGACGGCGGCGGCGGTGATGATGGTGGTGCCGCTGCCGCCGGTATTCCGGTCGTAGGCGGTCAGGCCGGTGTCGAGCACGAGCGCGGCGTCGTTCACGACCGCGGACGCGCCGAGCGCGAAGTTGTTTCGTGCCGCGAGCGTGCCCGCGCTCACGAGCGTGGTGCCGCTGTGGGCATTGCTCGCGCTGAGGATGAGCAGGCCCGCGCCGGCCTTCGTGAGCGTGTCGCCGTCCCAGCCGGCGTGCGCGGTCGTGTCGTCGAGCGGCACGTCCACCTCGAAGCTGCCACTGGTCACGGTGAACGTGCCGTGTGAGTTGGTCGGCGTCGCATACCACGAGAGCACGCGGCCCGCCGCGTAGTCGGTGCCGCCGTTCACGATGAAGCCGCCCGCGTGGATGTAGTCCTCGGCGCCGGCCGCGACGCCGAGGTCAACCGAGTCGAAGTTGCCCCGGATCGTGGTCGAGCTGCGCAGGACCACGCGGTAGTCGCCGGCGAGGTCGCTGGCCTTCGCGACCGCGCCGCCGGCGGCGAAGCCGTCCACCTCCAGCGCGCCGGCGAGCGTGGCGCTTTGCGCCGTGATGAAAATGTGCCCCGTGCCGCTGCCGGCCAGGTCGAGCGCGAGCACGGAGTATCCGTTTTGCGAATACGTGCCGCCGACCTCCGCGCGACCGCTGCCGCTGAGGGCGAGGCGGCCGGCGCCGGATTCGGAGCCGGTCGCGCCGTCGGTGGCGACAACGCCGACAGCCAGATTGCGCCCAACGGTGACGACGCCGCTGCCGCTCACGACGGCGGCGCCGCTGCCGCTCCACTGGTCGCCGGGGCTGTTGAAGTGTGCGTTGCCGAGCAGGAGGTCGCGCCCGGTGGCGACGGTGCCGCCGCTGACGGCAATCGTGGCGGAGAGGTTGAGGCCGGAGTCGTTTTCCGCGAAGCCGGCAACCAGGTCGTTGTTCGCGCGGAACAGACCGTTGCCGCGCACCGTGAGCACGCCCGTGGCGTCGTTTTGGTAAGCCAGATAGGCATCTCCGTTGATTTCCACACGGGCGCTGTCGCCAATCACGACCTCGCCGCGCGAGGAACTCTCGCCGCCGACAATCATGTGGCTGCCCGTGACCACGCCCGAGCCGCCGATCGCAAGCGTGCCGGTGCCGAGGTAGCCGACCTCGATGTAATTGCCGGTCACGGTGCCGGAGACGGCCAATGCGCCAGAGGTGTCGTCGGCGCCGCCGACAATGATGCTGTTGCCGGCAAGCAAGCCGGCGACGCTGCCGGTGCCGACCGCATCGGTGCCGCCGAGCGAAGCGTTGCCGAAGGTAATGCTGTCGGCGCTGACCGTGCCTCCCGCCGCGATGTTCAGCGCGCCCGTGCCGCTGTTGCCGACGGTGATGTTGCCCGTCGCGCCCCAGAGGGCGCCGGACGACACGGAGGTCGTCCCTCCATTGATGTAGCCCGCGCCGGTGGTGCCCGTCCAGCCGGTGATGGCGAGCAGGCCGCCGTCCACGGTGACGGTGCCGGTGAAGGTGTTGCTGCCGGAGAGGGTGAGCGCGGCGTCGCCGGTCTTCGTGAAGTTGCCGCCGCCGGTGATGGCGCCGGCGTAGGCGGTGTCGGCGGTCTGGTGCGCCGTCAGCGTGTTTGTGTTCGAGCCGAACAAAATCGCGCCCGTCGCCGCGCCGCCGAGGTTGTTCACGGTCTGGTCAAAGCCGCCCAGGGCGAAGACGCCGTTGTTCACCAGCGCGGTGCTGCTGGCGATCACATCGGTGACGCCGGCGCGCAGGGTGCCGGTGGATAGGGTGGTCGTGCCGGTGAAGGTCTCCTGCGTGTTCAGCGTGATGGCGCCGGTGGCGGCGATTTGCAGGTTGCCGCTGCCGCTGACGAGGGCGTGCAGCTCGTCGCCGCCGGTCGGCGCGGCGGTGTCGTCGCCGGCGAGCACAAGCGTCTTGCCCGCCTGGAGGATGAGTTCGTGCAGGGAATGGTCGATTCCCAGCGTGCTGCCGGTGAGGGCGAGGGTATGGCTGTAAACGCCCAGCGCCTCCGTGCCGCTGCCCACCGCGCGCGTGCTGCTCGCGCCGAGCGTCACGCCGGCGGAGTCCACGAGCCGCGCATCCGCGGCGGCGCCGGTCACGTTCTGCGCGACGACGAGCACGCCGCCGCCGCCCTCGTCCTGCCGGAGCAGCGGGCCCGCGCCGAGGTCGGCGGGGTCGAACCGCACCGCGCCGCCGCCGCCCGCGGCGATGGCGAAGTCGGTCACGAAGGCCGTGCCGGTGAACGCCGCCGTGCCGCCGCCCAGCACGAGGCCGAGCGCGGACTGCGAGCCGCTGGTCACGTCGAGGATGCCGCCGGTGGCGGCGAGCGTGGAGCTGGCGAGCGCGGCGCTCGCGGTCGCGTCCCAGATGAAGGCGCCGCCCGCCGCGTCCACCACGCCGGCGAAGGCCGAGCCCGCGCCCGCGCCGAGGGCATGGGCGCCGCTGCCGCCGAGCCGGAGCACGCCGCCGCCGGTGAGCGCGTTGCCGAGGGTGATGTTTGCCGCGCCGGCGGTCGCCAGCGTGCCGGTGAGCGCGACGGAGCCGCCGCCGAGGTTTTGCGTGCCGGTGATGGTCGCGGCGGAGTTTTGGGCAATTTGCCATGTGCCGGTGAAGGCGGTGTTGTCGCCGGCGAGGGTCACCGCTGCGCCGACGGCGGTTTGCGCGAGGCCGGAGCCGGCGGTGGCGTTGGCGTAGGTGCCGGTGAAGGAGAGGTCAAGGGACGAAGAGGACGCAAGGGACGCAAGGGAATCGCCGAGCGCGCCGGCGTCGGCGGCGACCAACACGCCGCTGCTGATGTTCGTGGTGCCGGTGTAGGCGTTGCTGGCGGTCAGCGTGAGCGTGCCGCCGGCCGAGGTGAAGCCGTTGCCGCCGCTGATGACGCCGCTGAGCGTGCCGCCGCCGATGAGGCTGTCGAGCACGCCGCCGGCGGCGAGGACGTTGTTGGCGAGGTTCAGGCCGTTCGCGTCGAGGCGCAGCGTGCCGCCGGCCAGCGTCGTCGTGCCGGTGCCGAGGGCGGCGTTGGCGGTGATGCCGGTCACGCCGGCGGCGGCGGTGAAGCCGCCCTGGAAGGTGTTCGCGGCGGTGAGGAGCAGCGTGCCGGAGCCGGTTTTCACGAGGCCGCCGGTGCCGCTGAGGACGCCCGTCGCGGTCAGCGTGTCGCCGGGGGCGGCGAGGTCGAGGCCGCCGCCGCGGATGTTGCCGCCGCCTGCGAGGGTCGCGCTGCCGACGAGGGCGAGCGTGCCGCCGAGGGTGTAGTTGTTCGCCAGCAGGCGGTCCGTCCCGCCGGTGTCGAGCGCGCCGCCGTTAAAGGTCAGCGCGTTGCTGCCCAGCGCGGCGGCATGGCCCATGCGCACCGTGCCGACGTTCAGGGTGAAGCCGCCGGTGAACTGGTTTGCCGCCGCGAACACCACCAGCCCGGCGCCTTCCTTGCTCACCGCGCGGCCGTTCGCCGTGATGGCCTTGTTGAAGGTGAGCGTGCCGGTGTCGGCATTGGTGATTTCGAGGTTTTTGTTCAGGCTCACCAGCGCGTCGATGACGACGGAGTTATCGGTGCTCGCCTGGATGTAGGCCGCCCCGGAGGACGAGTCGAGGCTCAGGTTGTAGCCGCCGCCGCCGTCGCTGATGGTGTAGCCGTCCGCCACGGTGCTGCCGAGCAGCAGGCCGCCCAGCACCACGCTCTGCGTAAGCTCGATGGTCTTGCCGTCGAGCAACGGGTCGAGGTCGTGGAACGCCGCTACCGCGCCGGGCGCGTTTGGCGTGCTGTTCGGCTCCCAGTTCAGCATTTGGCTGACGTGCCAGAAATTGTTGCCGCCGCTGCCGCTCCACTCCGCGCCGGAGCCGACGGGGACGAGCTCCAGCAGCCCGAGGTAGTTGCGCGTCGGGCGCGCGCCGGACAGGTAGTTCACGCCGGGGGTGGCGTCGGTGAACGAGATCGAGTTCAGCAGCGCCGCGCCGGGCGCGGCGCCGCTGAATTGCAGGCGCGAGGCGCCGCCGCCGGCCAGTTCGCCGTCCCAGTTGGCGACGAGGAGCGAGCCGCTCCACGCGGGCGTCGCGCCGCCGAGGGTGAGCACGCCGGTGCCGTGCAGGTCGATGGTGGCGGCGGTGCCGGAGAGGTGGAGGAGCGCGCCGGAGAGCACGGCCTCGGCGCCGGCGGCGATGTCGAGCGTGACGTTGTCGCCGAGCGTGAGCCGGGCGACATCGGGCGAGTTGACGCTGCCGAGGGTGAGCGCGCCGCCGGTGTAGTCGAGGTTTGCGGTGGCGAGTTTGCCGCCGGTCCAGTCAAACGCGCCGGCTTGCAGCCTGAACTCGCCGCCGGCGACGATGTTCGCACCGGCGAAGGTCACGGTGCCGGTGGTGTTTTGCACGAGGTCGCCCGCGATGTTCAGGTAGCCATGGTCGTTGCCGGTGATGACCATGCCGCCGTCGGGGTTCAGATGCGTGACCACGCTGCCGCCGGTGACGGCGCCGCTTGCCTCGGTGACGTTCACGTTCGCGGTGTGGGCCGTGCTGTTGCCCTCAAGCACGAGGTGGCCGGCGAGGAACACGCTGCCGGTGGTGATGAGTTCCAGCGTGCGCCTGTAGGCGCCGCTGACGAAGCTGACCATGCCGGTGCCGAAATAGTTTTCGCCCGCGATGTTTTTGCCGAGCGAGATGCTGCCGTCCACCGCGTCGGCGGAGAGCGTGCCTTGGGCGAGCCGCGTGTCGCCGGTGTAGGCGTTGCTGCCGCTCATCAGCCAGAGCGTGCCGGTGCCGCTCTTCGTCAGGCCGCCCGCGCCGGTGAGGGAGAAGTCCGGCCCGAAGGCGGCGGTGCCGCCGTGGACGACGATGGTTTTGTCGCTGGCGAGGGTCATCGTCTGCGCGGGGTTGAGCGTCAGCAGGCCGGCGCGGCCGTCGAGGTTGACGTTGGCTCCGGCGAAGGCCAGCGGGTTGGCCAGCGTGACGTCGCCGCCGTGGCTGGCGACCTTGGCCACGGTGCTGTTGTTGAAGGTGAAGGTGCCGGTGCCGAAGGCGTGGTCGTTGGCCACGGCGAGCGTCATGCCGGCGTTGAGCCGGGTGTTGCCGGTGTAGGAGTTTGAGCCGAGGAAGATCATCGTGCCGCTGGTGGTGTCGTAATCGCCAAACCACCAGTTGCCCGCGCCGGTGATGTCGTGCCCGTCCTCGATGGTCATGACCACGCCGGCCTCCAGCGTGAAGCGCGCGCCGGCGATGTCACCGGTGTCCGTGAGGCGCGTGGAGTGGCCGGCGGCGAGGGCGAGGGTGCCGCTGCGGACGATCGTGCGGTCGCCGGAGAAGGTGATGTCGTTTTCCAGCCGGCGGCTGCCGCCGAGCAGGTCGAGGTAGGTGATGCCGCCGCCGGTGAAGGCGAGGGTACCGGTGCCGAAGGCGCGGTCGCTGCCGACGCCGATGTATTGCTCGTAGTAGGTGCTGCCGCCTTTGCTGAGCGTGACCCCGCCGGAGAAGGTGTTGTCGCCGAGGAGATCAACGCGCGTCGCGCCGGGGATGAGGAGGCCGCCCGCGCCGCCGATGTCCAGGTCGAGGACGAGCCTGCTCCTGCCGCCGGTGGCGTTGCTGCTGTTGCCGCCGTTGCCGGAGAGCGTCCAGGTGCCGCTGGCGAGGGTGCCGGCGCCGGTGGTGGAGCGCAGGATGAGCGTGGCGTTGGTGTTTACGGTTTGCTGGCCGAAGAAAAGGTTGCCGGCGAGCTCGAGCCCGCCGAGGTCCACGGTGCGGGTGATGCCGGCGGCGCCGGGTTGCAGGCTATACCACATGCCCGCCGCGCCGGTGCCGATGGCGAGGGTGCCGGTGCCGAAGAGCGTGCCGTCCGCCGTCAGCATGAGGCGCGGGGCGGTGCCGGCGGTCGGGCCGTTCGGGCTGGTGGCGGTGCTGCCGATCCAGCGGAAGCCGCCCGAGAAATCACTCGTGGCGGCGCTGCCGCCGATGGCCAGCCATTTGGTGCCGCCCGGGGCCGAGTTGACGAGGGTGATGCCGCCGGGGCCGCTGATTTTGTTGTTCAGGGCGGCTTGCATGTTGTTCGGGGTGGCGAGGGCGGAGGTGAGCAGCAGGTCGCTGTCGAGCTGCCACGCGGCGGTGAAGGTGGGGATGTTGCCGTTGACGAGCCTCAGCGCGGCGGTGCCGGTGGGGTCGCTGAAGCGCAGGGTGCCGGAGCCGCCGAGGGTGAAGGTGGCGTTGGCGTGGGAGATTTCGAGCGTGCCGACGGTGAACGCGCCGTCCACGAGGATGGTTTTGCCGCTGAGCGCGTTGTCCATGTTGCGGATGGCGGCGTAGGCGCCGGGGGTGTTCGGGGCGCCGCCGAGCCAGTCGGCGTCGGCACTCCAAGCGGAGCCGGTGAAGGAGGCGCCGGGGTTGCCCGACCATTCGAGGGCGGTGTCGCCGGTGGGGGCGAGATACCATTTGTTGGAGCCGGGCGCGGTCTCCAGCCATTCCGCGCCGGGAGTGTAGCCGGTGAAGGCGATGCGGTCGAGCTGGGCGCCGTTGACGGCGGTGTCGGTGACGTAGACGTAGGTGTCCGTCACGCCGGTGGCGCCGGTTTTGTTCCAAGTGCCGGAGGTGTTGGCGATGTTGAGCTGGTGCGTGGGCAGCCACGCGCCCGCAGAGGTGCCGCTGAGCCGGAGGAAGGTCATCGTGGCGTGGTCGCCGAGGAAGAGGCCGGCGTTGCCGGACAACTGCAAGACGCCCAGGTCGTCGTGGTGCGTGCTCGCGGCGGCTTCCAGCACGCCGCCGGTCATGTAGGTGACGTTGAAAGTGCCGCTCTGGTTCAGGATCAGCCGGCCGCCATTCATGTTCAGGCTGCTGCCGCTCACCATCGTGTCGAGGATGGCGGTGCCGTTGTTGCCTTTGAGCAACTGTCTGAGGCCCGTCACCGCCGAGCCGGTGAACCACGTGGTGCCGGTGCTCACATCGTTGTAGAATGCCATCGAGGGAAAATTCGCCCACGCGATGCCGTCGTTCACCACCGTGCCGGTCAGGTAAAGGGACAGAGTGGCGCCGTTGAGGGTGCCGGTGTCCTGGAGCAGGACTGTGGTGTTTGCGCCGCCGCCGTTGATACGCAGGTTGCCCGGCCCGTTGACCGTGCCGCGCACTTCGGAGGTGGAGTTGTTGGACAGAGACATCATGACCTCGCCGGCGGTGATGTTGATGTCGCCGCTGCCGAGGTAGTTCCGGCCCGCGACGGAGCCGCCGATGACGATGCCGCCCGCGCCGGCGTTGGTGCTGATGTAGCCGCTTTGGGCGAGGGTCAGGCCGCCGCTGAAGGTGTTGTTCGCGCTGAGCAGGTGGAGCGCTCCCATGGCGCCGTTTTTGACGAGCGCGCCGGTGCCGGTGAGGTTGGTGGTGGCGCTGAAGGTGACGGACTGGTTCCAGACGACGTTGCCCGGCGCCTCGTTGACGGTGATGGTGCGGGTGCCGGTGAGCTCGACGTCGCCGCCGTAGCCGAAGGTGAGGTAGCTGGCGGTGAAGTCGCCGTTGAGGACGAGGGGATTGGTGAGGGTGACGACGGAGCGGGCGTTGGTGACATAGAGGTTTCCACCCAGGATTCTGCCGCCGTTGATGGTGAGCGTGCCGGTGCCGGGGCGGGCGGCGGAAAGGCTCATCTGGCTGCCGGGATTCAAGACCGTGCCGCCTTCGTAGGTGTTGTTGGTGCCGTAGAGATTAAGGTTGTGGTTGACGATCAGCGCCCCGGAACCGGAGATGTTGCCGCCAAACTCGTGCTGGCCAAACAGGGTCAGGTCGCTTTTGAGCACGGAGCCCGCGCTGTAAACGTAAACCGAGCCGCCGTTGTTCCGCGCCACGGCCGCGCTGCCCGACACGCCGCTGTCCCAGACGATGGTGCCGTTGGAGACGCTTCTGCCGGTGGTGTCGTTGGCCACGTTGACGATCAACTGTCCCCAAGTGACGGTGGAGCCGCCGAGGTTGAGGCTGGTGGAGGCGCCGGCGTTGATGACGGCGGTGACGCCGGGGTGGTTGGGGATTTCCATGCCGGCGACGTTCGTGCCGGTGCCCCAGTTGCGGTAGTCGAAGTAGTTGGCGTTAATGCTGTGCCAGGTGCCGGTGTAGAAGGCGGCGGGTTTGTATTCGTTGGCAACGCTGCCGGGGGCGGTGTCGGCGACGACGCCTTTTTCGAAGCCGTAAACCCAGACGTCGTCGGGATTGACGGTGGAGCCGGGGGCGAGGACGAGGCGGTCTTGGGTGGCGGCGCTGCCGTCGAGGAGGTGGGAGGTGGGGTTGCCTTCGTAGTTGAGGATGTTGACGTCGCCGGTGTTGCCACCGGTGAGGGTGAGGGTGCTGGCGCCGGAGCCGGGCGCGCCCATGTCGAGGCGGAGGAAAGCGAGGTTGCCGACCTTGATGCTGCCGATGCTCTGGTCGTAACCGCCGAGGCTGAGGGTGGCGACGTTGTAGTAGGGGTTGCCCAGGATGTCGGCGTAGCCGGCGAGGACCTCGATGTCGGCGGCGAGCTGGTGCGCTTTGCGGAAGAGGACGGTTTGCGGGAGCGCGCCGGTGGAGGTGACGCCGAGGGTGAGCGTGCCGGAGAGGGCGAGGTCGGCGGCGGTGCCGAGGTCGAGGGTGCCGGAGCGGAGGAAGAGGTTTGCCGCCGAGAGCGAGGCGACGGAGTCGGCGATGCGGAGGGAGCCGGGGCCCTCTTTTGTAATGTCGCCGAGGCCGGTGATGACGCTGGAGCCCGCTCCGGAGATGGTCTGCACGGTGGCGGCGGTGGCGCCGGCGCCGGAGTCGAGCCAGAGGTCGGGGGCGTGGAGGATGGAGCCGGAGTTGAACTGGAAATCGAGGCCGGAGAGGCGCAGCGTGCCGGAGGCGGCGGGAGTGGCGGCGTCGCCGTCGAGCGTGCCGCCGTCGAGGACGAAGGAGCCGCCGGTGTGGGCGGCGGCGGCGCGGAGGATGTCGGCCCGGGAGCCGGCGGCGAGGGTGAGCGTGCCGCCGGCGGCGAGGCGGACGGACTGGCCGGTGGCGGAGGTGAGGATTTGGAGGACGGTGGCGGCGGCGGGGTTGGCGCCGGAGAGGGAGACGTTGCCCGTGCCGAGGTTGTTGGCGCCGGCGACGGAGCCGCCGATGACGAGCGAGGCGCCGTCGGCGGAGCGGATGGCGGTCTCGGTGCGGCCGGCGTTGAGGACGAGGCCGCCGGAGAAGGTGTTGTCGGCGTGGTTGAGGCGGAGGATGCCGAGGCCGGTTTTCACGAGGGTGGAGCCGTCGCCGGCGAGCGCGCCGTTGAGCGTGGCGACGGAGGACTGGAAGCCCACGTCGATGGCGAGGGCGCGGCCGGCGGCGTCGAGCGGGCCGCCGAGGGTGAGGGTGGAGGGGTGGCCGTCGTCAGGATTGGAAAGGGCGATGTTGAGGTCGGTGACGAGGGCGACGGACGACGAGACGGTGACGTCGTGGTGATGTTCGACGCGCCAGATGGCCGGGGAGAGGCCGCCGCTGTCGAAGACGAGGAGGCCGCCGTCGAAGGCGAGCGCGGTGGCCGTTTCGTTGCCCTGCACGCCGTTGATGAGCAGCGAGCCGAGGGTGGCGGAGCCGGTGAGGGTGACGGCCTTGTCGCCGGGGTTGGTGGCGGCATTGAATATGGCGAGGTCGCCGGGGGCGCCGGGGACGGCGGAGCCGAGCCAGTTGGCGGCGTCGGACCAGGTGCCGGAGCCGGCGGTCCACTGCGCGGAGAGGCGCGCGGAGGCGGGGAACGCGAGGGCGAGTAACGCGGCCAAGAGGCCGGAGGCGAAACGCACGCCGGGAGCGGCGGGGAGACGGAGGGCAGGAAGGGCGATATTCATTTTAGTTTTACAATAATAAGGTGATTGAAACTGATGTCGCACAGTCGAATGCCTGAGGGTAGGGCGAAGCCGCTGTGCTGCGCCGTGGCGGTTCGTGGCTCGGCGGGACGTCCCGCCCTACCACGGCATGGCGTCCGCCCGCATGTATTTCTTGCGTTTCGCGCGATTACCTCGAACTGCGGGGTGGGGAAAAACTATTTCCGCAATAACAAGTTGAGTAAGTTTTTTTATGCCCTCCATGTCACTTGCAATAACATTCGCGCCGCTGCGCGTGCGGACAGCGAAACTGGACGATGTGGCAAGTGGAAAAAGCATTTCGGTGGCAGAAGGAACGTAGAAGGAAAAACTTTGCATTTCCGTGCTGCCGCAGCCTAGCGAAAGATTTTTGGAACCGCTGTCAAATTTTACTTTTGTTTATCAATAATAGGCTACATACACGGGCGTTTTCATAGGTTTGCATCTTGGTTGATTGGTGCTTTTGGCGGCGGATTTGAAAAATCCGCCGCCAATTTGCATAGGTTTGATGGTTCCTCGTTATTTGAGGATGCCGCTTTGCTTGGAACGGTGGCTGTTGCCGGGCTTGCCGAACCCCTGTGTCCGGTTGTGATTAAATCACTGGGATGGCTTATAAAGCTGACTTTAAAAGCCTCATTCGCTTTTAGCGATTCCAGCCTTAAATTTTTAAAGCGAACTTGTCTTCGTCGCATTCGATGTGCTTGTCGTGCTGGAGCATTCGGCAAAGGAATGATCCGGCATCTCCTGTCATGCGCAAGGTGCAGTTGGATCTGCGATGTTCATACGCCTTTGTGCGCGTGCCGCATGGCGCGCGCCGCCGCGTCCTCGCTGGCCAGCATCCAGCCGAGCAAGCCTTGCGCGATGCCGTGGCAGGCGGGCTGGTCGCGCGTGCCGGTCATCCGCAGCCCCTTCAACAACGGCGCGACCTGCGCGGGCATGTCCCCCCGTCCACCAATGCCGCCAGCAACGCTCCAGCCAGGCCGTGTCCGCCCCGTCGTGCGTGACGAGCAGCGGCAGGAAGCCGTCGCACACCAGATTGTCCAGCCGCGGGCCGCCGATGGCGCCACCGCAGATTTCGTCTTCCACGGCGGAGCGCAACTTTCGCGCCTCGTTTGCCCGCCGCCAGTCGTGCGTGGACAACTCGTCGGCACGGGCAGGTTTCGAGGCCGAAGGCTGGCAGTCGGCACTCCCTTGACGGGCGAAGATGCTGGCGAGGCGGGTGGGCCAGCCCGGGCTCGCGGCGACCCACGCGGCATACTGGCGCAGCCGCGCGCGCGGGTGGTTCGCCGGGCGCGCCCCCTGCTTGCTCCACGCGCCGCGCGCGGCAATTTCCGCGAAAACCGCGTCGGCAAAGCGTTCGCCCGCGCCGCCGCCGGGTTCGGCATCGGCGTTTTCCCGCCATGTGCCGAGCGGCCATTAGGTCGCCACCGCGAGCATCGGGGCGCGGTTCGCCCGGCGTGCTCCGGCGCGCCGCCGGAGGCGTCGTGTCGGAGCGCCCGGGCGCGGCCTTGGCGGTGCCGGCGCCGTTGCCACGACCGCCCGCTACTCCAGCCTCTCGCTCGAAATCGGGCGCCGCGTCGCGTTGCGCGATTTCTTCTGGCTGGAGGCCGGCGCGCAGACCGCGGTCGCGTTCCTCGGCTCTGCGCGATTACGCGACCAGCGACGGCGATGCCGTCCGCCTCGACCGCGCCACCGCGTGGCAGACCCGCGCCCGCCTCCGCGCCGGCGCCGACCTCGGACGCTGGTCGCCCCACATCAAGTTCGCCGAGGTCCGCAGCGATACGAGCGGCGGCGCGCTCCACGCCGACGGGCGCTCCCGCGCGCCCGCCTTCGACGGCTGGCGTTTCGGGGCCGGCCTCGGCTCGAGCTGGTTCATCGACGAGCGCAGCCAGTTGTATTTCGACTACGAATACAACAAAGCCCCCGCCTACGAACGCCCTTGGTCCCTGAACCTCGGCTACCGGAGGGATTGGTGAGCCACGCCGGGCGCGGCAGTTGAAGTTGGAAGTTTAAGTTCAAGCCCATGCCCGCCGCCCAACTTAAACTACGCGCGAAGCGCGCCTTTGTGTGCGATAAAAAATCGAACCAATTATTTAGCCACAAAAAGTTACAAAAATCATTTTCAATGCGAACATCACACCGTGCGCCTATAGGCGCATCTGGATGTTCAATATGCAGGCTGATTTTTTATGACTTTTTGTGGCCATAAAAACCGAACCATTATTTTTAACAGGATTTCAAGATTTTACATGATTAACAGAATTGAAAACCAATGATATTATCAATTCTGGCCGTCCTGAAAAATCCTGAAATCCTGCCCAAAAAATCAAACCGATAAAATAGCCACAAAGATGCACAAGAAGCACAAAATAATCACTGATGCTGCGTGCCACGTAGCATCAGTCAATAAAACAAACTCCGGTCAAGGCTGCGGTACCCGCTTGTTCAACTCTGCCGCGTCCGCCGCCTTCTTCAACGCCAGTTGGAACGCGCTATCCGTCACATGATGCCGCCGCCTCACACCACTCACCGGGTCGCGACTCAACCCGCGCGACGCAAACAGCCACTGCCACTCCCAGCGCTCGCCCGCCCCCGCATACTTGCGCCCAGTCCCTCCGGCAGCCATACCCCCGGCACCCCTTCGGCCCGATCCTCCCGCCACAGCCGCTTCAGCCTCTTCAAATGCTCCTCCAGCCGTTCCCTCAACACCGCCGGCAGCACCGTCACCCGGTCCTTGTCGCCCTTGCCCCCATTCACGATCAACGCCCCGCGCTCCAAATCCACATGCTGCACCCGCAGGCGCAACAGCTCCATCAACCGCACTCCCGTCCCATACATCAATTCCGCCATTAACGACCACGTTCCCTCCAATCGCCCGAACAGACGCCCGCACTCCTCCCTCGACAGCACCACCGGCGCCCGCCTTTTCGCCGCCGCCCGCTGGAAGTCGATCTTTCCCAGCACCCGCCCCAGGCCCTTTTCCAGAAAGAACACCAGCGCATTCAACGCCTGCTTCTGCGAAGCCGGACTCAGCCGCGACTCCACTGCCAGCCTCGATAAAAATTCCGCCACATCCTCCCCGCGCGCCTCCCGTGGCGGCCTCCCCTTCAAAAACACCACGAACCGCGCCGCCCACTCCCGGTAAGTCGTCTCCGTGCGCCACGCCAGATGCGCCCCCCTTGCGGCCACGATCAGATCCCTCTCCCAGTCCGCGCGCCCCAGGTCCGCCGCGCCCGGCGGAGGTTCCATCTGGGCGGACGGAACCTCCCTCCGGTGAAAAGTGGGGACGGGCGTTCCCGTCTCCTGACTTGGCCGATTGCGCGGCCTGTCCGCGTCGCCCAAGTCATTGCCGCCAGTCCGGGGCGCCACCCCGGCCGCCCTCCTGAAAAACCATCGCAACGCCTCCCTCTCGGCCTCCGCGATGCGCGTCTCCGCCAAATACGCCCGCACCACGCGAATCGACGCCCCGCAACGCCGTGCCTTGCAAAAATGTAAAAACGACAGCACCGCCCGCTCGTAAAAAACCATCGTTTCGGGCGGTAATGCCTCTTCCCGCAAAACAGCCTTCCAATGTGGAAACGAAACCGCGCGCGACTCATCGCGGAAGAGACCGCCCGCTGCCGGATTGGTGGGATTGTTCATGAAAAAGCTTCCGGAAAATGATTTTGACGAGATTGATCGCCGCATCCCAAAAAGCCAAATTCAAAAACCAAATTTCAAGAGCCCCGGTATTGACAATCAAAATGATAAGGCAAATATCCCTGCCATGTTTCCCCTTCCACAACCCAAGGCCAGTTTGGCCTAATAACACTGTTAGCCAGAAGATGAGCGACGATACTTTTATTTGGACCGGCCTTTTCCTGTTCGCCAATGCACCATTTATTTTAGCACTGATTCTTCGATATTGGTTCCCGAATGTGCGATATAGACTGGTATGCCATGTGCTTTCGGTGCTCTTATTGGGTTATCTGGCGATTGTATATTTTCTAGCAGAGAGAGCATATCGTAATGCGGGTAATCAAGATGATGGAGGCAGTAGCATGGCAGCATTCTTGCTGCTTGCCGGATGCGTTGTCATTATTCCAGAGAACCTCATGCTCCATCTTCCACTTTTTAGAAAAAAAGAAAGAGGCTAACCAGGCGCTAGAGCCAACGCGATTGTTGCCGGCTGGCTTTTCGGAAGCATTCAGGTTTTCGGGGCTTGCACGCTCGTATGGCTCATCTTAAACGTTGATCTAGCTGCGAATATACAAGCCCAAAAAAGCAAAGCCAGTCCCCAGTTTTTCGCCTGGGATTTGTGTTTATATAAACTGCCGCCGCCGGAGGCACAGGACAGGGACCGGTCGATTATGGGATAAACGCGTGCGTGGGTTGGGTGCGTGATCCTGGTTTTCACCGTGATCGTGCTGATCTTCGCGGGTTGGTTACCGACAGTGCATTGGTGCGTCTTGCCCGCATGCTCTAGGCTCGTGCGTGGCGGGCGGATCGCTCCGTGCCCGCTGCCCCTAACGTCAACATGCATGGGCCGGCCGCCCGGTCCCTGACTGGTGCCGCCAAACGGCGGTTCTCAAAGAACATCCCTGCCGCCCGCGCCCGCCCTCAGGCCGCCCTGGTCATCGCCGGCCAGTCCGCCGTCTGCAACATCGCCCAGGCAAAGCCGGCCATCTCCCGGGCCAGCGCGACGGTCACCTTTGGCTTCATCACCCCGCGCCGGCTCAGGTGCCAGGCGCGTTTGTGCAGCCTGACCTGGATCTTCCACGACAGTTCCCGCCGTGCCGCCGGCTGCCCTTCCTGCCGTTTGGACAGCTGCGCGGATACTTTGGGCGGCAGCCAGGCGTGCTGCACCGTCTCGATCAATATCCATCGGGCGTGCGCGTTGCCCGCCTTGGTGATCGAGCCGAGCCTGCGGCTCTCTCCGGTGCTCTCCTCCTTGGGCACCAGCCCGAGGAACGCCATCAGTTCGCGTGGATGCGCGAACCTCCTCACGTCTCCCAACTCCGCCACCAGCACCGCCGCGGCCACCAGTTGGAAGCCCCGGATCGTCATGAGCGCCTCCACCGCCGGATACAGCCGCCACAACGGCGCCTGCAAGCCCAGCAACTGCTCGGCCGCGACACCGCTCCTCGCACTGGGTGACCGCCAGCAGATACTCCTCCAGCACCGCCTTCAATGAGGGCGCCGGCAGCTCCAGCTCCCGCAGGTAGCGGCGGTGCGCCTCGCTCCAGTTGGCCTTGCCCGAGTAACGGTAGCCGTGTCGCAACAGGAACGACTTGAGCCGCTGTCGCGCGCGTCAGGTCCCGCACCGCATCCGCCCGGGCTCGCGTGAGATCCCGGATGGCCTCATCCACCGCCTCCGGCACGTGCACCGCGGTCAGCTCCCCGGCCCGGTGCAACCGGGCCAGCATCTGTGCGTCGCGCCGGTCGGTCTTGCGGCGGTTGCCCTTGTCCACCGGCGTCCTCGACGGCGCCACCACCACGCAGTCGATGCCCAACTGCCGCAGCCGCCGGTAGAGCACGTAGCCAGTCGGCCCCGCCTCGTAGGCCACGTGCAGCTCCCCGCCGTCGGCTCCGACCTTCCTCAACGCACGCTCCACCGCGTGCAGGTCGCTGCTGACCTGTCCGTAGAGGCGAACCTCGCCCTCGCGGCCGCCGTCGGCCACCGCGATCATGATCGTATCCTTGTGGACATCCAGGCCCACATAGTGTTGTGTTTTTTTCATGCGCTTGTCCTCGTTTCCAGGTTGTTATGGTTTGTCCTTCAGCCTTGTGGCCCGGCCCGCTCCTCACGGGCAACCCACGCCTAGGGGACAAGCGCCTTCTTTCACTGCCTGCGCTCATCCGCAGCTATAATGTCTCGGCAAAAGAAGATGAAGCGTGCGATAATATATATTTCATACTTTTCCGCTGTTATCGTCGTATGTTTTTTTGGAGCCGCTGCGTGGTGGAATCTCTGGATGTATAAAGGTTGGGCTGCCCCACCACGTTTGCTGCACAGTTTCATTAGCGTCGATGGTGAAGCGTCATACGACTTAGTGTTCGATGAGATGTTTCTTTCGCTTCTATTTATCACCTCCATTTTTACGACTATCGTGCGTTTAACGAAAAGAAAGAAAGCCACAGCGAATGCGAATGAATAGCGTAAAACGAAGAAAGAGCCGAACCAGCCGCCCGAGCCAACGCGACTGACCGCTGGTTGTTCGGTGTTTTTACACGCAACCGGAGCCTCATTTTTTTGTTCGCAGTCGCGCGGCTCACCGTTAACGTTGATCTAGCTGCGAATATACAAGCCCAAAAAAGCAAAGCCAGTCCCCAGTTTTTCGCCTGGGATTTGTGTTTATATAAACTGCCGCCGCCGGAGGCACAGGACAGGGACCGGTCGATTATGGGATAAACGCGTGCGTGGGTTGGGTGCGTGATCCTGGTTTTCACCGTGATCGTGCTGATCTTCGCGGGTTGGTTACCGACAGTGCATTGGTGCGTCTTGCCCGCATGCTCTAGGCTCGTGCGTGGCGGGCGGATCGCTCCGTGCCCGCTGCCCCTAACGTCAACATGCATGGGCCGGCCGCCCGGTCCCTGGCTGGTGCCGCCAAACGGCGGTTCTCAAAGAACACCCCTGCCACCTGGCCCGCTCTCAGGCCGCCCGGGTCATCGCCTGCCAGTCCGCCGTCTGCAACATCGCCCAGGCAAAGCCGGCCATCTCCCGGGCCAGCGCGACGGTCACCTTTGGCTTCATCACCCCGCGCCGGCTCAGGTGCCAGGCGCGTTTGTGCAGCCTCACCTGGATCTTCCACGACAGTTCCCGCCGTGCCGCCGGCTGCCCTTCCTGCCGTTTGGACAGCTGCGCGGATACTTTTGGCGGCAGCCAGGCGTGCTGCACCGTTTCGATCAATATCCATCGGGCGTGGGCGTTGCCCGCCTTGGTGATCGAGCCGAGCCTGCGGCTCTCTCCGGTGCTCTCCTCCTTGGGCACCAGCCCGAGGAACGCCATCAGCTCGCGTGGATGCGCGAACCGGCGCACGTCCCCCATCCGCCAGTATCCCTTGCGGCTGCGAGTCGCCAGCTTCACTTGCTTCGGGTTCGCTCCGAGTTTGATCAGATTACGTCGCCTGGTCCTCGGCTGTTTCCATTGTTTCCAATAATACAGCCGCACCCGTCTTCGCATCCAATCCTCCAGCGCCAGTACTTCCTTGCAGGTATTGCTGATCCCGAAGTAGCCCAGCCAGCCGATCACATAACGCCTGAGCTCCCCGATCACCTTGTCCACGGCCACTCCCCGCTTGCGCGAGGTGATCGCCTTGAGGCGTTGTTTAAACCGCAGACAGGCCTTCTCGGTCCAGACGACGTTTCCCCGTGCCGTTATCTTGAAGCTCAAAAACGAGCATTCTTTTAACCACGCGGTTTTACACTTCGCCGGGTTGACCGCCAACTTCAGACGCCCTTCCACATAGCGCACCAGACCGGCCATTACCCGCTGCGCCGCCCTCGCACTCTTCACCATTATGATAAAGTCGTCGGCGTAACGCGCGAACCGGTGTCCGCGCTTTTCCAACTCTTTATCCAAGGGATCGAGCACGATATTGGCGAGCAACGCTGACAAGGGACCGCCTTGGGGCACGCCTTGCGGCGTTTCCTCCACGCGGCCGTCCGGCAGCACGACTCCTGCTTTCAGGTAACGGTGGATCAGGGCGAGAACACGGGCGTCCTTTGCCTTTTGACGCAGGCCGTCCATCAACCGGTCATGGTTGACCGTATCGAAGAAAGACTTGAGGTCGCAATCCACCGCGTGGCGGCGTCTGTCTTTCCACGCTGCCTGCACCTGCCGCACCGCCTGATGGGCGTTGCGTCCGGGCCGGAAGCCGTGGCTGTTTTCGCTAAACCCCGGGTCAAACAGGGGGCTTAGCACTTGCGCCACCGCTTGCTGGATCAGGGGACTCCTTTCGGTTTGGTCCTTCGTGGTCATCAAGGTTTCCGGTATTCCCAGTTTAAACGGGCGATTCAACGCCCCCGGCTTGTCCTCGCACTACTATGACTTCTGCTGACTTCCCGCCAGCGTTTCCGCCCGCGGGATCTCCCCAGGTAAGAACGCGTTGCTTCCCTGCGCAAACGTCGGATTTACCGTCAGGGCATGACCCTGCGACTTCGCTGTGTGGTGCCAGCTCGTCGTCTCCCTGCCGGCCTTTTATCCGCTTCTTGTTCATCGTCTCGCAGGTTTCCCCCAGCCTTCCTCCCCCCGAAAGATTACTCTTTCGAAGTTGGCTTCGGGTAGTGGTTTCTGTTATGGTTTTATTCATGTCAGGTCTTCCCACAGTGGACTTTCACCTCATTTACAACGCGCCCATGCTGGGCGCACACCAAGCGCCAGAGCCAACGCGACTGACCGCTGGTTGTTCGGTGTTTTCACACGCAACCCGCGGCTTCATTTTTGTTCGCAGTCGCGCGGCTCACCTTTAACGTTCGGCAAAAGATGAAGATTCTTGTCAGCCCGTTCGTTGCTATTGCATTTCTGCTTTCAGGATGCGTTCTGTTTAGCCCCGACCAAAGAGAACTCCTAGCGAAGCTTGAACCTGCTGATCGCATTCAGGCCATCGTCGGCGAGCATGAACGAATTATTCTAGATCAAGGGACCATTTTGAGTATTTGCCGTTGGATAACGACCCCGGAGAGAAAATGGAGATTTTCGACATCTTTTGCCTCATTGCCGGCTTCACCACAACGGGCCTTTTTCGAGAGAGACGGAAAGCGTATAGCGTATCTTGCGTTTGGCAGCAATTGGCTGCTCATTAATTTTTACGCACCAGATTCGATTTCGATTTCCTGTTCGATCTCTGAATCTGACTATAATACGCTTTCGAAATTATTAGGTTTATGAAGAAAGAGAAGAGCCGAACCATTCGCCAGAGCCAACGCGCATGGACGCATGTTTCCAATGCGAAAGCACTTGCCTGCGCGTGGCGCATCTGTAGCGTTCGACCAAGAGAGATTTTTATATTTTGACAGGCATTTTGGAGCCGCATGTTTTCGTCGTATTCGAGAGGGTTTTTGTAAACGCGAGCGAAGCAGCGAAAAAGAAGACGCAAGCGTTGGGCGAAGGGTTTTTGCAAACTCGAAGGGCGTCACGGCAAGAAGAGTCGAATCGGGTCCCCGTGGCCGACTGAGTTAACTCAATCGGCCACAGGTCCCACACCACCCGGCGTGCCGCTCGGCACCGGGCGGTTCCGTCAGGAGGGAACGCCGTCGTCCCCGTAATGCATGGCGATCCATTTCGCCCTCATGTCCGGCACCCCTTGTTCGTGCAGATACGCGTTATTCAGCGCGGCTTGCACGATACTGTTGCTGCTCAGGGGACTCCTTTCGGTTTGGTCCTTCGTGGTCATCAAGGTTTCCGGTATTCCCAGTTTAAACGGGCGACTCAACGCCCCCGGCTTGTCCTCGCACTACTATGACTTCTGCTGACTTCCCGCCAGCGTTTCCGCCCGCGGGATCTCCCCAGGTAAGAACGCGTTGCTTCCCTGCGCAAACGTCGGATTTACCGTCAGGGCATGACCCTGCGACTTCGCTGTGTGGTGCCAGCTCGTCGTCTCCCTGCCGGCCTTTTATCCGCTTCTTGTTCATCGTCTCGCAGGTTTCCCCCAGCCTTCCTCCCCCCCGAAAGATTACTCTTTCGAAGTTGGCTTCGGGTAGTGGTTTCTGTTATGGTTTTCATGTCAGGTCTTCCCACAGTGGACTTTCACCTCATTTACAACGCGCCCATGCTGGGCGCACACCATGCGCCAGGGCCAACGCGACTGACCGCTGGTTGTTCGATGCTTTTACACGCAACCGAAGTATCGTTTTTTGTTCGCAGTCGCGCGGCTCACCTCTATCGTTCGGCAAAAATATGAAAAAATTATCCCTTATTATATTTTTCATTATTTCCATCGCTTGTTTCGCAGACGTGGACAATATGTGGCTGCCGTCCGTGGTCGAGAAGACATATAAAGACGGCGAGAAGCCGACCGTTATTCGATTTCAGACACGCATTTCCAAGGACGCGCCGCAGATTTATACGGTGTTTTCGCTTCAGCATATGGGCACAGTGTGGGAGGCCGATGACACATTACTCAAAGAAGTTTCATTTTATCCTGACGCTCACACTTATATTGCTTCATCGCCGAGAGAGAAGGAACGCGTCTGGATTCAAGTGCAGATTCGCACGTTGAAGCCCCCGAAAGAGAAGACCACCGAAAGCAGTTTGGTCATGGAGTTTCTTGGAGCTAGTCTTGTTAGAGTTAGCATTGAGCATCGAAACGATAATGCGAAGGACGATGAGGCTCTGAGTTGGCCAGAGAGAATAAACGGCAGTTTGAAGAAGAAAGAGCCGAACCAGTCTCAGAGCCAACTCGCATGGACACCGGTTCGTAAATGCGAACGCGCTTGCCTGCGCGCGGCTCATCTTTAGCGTTGGGCAAAATCATGAACCCATTCCGGCTATTCTCGCGCCCCAAGAAGGTCCGCAAGCAGGTCTACGAACTTACGCGTGCCGATTTGGAAACATCCGCAGTCTGGGAGTTCTGTCTCGATGAAGAAGGCGAATCCGGACAGGACGAAGCGACAGTGAAGCCACGGGCGGACGTCACCAAGATTAGCGATCTCGATGGTTCTTGCATCGCGAAGACCGAGTTCACGTTTGCCGATGGGAAGAGAGCCTTCGGCTATGTCTCTGCCGCGTCCGAAGAGACGCTACCAGCGATTCAGCCAGTGATTGTTACGCCTCAAGGACAGGTGATGTTTTGGTATGGCATCGTGCCGCCCGATGAAAAGTGGGTGGCTGAGTCGCTCGGAAGGTTGAGTTCAGTTTCAGAGCGCCCGTTTCCGATCCGCTATTCCTGCTTGGTTCCGACCGATGACATCCCACTTAATGGCGAGCTTGAAGGTTTCTATCACTATAATCGGTCGCGGGAGATTCAGGTAATCAAAAGATGAAAAAGCCCAACCAAGCGCTAGAGCCAACGCGACTGGCGCCGCGTTGGTCGATGCTTTTACACACAAGCGGAGCCTCAATTTTTGTTCGCAGTCGCGAGGCTCTCCGCTATCGTTCGGCAAAATTCCGATGCCAAAGAAAGTAGAACATCAACTTGAGGCTCTCAAGATGCTGAAAGAGTGGAGTTCGGTGCTTCTTTCGGTTCAGGCTGCGCTTCTTGCGCTGCTCGCGGTTTTCGGGAATTTCAGCCACGCGGCAAAGGCAGATTGTTTCTTCGCTATTTTTGTTGTCGCACTGGCAGCTTCGTCTCTTTTCTCCGCAAATGTCGTCGGAGCGATTCCTTCGATGATGCAGGATCTTGCGACTCGTCCTGTCGACGATGTCTATCAGATGCGAAATCGTTGGGGCATAAATCTGTCGTTGCTCGCATTTGGGCAGCATATCTTTTTCGCGATTGGAATCATCTGCTTGGCGCTGTTCTTAGTCTTCGGACGTCCGGCTACTGAAGTCTCAGAAGAGCCGAACCATGCACCAGAGCCAACACGACTGACCGCTGGTTGTTCGTGGCGTTAGCCGGCGATGGGAGCTTCATTTTTTGTTCGCAGTCGCGCGGCTCACCTTTAGCGTTCGGCAAAAATGGTAATCTTCGCGTCAGAGTCCGAGCTGCTAGAGATTCTCGATCGCGCTGATGCGATGATCGCAGCGTGTGTCGCCGGATCACTCGGCATTCACGAGTTTATAGATCAGCTTGGCCACCTGCATGGCTACCATGCCTTGGATGGTCACGAGTCGGATGCAGAAGAGATAGCGATGCTCGCTAGGTATTGCTCACGAGTTGAGTGGATCGAGCGCGTGCTAGAAGAGGTTGGCGGCATATGTGCTGACGACGATGCGTCGAAGGAGGCTTACGTCAAGGCGGGGCGCTTTGATTCATCGGAAGCATTGCGCCGGTTGCGTGCTCTGGTAGAAAGTTAGAAAAAATGAAAAAGCCGAACCAAGCGTTAGAGCCAACGCGACTGACCGCTGGTTGTTCAATGTTTTTACACGCAACCGGGGCGTCATTTTTTGTTCGCAGTCGCGCGGCTCACCTTTAGCGTTCGACCAAGAGAGATTTTTATATTTTGACAGGCATTTTGGAGCCGCATGTTTTCGTCGTATTCGAGAGGGTTTTTGTAAACGCAAGCGAAGCGGCGAAAAAGAAGACGCAAGCGTTGGGCGAAGGGTTTTTGTAAAGTCGAAGGGCGTCACGGCAAGAAGAGTCGAACCATGCGCCAGAGCCAACGCGACTGACGTCGCGTTGGTCGGTGCTTTTACACGCAACCGAGGCGTCATTTTTTGTTCGCAGTCGCGCGGCTCACCGTTAACGTTAGCCAGAAAATGAGATTCCTGTTTTTCTTGCTTCTTTCGGGAGTCGCCAGTGCCACGACACTGAACGATCAATTTCGAGCAATTGCTGATGGCGCTGATCGAGTTGAGCTGACATGGAGGCCAGAGTTGGGCGTAGAGAGCGCTGGTATTGTTCCGCTGAAGAAAGTCTACACCGGCACAGCTATACAAACGCTACTATCGAAGATCACATTTGAAGATGATCTCCCTAAGAAGCCGTTACCACCATTGCATCCCGGAACGGTCACTATACCACGAGGGAATTGTGGATGCAGCGGCAGCCACTTGCTTCGTTTTTGGGCGAAAGAGCGAATGTTTGCCGAAATTAGCTTTCACCACGGCACTCATTTTCGCTCGAAGGAGTTAAATCGAGGCAGTGATGCCACATTGACTGACGAATCCCAACAGTGGCTTCAATCCGAAGCTGATTGGTCTGCCGATCTTGCGAAAATTGAAGAGATCAAGAATAAGAAAAAAAGAGGCTAACCATGCACCAGAGCCAACGCGACTGACGTCGCGTTGTTCGGTGCTTTTTCACGCAGCCGGGGCTTCATTTTTTGTTCGCAATCGCGCGGCTCACCTTTAGCGTTAGCCTAAAATGAAGCGTGTGTGGCTTTTATTTATGATTTTTATGGCCGGCTGCTCGCCAAACCCATTGAATCGCTTTTTGACTTTGGACGAGCACGGGCTAGGTTTTATCTCTGATAAGAATAAGCCCACCGGATATATTTTAATATTATTTAAAGATGGATGCGTGGAGATTATATGCTCAGAGCTAGAAAAAGATTCACCAGGCATTTGGAAGAATCGAGAATGGCTCCATAGTTCTTGGGCTATCGATAGCCAGAAGCGACTACGCATCACTTCTGGAGATGGCGCGAGACGATGGTTTCATATTGAACAGCAGAAAGGTATTTTGGTGTTGACCGAGGAAATACCAGAAGGAGGGTTGGTTCTTTATGAAGAGAAGAAAGAGGCTACCCATGCGCCAGAGCCAACGCGACTGACCGCTGGTTGTTCGATGTTTTTACACGCATCCGAGGCTTCATTTTTTGCTCGCAGTCGCGCGGCTCACCTTTATCGTTCGGCAAAAGATGAGCGCGGAACTTAGATACGCAGGATTCTGGAAACGCTTCGGGGCGATGTGGCTAGACGCCTTGTTTCTGCTTCCCCTCGTGCTCGTGGTGTTCTGGGGCAATTCTCGATTCAGGCTGTTCCAGATGTATTACTTGTTACCCGGTTTTGCGGTCGGTGCGTTTTATGGCATTTACCTCGTCAAGCGTTTTGGAGGCACTCCGGGGAAGCTCATCGCTGGACTACGGATCACTAAATTAGATGGGGCGGCTATCGGTTATCGGGAAGCAGTCCTCCGTGATGCGCCCGGCTGGCTGCTTAGTTTAGCACTCTCGATCGGTCTTGCGGTCGCAGCCTCTCGAATGAGCGATGTCGAGTATCTTTCTCTCACATTCGTGGAAAGATCGCGGCGCTTGAAAGAGTTTGTCCCGAGTTGGCATCAGCCATTGCAGATGCTTCAGACCATATGGATTTGGGGCGAATTTGTGGTTCTTCTCACGAATAAGAAGAAACGAGCATTGCACGACTTCATTGCTGGCACCGTCGTAATCCTGAAAGAGCCGAATCGGGTCCCCGTGGCCGACTGAGTTAACTCAATCGGCCACAGGTCCCACACCACCCGGCGTGCCGCTCGGCACCGGGCGGTTCCGTCAGGAGGGAACGCCGTCGTCCCCGTAATGCATGGCGATCCATTTCGCCCTCATGTCCGGCACCCCTTGTTCGTGCAGATACGCGTTATTCAGCGCGGCTTGCACGATACTGTTGCTGCTCATCCGCCAGTATCCCTTGCGGCTGCGAGTCGCCAGCTTCACTTGCTTCGGGTTCGCTCCGAGTTTGATCAGATTACGTCGCCTGGTCCTCGGCTGTTTCCATTGTTTCCAATAATACAGCCGCACCCGTCTTCGCATCCAATCCTCCAGCGCCAGTACTTCCTTGCAGGTATTGCTGATCCCGAAGTAGCCCAGCCAGCCGATCACATAACGCCTGAGCTCCCCGATCACCTTGTCCACGGCCACTCCCCGCTTGCGCGAGGTGATCGCCTTGAGGCGTTGTTTAAACCGCAGACAGGCCTTCTCGGTCCAGACGACGTTTCCCCGTGCCGTTATCTTGAAGCTCAAAAACGAGCATTCTTTTAACCACGCGGTTTTACACTTCGCCGGGTTGACCGCCAACTTCAGACGCCCTTCCACATAGCGCACCAGACCGGCCATTACCCGCTGCGCCGCCCTCGCACTCTTCACCATTATGATAAAGTCGTCGGCGTAACGCGCGAACCGGTGTCCGCGCTTTTCCAACTCTTTATCCAAGGGATCGAGCACGATATTGGCGAGCAACGCTGACAACACTCCATGGACACACTTGGTAACTTTGTCCAGCCGTTCCTGCGCGCGGGCGAACTCCGGTTCGTCCACGAGCGCCGGCACGGCAATCCCGATCCACTGCTCCGCAGGACGCTCCCGACTTGCGCTGCACCGGCGGGAAAACCCGCCTTTCTGACGCAACGGGCGGGTCATCCGCTTGCGCTCGGCGCGCTCCGTCTTTCCGAAGGCCGCCCGTCCGACATAGGCCGGATTGCGCAGCATCCCCAGACCACCGAGCGTTCCCAGCGTGGCTTGCCCTTGCGCGTGGGGATGCCCCGCTCACTCAGACGCCGGGCGATCCCCCCGATGCTCAAGCCCTCATGCACATACCACCGATAAACATCCCGCACCGCGTATTTGGACGCGGGAGGCCGTCATCGTTGGGTTGGGCGGGTGGTCAAAGCCGGGGCGGGAGGCCGGGAAATTGATTCCCAGAGGCCGGCTATCCGGCGGTCAATCTCTTGGTATTGACGAACGCGGTATTGAATTCCGTTGGCGTCGAGCGCCTCATGGATGCAGTAGGTTGCTGCACATTCACTGTCGTTTTCGCGTTTGTATAGCGTCAATGTTTCATGGATCAGCTTGTTGTTGCACCAAAAGCCGTCCGGATCTTTGGCGATGATTTTTTGGATGGCGGCACACCGGAGGTCGTCCGCTTTTTTGAACTCTTCAAATTTTTCATTTATCATGGATTGGTCAGGTGCCGGACTTTTTGTGTGTCAAATGGATTTGCGGTTGCGGTGTTCCAGCCTTTGACTGATGGGGTTGCTTTTGGCCGTGAGGATGAACGCAGGTGACGAGGGGGATCGCTGTCCGGGCTCGCATGCAGGCAAAGTCGTTTGCATGTCGGCAGTCCGATGGATGGAAGCGTGGCGGTGATTTGAAATATGGCGGGCAGGAGGACGTCGGATGACAGGGGGACGGGGTATGAAAATGACGGGGATCCAGCCTCCCACTGCCACCGTTGAGCTGTCCGAAGACGAAGAACTTCAATCGGGTCAGGGACGCCACGCAACGTTGCTGCGTCCCTGACCTTTTTGTCTGCTTTTGTTGGAGGCTGTGGCCCCCTTGGTGCTTTGGGCGGTGCCGCAGGTCTTGTAGGGTGGCTTCAGCTTTTTGATGGCTGATGTCGGCCTCGCCAGTTGGTTGGTGGCATGCAGGCTTTTGGGTGGCCGTGGCACTGCCGTGGGTTTGCTGAAATGCCGCAGGTCTCCTGCCTGTTGTTTAAAGGCCGAAGGCATTGGAGGCAACCCGCCTCCCTTGTATTTTGCGGGCCGGGATGCAGCGGCATTCGGCCTGCATTTTGGCCCGGAAGGGCCAAACGCCGCCCGCGTAGGGCCAGGAAGGAAAACCACACCCGGTGCCGCCATCCCCCCGTTAGGAGGGGGAGGCGGCACACCCCCTGTCCATCGATTAGATGGACTACAAGGGGGTGAGGGTGTGGTTTTCCTTCCTGCTCCACATTTGTGCACCCAATCGACGCGCTGCGTCGTCGGGAACCGGGTGCATCAAATGGTCGTTTTTGGGCCGTTTTGGCACAAAAACGACTCGATTTAAGCCCATAAGTGGGCTTGTTTTATTGGTTCTCATTAAGAGGAGTTCTTGTTTCTTGAGTTTTTTCTTCACACCCCGTGTGAGATTGGGAGTCAAAGCGAGAGCGGCTTGCAATTTGTTGGATATGACCGCGCTTGCGACCAGCGGGGTGCATTCCGAAAAGTTTCATGCCCACATTTGTGCACCTTGGAGGCGGTCTAGCTGTATTCCCAAATCCAGTTTCTGTTAAGATGTTGATATTGCGAGAGTGACTCTTCGAAAATCATACACCTTGGCGAATCTTACGTTAAACCTGGGTTTTGATGATATGGTCGTTAACTCAGGCAAGGTATATTGACCCTGTTTAATAAGATATTGGCGGATATTATGTTGAATTGATGTTTTGGGTGCATGAATGTAGAACTGAAATTATTGAGACAGGAGGGGTAGGGGTGTAAAAATGACTGATTTCGCGGTTACGAATAGCGAAAAATGTAATATTTTGTGCGAAATTCAGTAGGATGCCTATGGTGAAATATAATTCATTGATAGATGGTTTCCTGTGAAAATTGATTATATCTCATTTTTGCAAAATATGTTATGGGCATGTGGATATATATTGTTAGTTGTTGATAGACATGATGTAATTTATTGAGACAGGGTGCATAAAAGTGTGAAGGAAGGATTTTGTGAGAATTTGTATATTGGAGAATTTCAGGCAGTGTTATTTGTCGATGTGAATGTGCGTTTGGAATGCAATTTTGGCGGTTCACCGGAAGGGGGGAGTGGGGATTGGCGGACGGCATTTTGCGAATTTGGGCTGGGCGTTATGCAGAGAAGATTGGAAGGGGGGATGGTATTTTTGAGATAGAAACAGAGTTACGGGGAGTGTTTTGTGTAGTTGACGGATGGTTTTGGCAGATGAATATTCGGATGGAGGCGTAGAGGGAGGCGGATGATTTCCGGGAGGAAATCAAGAACGATGGCGGAGATTTCCGCCGCCGTTTTTGAGAGAACGGATTGAGATGAAGAGGGTGATTTGGAAGCAGGATGGCCATTTTAGTGAGGGCAGGGGAGGCGAAGTGGAAGTTTTCTGGATGAAGAATGGGAGTTGGGATAGTGATTTGCCGGGAAGCTTTTGGCTGGCTACGGTGCGGCAGGTGATGGCGATTTATAGCGCCAGCTAGGGGTGGTGATTGGGGGATTGCCGGCTGGAGGCGGCGGTTTGGGAGTAGAAAATTCCAGCGCGAGAAGCAAAGCGAGGCATGCGGTGTAACGGCGGTCCGCGCGCAAGCAAGGCAGTTAAAAAGAAAGGCAGAACGGTTTTTGCAGGCACGCAGGTGCCGGTCAAAAACCTCGCCGGATTGCCTTGAGGCAGGGATTCAATTGAGGGCTTGCTCGATGATTTTTCAACGATCAACCGCGTTCAGGTCATCGAGTTTTTTGAGGCCGCGTGCATGCAGCTCACCGTAGCCTTTGCCCAAGCCCGATGCGTGTCATTCTTGACGAGCGCCTGTCTCGCCGCCTCGGGCTGGGAGTTGCCCGGCCATTTGGTTTCCCCGCGCTGCCCGCAGGGTGGGCAGGCGTTTCCCAACGGCAAGCTGACCGCGCGCATTGCGCCAGTTACGACGTTTTCATCATTGTCGGCAAAATTTTCTGCGCAATAGAAGGCCTCGACTTTGTCCTTTGGTGTGATCGAGTTTCGTGCCGCGTCCAATCAATTGGCGGATTCACGCCCCTTGGCGTCGCAGGCATTCGCCGCGCTTGCGGCCTCCTCCACGTCGGACAGGCTTCTGTCATTGAGTCCGTCCGGCCTTGAGCCCCGACGCCCCGACGTCCGCATCTTTGCCGACAAACTCTGCTTTGATCCCGGCGTGCTGGGCATGACGTTCTCACCGGGAATCCCCGGAGCGCGACCGCTCTCAATGTCATCGGCGCGGCTTTTGGTCTCCCATCTTTTCCTCAATCCTCGACCATCCTGCCGTCCGAAATCGTGTTGTCCAGTCCCTGCCTAGAGCTTCGCGAGATCGATCTTTTTGAGCAACTGCTTGAGTATCCGCCCAGACTTGAACTTGGCCACGGCGCGCTCGGGGATGACCACTTGGTCGGCGGGTTTGTTCGGATTGCGGCCGATCCGGGACTTGCGCTTTTGCACTTCCAGCACACCGAAGTTACGCAGCTCGACATTGCGTCCCTCCGCGAGGGCTTTCATGATGATGTCGAGTGTCATCTGGACGGTTGCGATAACCTCCTTTTGCTGGAATCCGGTCTTCCCGTAGATTTTCAGGACAATTTCTCGTTTGGTCAGGCTGGCGGACATTTTTGTAGAGGGTTTCAAATATCCAAATGGATTCCCGGGCAATTTTCAATTCCAAGATTGTGCCGCACCGACACCCTGGCAGATACACCTCCACCAGCGCCTCCTCCACGCTGCTGCCTTTGTGCCGGTGGAGCGTTCGGCGATCGCCGTTTCGAAGGACAGCGGCCGCTGGCACGCGATTGCAGCGCAGACGGGCGGCTAAAAAAGAGGTTTTGAGCGGGCGGGCACGTCGGCAAAGCGTGTCGTTTTTGCGGTGAGAGGGGCGTCGCAAGTTCGTCGTCAGGCGGTGCGGCGGCTCCAATAATCCGGGTCGCGGTGCAGCGGCATCACGACGGCAATGCGGATGTGATCGGGCCGGTCCTCGTAGAGGATTGCCAAGGGGAACACCGCCGAGAAATGACGGCGGACAGGGTCGCTGATGCGCCGGTAAAGCAACGAGGCGCGGCAGACCTCGCTGATCAATCGCTCTAAAACCGCCCGCCAAGTTCGAGGCTGATTTTCGCGTAATCTTCGGCCGCGCAGGCATATTCCTCAAGCGCCTCGCGGTGGAATCCGTGCGGCTTCATCGTCCGACAATCTTGCGGATGCGGGCGCTGCGGTCGCGTCGGCGATCAACTCGGCCTGCCTGCCGTCAAGCTCGGCGCAACGCCGCAGAGCGGTTGCGGCCCACGCGTCCATGCGGGCGGCGCTCATGCCGCCATGTTTGGCGAGCGTGATGCGATCAAGAAGCTCGGCGACGGCATCAACCGGCCATTGCGTGGTTTCCTCGACGATTTGTTCGACGGTCATTGGCATGCCTCCAACTGTGTGTGGGGGGCTCCATGGTTTTACAACATGCGAGCAATCGCGGAGGTGGAATATCCGGACCTCCGCAATCCGACGGAGCAAGATGTTCAAGGCTGCAAAACCATCAAGAATAGCGACGAATCTCGGCGGTGGCGTGATCTGATTTTCCCGGCTAAAGAGGAATTTTAAAGATTTACATAAAATTTAGTTGTCATCCTATAAGGGTAGAGGGCAGGAACTTATGTCCATCGATATACCTTCTGATGAGCCATCCGTCCGCGTTTGGCCCGGCACTTGTCCCGCATGACTCCAGCTTTTCCAACCCCATAATGTCCCTCGGCAAACTAATCTTTGCCGCGATTTGCGGCGTTCTTCTCCCGCTCGGCGCCGGGTTGCGCGCCGATGTGCTGAAATTCAACGATGGGGACCAGGTGAAAGGCACTTTTATAAAGAAGGAGGGCGGGCAGATTGTGTTTCGCTCGGAGCGATTCGGCGACTTGAGGGTGCGCGAGTCCGACGCGACCGTCGAGCTCACCGCGCCGCCCGCGCCGCTCGTCACCGAGACGGAAATCGCGCTTGATACTGGAGGAAAGCTCAAGAAGCCCCCCGGGGAAAAACCCGAGCCGAGATCTTCCGCAGCCCCGCCGAAACCGGTGGTTCCTGCGGTCGCCGCGACCGGCGAAAAAACCGCCCCGCCCGCGCTGGGGACGCCGCCCGCCGCTCCGCCGGTGAAACCCGCCGCCGCGAAACCGAAACCGCCGGCCGTCACCATCGTGCGTCTGGGCAAGGGGTTCATCAAATGGTGGGGCGGCTGGCACGGGCGCATTGCGTTTTCGGCGAACGTCATCCGGGACACCGCGGATCGCAGCCTCTACACGGCCGAGGCACGCGTGAAACGCACATGGAAATACGACGAGGTGCAGATCGAGCCGCGTTATGAGTTTCGTCGGGACAACGACGTGACCGCCGTGGACATTTTCAAAGCGTCCGGCTACTGGCGGCATTCTTTCGGGGAAAACTGGTTCGGCGAATACCGCCCCTACTTCGAGCGCGACCGCAAGAGCTCGAAGGCGACCCTGCTCCAGCAGCAGCTCGGCGTGGGCCGCCACCTCCTGAAGTCCAAGCGATACCGGCTCCATCTCGGCGTGGCGGAGAACATTTTCAACACCTGGCCGATGGATCACGCGCTGAAAGACACCAGATATTCGGTGGAGTCGCTTTTCGGCGAGGCGAGCCTGCAACTGCCGTGGCGCGTCTCGATCACCGAGCGGGGGGCGTGGTATTTCATCCTGGACGACGCTTATGCCTCCGGGTGGCAGAACGAATTGGAACTGACGAAAAAGATCACCGAGGTGCTGACCCTCACCTTGCGCCACGAGGTGCGTTACCACAATCCCGACCCGCGCGTGTCCGACTACGAACGCACGAGGCTCCTTTTCGGGCTTAATTTCTAGTTCTACTTTGAGATGCCGTGAGAACTCCCGGGTGCGGTAAGCCGGCTTGGGGGAGAGATTATCCTGACATAATTATCAGGTAATACCAATAGCCCTTAATAATTGGACTTTAGTTTGGAACGCCAGCGTTTGCTCCGTCGAGCAGCCAGCCTTGGCCAATCAACGCGGCGACGCGGGCGCCGTCGGTGCGCCAGGGCCGAGTTGCTATGCAAGGCCGGACGCTACGAGCACACGGACAAGCGCGTGACCACCCGCGTCGGCCATTATGACCGGCAATATCACACCAAGGCGGGCGAGGTGACACTGCGCATGCCCAAGCTGCGGAAACTGCCGTTTGAGACGGCACTCATAGAGCGTTACCGCCGGCGCGAAAGCAACGTGGAGGAAGCGCTGGTGGAGATGTATCTGGCCGGGGTGTCGGTGCGGCGGGTTGAGGACATCACCGAGGCGTTGTGGAGCAGTCGCGTGAGTCCCTCGACGCTGAGTGAACTCAATCAAAAGATCGCGGTGCAGATCGATGCCTGGCGCGCCCGGCCGCTCGAGGGCGACCACGCCTATGTTTACCTCGACGGCATCTGGCTGAAACGCAGTTGGGGCGGGGAAGTCAAAAACGTGAGCATTCTGGTGACGGTGGGCGTGAACGCTGAGGGCTGCCGCGAGGTGCTCGCGGCGGAGGAAGGCACCAAGGAGGACAAGGCCTCATGGCAAAACTTCCTGCGCCGGCTCAAAGAACGTGGGCTCAAAAACGTGAAACTGTTCATCTCCGACAAGTGCCTGGGTCTGGTGGAAAGCCTCGCGGAGTTTTATCCCAACGTCGGCTACCAGCGCTGCGCGGTGCATTTTTACCGCAACGTCTGGAGCCTGATGCCCGCAGGCAAAGTGCGGGAAGTCTCGGCGATGCTCGGAGAAGGTGGTGTTCGCACGGTTGCCTTATGCGGTGCAGCGGGAGATTTGCGAGAGTATGATCGCGGGCGAACTGGCGCGGTTGCGAAAGCTGGGGCACGAGATCACGATTACTCTCGACGACGTGGAAATAATTTTACGGGCGGGTTTTCACAATACGCTCGGCGCTCGCCCCATGCGCGGGGCCGTCGAGCGGTTCTTGCAGGACAGGGTGGCGGCAAATTTGCTTGGTGTTTGATCCCCTGCGCCATTCCATGATTACCGACAGCCTGTTTGCATTCTCTGTCGGGCCGGCTTATTCAGCACTTTTTGCTCGCTGGTAGGGCGGCCTTAATTAGATTGCATGCCTGAGGAGAGACAGAAATGCGGACTCTCAAAAATATATAAAACCATGCCGACATTTCAAATGACCGCATCGAAGCCCGTTATCCTGCTGGGGATTTTTGGGAGTGTCGTGATATTAGGATTATTTCTTGCGTTGTTTTTGGGCAGGACAGGGGATTTTGACGAGGAAGGCTTGATGGTTGAGCGGGGGGCAAAGGAAGCCGAGGCTGCGCATATCGCCCACGGGGAGGCGATCAATATTGAGGATTATGTGGCATCCGGGCGTGTCACCATCTTTGATTTCACCAGTCCTTATTGTCCGCCGTGCCGTTATATCGGCCCCCATCTGGACTCACTGCACAGGGATGATGATGGCGTCGTGGTGGTGAAGGTTGAAATAAATCGTCCGGGTGTTCACGGAATTGATTTCAGTTCGCCGGTGGCGCAGAAATACAAATTGCCGCACGTCCCCTATTTTATTGTTTATCCCCCGAACGGTGGCAAACCCCTGCACGGCGACAAGGCGCGGAAGTTTGTCGAAAAAAGGCTTTCACCGTATTTCAACATAACAGAATAACGCCTCAAAAATGATGGCGGAAAAAACAAGCATGTGCTTGTCAAAGTGGTCGCAAATACGACCAAGGCGCGGCAGTTTGGCGACAAAACACGATGACAGTGCGGCAAGGCCCGCAATTATCGTAAAAACGCTACGGCGACAAACTGGCAATTTTTCGGATGTCAATTCAGCACGTAACAGATGAGTCGCAGTTGCAGCCTCTTGCGATTTACATTCGAGCATCACTTCAACGATGCCATGGAGCAGGTGGGCGGAATATCATGATTCTGGCAGATATGCACCCCATGTTCGAAGATTGAATACGGTCCGTCAAAAGTCCTCCTTCCTCATTATTGGATAACTCCGTTGTTGATACGAAATTTACCTCGACCTTTTTAGAAGGCAATCTTGCCACGAGCAGGCCATCCTTTTTAATTTCACTATAATGCTCCTGATACTTTTCTATAATTTCCGCATCGCTAATTAATTCCATCTTCCGGGCCTCATCGTCACTAATTTTAATTTCATATACCAATCGATAAAGGTGTCGATACTTTACCAGATACGCCAATTCCGAGACCTTGGGGTGCTCAAATTCCTCCAATGTCGCGATCAACTCGACATCGGTCAGCGGTTTTATATCAGAGAACTTAAGTTTTCCGGAATTTACCATTTCAACCACCGCCTCTGCGATCATTGATCGCGCTGAGATATTTTGCCAACAATAATAAACATCATCATATAACTTCAAATAAAGATATGCAAATGATTCCATGTAGTTCTCAACGGTTTTGTCATAAGCCAGCACGCTCTCCCCGTTTTTGCGAAAAAATCTGACTCCTTGCAGTATACGGTTATAATTAGTTATTAAATTCTCAAAGTGCCTCTTGATGATACTATCGGTCCTATCACTGGATCCTCTGATCAGCAACGTGGACGCCGCGTCTCGCAAAACAAAATCAAGGCGGTCTATATCGCAACCCGAATTATTTATTATAGAGTGAAGACTATGCCGTGATTGCTTTTTTTCAGATCGCCCCAATATTGAAATGACATCATCCCTGGCGATCTTCAAATTGCTGAGAGCCTTATCCAAATCAGCAAATGAGTCCTCTGCAAATATCTGCTCGAATATCTTTGTGGTGTCCGCCTCATGTCCCTTGGCGTCCTTGAGCTTATATCTAACCAGATCCATGGTATGCCCCAGCGGGCCGTGGCCTATGTCGTGAATTAAGGCGGCGGTCAAAAATGACAAATGATCCGCATGGGCTATTTCCTTATATAATTTGTCAATGTTATTGCCCTTCCAGTAATTTATCAGGATGTCCGCCAAGTATGCCACGCCCAGCGAATGGCTGAACCGATCATGCGTTGCTCCATGGTATTTTAAATTAACGAACGACAACTGCTTTATCTGCCGAAGCCGCTGCACTTCGCCGGTATCTATCAGTTTCAATATATCATTAGATATTTCCTTCGAAAAAAAGAATTTTCCATAAATCGGGTCGATAAATTCAGACTCAATCCCGGATTTCCCATCAGACTTTGGCATGTTTTCGCCGGGATCATATCCTGGTATATTTTGAGGGCCATCCCTTAAAATTCGCCGTTCCCTGGATGGCAATTGGATCAAAGATTCCTCCGAGTGAAGATGTCTTATGTATTTTCTGAGAAAATCCTCCGCTTTGCCTTTGATTATATGCGCATTGGCAAGTGATTTTATATTATGAATACGTTTTTCGTCAGGATTGGGATCGATGACATATATTTTACCCTTTCCGCATCCCTTGTCTATGGACCGGACAAGCTCCTTGTCATTAAATGAATATCCAATAATAATTATCGTATCGGACTTTTCCAATGATTTTTGCAAATATTGGTATGGAAAAAATATTTGGTCGACATGCCCTTTGCTTTTTTTATCAAAATAATAAACAATTTGCCTTATTATCTCAAACGGATTGTCTTCCAACGGCTTTAAAATACCATGAAGGTAGTGCAACATATCATGAATGTTTTCTTTGGATCCGGCCACAATGGACCACGGACGGACCAACGAGCCATGAAGCATTTGGATCACCGATTTGATGGGTTTGTCGCAAGTGTCAAAATAATGAAAATCCTGGGCCAGATCCGCTATATTGTAGTCAATAGTCTTTCGTTTGTTTAAACTTGTGGCAACATTTTCAAACGCTTTGGAAAATTGCAGGTCAAAATTAGTCGTTGCGATTCCACCAATTGATATATTTGGTGTGAAAAACCACCGTGCCAGCATGTGATAAGATGGTGGTATCGGTTTTTCTGAACTGAATTCCAAGTAGAGCCGCTCCGCATGATTCCGAAGATTTGTGACACTCTTTATTAGCATCTGCCATACTTGATCCGACGATGGTTTCTCTATTTCGAATTCTTTTTCAAATTTCTGAATACATTCATCGATTTCTATATTCCCATAGTGGGCAACTAATAACTTATCGCGCAATGCCTGCGCCAAGGGAAGACGCAAATTCTCGGTATAAGAATCAGATTGGGCAGCGCCTGCACCTACCAGAATGAATGTTTTTGTGCTGAGTGCGTCAGCTGATGTCAATTGCTGTATTGCGTTATCCATAATTTTATTATTTTGTTGATGTTTTGCATGAATTTCTGGCAATAGTTGCAGAGGGTTAAATGATATTATGCCGCAATTGAGAGCGTGATTTTGCTTGGAGTAATTTCGATGAATACCATTTCATTGGGCGCCGGGGATCAATAAATGGGATTCCGTATTCGTTTTCGAACTCGGTGACCTCATCATCGGGACACAAGCCCACAAAAATATCGTCAGCCTCGAAATCCAACGATCCTTTGCTGACATTTGGCTTCTCATGGCGGTGGGCGCGGTTGCACGCGGCAGGTTGCGGGCGGGCAAATTGCTTGACGGGGTGGAATGCGTGAGTGGAGTGACGGGCTCATTTACATAGCGTGGCGGTCGCATCCCTACCGCAGTTCGGATCGGATCACGCCCGATGAAAGAGGCGGGCGGCTTCCCTTCGGTTGACCCGGGACAAGTGGCACGTGGAGGGCTAGTCATTGGGGTGTTTGGTCAGATGTAGGCGAGTTTTGACTTCGAAGTTCATAAGTAGAGGGGGTTGCAGCCGAGAAGCCGTCCAGCGCGTTTTTCTCATAAAAAGCACCGGGTTTGCCCAATGTTGGCATGGGCGCAAGCAACGTGCTTTGGTTGGCTCTGGATGGTTCACTCTTTGGTCCGTCAATTTGGTTCGCAATAAATAATTCATCCATAATATCCCACTTTACTTCTTAGATTCTGCATAAATTCCTCCTCCTCTTCCATCGTGTCGAATATTGTTTTAGGCAACTCAATATTTCGTTTCCCTGTGACTAAAACTATTGCCCCATCGTCAATATAATACGATTTTATTCTTGAGAAATCGATTTTCTCCACGCCTCCGTATGTGTATTTTATAATGATCCAATTACCCTCAAATGTTACTACAGCCCTTCCTGCAATGAGTGTAATAAGCGAAAGTAGCAATCCAATAGACATAAATGCACATAATATGAATAGGAAATTATGCATATCGTGAATATGCAATATCAATCCTAGCGGCGATATGACAAGCAGCAGGAGCGATGATAATAAAATAGATGTATTTCTTGTCATTGCGAACTATATATCGACGCTTGTTCCATATCTATATTCAAATCTTCTATTATACTTAATTCCTGGGATGTCATAGTTCAGCACACCCATGGCATATGCATATGCGGTTCCGCGCCACGTTTTTCTTCGAAAGCTGTATGCAGCCCCTAAATATCCACCACCCTCAATGTATAAAAGATCTGTTCCAATCCTCAGAAGCCCGAGTTTAACTCCTAGATTAATGTTAACATCCCCCCGGCAATATGATCCACCTACCATATATTCTCCATTTCCACCAACGCTGCATTCGCAGCATGTTATGCGTCCTGATACACCGACGGTGGGCTCCACTACGGTTTTTACAAATTCACCAATGATTGGGCCAATTACAGGAATCGGGAGTCTCCATTTGTGTTTATATTCGCCAAACACTCGAGCATATGCGGAAACGCTTACGCAATTATCCCCGTTTTTGTTTGTTGATACTGAACCGATTATGCCATATTTCAAACGGAAGGCGAATGGGCCAATCTTTACAGATTGATTATTCTCTTCCCGATACATGCCCTGATGCCTTATGTTATTAATAACATTTTCTATTTGTGAATTGAGCCAACTGGCTGCGCTCAATCCAATTGCATCTACTGCATTTATAGTGTTATTTGCTACGGATGCATAAAGATTTTCGCCACCTTCTTCCTCAATGGGATCCCTATTGATCCAACGGCCAAGGACAGGGTCATAGAAGCGATAGCCGTAATAATACAAGCCTGAGGCGGCATCGAAGGGCTTGGTGCTGAAACGCCAAACATTACTGCTAGCCCATGTGCCGGTGCTCACGGTGGTGTTGCCGAAGGGATCGTATTCGTAATGAGCCTGCGCAGTGCCGTTGGCGTCGAGCACTTCGCTTACGTTGCCGTTACCGTCGTAGGTGTAGTAGCGCATCTGGCTATTTTCACGGGTGGCGAGGAGGCCACCGACGCCGCCGGCGCCTTGCTCGGTGTTGCTGAGGTCTATTCCCCAGATGTGGGTGCGGGCCAGAATCACGGGCGAGTCGCCCGCGCCACCCGATCCTTCGTATTCGGCAATGACGTTCCATCCGTCGTAGAGATAGTGACGATCGGCGGTTTGCGTCCATGTCGCCAGCGGGTTGGCGCGGGTGAACTCCGTTCTGCGGACGCGGCGGCTGAGGCCGTCGTAGGCGTAGGCTACGCGAGTAGTTTCGGTCTCGACTGAAACGAGACGGTTTTCCTCGTCGTAGGCGAACGCGCGGCCCATGCCGTCGGAGGTCATGTTGCCGTTGGCATCGTGCGCGGGGCTGACGGGCGTCGCAAGCGACGCCCCTACGTGGGTGTATTGATTCAGATTATTGGCTGTGTAATGCGTGACAGCGGTCGCGTTGGCGGCGGGGTCTTCGGGGATGCCGGGATTTATCGTGCCGCCTTCGGTAGCCCATTCGCGGTTGCCGATGGCGTCAAAGCGGTAGGCGCGGTTGCGCGACGCAGTGTTCTTGTGCGCGGCGGATACTATTTCACCGGCAGTGTTATAGGCGTAGGTGTAGCCGCTGTTATAGGGGCCTTCCAAGCTGACAGCGGTGCGCTGGCCGAAGGCATCCACGGTGTAAACATGCCGGGAGAGCACGGCGTTGCCGCTAGTGCGCTTGTTTTCCTTTTGTTTGAGATAGCCGAGCACGGGATCGTAAGTGTTCGTGACAGTATGCACAGGCGAAAGAACCGAGACAAGCCGGCCCGTGCCCGGTTCGTAGGTGTAACGGAAGGTCGCGCCGGTGTTCGCGGTGATCTGCATGAGGCGGCCCGCGGTGTCGTAGGCGTGGTTGAGTGTCCAGGTATCGGCGGGATTCGCGGCATCGACAGACACAGCGGTGCGGCGGCCCAATGCGTCGTAGGCGCTGGTGAGCGTCCGGCCCAACCGGCCAACCTGTTCGGTGAGGGGCTGGCCGAGGAGATTGTGCGTCCACGTAGTCACACCGGTGGCGTCGGTCATGGTCAACTGACGGCCCTGCTGATCGTAGGTGAAGCTCACGGGCGCGTCGTTTTCATACACGACGCCGGCCAGTTGCCCGGCGGGCGTGTGCGTGTAGGCGGTCGCGCGGCCCAGCGCGTCGGTGCGCGTGGCGAGGCGGCCCGCGGCGTCGTAGGTGTAGCTCCACTGGCTGCCGTCGGCGTAGGTCTTGGTCGCGAGCTGGCCGAGATCGTCGTAGGCCCAGCGGGTCTCGGAGTCACGCCCGTCGCGCATCAGGATCATGCGGCCAAGGGCGTCGTGGGCGTAGGTGATCGGGTAGGTGTCGGCTCCCTGCTGCGAGACCATCCGCCCGGCGTGGTCGTAAACGTAGGTGGTCACACGGGCAGGGACGCTGCTGTCGCGCGGGTCGTCGCGGGTCACTTTCACGAGCTGGCCCCAGGCATCGTAGTCGCGGAGGGCGCGGGTATGGGCGACACCGGAGCTGTCAACGATGGTTTCCTCCACCACGCGGCCCGGCGCGTCGTAAACCATGCGCGTTTCCATGTCGGCCTGCGTGGCGGTGAGCACGCGGCCAAGGCCGTCGTGGGTATACAGGGTTTGCACGCCCGCGCGGTCAGCGCTGGCGACAAGCAGGGAGGGGAGCACGGCGGAATACGTCCGCGTCTCGCTCGACGACGGGAGGCCGCCGACGCCGGGATGGGTGATTTGCACGGGCTGGTCGCCGGCGCCGTAGGCGGTCGCAATCGTCGCGCCCGTGGGCAGCGTGACGGCGGTCTGCCGGCCAAACACATCGTAATCGTAGCTCTCCACGGCATCCCCGCCCGCCGAGGGGCGCGCCACGCTGGCGAGGCCGCCGTGCCATTCGTAGGCGCGAAGCTCCAGCAACTGCGCGGGGATTTCCCACCAGTTGGCCGGATGGGACGCGGCGGTGACGGAGACGTGCGTGGCGCGGCCCAGCGCGTCGTAGCGCGTGCGCTGCGTGTGGCCGAGCGCGTCGGCCTCGGCCACGACGCGGCCAAGCAGATCATAGGTCGTCGTGGCGACCACCCGCCCATTGCGCTTCTGGATGACCTGATGGCTGGCATCGTCGTAAACGTAGGCGGTCACGTCGCCGAGCGCGTCGGTCTCGGTCAGCACGCGGTCGAGCGCGTCGTAGGTCGTCACGACCCTTGGCTGGCGGTCGCCGGAGGTTTCGATCATGCGGCCAAGCAGGTCGTATTTGTAGGCGGTCGTGGCGGATTCTGGAAACGGCGGGACGCCGCTTCCACTTTGACTTTGGGCGAGCACCAGCGCTTCCGTCTGCCGGCCCGCGGCGTCGTAGGCGTAATGCGTCACGATCTCGTGCGCCGTGCCCTTGCCCACGGTGTGCGTGAGCACGCGGCCCTCGCCATCGTAATCCCATTTTTCGGCGGGCGGCAGGACGGTGCCCGCGATTTCCGCCGCATCCGAAGTTTCGATATGCCACGTGCGCGCGATACGGTTTCCGGCGGCGTCGTAGGCGGACAGCTCGTCCACCGTGCCGCCGGCGGGCGTGGGGCGGCGCGCGCGGATGAGCCGGCCCTGGCCGTCGTAGGCGTATTCCTCCAGGCCGGCGGTGTGGGTCCAGCGGCTCACCACGCGATCATCGGCATCGTAGGCGATGCGCTCGACCACCTCGGCAACCTCGGTGACGCCATCCGAGTCGAGGGACACCCGGGAGGTTTCAACCCGGTTGCCCAGCAGGTCGTAACGGTGGCGCGTCACCCGCCCGGCGGTGGTGCCGTCCGGCGCGTCGGGCGACAGCCCCTCGCGCACCTCGACGAGCCTGCCCGCCTCGTCGTAAACGCGGCGCGTCTGCACGCCCAGCGCATCGGTCTCGCGGATGACGTGCCCGGAGGCGTCGTATTCGTAGCGGATCTGCCCGCCGAGCGCGTCGGTGAGCAGGGTCTCGCGGCCCAGCGTGTCGTAGTCGCGCAGGGTCACGGCGCCGTCGGGCGCGGTCTCCCGCACCAGCAGCCCGAGCGCGTTGTAGGCAAACGTGGTCACCCGGCCCAGCGCATCGGTGGTGCTGGCACGCAGGTTTGTGCCGGGATGGTAAGTGTGCGCGGTCACGCGCGCCAGCGGCGTGCCGGACGCCTCCTCCATGCGCAGGAGGTTGCCGTTGGCGTCGTAGCTCCAGCGCGTCTCCACCCCGTCCGGCCCGACGCGCCGGGTGCGCTTGTTGAGCACCGGGTCGTATTCGAAAATCTCGGGCGTCGCGTCACCCGCCAGGGGCGTCGAGCGGATGACGTTGCCGCGGGCGTCGAGCTGGTCCCGCACCGCGCGGCCCTTGTAGGTGTGGGTGGCGACATCGTCCTTTTGCGCGTAGGTGAACATGAGTTCGCCGTTTTTCTTCCACTGCATGAGGGTGCCGGCGGCATCGAACCACTTTTCCGACATGAGCCCGGCCCGGGTGACGACGCGCGCGTAATAGGTGCGCGAGGCTTGGTCGTAGCTGTAGTGGAACCGCATGGCCCGCCCCTCCGCGTCCGTGACCGCTTCCACGTAAACGGGCGCATACATCGGGTTCGGCACCCCGGGCACGGGGATCTCCGCCGCGCCGGGCTGGATTTTTTCGCCCACGTCGGTGTAGGTGACAGTCGTCGTGATGCCGCCGGGCCTGGTCTTGGAAAGCATCTCGCCGTAACGCCCGTAGGCGTAGGTGGTCTCGCGTCCCATCACGTTGACGTAGGAAACGAGGCGGCCCGACTCGGTCCAAGTGTAGGCGATCTCGCGGTCGGCATGGTCGCGCAGTGTCACCACGCCCCGGCCCGGCGTGCCGGTCATGGTCAGGAACACGCGCCCGGTGGCGTCCTTGAGGCGGGCGATGCGCGGTTCCCCGTCCTCATACTCGCAGGTCGTCCACAGCCGGCCCCGGCGGATGGCGCGGATGAAGCGCCCGGCGGCGTCGTAGTGGCGCTCGCCGCCCGTGCCGGACAGCCACTGCCAGGTGCCGTCTGCGTTTTTCACGATGCGGCGGCTGCGGTTGCCGGACGAGACATAAACCCCGGCGGTCACGGTCTCCGCCGGGACGGGCAGCGGGGTGATCGAATCGTCACCGGTGCGGGGATTCGGGGTGCCGGGGGCGGTGACCGTGGCCTTGAAATACGCCTCGCCCGCCACGATCACATAACGCCCGGCGAGGGTGTCCTCGGCGAATTGCAACCCCTCGGCCACGTGCAGGCGCCAGCGCAGCCCGGCGTAGTCGCGGCGGACCATGAAGTCGCCGCCGGGAATCGGGATGCGCAGGTCCGTGGCCGCGTCCAGATACTGCCGGCTGGCCAGATCGACCCAGCTGCCCGCGGGTTCGCGGCGGGAGGCGGACGGGTTGGTGTTCCCGCTCTCCTCCTTGCAGGGCGGATCCTTGTCGCAGTCCTCGGGATTGGGCTTGTCGCATTCCTTGTCACAATCCTCGGGATTGGGCTCGGTGCATTCCTCATCACACTCCGGATTTTCGGGATCCGGGCATTTCGGAGGCGGGGGAGGAGGAGGCGGCGGCGGGCAATCCACGTCCGGCGGAGGCGGATTGGGCGGACGCGGATCGCCGGGATTGTTATTACCGTTGCCACCGCCGCCACCACTGGACTGGTCAACGGTGGAGCCCGCGCCAAAGCCGTTGCCCCAGCCGTCATCGTCGCCCCGGGGGGCGCCGCCGCCCGGAGGAAAGATCACCACCGGCCCACCGCCGCCGCCATCACCCGGCGGGCAGGGGCCCCAACTGGAGGTCAGGTAGCTGTAAATGGCCCGGCGGTACAGGATGCCGTTGATGCACTGGTAGGTGTAACCGATGACCGAGGGGCCGACCCAAGAGCCGCAGTCCGAACCGCCGGCAGACGCGGCCGCCGCTCCCGCCGCAAGGGCCATGGGCGCGGCCTGCGGGGCGGCGGCCTCGTCCTTAAGCTTCCACGGGGTGTCGATCACGCGCACCCGCACCCCGAGGCGGATTTCCTGGCCGGCCTCCAGCCGGCTGGAGGGCAGCGGTTCGTATTCGATTTCAAAATACGGGTCGGCGGGGACGGTCAGGGTGAGAGCATCGGCCGCGATCAGGCCGTGATTGGAAATGCGCACCTCGCTCAAAAATTCCTGACCGGGGCGCAGGGTGGAGGGAATCCTGATCTGGGTGGGATTGACCACCACCACGGGCACGGGCACGTGGGTTTCGAACTCGGCCATGATCTCGATGTCATATTCGTCCTGAATGGTCACCTCCTTCACGTTCCAAGTGATGGAGACCGGCTCGTAGTCGAGCGCCACCTGCTCCTGGTGATTGATGCCGGGCTTGATGACCACCATGCCGGTGTGGGTGGTGTGCTTCGGCGCCGAAACCCTCAACCGGTAACGGCCCGCAGGGAGGTCGTCGAAGTAAACCTCGCCGAGGCCATTGGTGGCGAGGGTGAGAGTATCAAGGACATACTGGCCGGTGCTGTTCTCCTTCTGGAGTTGCACGCTGGCGCCGGGCAGCCCGTCGTAGGAGGGATTGGACTGGCCGGGCTCGGGCGGGAGTTGATACCAGGGGTCCACCACGTGGATGGAGGCGCGGCCCTTGCCCTCCGGGGAGAGCACGACCTCGACCGGCACCTCGACGGCGTAGCCGAGCCCGGGCGACTGCGCCCGGATTTTCACCCAATGCACCTCGTCGGCGGCAACGGGCGTGTCGGGCGCGCGGGCGGAGAGGGAAACCTCGCGCTTTTCCCCGATGTCGAGCGAGGCCCAGGCATCGCCGCCCTGGAGGCGCAGCCACGCGGGCACGGCGCCGCCCTCGACCAGGGGGACGAGGTCAAGGGTGAGGTTGGAAAGTTTGCCGTAACCGGTGTTGGAGAAGGTCACGAGGGCGCTGTCGAAGCCGCCCGGGATGACACCGAGTTGCACGGAGCCGGGGGCGGCGTTGAGCACGCCGCTGGAGGCGATCCATTCGTAGCGCAACTCGACCTGCGTCCACTCGACCGGCGCGGCCCCGCCCTCGGGGTCGTCGCTGACGACGCGCAGGCGGATGACCCCGCTGTCCGGCGCGGTGTCGGTCCCGCGCAGGGTCACGGCGAGATTTTTTGTCTGGGTGGAGGCGAGCGAAACCGGGGCGGGCAGCGTCAGCCCGATGCCGGCGGGCACGGGATCGACCGGCTCCAGGCGCACATTGGCCACGGGGTTGTCGAAGCCGCTGGCGACCTGCCAAGTGGAGGTCTGCGTGTAATGGCGCGGGACGCGGACATTAAACGCGGAGGGACTGGCCGCGACGCGGCGGATGACAAATTCCTCCGTGACGGCCGGGCGTCCCTCAATGCCCTCGGCCTGCGCCCAGACCGCGTAACGTCCGCCGCGATTGAGCGGGTCGGCGGGCAGGGTGTGGGTGAAGGCGCCGTCGAGGCCGGTGACAATTTTTTCGCGGTAACGGTAGCCGCCGCGCTCCATGAAGAGGATGAGCGTGGTGGCTGCGGCAGGGGCGCCGTTTGCGCGCCACGTCGCGAGTCCGTCGATGCGTACCGGCACGTCGCCGTGGGAGAGACGCGGAGCGATGCCGGTGATTTCCGCGACGAGGTCGCTCTCGCGGGTGCTCTGGCGTACGGCGGCGCCAAAGCCGGGGAGCTTGATGCTCCGGGCGGCGTCCTCGCGCGCGTAATACGCAGCGTCGATTTCCAGCCGCGCGGTGAGAAACGCCGGCGTGTCAAGCGGGACGGGCAGCGTGTAGGCGGAGGAGGTCCATGAGTGCCCCGGCGCGATGCGGACGACGACGATGCCGCCGGGCAGGGCGGTTTCCTCCAGCGTGCCGCCAGTGTGGAGCGGAATCACACCCCATTCCCGGCCCTCGTCGTCCACGAGGCGGATGCGGGCCTCGCCGGAGACGGCGCGCCCGTAGTTGCGGCCGATCTCGATATCGACGGGCTCGTCGCCGGGATTGCCGATGGTGACGACGACCTTGCCCTGGCCGCCGCGGACAAGGTTTGTCACCTCAAGGGAGGTCGTCAGCGTGCCGGGATGAACGGCCAGCGAGCCGTCGCGGACCAGTTTGGTCTCGACATTGGCCTGCGGAATGACGGACACGCGAATGCGGGCGGGCAGCACCGTCGCGGCCTGCCACCCGCCGCCGGCAATCACGGGGATTTGCATCGCTTCCCCGGCGGGGATTTCATGGGCGCCTTCGGCGGCGAAGACACGCCCGTCGATTTCGAGGGAGAGGCTGACGCCCTTGATCGCGCCGCCGGAATGGTTGCGAAGCTCGACCGGGATGCGGTTCACGAGACCGCGGCGGAGCGAGGCGGATTGCGGGATGGAGATCCCCAGCGCGGGAAGCTCAATCGAACGGGACTGGGTGAACTCCGCCCCGACGGTCTGCACGGTGTAGAGGCGGGCGCCGTCCGCATATCCCGTATCGGTCCATGTGGCGGCGGTCGCGGGAAGCAATCCCGGCGCGGGCTCGCCGCCGTCCACGGCCACCCGGAATCCGTCATAAACCGAGGCGGGCACCGGCTCCCAGACGAGCACGGGGCTGCCGCCGGTCTCGTGCGTGAGCGTGAGGCGGCGGACGGGCATGACACCGGCTTCCCAAAAGACGACGGCGGGCGCGGAAACATTGCCGGCGGCATCAACGGAGACGAGATGATACCAAGGGTGCCCGCCATCCGGGTTGACATCGACCGTCCATGTCGAGGTGCGGGCCACCGAGGTCGCGACCGGCTGAAGACTGGAAAGCGAGGCGGTGGAGACGGTGCCGCGGTAAAGGGCATAATGGGCGACATCCTCCAGGCCCCCGGCCGGTGCGGACCAACTGACGGACACGCCGTTGGAGGCGGAGGCGCTCTGGAGGTTGACCGGCGACGGCGGCGGAACGCGGTCCGAACGGGCCATGACCGGCTCGCTCCATGCGCTCAGTCCCTCGTCGTCGGCGACGCGGCGGATGCTCGCAACACGATAGAACCAGAGTCCGTCGTTCGCCGGGGTGTGAGCGTATGCAGTGGCTCCCTCGACCCGGGCCAGGTCGGCGAAGGCGGCATCGCCGGGCGTGGTGTCAGGCGTGGCGGCAAAGGCGGTTTGGATCGAATAGCCGATGGCACCGGGAACGGTTTCCCATTCCAGCTCGACGCGGCCCGCGGGACGGGCGCGGGCGGTCACATGGGCGGGCGTGGCCAGCGGCGGAAGTTGCGAGGTGTAGATTTGGTATTCGGCGGGGACAAGGAACTCCCCGCCCTCGTTGCCAAGTTCGTCAACGGTCTGGCATTGGAGTTTCAGCAGCTCGGCCTGCTCCGCGCCCGCATCACCGGGCAGCGCATGCCAGATTTGCCAGAGGCGTCCGGAAGCGTCAGCCGCCGAGACTTCGGCCAGAAGGGGCTGACGGGCCTGCGAACCGCCGGTGAGCAGCGCGTAAAAGTTGGGCGTGCCTTGGGCGGCCTCGTTCAACTCGGCCAGCCAGCCGATGGTGACGGGCGCGGGGAGATTGCGGATGGCCGGGGTGTCCTCGGTTTCCTCGATGGCTTCGCCTTCACCGGTGCGCTGGATGCGCGTGAGCCCGACGACGGCGGGCGCGGTGGTGTCGAGCCAGGCGGAGGCGGCGTTTTCAATCACCGTGCCGGCGTTGCCGGACGGATCGATGCCCCGGAACGATGGCAGGATGGGGCCGTTGACCTCGGACGGCAGCCAGGTGATTTCGCCGGCATAGGCGCGCGGGGCGGTTTCACGCAGGGAAACCGGCTGCGGTTTGCCTCCTGTGGTTTGGAGGGAGAACTCGGGCGCGGTAGCCAAATCCTCGCTGACGGTAAACTCCACGCCCATCCTGCCCGCGCCGAACGTCCCGTCCAGAGAAGGCGTATCGACGGAGCGCCAGACGAGTTGAGTGACGGAAGGCTTGATCCGGTCCGAAAGGGCGTGAGCCCATGCGGAGGGTTCGCCCTCGACCTCATCCGCGCCGATTTTGGCCACGGATGTGATCGCATAGGAATACGTGCCATCGGCTGGCGGACGATCCGAGTAGCTTGAATTGTTGCTTGAGACCCGGGCCGAGGTAATGCGGGTGGCGGATGCCACCGAGCCACCAGCCGGGTAAACATCACCGTCAATGCGGTAAATATGATAGCCGAGGGGCCGCCCTTCGGCGGGCGCGCGCCAGACCAGCGCGATGCGTCCGTCCGGCTGTGAACGGGCATCCAGCGCAAGCGGCTGCCCGGGACGGGTCAGATCGACCGTGACCGAAACCGGGGTGGAAAACGGACCGGGCGTCCCGGTGCGGTTCGTGGCGCGGGCGGTCAGCGTTTGCAGGCCCTCCACCAAGGTGACATACGAGATGAAGGCTCCGTCGCCCGCAGCCTTCACGGAGACGGCTTCCGAGGCGGACTGCCCCTGGGGTTGCAGGAAGACATGGACGGTGGCATTCGGCTCCGCCGTGCCGCGCACCTCGACACGCGGATTGCCGACGAGAGTCCCGGTGAGCGGCTTGGTGATGACCGGGGCGGCGGGCGCGGGATAGGCAAGGGTGAAGGCTTGCTCGAACGGGGCGCCGGCGAGGCCGAGTTTGTCGTGGGCAATGATGCGCAACGTGTGTCCGCCGTCGGGGACATGGCTGAAATCCGCCGTCCATCCGTAGCGGTTCCCGGAAAGAGGCTTGGTGGCTGTTTGCATCAACTGCCCATCGAGGAAAAACTCCACGCGGGCGACGCCGGCGGTGTCCTGCGCATCGATGGAAAAGACGCCCGAGCGGGAGGCGATGACGGCTGGCACCGGGACCTGGTCGAATTGGAGCGCGGCGAGGACCGGGCCGGTGTTGTCCATCGCGTAGCGCTCAACCATCATGCCGCCGGGGTTGTAGCCATCGCGGTAGGCGCGGGCCTTGATGGCGGCCGCCTGTTGCAGGGTCACCGGCTCAAGGTAGAGCGGCGAGAGCGGGCCGGGAATCGAACCATCCAGGGTGTAACGGACCTGGCTGCCGCTTGGCGGATTGATTCGCACGGTGCCGCCATAGAGCAGCTGGCCGGAGAGCGGTGTCGCCGTGGGGGTGGCGAGTGTGGTGTTGAAATCGCGGCCCGAATGGAGGAACGCGGCGGGGATGATATTCCGCGCAAACGAGAGCCCGGACCAGGACAGCGAGAGGTAATGGGGCGTGTTGGCCGGCTTGGAATATTCAATCACAACCGGCACGGGCTGCCCGGCGGCGCCCTGGAAGGGAATGGCGAGATCACGGCGTCCGGTTTCGCCGGGCTCATCAATCACGAGATCGCCGCCGAGCCAGACTTTCACGCCATTTTGCACGTCCAGGTGCAGTGTATGCGGCTCGGTGAAGCGTGGCATGAGAACGCCCGACCAGCGCACGGTGAGCGGCTGGTTCCACGGAAGCGGGGACATATACAACGAGGAGCCTCCCTTGAAATCCAGTCTGGCGTCGATGCGCGCGTAATTGGAATTTTCCAGGAAGTCGGGAAGGGCGCAGTATTCCGCCCAGAGACCGGAGCCGTCGCGGATGGCCGGCTCGGGCAGGCCGATGGAGAACAGCCCGTCTGCCTCGTCCCCGGCCACGCCATCGACCCAGGCGCGGGCGCGGATGCGGGTGGATTGGGTGATGGCAATCGGGGCGGTGTAAACCGGCGAGGCGGGCTGCGGCTCGGCGCCGTCGAGCGTGTAGCGGATGATCACGCCGGGGTTCGCCGACGAGGCGCCCAAGGAGACGGACAGCGGGGCGGCATGCAATCCCGGCGCCGGGGTGAACCGGACCGAGGCCCCGTCCCAGGCGTATTTGTTTTCCAAATACGCATCCACGGTCATCCTTTCCCCGTCCGAAAGCGCGCGGTCGAAGATGATGAACTCGGCCAGCTCGCGAAGCCCGCTGGAATACGCCAGGGTCGAACCGTTGCCAAAGAAGGCGCGCCAGTCGGGCAGGCGGGCGATTTCCCGCCCGGCGGCGCGGATGCTCCAGGCGTCGTTAACCGGAAGAATATGGATGCGCGTCCAGCGCCCGGAGAGTTCGCCCAATGCCGGCGATTCGATGCGGGCCAGCGTGAAAATCTCGCCGCGGGTGGTGTCGGTTTTCCATTGGGTGAAGGGGGTCACGGCATGATTTGGGGCGTCGAACAGAACCGTCGGGCGTCCGTTAAGCGATGCGGTGGCAACAAGCGGGCGCGATGCCAGCGTCGCCTGGTCGGCATGCCATGCTCTGGATCCCTGGTCGTGCCAGATGCCGACCGAGGTTGCCCCGGGGATTCCCGCATCGGCACGCAGCCACCACAGGATGTTTTCCGTGGGAAACGCTGTTTCGGAGGGTGACACAGTCGTAACGGAAACAGGCGCGCATGGGTCGGAAATCCCGGCGAAATTCCGCGCGCTCAGGCGATAGGAATAAGCGATGCCGGGCTCCAGCCCGGAGTCGAGGAAGCTGGTGGCATTTTCTATCGCACCGATGATTTGCCATTCGTCCGGCGAGGCGGGTGACTGGCGTTCGATGACATATTCAATTCCCGGACGCCATTCCTCCGGCGCGTCCCATGCCAGCATAATTTTCGCGGCATCAACGGACTGCCCGCGCAATCCGCCGGGATCGGGAGGCGCGCCGGCGGGCTGAAGCTGGTACTTGCCGGACAAATACAACTCCAGCGCATGACGCTCCCCGGACGGGAGCACGCGATCGTATAACAGCACCTCGGCGATTTCGCCCTTCCACTGGCCTTGGCCGATTTCCACATAACCATTATAAAAATAGGTTTTTCCATTTGGAATCCGCACCAGCAGGCCACCGTCAAGCCGGACGGCCCAATCGTCGGCGCCAGCGCTGGTTTCATACAGCCTCCACGTGTCCGCCAGGGGCTGTCCCTCGGGAACGGGAACGGCGTATTCGGCCCCGCTGCGGCCAAAACTGTCCAGAATGGAGCCGGCATCGGCATGGTTGGGATAATAAGTCCCGGCGGATTGAGTTACCGACCATGCGCGCGCCCTTGTTGCGGAGGGGGAACGCACCACCACAAACAAATCGCCCGATGGCGAACTGGAGGAAAGCGGGCGATGGGTGGAGGGCATCTGCTGCCCGGCACCCGCAAAGAGAACCGCCAGTTCGCCCTGGTCACCCTGGGCCAGCCCCGGTTGCTGGGCGGGGTTGGGCTGGGAGAGATGATACCCGTTCCCCGACTGGTCGATCCAGCGCTGGATGGCGGGCTGCCCCTCGACGCCCGCGTCGGCGCGCAGCCAGAGTTTCAACCCCTCGGTGGCAACCCCGGACACGTCAACGGGCGCGGGGGTCGTGACGGACGCCTCGCCGCTCCACGATGAAATCGCCGGCTGCCGCAACCGGACGCGGTAGTCGTAGGCGGTCGCGGGCCCGGCCGTCCCGTCAAGCCAGACTGACGCCCGGGTGGCCTCGGCAATTTTTATCCACCCGCCCGAAGGGGACAAACGGCGTTCGATTTCGTAAACATTGGCGTCGCCGGGAACCGTGCTCCACGCCAGCCGGACCAGTCTTTCGCCCAATGCCTGGGCCGTGAGACCGGTCGGGGCGTTTTCACTTTCCGCCCAATAGCGTTCGCGCAAGCGGGCGTCCAAGGCGGCGTTTTCCTCCTCCGAAAGCACCCGGTCATAAACAAGAATCTCCGCGATGCGGCCGGTCCAAGAATTGCCGCCAATCGACGTGCTCCCCTCAAAATTGGCCTCGCCCGAAGCCTCGCCGAGTTTCATGCCGTCAAGCCACGCAGCCCAGCCGTTCCCGGAGGATTCCACACGATACGCACGCCATGTGTTTGACATGGTCCAATTGGAGGGAATCGAAACGGACACCGGCTGCCCGGAGCGTCCGAAATCATCGGTGATTCCCTGCGTCGCGTCGGACGGGTAATAGAGCCCGCCATTGGCTTCAATCTGGAGCACCTTCCGTCGCGTTGTTTGCGGGTCCGGATTCAGCACAACATAGAGGGCGCCTGTCCCGGCATCTTTCATAAACTTGGAGGGGATGCCCATCGCGCTGGTGGTTGAAGTGAATTGCAGGGCGAGGCGTTCGCCGGCTCCATCGGCGACTTGCCTGGGGGCCGCACCGGAAAGCACCTCGGCATCATTGCCCCGACCCGACTGGTCCCGCCACCGGCTTACCGACAGGGGATCGTTCCCGATCCCACGATCCGCGCGCAACCACAAACGCAGCCCCGAGACCGGCATGGTGGCGCCGCCATCGGGCATGGTTACCGACGCCTCGTCGCTCCAGTCCGATTCACCGGATGCATTGGCCGTTTTGATACGATAAGTATAGGTCTCCCCTGAAACCAAACCTGTATCAAGCCAGACTCGTCCACGGAAAATATCCGCCAGATGAACATAATCTTCCGCCCCTGTCTTGCGTTCCAAAACATAGTACTCACCAATCCGGGTCTCCGTCGCAGAATCCCACGACACGCTCGCCTGTGTTGACGACAGCGCGGCGGCCTGAAGATTCACCGGCACAGGGGGGACGTCCGGCGTGAGGTGGTTGTATTTGTTCACCAGATAGCGTTCCACCGCCTGGCGTTCTTCGGCGGAAAGCACATGGTCGTAGATGATGACCTCGGCCATCTCGCCGCTGAAATAAAGATTTCCGTAACTATAATTATAACCGCCTCCCAAAATCGGACTGGAGCTCCATCCGACCGTTTTATCCGTGACCCGGAAGTGCACGCTGCCATCGAATCGGCTGATCCATTCACCGTTCTTTGCCGACACATTATACAATCGCCATTGCCTGATGTCAGGCGGCACCCCCATGTTGTTCAGGCTGTAATTGGGGATACCGAAACTCTCGTGAACGCTGCCATCCGAGTAAGGATACATGGATGCGTATGAACCCAAAGTCCACAGACTCCGACGCTGGCCGGACGCCTCTGCGGAACGCACCAGGATGAACACCTCGCCCTCGGCCGTGCCATTCATCAGGTTCGGCAGGTTGAGATACTGGCTCTTCGTCGCGTCGAATTTCACCACCGGCCAGCCGTTCAAGCCGGCCTCGCCACTTACTACTTCGGGGCTGTTGTTGGCCGAGGGTGCATTGGCCGAGTTGCCCAAACCGGAATAATCCGTCCAGCTGCCCAGCGGTCCTTCACTTAATCCGTCCGGTCGCAGCCACAACCTCATGCCGACGGTGGGCATGGATGAGCCATCCGTTGGCATGGCGACATCGGCCTCATGGCTGGGTTCGCTTTTGCCGTTGGGATTCACCGCCACCACCCGGTATCTGTAGCTTGCGCCTGGCGTCAGCCCCTCATCCATCCAACTGCGGCCTGCCACCGTAGTCACGACCGCCCAGTCTCCTCCAGCCGTTTTGCGTTCCACTTCGAACCACACCCATTCGCCGCCGTCGGACTGCCATGTCAATCCGGCTTGGGTCGAGCCTATTGATCTTGCCTTTAATTCCGTCGGCGCATCCGGCATCCCTGTCCCGCCCAGTTCATATTTGCCCGCCAGATAACGTTCCACCGCCTGACGTTCCCCGGCGGAAAGCACATGGTCGTAGATGATGACCTCGGCCATCTCGCCGTTGAAATAAAGATTTCCGTAACTATAATTATAACCGCCGCCCAAGACTGGACTGGAGCTCCACCCGACCGTTTTATCCGTGACCCGGAAGTGCACGCTGCCATCGAACCGGCTGATCCATTCACCATTCTTTGCGGACACATTATATAACCGCCATTGTGTGATGTCAGGCGGCACCCCCATGTTGTTCAGGCTGTAATTGGGGATACCGAAACTCTCGTGAACGCTGCCATCCGAGTAAGGATACATGGATGCGTATGAACCCAAAGTCCACAGACTCCGACGCTGGCCGGACGCCTCTGCGGAACGCACCAGGATGAACACCTCGCCCTCGGCCGCGCCATTCATCAGGTTCGGCAGGTTGAGATACTGGTTTTTCGTCGCGTCGAATTTCACCACCGGCCAGCCGTTCAAGCCGGCCTCGCCACTTACTACTTCGGGGCTGTTGTTGGCCGAGGGTGCATTGGCCGAGTTGCCCAAACCGGAATAATCCGTCCAGCTGCCCAGCGGGCCGTCGGCCAGCCCGTCCGGTCGCAACCACAACCTTATGCCGACGGTGGGCATGGATGAGCCGTCCGTTGGCATGACGACATCGGCTTCGTCGCCGGGCTCGCTTTTGCCGTTGGGATTCACCGCCACCACCCGGTAGCTGTAGCTTGCACCGGCCGTCAGTCCCTCATCCATCCAACTGCGGCCCGACACCGTAGTCACGACCGCCCAGTCTCCTCCAGTCGTTTTGCGTTCCACTTCGAACCACACCCATTCGCCGCCGTCGGACTGCCATGTCAATCCGGCCTGGGTCGAGCCTATTGACCTCGCCTTCAATTCCGTCGGCGCATCCGGCACCTCTGTTCCGCCCAGTTCATATTTGTCCGCCAGATAACGTTCCACCGCCTGGCGTTCCCCGGCGGAAAGCACATGGTCGTAGATGATGATCTCGGCCATCTCGCCGTTGAAGTAAAGATTTCCATAACTATAATTATAACCGCCGCCCAAGACCGGACCGGAGTTCCATCCGACCGTTTTGCCCGTGACCCGGAAGTGCACGCTACCATCGAACCGGCTGATCCACTCACCGTTCTTTGCCGACACATTATATAGCCGCCATTGCGTGATGTCAGGCGGCATCCCTGTGTTATTCAAGTTGGAGCTTGGAACTCCAAAGCCCTCGTGGACACTGCCATCCGAATAGGGATACAGGGACGCGTTTGTACCAAACGTCCACAGACTCCGACGCTGGCCGGACGCTTCCGCAGAGCGCACCAAGATGAACACCTCGCCCTCGGTTGCGCCATTCATCAGGTTCGGCAGGTTGAGATACTGGCTTTTGGCCGCGTCAAACTTCACCACCGGCCAGCCGTTCAGGCCGACCTCGCCACTCACCACTTCCGGGCTGTTGTTGGCCGAGGGCGCATTGGCCGTATTGCCCAAACCGGAATAATCCGTCCAGCTGCCCAGCGGGCCGTCGGCCAGTCCGTCCGGTCGCAGCCACAACCTCATGCCGACGGTGGGCATGGAAGCGCTTATGTCCGGCATAGTGATGCTGGCTTCATTGCTTGACTCGCCTTTGCCGTTGGGATTCACCGCCACCACCCGGTAGCTGTAGCTTGCGCCCGCCGTCAGACCCTCATCCATCCAGCTGTGCCCGGCAACTGTGGCCACAGTTGCCCATTCACCATCCCCTGTTTTGCGATCCACCTCAAACCACGTCCATTCGTCGCCGTCGGACTGCCATGTCAACCCGGCCTGGGTCGAGCCTATTGACCTCGCCTTCAATTCCGCCGGTGCATCCGGCACCTCTGTTCCGCCCAGTTCATATTTGCCCGCCAAATAACGTTCCACCGCCTGACGTTCCCCGGCGGAAAGCACATGATCGTAGATGATGACCTCGGCCATTTCGCCATTGAACTTGGCTCCACTATAGCCGCTGCCCAAAACCGGGCTCGCGGTCCATGTGATGGTGCCGTTTGCCGTCCTGAAATGCATCCTGCCATCAAATCGGCTGACCCACTCGTCGTTCTTTGCCGACACATTATACAATCTCCATTGCGTGATGTCGGGAGGGGTTCCGGTGTCGTAATAATAGTTGGAATTGCGAACACCGAAACTTTCAAATATTCTTCCATCCTCATATGGATGCATTGAACCGTAGGTGTTGAACTGCCACAACCCCCGACGCTGGCCGGACGCCTCCGCGGAACGCACTAGGATGAACACCTCGCCCGCGGACGCTCCGTTCATCAGGTTCGGCAGATTGAGATACTGGCTTTTGGCCGCGTCGAACTTTACCACCGGCCAGCCGTTCAAGCCGGCCGCTCCGCTTACTACTTCGGGGCTGTTGCTGGCAGCGGGCGCATTGGCCGAGTTGCCAGCCCCGGAATTGTCCGTCCAACTGCCCAACGGGCCGTCGACCAGCCCATCCGGGCGCAGCCACAAGCGCATGCCTTCCATCGGCATCGATGCGCCTGTGGTCGACATGGCCACATCCACTTCGTCACTCGGTTCGCTCTTCCCATTGGGATTTATCGCCGTGACTCGATAGGTGTAACTCATCCCCGGCACCAGCCCCTCATCCATCCAGCTGCGCCCGGCAACTGTGGCTACAGTTGCCCATTCACCATCCCCTGTTTTGCGTTCCACCTCGAACCACACCCATTCGCTGCCATCGGACTGCCATGTCAATCCAGCTTGGGTCGAGCCTATTGGCCTCGCCTTCAATTCCGTCGGTGCATCCGGCACCTCTGTCCCGCCCAGTTCATATTTGCCCGCCAGATAACGCTCCACCGCCTGCCGTTCCCCGGCGGAAAGCACATGGTCGTAAATGATGACCTCGGCCATCTCGCCATTGAACTTGGCTCCACTATAGCCGCTGCCCAAAACCGGGCTCGCAGTCCATGTGATGGTGCCGTTTGCCGTCCTGAAGTGCACTCTGCCGTCAAATCGGCTGACCCACTCGTCGTTCTTTGCCGACACATTATACAGCCTCCATTGCGTGATGTCAGGAGGAGTTCCGGTATCGTAATAATAGTTGGAATTGCGAGCACCGAAACTTTCAAGTATCCTTCCATCCTCGTATGGATGCATTGAACCATAAGTGTTGAACTGCCACAATCCCCGACGCTGGCCGGATGCTTCCGCGGAACGCACCAAGATGAACACCTCGCCCTCGGAAGCCCCATTCATCAGGTTCGGCAGGTTGAAATACTGGCTTTTGGCCGCGTCGAACTTTATCACCGGCCAGCCGTTCAGGCCAGCCTCGCCACTCGCCACTTCCGGGCTGTTGCTGGCCGAGGGCGCATTGGCCGAGTTGCCCAAACCAGAATAATCCGTCCAGCTGCCCAGTGGCCCTTCGCTTAATCCGTCCGGTCGCAGCCACAGACGCATGCCTTCCGTCGGCATCGATGCGCCTGTGATCGACATGGCCACATCCACTTCGTCACTAGACTCGCTCTTCCCTTTGGGATTTACCGCCGTGACTCGATAAGTGTAACTCGCCCCCGGCACCAGCCCCTCGTCCATCCAGCTGCGGCCTGACACCGTAGCCACCAACGCCCATGCACCTGCTTCGGCTTTGCGTTCCACCTCAAAGCGCACCCACTCGTTGCCATTCGACTGCCACGTCAGACCGGCTTGAGTCGAGCCTATCGCACGCACCTTCAGTTCCGTCGGCGCATCCGGAACCTCTGTTCCCCCCAGTTTGTATTTGCCCGCCAGATAACGCTCCACCGCCTGACGTTCTCCGGCGGAAAGCACATGGTCGTAGATGATAACCTCGGCCATCTCGCCGTTGAACTTGGCTCCACTATAGCCGCTGCCCAAAACCGGACTCGCAGTCCATGTGATGGTGCCGTTTGCCGTCCTGAAATGCATCCTGCCGTTAAATCGGCTGACCCACTCGTCGTTCTTTGCCGACACATTATACAATCTCCATTGCGTGATGTCGGGAGGGGTTCCGGTGTCGTAATAATAGTTGGAATTGCGAACACCGAAACTTTCAAATATCCTTCCATCCTCGTATGGATGCATTGAACCGTAGGTGTTGAACTGCCACAACCCCCGGCGCTGGCCGGACGCCTCCGCCGACCTAACCAGGATGAACACCTCGCCCTCGGTCGCCCCGCTCATCACATTCGGCAGTTGCAGATACTGGCTCTGGGTCGCGTCAAATCCCACCACCGGAAATTCATTCAATCCGGCCGCCCTCACTTCGGGACGGTTGTTCGCGCCTGGCTGGGCGGCATGATTGGCATTCCCCGATTGGTCCTGCCACTGTTCCATACGCCCCTCGGCATCGGCCACGATGCCGGCATCGGCTTTCAGCCACAGGCGCATGCCCTCCTGCGGAAGTGATTGCGCCGCCAAAGGCAAACTCAATGCCGCAATAAAAAATGCCGCGCATCGGCAAAGCAATCCGGACAACGGGACACGCGCCTTTGCGCCGTCGGCTGCATGTCTGACGAAAGGAGGGTGGATTTTGAACGATGCCTTCATGGGAAAAATTTTCAGGGTTTTATACGGATGGAGTAGAAAACGATGTTTGAGGCATGGGGAGATCAGCGCCCGCAGCCTCCGCATGGTCCCGCCTTGCGGGTGCGTGGATTTTCCGAGGCGATGATGGCTGATGACGCGCGTCCGGGAGCGCTCGCGTGCCGCGTCTTTCGCCAGTCCATCCATGCGCGATAACCTCCGGACAGACAGGCCGCCCTTGAGGCGAACCGCGGCGGCAGTTGCCGCCCAATCCATGCCGCGCCGCTTCCATCAGGAGTCACAAACACAAGCATTTCATCGGCGCCCATCGTATCGATGACTCCGGCAAGCGATGACATGGCGGAGGGGCTTCCCCACGCTTCCGCCATTCGCACCACACGCTCGCGCCCGCCTGCCCCGGACTCATCGCCCGCCGGGGAATCCTCCCCCGTTCCCATCAGCACGGTGGTCCATGACCGCCATGCCGGCATCGACGTCAGGGTGCCTGCCGATATGAATGCCATCCCGTCATCGGGCCTTCCCGCCCGCTTCCACGCGGCTTCCCCGCCGGCCAAAACCCGGATTTTCGTCCACTTGAACTTTTCCCTCAACCTGCCCGCTTCCAGCAGCGCAGCGTCATCCCCAAAGCCAGCCCCCACCAGCAACAGCTCGGGGTCGGCGCCAAAACCGCGCCCCTCGGCGGCAAGGCGCAGCGGAATCGATCCGGAAATGGGCGCCTGCCGCTGCGATTGAAGATCCCTCGCATCCACTATTATGATCTTTTTACCACGCTGGCGAACAGCCGCCCATTCCGTGGAGTCCATCAACCAATTATCCGAATAAACCACTCCCTCAAAAAACACTTTGAAAACCTGTCCGGAGGCGTTTCCTGTCAATGTCAGCCGGGCTTCCACGGTGAACGGTCCCGGCTCCTTGCCTTGGTAGGCAAATGACACGCGCCCGTCGCGCGAGACGACATCCGATTTAAGTGTCAGGCAGGTGCAGGAGCTGTCGAACTGGATTATCCCCTCTTGGGCCAGTCTTGCCGGCAATGACTGTTCAAAAACAACCGACTGGTTGACCGGGACCGCCCCCATGTTGACCAGCATGGCCGGCGGCTCGGATGGAGCGGTGGCAGCCTGCGCGTGACAGAAGAAAAGGCCGGCCAGCCCGGGGATCAAAAGAGAACGAATATGCGGTGGCATGGTCATGGGGTTTACTCCTCGGAATCCTCGCGGGTGACGATCAGGCGCAATGCACGCGCCCCGGTATTTCCTTCGACCGGACGTTCCTCCACCCAAAGCCATTCGTCCGTCATCCCGGTCAGGCCGGGAAGATCGGAGACTGCTTTTTCAGCAGCGCCAGCGGCCGGATGCCAGGTGAAAAAGTCATCGGTGACTTCCACCCGAATGCGCAGACTCGGGTCATCCGAACGCAACCGATAACGCAAGGCCAGATGCGGTTGGTCGTCGCGAATGAGGATTTCAGGCTGCGGCTGGACGGTCAGCACGCCGGAGCGCGGGTCGGTGTCCATCGCGTATTCCAGCAGATTGGTCAGTCCGTCATGGTCGGGATCAACCTCGGGACCGATGATGGCTGGATCAATGACTCCCGGCCAGTTTCGCCCGACCCATGCGTTCCAATCCCATATCAATGAGGAGGCTTCTTTGACTTGAATCCCGATGGCTCGGAAGACCGATGCCAGCCCGTCAGAAGCCATGAACCGCAGGGAATACGGTCCCTCCTGTCCGGCCAAAGGACGCCAGTTCAATGTGCCGGACGAATCGGACGCGGGAGTGTAGGAAGCCCCGGCGGGCAGTTCAGGCGCGGTGATGCGGACCGCGTCACCATCCGCGTCCATTGCCGTTACTTGGAGCGTGAGCAGTCGGCCCGCCTCGATTGTGAGCGCATTCGTGTCCGGCATGAACTGCAAGACCGGCGGTGTGTTTTCGGACGGCGCCGCGCCGGACAGAACGGCATTATACCGGTGCGTCTCCTGCTTTTGTGTGTCGAAGAGGTTGAGATGCAGCTGCCATCCGCCCGCAGGCTGGTAGGTTTTGGAAATCCATGCATTTTGCGGAAGCAGGCGCTTGCCGTCGGAGCGGGTGACTTTGGCCGTGGCCCACGTGGAGGCTTCCAGCGGAATTTTGGCGTAAAACAACGTTCCCGCAACCTCGTCGGCGGCCACCATGACCGCATCGCCATTCAGCGTGTAGGACAAACGGGAATCCCCCGCGCGCAGCGTGATGACATCCGTGCTCAAAACGGCATTGTCCGACTCGAAAACACGCGCCGTGCCGGTGTCCGCCGTAAAACTCTCCACGGCCAGGTAATCATCCAAGGCATCGCGCCCGGGCAAATCCACGCGCACTCTGCCGACAAGCCGGCGGACCATGGGATCGTCGCCTTGCACCAGTGAAGTCAAGGCTCCGCCCAGTTTGTCCGCATGGGTCACCGTCCCGTGAACCCGAGTGAAACGTCCCGCAAGCGAGGATACCAGCGACCAGTAAGCCATTGCGCTGCCGTGCGGCCCGATATTGCCCAGATCGGCCAGCAAGCTGCTCGAAAAATCCTTCCCGTTCACCTGGCAGCCGGTGATCCTGAAATCAATCAGCAGTCCCAAATCGTTCGACACGATCTCGGGCTGGTTGGATTCCACCTTGACGTTTTGCGCGGTCGCCCATGCGGACTGATTGACCACGCGGAGTCCGAAAACCGCAGGCTCCGATGCCTCCGGCTCCGTTGTCATGGGATGGTCGCCCACCATGTCGCCCGGCAGAAAATACTGGAGAAGCAGGTCGGGCATCGGGCGCACCTGTATCTCCTCCGGCTGCATTTCCACATGCCTGACTGATGTCCCGATGCGATATGAAAGCGTCGCGCCCACCATGTAACGCAAGCCATCGGGCTGTTCTCCGGCCGCCCCCGGCGCGGGTATCATGAGGTAAACCGCCTCGCGGGTATGATCCGCCGGAATCGTTCCGTCCGTGGACGGATTCCAAGAGTCGTCCTTGAGCCGGACAAAAAAGAGCGCGCCCTCGGGCTCGTCGCCAGGCGTGGCATAGGCGACGGCCTCCCCGTCCGCATTGCGAAACCAGAGAGTGACGGCAAAATCCTCAATGGGCTGCGCCAGCCCGTTGCTGATGGCCAGCGTGCCCTCGAACGCCTGGCGCTCCAAGGTCAACCGCTGGCTGAGCTTGATTGTCACCCGGGCGCACAGGGGCTCGGCGGCATGAACAACCGATCCGCCGCAGAGGGAAAAAAGCATTGCAGCCAGGCAGGGGAGCCAAACGTTTGAAAGGGGGTTGGAATGGTTCATGGTAGTGGCGCTCCTTTAGAATCCACGCGGAAGGCTCAACCGGACCGGATCGCCGCCGGACGGGAACGAATTGATTTCGAAAGTGGAAAGCGGTGTGACGAGTTCATGTCCCGCTGGAAATTCAGGCGCGTCCGCCCTTCGCCATTCCCATTCGGTCCCGTCCTCACGATGCAAATAAAAGACATGCCTCCCGTCGGCCACACTGGCGGAAACGAGGTCTGATTGCAGCGGATCGGTTCCGCCAACGAGCTGCCCGTTGGAGGAGGATGCCCCCCATGGCCAGCGTTTGAGTGGCAGGGGGACGAGATTGTCGGCAGAAACCCATTGGGCGCCGGGAGACAAGCGGGCGGTCAGCGCAGTCCATTTGCGGACATTCCCCGTTTGCATCCATGTCACTGGGTGACCTGTTTTGCGGGTTATTCTCAGGGACTGGCCGGGAAATACCAACGGGACTTCCGGCGCGGATGAATCACTCGCGCGCCACTGCGAGGAGGCGTCCTTGTAATAGGCGGTGAAAATCCCCCCGGCAACCGGCCATCCCTCCGGGCTGATGGAGACGCGGTTTAGCTCGACCGTATCCGCCGTCGCGGGGATATCGCTGCCCGGCCAACTCTCATTTGTCGCTTTGGAAACGATCTCGTCCAATCCTGACAAGGGCCTCACCGCGACGATGTCACCGGCCTGAACCGGCGCATTCACAGCACACAGCCATGTGTCGCCATCCACGCCCGTTACCGTGAAAAACATCCCTGTCGAGGTCGGGGAATCCAAAACCTCCATCATGGCGGTATTCCCGGAGGCAAAAAAGTCCGGCAACTGGCTGTCGGAACCAAGATCGACTTGCACCTGCTGTCCCGAAACGCCGGTCACTTTCCCCTGCCACCACGCCGCCGTGCGAAGAGGCATTCCAACTTCCGTGACTCCGGCCTCACTCCCTGCCATCGGTGCCAGCTGCCGCCAAACCACTCCGTATGAGGGCGAATAAGTCGAGGGTGCGGGCGAGTTTTCCAATTGCGCGGTAACATTGATGGTCACGGGATCGGACCATTTTTCCGCTCCCCAGACCGTTGTTGCCAAAACAGCCAGGGAATGCACGCCCGGCTCCACCGAGGGCAGAACAAGTTCCAGTGATGATTGATCGGACTCCGCCACCGGTATTCCATCACGGAAGAGTCTCAATTTTGCGATGGGATTGGCATCATCGGCAGGCGTGGCGACACATTCAATTGCCAGCGCCTGGTTCCACGCGAGCGTCGTCCCGTCAATGGGTGAAACAATGACCGCATCCGGTGCGTTCCCGACCATGCGCACTTGCACTTCCTCGCTGTAGTCCGAGAAAATTCCGCCTTTGGCGGCACGAATGCGATAAGTGTAGATCATTCCGCCGGCCAGACCGGCATCAAGGTGGAAAACCACCCCGCTGCCAAGGTCGGCAATCTTTTCAAAAGAGCCATCGCCAGTTTTGCGTTCCAGTTCGTAAGCCGCGCCCTCGGTCGGGCTGGCCGTCCATGCGAGTTCAATGTTGTTGGCGCTGGTGGTGGCCGCGGTGAGGCTGGCGGGCGGTCCGGGTGGTTGCGGAGGCTGCGGCGGTGTGGTCACGAGCAACGCGCCGGTGTAGTCCGACACATTGCCACCCAGCACCGCCCGAAGCCGGTAGATGTATCCGGTTTCTGGTGACAGGCCGGCGTCGGTGTGCGCGGCGGTGCCCGCCGGCAGGCCGGCTATGTTTTCAAAGCCGCCTTCACCTGCGGCGGGCTTGCGCTCCAATTCGTAGGTCGCGCCGGATTCTGGCACAGGCATCCACGAGAGGCTGACGGTATTCCATGCCACAGCCTCGGCGGTAAAATTATCGGGGACGGTCAGTTTCGTGGTGGCGACGGCCTCGGCGGTGTAACCGGAATGGAGCCCGGCTTTCACCGCGCGGAGACGGTAGGTGTAAGTCGCCGCGGACGAGAGGCCGGTGTCGGTGTGGCTGGTGGTGTCCGCGGCGATATCGGCGATTTTGGTGTAAGGGGCCGTACTGCCGGCGTCGCCAAGTTTGCGTTCCAGTTCGTAAGCCGAGCCCTCGGTCGGGCTGGCCGTCCACGCGAGTGCGATGGTCGTCTGGCCGGTGGCGGTCGCCGTAAAATTTTCCGGCGGGGCGGGTGGCTGCGTTCCCGGCGGCAGGACTACGTCCAGCTGGTATTTCTGCCCAAGATAGGCGGCCACCGTTTCCCGTTCCGCCTCGCCCAAGGCCCGGTGATACACGAGGATTTCCGCGATTTGCGTCGGCCCGCCCATGCCTCCGCCAATAGTGCCATATTGGCCGAACACCAGCGGCCCGCCGTCCGCCTCGCCCAGCAATTCATGATCCAGCCGCGCCGCCCAGCCGTTCGTGGACGCGTTCACATTATAAAGCCGCCAGTGGTCGCGGATCGGTTTCCCCTCCGGCACGGCCATGTCTATAGCGGCGGAGCGGCCAAAACTGTCGGCGATGATGTCCGTTTCGGGATAAGGATTTTCCGGGTCGTAATAATAATCCCGCCAGCGCGGATAATAAAACGTGTGCCCGAGCGTGAACGGCGTGATGTCGTCGTAACTGTCACTCGTTTTGAGCACGACAAAGACCTCGCCGCCGGTGGCCTCGTTCATGAGCGCGGGCAGCGGCAGGCCGTCCGACCAGCCTTCGGCCTGCACCACGGGGCCGAGTTGCGGATCCTCCGTCGGCGTCAGTCCGCTCCATATCCAATAGTCTTCACTGGGCATCTGGCCGGCGTGGTTGCCCCGTCCGCTCTGGTCCGCCCAATGCGCCACCATGCCCTGATCGTCCAGCGTAAGGCCGATGTCGGCGCGCAGCCACAGCCGCAAGCCGGTCGATGGCGGCTGTCCGTCCGCAGGCGGCGGCAAGGCCGGAGTCGTCGCGGATGCCTCCTCGCTCCACGCCGAGATGCCCAGCGGCGCGCGGGTGCGGATGCGGTAGGTGTAGGTCGCATCCGGGTTCAGATCGGTGTGCGCGTGGCTGGTCGTGCCAGGCGGCAGCACCGCCAGCGTGCGATACTCGCGTCCGGGAAGGAGCACTTGCAATTCATACGAAGAGCCCGCCTCGGGCACGGTATCCCATGTCACGGTAATCGTATCGGGCGCACTGACACTGGCGGAAATTCCTGTCGGTGTGCTGACCGGCTCCGGTGCGGCTGGCGGCGGCAACTGGTATTTTTGCACCAGATAATTTTGCACTGCCGCGTGCTCGGCCACCGTGAGCGCGCGATCATAGACGAACACCTCCGCGATGTCACCGGCCCAGCCGTCTCCGCTGACTTTTCCAAGATAACTCCACGGATAGGTATAAATGGAACTGATTCCCGCGCTTTGATGCACAAGCTGTCCGTCCACCCTCGCCAAGCGGCTCTGCGCCGTGAGCCGGGTATGATACACATGCCAGCCGTGGGCATTGGTTTCCGCAGGGAACGGGATGACCTCGGCGTTGCCGGTCAGCTGGCCCAGATTGTCCCGGATCGTGCCGTCGGGCGCGGGATATTGCACCGCCGAACCATAGTGCCCCAGCGCGTAGGCCCGCCGCCCCGCGGGTGATCCTGCTTTCGCCTTCAGCACGACAAACTGCTCCATCTCCCTCGCTCCGCTGAAAGAGCTCGTTGGAAAACCAAGCTGGCCGGCCCCGTCAAACCGCACCACGGAGCGTCCGCCCCAAACCCCCGGCACCAATTGAGGACGGGCGGCGGCATTCGCGGCGGTCGCGTGCGTTTTGCGTCCGCTCCAGTCGCTCCATGTCTGCACCGCGCCATCTCCATTTGCATCCGTTCCAGCCGGGTGCAGCCAGAGACGCATTCCATCAAACGGCACCCCTTGCTCTCCGGCTGTCGGCATCGTGACGGAAACATCCGCACTCCATGCGCTCACCCCGCCGGCATTGCGCGCGCGCAAGCGGTATGCGTAAGCCGTCCCCGGCATCAACCCCTCGTCCAGCACGGACAGCCGTCCCGCCACTGAAATATCCTCCCACGTCCCATTGGGTTGCTCGCGGCGTTGCAACTCGCAGGTGGCAGGCTGCGCCATCATTTCCCAGCTGATCAGCGCCCGTGTCGCGCTCAGAACATCCACCGTCGGCGCTGCTGGTGTGGCAGGCACTGCGGGCTGTCCAAAACCATGCCGGCTGCGCAAATAATACTCGGTCTGTTCCCGCTCCTCCTGCGACAATGCGCGATCATATACAAGCACCTCCGCAATGTCACCCGCCCAAAAGGAATTGGAATACGCCGCGCCTCTTCCCAGATAACTCCACGGATACCAATAGGGATTTCCATTTGAATCGGCCCGCCCGATGATCGCCCCGTCCAGCCTCGCCACCCAGTCCCGCGATGCACCGCCGTTGGCCGCATTGTAGATATGCCAGCCGGACAAATCGACACCATTTGGCACTGCCAGTGAAACAGGATTTACCAGCCGTCCAAAATCATCGCTCAACACACCATCGCTTGCCGGATACTTCAACCCGCCGTGATGGCTCAGCGCAAAGGCATAACGACCCGCCGTCCCGCCCTGTTGCGCCCTGAGCACCACAAACACCTCCGCGGAGGGCGAGCCGGAAGGGATTGTGTATAAATTGCCAAACGACAGATGGCTGTCCGTCCCGTCGAACCGCACTGCGGGCACCCCGCCCGGCGTCGCCGCCGCCACCGGCTGCGGACGCGCATCTGCCGTGTTTTGGCTAGCGTGATTGTTCCGTCCGCTCTGGTCAGTCCACTGGCTGACTTTCCCCGCACCGTCCGTCACCACACCCGCGTCTGCCTTCAACCACAAACGCAAGTTACTTGACACCGGTTGGGGATCATCCGTGGTGGCAGTCACTCCGAGGGTAAAACTGGAGGTGCGGCCGTCCTTTACGGCGCGCAGGCGGTAAGTGTAAGTTGTCGCGGGCGTAAGTCCGATGTCCGTGTGGCTCGTGGCGCCAGCAGCGAGATCAGCAATCTTGCCGTAGGGGGCGGTGCTATCGCTGCCGCCGGCCTTGCGCTCCAGTTCATAGGCCGCTCCCTCGGTCGCGCTCGCCGTCCATGCGAGCGCGATGGAGGTCTGGCCGGTGGCAGTCGCGGTAAGGTCGCTTGGCGCGGCAGGCGGTTGCAATTCCGGCGGAAGGACGACATTCAGCTGGTATTTCTGCCCGAGGTAGGCCGCCACTGATTCTTTCTCCGTCTGGCCCAGCGCACGATGATACACAAGTATCTCCGCAATTTCCGTCGGCCCTCCCATGCCGCCGCCAATGGTTCCATAGGATCCAAACACCAACGGCCCTCCTTCCGCTTCGCCCAACGGCTCGTTATCCAGTCGCGCGGCCCAACCGTCTGCCGATGCGCTCACATTATAAAGCCGCCAGTGTCCGCGCACTGGTTTGTTCTCCGGCACGGTCATGTCAACAGTCGTGGAACGGCCAAAGCTGTCCGATATGATGTCCGTTTCGGAATACGGATTTTCCGGGTCGTAATAATAATCCCGCCACTGCGGATAATAAAACGTGTGTCCAAGCGTAAATGGCGTAACACTGTCGTAGCTGTCATCCGCCTTGACCACGAGGAAAACTTCCCCGCCGGTGGCCTCGTTCATGAGCGCGGGCAGCGGCAGGCCGTCTCCGTATTCGGAGCGCACCACAGTGCCGAGTTGCGAGTCTTCGACGGGCGTCAGCCCGCTCCATATCCAATAGTCCCCGTCGGGCATGTGGCCGGCGTGGTTGCCGCGTCCGCTTTGATCCGCCCAGCGCGCCACCATCCCTTGCTCATCCAAGGTGAGTCCAACGCCGGCTTGCAACCAGAGTCGCAGTCCCGTCGATGGAGGTTGGTCGTTTGCGGTTGGTGGCGGCAATGCCGGAGTCGTCGTGGCAGCCTCCAAGCTCCATGCCGAAATGCCCAGCGGCGCGCGGACGCGAACGCGATAAGTATAATCCGTCTCCGGATTCAGATCGGTGTGCGTGTGGCTTGTTGTGCCGGACGGCAGCACCGCCAGAGTGCGATATTCACGCCCGGGCGCGCGCACTTGCAGCTCATAAGACACACCGGCCTCAGGCACGGTATTCCATGTGACGGTAATCGCGTCGGTCGCAGTGAGCGCGACAGCGATACCATCCGGCACACTAACTGGCTCCGGGGCGGCCAGTGGAGACAATTGGTATTTTTGTGCCAGATAATTTTGTACGGCAGTGTGCTCGGCCACTGTGAGCGCGCGCTCGTAAACGAGCACTTCCGCAATGTCTCCGGCCCATGCGTTGCTCCCGACCTTTCCGAGATAGCTCCACGGATAGGTATAAATGGAACTGATTCCCGTGCTTTGGTGCACAAGCTGCCCGTCCACCCGCGCCAGCCGGCTTTGTGCCGTGACCCGGGTATGATACACATGCCAATCCCAGGCATTCGTCCCTGCCGGGAACGAGATGGTTTCGGGAGTGCCGAGTTTTCCCAGATTATCACGAATGGTGCCGTCTGCGGCAGGATATTGCACCGCTGCCCCATAGTGCCCGAGCGCATAAGCCTGCCGTCCAGCGGGCGCTCCTGTTTTTGCCTTCAGGACGACGTACTGCTCCATTTCTCGCGCCCCGCTGAAGGCACTCGTCGGGAAAGCAAGCTGGCTGACAGTCCCGTCAAAACGCACCACAGAACGGCCTCCCAACACACCAGATACCAATTGCGGGCGGGCAGCCGCATTCGCAGCGGCGGCATGGGTTTTGTTACCGCTCCAGTCGTTCCACGTTTGCACGGCATTGCCGCTCCCATTTGTTCCCGCCGGATGCAGCCACAGACGCAAGCCATCAAATGGCACTCCCTGCGCGCCGAATTCCGGCATCGTGACGGACGCCTCCGCGCTCCACGCGCTGATGCCACCGGCGTTGCGCGCTCGCAACCGATACAGGTAGCTCGCCCCGGGCGTCAGCCCGGTATTCAGCACAGATTGCCGTCCTACGACAAAAATATCTTCCCACTCCCCGCCAGACTGCGCACGGCGCTGCAACTCGCATGAGGCCGGTTGTAGCGGCAGCTCCCAACCGACTATTACTCGGGTCGAGTCCAGAATGTCCACTGTCGGCGCTTTCGGAGTAGCCGGCTCATCGGGCAATCCGAAGGCATGGCGGCTGCGCAAGTAACGTTCGGTCTCTTCCCGCTCCTCCTGCGAAAGCGCGCGGTCATACACAAGCACCTCCGCAATGTCACCCGCCCAAAAGGAATTGGAGTATGCAGCGCCTCTTCCCAGATAACTCCACGGATACCAATAGGGATTTCCGTTCGAGTCCGCCCTCCCGATGATCGTCCCGTCCAGCCTCGCCACCCAATCCTGCGAGACTCCGCCATTAGGGCGTGTTAACATTAATTGCACTTGACGGTGATTTATGCGTATGAGGAGAGGAATGGAACTGACGAAGGAACACCTGGAGAGAATCAAGGACAGCCTGCCGGTGGAGCGGGGCAATGTGAGCATTGATGTGCTGAGCTTTCTAAACGGGGTGCTGTATGTGGCGGAGAACGGGTGCAAATGGAGGAGATTGCCGGAGAGGTTTGGGAACTGGCACACGATCTACACGCGGATGAATCGCTGGAGCAAAAGCGGAGTATGGGACCGGGTGTTCGAGCGGCTGCAGAAGGAAGGGCTGGTGCATCTGGAGCTGAAGGTGGTGTCGCTGGACAGTACCAGCGTGAAGGTCCACCCCGATGGGACCGGGGCGGAGAAAAAAACGGGCCTCAGGCGATCGGCAAATCACGAGGAGGCCGGAACACCAAGATTCATCTGGCTGCCGCGAATGATGTCCATGCCCTCGGCTTCCGCCTCTCGCCCGGGCAGAACGGCGACGGACCCGAGGGACGCGAGCTGATTGGCGAGTTGGGATGCCCGAGGCATGGATGCGCCCTGGCCATGGACATGGCCTACGAAGGCAACGAAACCCGCGGCTTGGCCTGCCTGCTCGGCTTCAAGCCTGTCGTCCCGCCCAACCCGTTGCGTCGAAAACCCTGGAAACTCAACAAGGCGCTTTACCGCCAGCGCAACCACGTCGAGCGCCTCTTCCGCCGCATCAAGGGCTTCCGTCGCGTCTTCACCCGCTACGACAAGCTCGATGTCCTCTTCCGCTCTTTCGTCTCCTTCGCTCTCTCTTGGCTACTCCTCAATAGTGCTAACAGGTCCTAACGGGTGAAGATACGGCGGAAGCCCTTGATGCGACGGAAGAGTCGTTCGACGTGGTTGTGCTGCCGGTAGAGCAGTTTGTCCAGCATCCACGACCGGCGCCGGAGTGGGTTGGGCGGGACGACCGGCTTGAAGCCGAGCAGGGCTGGCCAGGCCGCGGGTCTCGTCGCCCTCGTAAGCCATGTCCATCGCCAAGGCGCAGCCGTGGGCGGGGCAGCCCAGTTCGCCGATCAGCTCGCGGCCTTCGCGGCCGTCTCCGTGCTGGCCGGGCGAAAGCCGGAAGCCGAGGGCGCGGACATCATTCGCGGCAACCAGATGAATTTTGGTATTCCAATCGCCTCTACTTGCACCCATTCTCCATCACATACAGCACCGCGTCTAGGAAGTTCAGCACCTTCATGCTCACATTGCCCCTCTCCACCGGCAAACGCTCTCGGATTCGTTGCAGATGCGCCTCGGTCAGTTCCATTTCCCCTTCTCGGCACTTTATGCCTATCTTGGCAATAGTGTTAACAGGCCCTAGTCGCATTATAAATGTGCCAGTCAGATAAATTAGCACCGCTTGGCACTGCCAGTGAAACCGGGTTCACCAGCCGTCCGAAGTCGTCGCTCAACACGCCATCGCCTGCCGGATACTTCAACCCGCCGTGATGACTCAACGCAAAGGCATAACGACCCGCCGTCCCGCCCTGTTGCGCCCTGAGCACCACAAACACCTCCGCGGAGGGCGAGCCGGAAGGGATTGTGTATAAATTGCCAAACGACAGATGGCTGTCCGTCCCGTCAAACCGCACTGCGGGCACCCCGCCCGGCGTCGCCGCACCCATTGGCTGCGGACGCGCATCTGCCGTGCCTTGGCTTGCATGATTGTTCCGTCCACTCTGATCAGTCCACTGGCTGACTTTCCCCGCACCGTCCGTCATCACGCCCGCATCGGCCTTCAACCACAATCGCAGATTGCTCGATGCCGGTTGCGGCTCATCCGTGATGGCGGTCGCCGCGTTGGTGTAGGCGGACTGAAATCCCTCCATTACGGCACGGAGGCGGTAGGTATAGGTTGTCGCAGGCGAGAGGCCGGTGTCGGTATGGCTGGTTGCGCCCGCAGCGATGTCGGCGACATTGGCATAGGACGCGGCGCTGCCGTCGTCGCCGGTTTTGCGCTCCAATTCGTAAGCCGCGCCCTCGGTCGGACTGGCCGTCCACGCGAGTGCGATGGTCGTCTGGCCGGTGGCGGTCGCCGTAAAATTTTCCGGCGGGGCGGGTGGCTGCGTTCCCGGCGGCAAGGTCACATCCATCTGGTATTTTTGACCAAGATAGGCGGCCACCGTTTCCCGTTCCGCCTCGCCCAAGGCCCGGTGATACACGAGGATTTCCGCGATTTGCGTCGGCCCGCCCATGCCACCGCCAATGGTGCCATATTGGCCGAACACCAGCGGCCCGCCGTCCGCCTCGCCCAGCAATTCATGATCCAGCCGCGCCGCCCAGCCGTTCGTGGACACGCTCACATTATAAAGCCGCCAGTGGTCGCGGATCGGTTTCCCCTCCGGCACGGCCATGTCTATAGCGGCGGAGCGGCCAAAACTGTCGGCGATGATGTCCGTTTCGGGATAAGGATTTTCCGGGTCGTAATAATAATCCCGCCAGCGCGGATAATAAAACGTGTGCCCGAGCGTGAACGGCGTGATGTCGTCGTAACTGTCACTCGTTTTGAGCACGACAAAGACCTCGCCGCCGGTGGCCTCGTTCATGAGCGCGGGCAGCGGCAGGCCGTCCGACCAGCCCTCGGCCTGCACCACGGGGCCGAGTTGCGGATCCTCCGTCGGCGTCAGTCCGCTCCATATCCAGTAATCTTCACCAGGCATCTGGCCGGCATGATTGCCCCGCCCGCTCTGGTCCGCCCAGTGTGCCACCATCCCTTGGTCATCCAAGGTGAGGCCGGTGTCGGCTTGCAGCCACAGCCGCAGGCCCGTCGATGGCGGCTGGCCGTCCGCGGGCGGAGGTAAGGCCGGGGTCGTCGCGGATGCCTCCTCGCTCCACGCCGAGATGCCCAGCGGCGCGCGGGTGCGGATGCGGTAGGTGTAGGTCGCATCCGGGTTCAGATCGGTATGTGCGTGGCTCGTCGAGCCGGGCGGCAGCACCGCCAGCGTGCGATACTCGCGTCCGGGAAGGAGCACTTGCAATTCATACGAAGAGCCCGCCTCGGGCACGATATCCCATGTCACGGTAATCGTATCGGGCGCACTGACACTGGCGGAAATTCCTGTCGGTGTGCTGACCGGCTCCGGCACGACTGGCGGCGGCAACTGGTATTTTTGCGCCAGATAATTTTGCACTGCCGCGTGCTCGGTCACCGTAAGTGCGCGATCATAGACGAACACCTCCGCGATGTCACCGGCCCAGCCGTCTCCGCTGACCTTTCCAAGATAACTCCACGGATAGGTGTAAATGGAACTGATTCCCGCGCTTTGATGCACAAGCTGCCCGTCCACCCGCGCCAGGCGGCTCTGCGCCGTGAGCCGGGTGTGATACACATGCCAGCCGTGGGCATTGGTTCCCGCAGGGAACGGAATGACCTCGGCGTTACTGGTCAACTGGCCCAGATTGTCCCGGATCGTGCCGTCGGGCGCGGGATATTGCACTGCCGAACCATAGTGCCCCAACGCGTAGGCCCGTCGTCCCGCGGGTGATCCTGCTTTTGCCTTCAACACGACAAACTGTTCCATCTCCCGCGCTCCGCTAAAGGAGCTCGTTGGAAACCCAAGCTGGCCAGTTCCGTCAAACCGCACCACGGAGCGTCCGCCCAAAACCCCCGGCACCAATTGAGGACGGGCGGCGGCATTCGCGGCGGTCGCGTGCGTTTTGCGTCCGCTCCAGTCATTCCATGTCTGCACGGCAGCGTCATCGTTTCCGTCCGTGCCCGCCGGATGCAGCCACAAGCGCAGTCCATCAAACGGCACTCCTTGCGTCCCGGTGGCCGGCATCGTGACGGACACTTCCGCACTCCATGCGCTCACTCCGCCAGCATTGCGCGCGCGCAAGCGGTATGCGTAAGCCGTCCCCGGCACCAATCCCTCGTCCAGCACGGACAGCCGTCCTGCCGCTGGAATATCCTCCCATGTCCCGTTGGGTTGTTCGCGGCGTTGCAACTCGCAGGTGGCAGGCTGCACTGCCATCTCCCAACTGATCAGCGCCCGTGTCGCATTCAGAACATCCACCGTCGGCGCTGCTGGTGAGGCAGGCACCGCGGGCTGTCCAAAACCATGCCGGCTGCGCAAATAATACTCGGTCTGCTCCCGTTCCTCCTGCGACAATGCGCGATCATATACAAGCACCTCCGCAATGTCACCCGCCCAAAAGGAATTGGAATACGCCGCGCCTCTTCCCAGATAACTCCACGGATACCAATAGGGATTTCCATTTGAATCGGCCCGCCCGATGATCGCCCCGTCCAGCCTCGCCACCCAGTCCCGCGATGCACCGCCGTTGGTCGCATTGTAGATATGCCAGCCGGACAAATCGGTCCCATTGGGTAAGGCCGATGAAACCGGATTCACCAGCCGTCCAAAGTCGTCACTCAACACGCCATCGCTTGCCGGATACTTCAACCCGCCGTGATGGCTCAGCGCAAAGGCATAACGACCCGCCGTCCCGCCCTGTTGCGCCCTGAGCACCACAAACACCTCCGCGGAGGGCGAGCCGGAAGGGATTGTGTATAAATTGCCAAACGACAGATGGCTGGCCGTCCCGTCGAACCGCACTGCGGGCACCCCGCCCGGCGTCGCCGCCGCCACCGGCTGCGGACGCGCATCTGCCGTGTTTTGGCTAGCGTGATTGTTCCGTCCGCTCTGGTCGGTCCACTGGCTGACTTTCCCCGCACCGTCTGTCACCACACCCGCATCGGCCTTCAACCACAATCGCAAGCCATCCTGTGAAAAAGCTTCCGGGGCGGATTGGGCTGCTGGCGCGGAAGACGCCGACATCGTCCGCAGCATCATTGGCGCGGCCTTGGCCTGAACCGGGGCGGTGCTCCTGCTGGAAAACTCCACCTGCTGGCCCGAGGTGCGCGCGGCGATCACGCTCTCCACCCCGGCCTGTTCCGGCTGGCGATACCACACCTGTGCCGAGCCGTCTTGGTCGGTCGGGACGGTCACCCGCGCCGCGGCCCCGGTTGCCGCCGTGCCCGCCGCCACGAGTCCGCCGCCCGCCTTCACGCTGAACTCCACCGCCTGCCCTGCCACGGGGGTGTCAGTGGCCAGATTCCAGACTCCCGCATCCAGCGGTCTCGGATTCCATTGCCCGGCTGCCGCCTCCTGCCCGTCCCCTCCTATTTTGAACAATGTCGCCGTGTTCCCAGCCGTTCCCAGTGTCAATGTTCCGCTCGCCAAGCTCCGCACCTGCCTGCTCCACTCCTCGTGCGCCTCCCGCGTTGACCACACCCACACCGCGCTGTCCTTCACCGCCAGTCCATACTCTCCCCACGCACCCACCGCTCCGATTCCCGCCAAGCCATCCAGCTTCATCGGCGGCGACAGACCCGAGGGAGCCATCACCGGCTCCGACAGCCAGCCCCATACCTCGCCCCCTTGGGTCAACGCCACGCCGTGATTTTCTCCGAGTGCAATCTGCGTGGCCGGTGGCAACCCGGCGATCAGCTTTGCCGTGTGCTTCTTTTCATCATCGAAGGGTTCGGTCGCTCCCGGCGTCTCCAGCCAACTCCAAACGCTGCCATCCGCCTCCAGCCACGCCCGGCGCACTCCGTTCGATGTCTCTTCTCCTATCAATCCCGTGAGATTCACTGAAAATTTACCTGACCCCGACAAAAGTGTCTGCGGAACTGTTCCTTCGTTAAAAATCCGCAACTGGCCGATCTTGCCAACCTCAACGGATTCCGCCTCCGGCACTGGCAGCAGGCTCACCTGCGTCCAAGCCGCCACGCTGCCCGGTGTTTTTAGCGCCTGATAATACAGGGAATCGGGTGCCAGACCATTATAGGTTATCCTGATGCCGCTCGCGGTTTCAGGATCGGCGGCGGGCACAGGCTCGCCACTCACAAGAATTCTCTGAGAAGCCGGCCCCGATGCATCCCCTCCCGATGGCAAACTGACAAGCATGGCTAGCGACGTGGCAGTAACTCCTTTACAAAACAATGAGTTGTTCATGGAAGCGAGAGTTTTCGCATGAATATGCGGAACGACGTTTCCATACAACGAGGGATTTCAAAAGGGCAATTTCTGCGCTGTAAACGACAAAAAAAGAGCCATTCAGATTCAATCTGACATAGGATGGATTTCGTTTATCCACTATCGCAATATATTTTTAATTTAATTTCACATATAATTCATGTATCGGGCGTGAATCTGGGTCTGCTAGGGCGCGTGTCGCGGGTGATTTTGTATAAACGTCGGAGGCCGGGTAGCCTTCACCGGGGTTTTTAATCCCTTGAGGTGTTTTGAAAACTCCCGCGTGCGGTAGGCCGACTTGGGATGCGTGAGCATGTAGGCAAGGATATTCAACTGCCACCATGCGGCATGACCAAAGTGGACGCGTCCGATTGCGCCAGAGTTTGTTAACACTATTGCCTTTCCTCGGGAATTCGTATGGGTGGAGTAATGGAATTGAGCGAAGCGCACTTGAAGCGGATCGAAGACAGTCTGCCGGTGGAGCGAGGAAACGTCAGCATGGAGGTGCTGAATTTCCTGAATGCGGTGCTCTACGTGGCGGAGAACGGCTGCAAATGGCGGCGGCTGCCGGAACGCTTTGGCAACTGGCATACGATCTACACGCGGATGAACCGGTGGAGCAAAAACGGGGTGTGGGACCGGGTGTTCGCCCGACTGCAGCAGGAGGGGATATTACAGTTCGAGTTGAAGGTGGTGTCGTTGGACAGCACCAGCGTGAAGGTTCATCCCGACGGGACTGGGGCGGAGAAAAAAACGGTCCGCAGGGCATCGGCAAATCACGCGGGGGCAGGAACACCAAGATTCATCTGGTTGCCGCGGATGATGTCCATGCCGTCGGATTCCGCCTCTCGCCAGGACAAAGCGGCGACGGCCCCGAGGGACGCGAGTTGATTGGCGAGTTGGGCTGTCCGGCTGACGGCTGCGCTTTGGTGATGGACATGGCCTACGAGGGGGACGAGACCTGCGGGTTGGCGACTTTGCTTGGCTTCAAACCGGTGGCTCCCCCGAATCCCTCGCGCCTGAAGCCTTGGAAACTCAACAAGTCGCTCTACCGGCAGCGCAATCATGTCGAGCGCCTCTTCCGCCGGCTCAAAGGCTTCCGCCGGATCTTCACCCGCTACGACAGACTCGATGTTCTCTTCCGATGCTTCGTCACCTCCGCCCTTATCTGGCTGGTATTACTATAGTGTTAACAGACCCTGGCCAAGGGCGGCGCCCCGCCGGCCTTTTTGCGTTCGAGCATGCGGTAGGAGTCGCCCTTGAGGGTGATGACAGTGGCCTTGTGCAGGAGGCGGTCAAGCACGGCGGAGGCCATGACGGGGTCGCCGGCAAAGACTTCGGCCCATTGGTCGAAGGGCTTGTTGGAGGTGAGGATGATGCTGCCGCCGGTTTGGTAGCGCTGGGCGATGACCTGAAAGAGCAGCGAGGCGTGGGCGGGTTCGAGCTTGAGGTAGCCGGCCTCGTCGATGATGAGCAACTTTGGGCGGGTGTAGTTGTTCATCTCGCGGTGGAGGCGGTTTTCGGCCATGGCCTTGCCGAGGCGCCGTGCCAGCTCGGTGACGGAGGTGAAGTAAACGCGGTGGCCCTGCTCGGCGCAACTCACGCCCAGGGCGATGGCCAGATGGGTTTTGCCCACGCCGGGCGGGCCGAGGAAAACGACGTTGCGCGCCTCGGCCAGGTAGCGGCCGGTGGCCAGTTCCTCGACCAGACGCGGATCGAGCGAGGGCTGCTGCGCGCAGTCAAATTGAGCGAGCCGTTTGATGGCCGGGAAACGCGCAAATTGCAGGTTGAGCGTGACGGTTTTGTGGTGGCGCGCCGTGCGCTCGCCTTCGAGCAGATGCCCGAGGAAGCGCCGGTAGGACCAGTTGCCCGCGGCGGCTTGCTGGGAGACGCTTTCCAAGTGCTCGGCGGCGGTGGCCAGCCCGAGCGCCTGCAAGCCGGGCAAGGCCTGTTGCTCGTGCAGGTTCATGATGCCACCTCCGCGTAAACGCTCAGCGGCCTGACCGGCACGGCGGTTTCAAAGCTCAAACGCCACGACGGGGCCTTTTTCTCCTGCGCGGCGGGCACGGACAGCCGCCACACCTCGGCCAGGTGCGCGGGATCGGCCACGCTTTGGCCGGACTTGGCGGCCTGCGCGTGCTCGGCGACGATCAGCTCGCCGGCCCGGATGAAGACACGGCCCGCCGTCGCCGCCACGAAGACCTCCTTGCCGGCGTGCGCCGGCGGCACCGAGTAGCGGCTGCCGCGCCACGACACAAAACTCTCCGCATCGACCTTGCGCGGCTCGGTGAACGGCCGCGGGACGCGCAGCGGCTGCAGGTTTTCCTCCGCCAGCAAATCACACGGTATTTTCTTCGTGGTCGCGTGGACGCGCCGGTTGGCAGTGTGCCCGCACCAGTGCCATGCGAAGGCGTTGAGTTCGTCGAGGTCCGCGAACACCCGCGCGCACCACGGCTATGCCAGGTGGTGGAAACTTTCCGTGCTGCATTACATGCTCAACCACCCCAGCCCGCGCTATCGCACGCGGGATTTTATAAAACATCTGGGCGCGCAAAAAATCAGCGTTGATGCGAAAGACCTGCGTCGTTTCTGCAAAAAACACCGCATCGCCCGCGACACGCGCCCCGGCAGGCCAAAGTGCATTGTATGCGCATAACCTGATGGTGATAGAAGTCTTTCTTGAAGGAGAGAGTTGTCGTGTAACCGTCTGATAAATCGAATTATTCTGCGGAAATGGATTCCATGTAGCTCGTAAAGGCATCGTCGTTTCGAAATTTTTGCGTTCTGGATAAATCACGTTTACATTCATTCATAATATGCTTATAAATAATAGTATGAATAGATAAAATAAATTAATTAGATAGTCGTCGTAAAATTATCCATCGCCTTGGCAGGGTGATCTCGGCCCTTGCCGCCCCGGTTTAGCCAAAATTGGCGAGCAACATTCAAATTTGGGCTTGCCGTCGGAAAGAGGCTGTATTTTAAAAAAAATGTAATCCGATGTCGCATAAAAATTAAAGATACCAGATACTCATTTCAGAAATGAGAGCCCAAGCATCTGATGTTTGCCTAGTTGCCATGCCCAAGATAATTTTGCTGTTATTCGTTGCCATCGTCCCTGTTGGGCTATGGGCATCCGCCGGGCATGAGGTTCCATCGGTCGCCTTTGAGGGGCACGGGGTGGATGTGACACATTACCTGACGATAGGCCCGTTCGAGCTTTCCGGGAATGACAATGCAGGCAAACTGGACTATTTGAGGGGAATCGGGCTTCACGAAAAAATCCAGACATCCGCGCTGTTCAATGAATCACTGGGCAAAGTCGACGCGGAGGCGTCCCGGGACGGCGGTTATTTCAGGACCATCCGGCAGGGGGCAGTGGACATCAATTATGCATATGGCAGGGGTGAAAGTCGGCTTAAAAAAGGGGAGATGGCATATGTCGTGTTCAATATCGTGTCAGAAAAAGAGACCACCGCATGGATGCTAGTGGATAGCAATGGCCCATCCCAGGTGCTTTTGAACGGGGCTCCGATTTTCCATGCAAAAAAAGGTGAGGTGAGAATATTCATGTGCAGCGATGCCATAAAAATTCCACTGCGAAAAGGCAGCAATCTGGTTCTTGCAAAGGTGGTCCGGAATGGAGCGCCTTGGGTTTTCAGCGCCCACATCACTTCGTCCGCAGAGAATGCGACGGAGACGGCAATCGCGAGGCAGGCGCCTCACGAAAAGTTTTTATTGGAGAAAAACATCCATTTGTCCGCCGGGAACGGCATTCTTTTGGCCCCCAAGGGTGCGCCTTCCTCCGTGGACATCAGCGGGATCGTGGAGTCTGCCGGGGGAATCAAGGCGGGGGTGATCGAGGGCAGGAGGGTGCGTTGGAATGATGGCTCCGTTGCCGATGGCTTATATAGCGTCGTTTTGGACATGGACGGAAAGAGATATTATGAACGATTTCTGGTGGGTGATCCAATCAAGGCCGCAACGGAAGCCCTGAAACGCATCAAGTCATTGGACCTCCCGGACGGGCAGAAAGCTCATTTCGAGATATTGTCCCGGAGGCTGTATTCACTGGGGCGAGAATATATAACATGGGCGAAGAAAATAGAAACAATGCCGAACGCGCCCGAAGAGAACAGGTCCTGGGAGCGGGGATTTTTGCAAGCGCTCTGGGAAACCGAGGAGGCCATGTCCAAATTTCAAAAAGGAGAAGAGCCCTTCGCCCATGCGACAGGCCTGCACTGGCGCGGGTTCACATCCGCCATTGACGGCTCATTGCAGGCCTACAGGATATTCGTTCCAAGCAGCTATGGCGACCAGGGGCAGGGAAGGCTCCCGTTGTGCGCTATTTTGCCGACATTGACCTCCATCTCAAGATCCTTCCTTGATAGCAAGCCCAGTCATGATCATGATCTGGCCAGCAGGCTGGCGGCGCTGGCAGAGAAGCACCAAATCATATTGTTATGGCCGGGCTACCACAATCAGCCGGCCGGGATGCCCATGGAAAGCGCCCATCTTGGCGAGGTGCTTGACGCCGTGGGCAACGACTATCAATTCGACGGGGACAGAATCTGCTTGCTGGGAATGTGTTCGGCGGCGGCCTTTGCCTTTGACGCCGACACGGACTGGCCGGGACGGTTCGCGGGCATTGCGCTTCTGAATCCTGTGTTCAGGATTAATAAAACGATGTCCGAGGAGGTCGATGGGCATTTTAAGCCCAGAAAAGAATACAAGGAGTGGAAGAAGATTCATTCAGTATCAAGTTACTTGGAGAGCAAAAACACGCCTGTTTTTATGATAAACGACGGGGGCGAGGCCGGGCACGGCCAGCTGGAGGAATCGCTCCGGTTCATGTCGAATGCCGCGAGGGTGTTCGCGCCCGTGAAGCTGGAAATTCGCCCGCGAACCCAATTCAAGCAAATTGGCAGCTGGGATGAACTGATCCAATGGGCGTCATTGCAAAAGGCCAAGGCATCCGCCACAAGGCATGAGCGTGTCCGCAAGGACAGCATCCAGGATGCCCTGACCGAGAAGTTCACGATAATAATGGGGACTGCGGGTTCGGAGCGCGAAAACAAAGCCAATGCCGAAATCGCGGCTAGGTTGCAGAAAACATGGAGGGAATTGCATTACTCCGAATGCGGAATCGCGCGGGATGCCGACATGGCCGCCCCCGAGTCGCTTCGCGACCAGAATATTGTATTGATCGGCGGCCCGGAATCAAACGCGGTGTGGAAATTGCTCTCTTCCAGAATGGACGTTCAGCTGTCGGAGGACGGCATCGCATTTGACGGCAAACATTGGGAGGGGAACAATTTGTCCATACAGGCAGTGGTTCGGAACCCGCTGAACAATGAGCGCCGGATAGTATTAATGGGAGGCCCCCACCTGGCGTCTGATTCGTTCGGAACGTTTGCGCTTTCCAAGGACGGCTGGTTCAAGTATGCCATTTGGAAACCCCTGAACGGCAAGGCAAGCCTGCATGATGCGGGCATGGATTTCACCTCAATCACGGATAAAAACAATTCAAACCATGAGTAGACACAAATACTATCCATATCTGTTGTTCCTTGCGTGCGGCATTGGAACGATGTCCGGCCAAGTGGCTCGATACAATTTCGATACCATATATGAAACAAGCAGAGGGGCGTGGGTCCCCAACATGGCGCGAGCAGAAGCGGACAAGGCGGAGACGGATGCGCTGGACCTGCTCATGTTTGATACGAATGACGGGCATAAAAACTTGGTGAAGGCGAAAGGGGTGGGTGGAAAAGGGTTCGCGCTTGACCTCTCGTGCAACCTGCCGGGGGTGGAAAATGCCGCCAAGGCCCGGCGAACGTTGGCGACAAAAGAGAAGACCAGGGAGCAAAACTGTCTTACGCTCACGGGTTGGATCAAAAGCAGTGCGCCGATCAAGCCGGAAACCGTCCTGTTCGGGGGTTATCAGGGATCGATGAACAGCAACCTGTCCAGCGGATTCTGGCTCACCGCAGATGACGCTTCCAATCTGCATGTCAGCATACTTGGGGGTGACATGGCGGTGCGCTCGGAAATCAATGACGAAAGAATTTCGAGGCAGGGCGAGTGGATTTTTTATGCGGTCTCATGGAGCGGCGAAACGGGAGTCTTTCAATGGTATCTCGGCGGTGAATCCACCAAGGCGGCACCCATTGCCGCCCAGGAGATTCCGGAGTCCATCGGCGTGAAGATTGCATTCAGGACCCTCCACATTGGAGCAAGCGTGGCCAACCATGCCGCATACTGCGGAGTTTTGGATGACATTCGACTATACGCGGAAACACTGACACCGGAACAGATTGAAGAGGTGCGCAGGTCCCAGCTTCAAGGCAAATAAAAACAGCCAAGTCAAAATCTACAAATAACATAATATGAAATCACGAGGCTCCTGCATACATGTATTTATTCTGGCCATTGCCCTGCCGGTTATCATGCCATCCACGCATGGCCAGGCCATTCGTTATACATTTGAGTCCCAATACGAGGTGGAAAGAAGTTGGTGGACCCGTAATAGCGGGACCGCAGGAACAACCATGCTGGATATCAATAGTTTTGATTTGAGAATGCACACGCCGGGCCGGAAAGACCGGGACCTGGCGAAAGCGGTGGGAGTTGGAGGGAGGGGGCTTGCGCTCGATTTTACCTGCAATGTCTCCGCAACGGAGCCTCCTGCCATTGCAATCCAAAGCAAGTCGGCGCTGGATGCGCCCATAACTGCGCTGACGCTTACGGGATGGATAAAGAACCCCGCCCCCATGTTGAAGAACACCACGCTGCTTCGAAGTCATACCGCCGCCAAGAACGGTGGGTATTGGCTCAGGATCACGGGCGAAAACAGCCTCGCCTTGGTACTTGGCGTGGGGGGGAACAACGTAACAACCCCCATTGATTCCGACAGGCTTGCGGTAATTGATAAATGGATATTTTTTGCCGTGGCGTGGGACAGCCAAACTGGATTGGTCAGGTGGTATTTGGGTGACGAGGACGGCAATATTATTGAGCATGTTCCGGTCAGGGCCTTGGGCACAACCGGGCGCACACTAATGTCGGTGCCGGAAATTACACTTGGCCGCGGGAATTTTACGAGACCGGGTTTTGGGGGGCTTATGGATGATATCCGGATATACGACAGCGCGCTCAATGACGTTGGGATAGCAAAAATCTGCAAGGAAGCGCTGGCAGACGACTAGCGGCGGAACGTTTCGCCATGTCTCCAACGTATTTTTTCAATGGCAACTTGCGCTGGGGTCTTTTTTGGGAGAATCCCAATTGCGCGGCAGCCTTTCTGGCGTGCGCGCTCGGATGGATATGGTGGCTGGAGTTTTTTGTGCAAGGCAAAGTCACAGGCCGCGCCAGAACCGGCATTGGCATTGCCTTGCTCCTGGTCGAATTGACGGCTTGGTTTCTGCTGGCAAAAACCTATTCAAGGGGAGGCTTGGTTGCCGCCGTTTCAACCCTGCTGTTTTTCTTTGTGTTGCATGGATCAACGGGCATGGGACTGACACGCATCGTCCGGCACATTGCGTTTCGGCTTACGGCCATCACGATACTCTGTCTGTCAGCGGGCTTTGCGGGCCGCATGTCACCCGGCTATATCGCCCGGGATGATTCCGTCTTGAACAGGATGGAACTGTGGCAAGGCGCGCTGGCAATGGTCGGCGATTCTCCATTCCGGGGCTGGGGCAATGGATTTAGCGGCATGGCGTATTCAAACTGGTATCAACCGCTGGATGCGACCGCGCGCCCCACGGGCATGGTGAACAGCTATCTGGAGGTAGCCGTGGAGCACGGAATCCACACTCTGTTTATCATAATCCTCTGCCTGTTCGTTTTATTCTCCATTGTTGCCGGGCGGCGGGACAAAAACTGGATCAAGGCTGCGGGAGCTTGTCTGGCGGCTTGGTGCGTGTCCAATATTTGGAGCAGCCAGTGGAAGGAATGCACCCTTTGGATTCTCCCGGGTATTTCAATATTATGCATTTTGGCGGCGGGATGGCGCATGCGGGAATCAATGGGCAAAATGGCCGTCATTTCCTTGGGCGGTTCGCTGTTGGTGACCGCCCTCCTGCTTGGATTGGGCCGCGTTCTGGCAAACAAGAGGGCTTTTCGCGCCGTGCCGCTTTCTCAGTCCGATATTGTCGCCGTTTCCACGCGCAGCGCACGGATGCAGGCCGGCCCGCCCGGGTGCGAACTCTGGATCGACGGGGCCGTTTTTGGCAATTATTGGGGCAAAACACTCCGCTCCATTTTCCGTGACGCGCCCGTGGAAAATTTGATCGTTTACGCGCCATGGACGGGCAGGGAAAAGCGCATGGGCGATTCTCCTCGAATTTCCATATATTCGGGGTTTCAGGCGGAATTGATCGGCGACAAAAAAATTTCCGTCCGAAAAACAGTGATCCTGCATCCCATGTCGTATCCTCCCGATTCCGGGATGGAGGCAATCAAATATCCGTCGGCGACCGTGTGTCTCCCCCAAATTGATGCTTCCTCATATGGCCTGCCTTGGCGTCATTGGGCGACCGAGACCGGCGCGAGTCTGGTTTACTCACCCCAAGGCGGGGTCATGGTTCAACCCGATGCCGATCCGAAATACTGGCTTTCCCTGTTCTACGATGAATAAACCCGGCATCCTGCTGTTCGTCTGCGCATGGTGCTGCGTTTCGCTTTGCGCCAGCGCAAGACCGCCGTTGATGGAAATCATGGAAAATCTCGGCAATATCGGCACGGATGGGCATCCGAATCTGTCATTTGATATTGTCGATACCTCCGAGGTTTCGGATCTCGCCCGCCTGGGCTTCGCATTCAAGCTGGTGCATCGGGTGGCCGCGAGCCATGGCCGGTCGGCCAGAACCGAGTGGCAAATCCCCTGCTTGCGAACCACCGTGCATCTGGATGGCAAAGGGGATTTGATATGGATTGCACCAAGCGGGAGAATCGTGCGTTTTCGGAAATTTGAGGATGGATTTGCCAAGGGTAACGACGGCTCGGAGGCGAAGGCATCCGGGGAAAACGAAATCGAAATCACCACGTCGTCGCAGGCCAGGTGGAAATATCGGGACGGTTTTATCGAAACGATATCGGACTGGAAAGGGATTTATGTTTTTACGACAGACCGCGAGTCGATCCTGTCAATTGTCCGGAAGGGGCACGACCGTGATGATCCCGTCCTTGAGGTGTTATATACGGACAAGGGATTGTTGTCCGGGGTGAGATTGTCTGGCGGAAAAACCAGCCGGTTTCGCTGGTCGCCAGATCATCGGCTGCTGGGCGTCGAAGGCCCTTCCGGGGAATTGAATTTTGAATATGAGAACGCGTTGCTGGCCAGTTGGCGGCTTGCAGATGGCCCGCTCAACACGCTGAAGTGGAAATGGCTCGAATCCATGCGACTGGTCGCATTTCAAAAACCTCCGGTGCTTTTGGCGGAAGATTCTTTTTATAATTACGAGTGGAACCGGCGCGATGGCATCGACATCCTTGTCATCCGCAGGAAAACAGGCTCTTTTTTAAGCGAGACCCGGTTTGGCCCGGCGGGCATGGAACAACGAACCCCCTATGGAACCACAAGGTTTTCCTTCCCAAGGAGAAAAAATTGAGCATACTAACCTGCCGAGCTGCAAAACACTTACCCTGAAATCCCAATTTGTAAAATCTCAACAGCCATGAAAAATACCATTTTGCTGGTTCTAGCGTTAATTGCCGCCAATGCTGCGCATGCCGGCTTGGAGTGGAAACACAAGGAACTCTCCATCGAGGTGTCGTCGCGGCAAAGCGAGGTGGAGGTGTCGTTCCCCTTCAAGGTGACAGGGACGGTGCCGGTCGGAATCATATCAATGGACACCTCATGTTCGTGCATGACGCCCTCGCATATCGTTGGAGAGCACAAGCCCGGTGCCGAGGGCGTCTTGAAGGTGCGCTATGCGGTCGGAAACAACAAAGGCACGTCCATGGAAAAAATCACCGTGCATTCAACCGACCCCGACGCCCCGAAAACCGAACTTAGGCTGATAGTTTATGCGACCCTCACCTATCGGATCGAACCCAAGTATGCGTTTTGGACACCGGGAGCGCCCGCCGAGGCGAAGGATCTGTATTTTCTGGATGTGGCGACCAAAGGGCTGAAACCGTTGACGGTCTACTCGACCAGCACGAATTTTTCCGCCTCCATCATCCCCCAGGACACGGCGCACCGGTATGTCATCCGCATCCAGCCGGTTTCAACCGAAAAGCCCGAGGGTGCCCATATATACGTGGATGTTGACATGGGCGGCGGGCAGGTCGAGAAAACCAAGATATTGGTGGCCGTCAAAGACCCGAACGAGAAAACAGTAAAAGTGCGGTAGCAAAGTGCCTTTTCGATTCTGCTTGACCCTGCAACGCCAAGTCTAACCAAATGACAATGTAATTTGTGCGAGACGCCTCTTTCCCCATGAAAACAAAGAAATTACATGCGATATCGTTTCTGATTGTGTTGGGAGTCCTTACGGTCCACGGAAGCGGTGACCCTGACCCCGTGCCGCTGAGCACAGGGTTCGAATCAGGGGAAGGATATGCAGCCGGTGACATTGACGGACAGCAGGGCTGGACAAGCACAGGCACGCACGCACGGGTTGTCAGTTCGCCCTCTGCGCCGGGATCGCAGGCGCTTGAGCTTGCGGGAGACGGAGACTCATGGGTGGCGCACCCGATTGGCATCCATTCCACCCCGGTGACCTGTGTCAGCCTCCTCATTGAGCCGGTTGCCGGCGCGAGCATGGCGCAGGGCACGCGTCTCGATATAGGCGGCGCTGGCATCGGCTTTGTGCGCGAGGGAGAGGGAGCGGTTGTGTGCGCATCCGTGCCAGGCAATGACGATGAACCGCAATGGCTGCCCGTCGGTCAGGCAATCCCGGTAAACGCGAACAACAGCCTCGGCTGGATGCATGTCGGGGTCCGTATTGACCGCGACGCATCGCTATGGGATCTGCGCTTGGACGGTTCGGTGGTGGCATCCGGCCTGCCCCTTGTATGCGGCAATGTGGAAAATGCGCTCTTGATGATGTGCGCAGGAAGCAATGGCCCGGTGCTGGTGGATGATGTGATCGTGGGGCCGGAAAGCCCTGAAAGTTCGGCCAATGACGCGCCCAACGTTTCCGGGCAGGCAATTTCTGCCGATGCGTCTCCTGCCGGGCAGGCGGGAGGCAATGCCACCTCGGATGGCGGGAACGCGAGTTCCACGAATGTTCCATCGACCGCGACAAGCGCTCCCTCCGGCAACGGAAATGGACAGACTTCGCCGAACGCAGGCCAGTTCATGCTGTTTTCCCCCTGCGCGGGCTGATCTAGCATGCGCGCATGCGTAGAAAAAGGCCCTTTTTGCGATCCGCTGTAAAAAAAGTATTCGCGCCAATTCCAGCACCAAGAAACGCACCCCATATGATTTTTAAAATTTTATCCCGCCTGCGTCCCTCCTCATTGATCTGCGCCGTGACGGCGGGCGGCCTCATGGCGATTTCCGCCTTCGGAACGGAGCCGGAGATTGACCCTGACAGTGTGCCGATGGCCGGAGCCTCGCAAGGCCGGGAGTTTCCGCATAGCGTGGGCATTTATGTGTGGGCGGAGGCGCTGTCCGCCGGGGCCGGGACGGTGAGTCTGGATGCCCTGTCCGAGATTGTCCTGAAATTGCAGGAGGATGAAACCCGGCAGACGAACCTGACGCTGTCCGGGACGGCGACGGCGGCGGAGCAATGGGTGCCAACCTCGTCGCCGGTTTACCTGCCCGTCAGCACGGAGCAGGAGATTTCCTATCATGACATCGAGACATCCAATCTCGACAAATTCCGCATCCATGTCTCGGCCCCTTCGGAATACGCGGTATATTTTTATAACGAGCAAACGCACTATTATCAGGAGACAGCGGCCTTTGAGGCCGACAACGGCACCGCTCAGGTGCTTTTCATGGTGAAGTTGAAGGGGGAGCGCGGGTTGCCCGCAGGCAAGGCGCTGGATATCCAGCCGGGCGAGTCCTCATTGCGCATCGGCCTTGGCTTTTTGCCAAACGGCCAGTCGGCGGGATACCTGGACTTCAGCCCCACGGAAAAACTGGGCGTCCGTGATGTCATGGGGTCCATCCTCATGGACGGCACGGCGCAAGGCGGGCTGGCCCGGGGTGATTTCAAACTGGACCTGCCGGGGCGGATTTCGGCCCCGTTTTACTGCTTTCCAACCAGCGGGGACGTGAAGCTGGTCTTTGAGGAGTTCACTTCAATAGACGGACAGGAAAACCGGCGGTTGAAACAGGTGCTCACCCCGCAGGCGCTGGTGGACATCGTGCGCGAGAATGACGGCACGCAATACACGGTGAATTTTTATGACCCCGCCACGGTCTCGGCCAGCGGCGATGAATATGTGGCCAGCGGGGACCCGTTCGTGCATTACGTCTTCGCCACAAGCTGGCAGGATGAGGACCAAGCGTGGAATTGGAACACCAGCATCACGCGCACCGAGGACGGTTTGGTGCAGGAGGCGTCGTTCAGCCAGGATTCCAGCTACAAGAGTTTCAGCCAAGTGTTCGTAGTCGATGAATCCTGCTACGATTACCCTGTTGAGGTATGCGAGACTTATGTGATCGACATGACAGAGACGGTGATCGTAGTTACCACCGAATGCGAAACGGTTTGGGACGAGGTGCCCCACCAAATCTGCTATGGGCCGCTGACAGATGCGGACACAGGGGAAGTGGCTCAGGAGGGGTATTGTGAAGAATACATAGACTACGTGCCCCGGCAAGAATGCACCTTACACACCGAGGTATATACCTTTCCCTACTTCGAGGAAGAAACGGTTTGCGACACGTCGTGGGAGACGCATTGCGTTCCAATATATGGCACTGAGACGTATTCGATACCGCTTCCTCGCAGGACCGTCTTTGTGCAGGGTTTCAACGGGGCGCGCACGGAATACAGGGCGTCCAGTTACGAGGAACTGGCCGAGACGAATTTCAATGGCGATTCCTATCAAATGGCCCGCACCGCCTCCTCCACGCGACTGGTCGGGCGATACGGGGCGGCAAGAAGCAACTCCGCCCCCGCCTATATTTCCACGAAGGAAGTGGCCTTTCAATTCACGGGCAGCGTCAGCTCGCCCTCGGGTTTCCTGCCTAACTTGCAGTCCGGAAATTACGGACACCGGACGGACCGCCGTTATTATGACATCGACCTTGCCACGGGTGACATGTATCCGGGCCGCTTGTTCTGGGAGGAGAATCCTGATCGTTCCTGGACGATGTTTGAATATTATCCGGATCAAGCGAAAAGAGGCTTGATCAGACGGGTCATCAAGCCGCATGGCGACACTGCGCGCCCCGGCGAGTTGCCCGACGACAATGCCGCCGGTTACGTCGGCTATCAGGTGAAAACCATCGATTACGCCGCCGATTGGGACGGCGCGGTGCACCTGCCCTCGGTCGAGGAGAACTGGGTCAATGGCATCCGCCTTTCCAGAACGGAGCACACGCACGAGGCGGCGGGCACCGTCAACGGCCAGCCGATGTGGCAGACCACGACCGAGACATGGGCGGAAACATCTCCGACCCAAAAGCTCGTCAGCGTCAGCAAGGTTTACCAAGGCAAAAATATTGATCCGCTGTGGCGCGGCTTGCCGTATTCCGTGCAGGCCGCCGACGGCACAAAAACCGTCTTCGCCTACGATCGCGGCACGGTGGATGGGGAAGGTAATTTCACCGTCCTGTCCACCGGCGCGGCGTTCCGCGCCATCAGCGTGACCGGCCTCGCGCCAGCCTCCGGCGGCTCCACTGCGCTTGATGGCACGTCGCAGACCATCGACGCCGTGGGCTTGGAAAACGGCCTGTCGCTGCGCATGGAAACCATCCGTGACGCGCGCGGGCTGGTGGTGCGCGTGAACAAGGCTGTCTACAACAATGGCGCATGGGCGCCCATCGAGTGGGAAAAACGCTCCCACGATGTCGCGGGCAACCTGCTGCATGTCGAAAGCAGCAACGGCACCGCGATGGATTACGAATACACCGACATCAACGGAGGCGGCACCAATTACGCTTCCATCTCTTTCGCCAATGACGGCACGCATACCGGGCGTCTGCAATACAGCCGCGACGCCAGCGGCATCATCACCAAATACACCTATGGGAATTTTGGCCGGATCTCGGAGACGCTGCAACTGGCCATTCCCGCCGCTCCCGGTGCGCCGCAAAGCGGCATCGCCGCGTTGCGCACGGCCTACACCTACGATGCGGACGGACGCGTGACCGGCAAGGTGACCGGCCCGGCCAACGGCGAGCAGTTGGTCTCCACTTACACGTATAATTTTGCCGGGCAATTGGCCTCGAAAACCGAGCAAGGGCTGACCACGACCTATGCCTACAACTCGTCCGGTGGCAAAATCCTCTCCATGACGGAAACGCGCGGCGACGGTTCAACCGTGACCGTGGAAAACAACCGCGACGGCACCCCGAAATCGAAGACCGGCACGGCCATCGTCCCCGAATATTATACTTACGCCGTTGATGGCACGCGCATGCTAATCACCACCCGTTACGGCTCCGCGTCCAGCCCGCGCTGGAACAAGCAATGGAAAGACGGCCTTGGCCGGGTGACCAAGGAGCAAAAATCCACCTCCGCCGGTGCCGACTATACGGTGGAATACACCTATAACAACAAGGGCCAGCTTGCCTCCACCCAGCCCGCCGGACTGGCAGCCACCACTTATGAGTATGATTCCTTCGGACGCCTGCGAGACACTTACACGGGCAGCCGCCACGAATCCGTCATCACCGATTACCGCCAGCGAACCAATGACACCGCGTGGTGGCGCTACGAGGAGACGCGCGCGCATCCCGACGGGAACACCATCGTGCCCACCAAGAAAACGTGGACGCGCCTCACCGGGCACTCATCCGTCGCGCTCCCGTCCGCGCCCGCCCTGACGCTCGCCGGCTCAGTGCTCGGCGAGGTTATCACCCAGGACTCGGCGGGCAACGAATCGCGCGGTCTCGTCCTCGTGCATCGCGACTCGGCGCGCCGTTTCAGCGTTTCCGTCAACCCGCTCGCCTCCTGCGCCGCCGTCGAGCTTTCCCTTGGCGGTCTCCCGGTCAAGGCGGTCAGTTCCGCCGGTGTGACGAGCGAGACCAGATACGACAGCCTGCACCGTCCGATTAAACAGATTGACCGAACCAGTCCTGACGGCGCGACGCCGCAGCATTTCACCTACGTGCCCGGCTCCACCCGGCCCTACGAGACCTTCAACGACTTGGGGCATCTCGTCTCGCGCAAATCCTACGATTCCGCCGGGCGGGTGGTTTCCGTGGCCAAGCCCATTGTCGCCTACACGGCGGCGGGCGCGCCCGCCGCCTATAATGCGGCCAGCGTCACTTACACTCATTATCATTATAATATCCGGGGACAGCTTACCCATACATGGGGCGACGCCACCTACCCGGTGAAAAATGAATACAACGCGTATGGCGACCTGATCAAACAGCACACCTACCGCAGCTTCGTCGGCGTGGGGGCCGCAACCGGGTCGCCGGGCGGCGATCCCGAAAACTGGCCCGGCGCGGCCACCGCCGACACCACCGAATTTACCCGCAATTTGCAGGACGGCTCGCTGGCCGGGCGCACCGACGCCAAAAATAAAACCACCGGGTATACCTATAATATTCGCGGGCAGATCGCTACAATCACCTCACCCCGCAGCATCACCACGACGCACACCTACGACACCAGCACCGGCGAATTGCTGACGGTTTCGCACAGCGACGGCACGCCGGGCACCGCCCATACTTACGATAATCTGGGCCGCGTGGCCACGGTGCAGGACGCCTCCGGCTACCGCACCTTCACCTATCGTCCCGGCGACTTGCGCCTGGCCTCCGAAAAATTGGGCTATAATGGCACGCCCACCGCCGCCAGCGTGTATGGCTCCGACCTTGTGCTTGAGCAGGCGTATGGCGTGATGAACGGTGCCGCGTCGGTCAATCTCGGCGTGGAGTTGAAGTCCGGCCTGACCACGCATTACAGCTACCATTTCAGCGCGGATGCGGCCACCGGGCGGCTGGCCTCGCTGACCACCGACGCCGGCACCCACACCGTGGCGTATCAGGACAACTCCGATCTCGTGCAGGCCGTGGCCAACGGCTCCTGGGGGCAGGCCCGCACGTTTGAGGCCCACCGCAACCTCGTCGCCAGCATGAATACTGTGGCCGGGCTGGACGACGTGGCACGGCAGACCTACCAGCACGACGCCTTGGGGCGTCGCTATCAGGTTGCGCAGGCCGGCCTTGTTTACCAACCCTATCTGAACGCAGCCAATACCGGCGAGGAGCTTGTCACCGAGTATGCCTACGACGCCCGCTCGCAGTTGACCGCCTCGCGCGCCCGCACAGGCAATCCCGCCGACATGACCGGTGCCGCGAACGTGCCGGGCCGCTCCTTTGCCTACACATATGACACGATGGGCAACCGCGTGACGGAAACCCTCAACGGCACGACCCACAATTACGGAACCAACGAGTTGAATCAATACACCGGACGCGCGACGGCGGCAATCGTGCCGGTGTCGGGCATGGCCCCGGAGGATGCCACGGTGACAATCAACAGTTCCACGCTGGCGGCGAACGAGTTTTTGCAACGGTATTTTTACCGGGACATCGGGAAGTCGCCCATCGCGCCCGCCACCGTCGCCACGGGCGGGTTGCAAAGCGTGAACATAGCTGCGTCCGGCACCAGTGGCGGCGGTTGGTCGTATAATAATACCGTTCAGTTCTTCGTGCGTCCGACCGCCGAGAGTTTTTCCTACGACGACGACGGAAACCTGACTTCGGACGGGTTGTGGGATTACGCCTACGACGCCAAAAACCAGTTGGTGCAGGTGGTCTCGAAATACGCCGACCAAACTGGCAACCGGGTGGCGTTGCGCTTTGTATATGATTATCAGGGCCGCCGCGTGGCCAAGCGCGTCTATGATGCGAACCCCGCCGGCGGGGTGATTGACACCGCGCTGCGCTCCGAGCGGCTGTATATATATGACGGCTGGCTGCTCGCCGCCGAGTATGAGGTTGATCCCGGCACACAGGCGCGCACCCTTGTCCGCACCTACACGTGGGGACCGGACCTCGGCGGCGGCGACGGCATCGGCGGCTTGCTGGCGATCAAGGATCACCGCGCCGCGCACGCCGGCGTCTACCAAACCGCCTTCGACGGCAACGGCAACCTCGTGGCCTTGGTGCACCAGCTCACGCACGCGCTGGTCGCCGCCTATGAGTATGACGGCTTCGGCAACCTGCTGCGCTCCAACGGCGAATACGCCGCCGAAAACCCGTTCCGCTTCTCGACAAAATATCAGGACGCGGAGACGGGGCTGCTGTATTACGGCCTGCGCTATTACAGCGCCTCGATGGGGCGGTTCATAAACCAAGACCCCATCGGCGAGGAGGGCGGCATCAACCTTTATGCGATGGCGGGCAACGACCTCATAAACGGCACGGACTACTTGGGGATGGATCCCAATGATTATATCAACAGGATGGATGACTTCTTCAACCAGGATCCGAGCGGATGGTATTCCGGAAATGACATATCCTACGGCGGCAGTTATGGCGGATTTTTGGATTATGGCGGTGGAAGTAGTTGGAACGACTCAGTGTCATTCACTCCAATCTGGAGCAATCCGGATAATTTTGAATATTCATTGATTGGCGATTATACATCCTATCTGACCTCCAGCAATTGGTTGAGCGGCCAATTTATTGTGGATTTTGCCCCGCCGGCAATTACGTATCCACCGTCGGGACTCCCAATGCTTGATGCTGGAACGCAGGCAGGGATCGAGGCCAGAATGTCACAGATTCATGAAGGCGCAAGGCTGGCTGCGAATGAGTGGGCTGTAGAATATGCCAAATACGCCGTGGTCATGGATCTCTTGGGGATGAATCCGACGCAGGTGGGGGTAGGTGCACCGGGATTTTTTGAAGGGCTCATTCCCGTTTGGGGATCGGGGCGTGCTTCAATTGATGACTTTCAGAATGGGAAATGGTTCTGGGGAAGCGTCAATGGAGTCTTGGCTATCACGGACGTCTTTCTTCTTAAAGCCGTAGCAGTTGCAGGCGCCAAGGTGATAGGGAAGGGGGGCGCACTTGCTATTGGCAAATTATTTGGAGGTTCGTCCGCAGAAAATGTAGCGGGCAGAGGGTACTCATCATTCTCCGCGTTCAAGCGAGCCGAGGGCGCGGCAGGGAAAGGGCAGGCTTGGCACCATATAGTAGAACAAACCCCGACTAACGTGAAACAATTTGGAGCCACAGCTATTCACAACACAGAGAACCTCGTGAGACTACCACATGGTCCTGGAACTATACATAGTCAGATCAGCGGGTTTTACTCCTCCAAACAGCCGTTCACTAACGGACTTACGGTCCGGAAGTGGTTGAGTCATCAGACTTTTGATCAGCAGTATACATTCGGACGAAATATTCTTCAACAATTTGGAGGCCCACCATGAACGAGACGATTGAAACCCTGATTAAGGAATACCGAGAGCACGCCGAGGCGCATGGCAGAGCTACGCTCAGCGGTGACTATAAAGCTGCTAACCGGAGCCACGATAAGCTTGTTGCTCTCGTGCCAAAAATCCGAGCGTTAGGTCATTCAGGAGAAGCCGCATTGGTTGTGTTGACCGATGACTCCAGCGATACGGTAGTCTGCTGGGCCGCTACGCACTCTCTTCGTTTCAGTGAATCGCGTGCTCTTGCTGCCCTCGAAAAGCTTTCCAAGAAAACTGGCCCAATAGCGTTTAGCGCAAAGATGGTCGTTCAGCAGTGGGCTAAGGGTGAACTGAAGGTTTGATGCCGCAAAAAGGGGCACCCAATAGCAACGGTTATGCTAAGTTTTTGGCTGGGACCGACCAACGGCGGCCGACCGACGGGGTCAGGCTGGGCTTGCCTTTTGAGGCCGGCGGTTCGCTCCCGCGTTTGCAACGTCCTCAATAACCCGAGCGGCACACGTCGCGCCAGCCATTCACTTCGTTCCTGTCTGATCACCTTTCCGCTCGAAATGGACCGGCACCTGCACCCGGGTGATCGTGGTTTTGCCGTCCGCGCGCGGTGCCTCGAAAAGCCAGTGCGCGACCGTCTGCACGGCGGCGTAGCCAAAGGCGGGGTCGCTCGCGGATTTGATGCGCGGCAGCCGCACCTTGCCATCCTTGTCGATCAAAAACTCGACCGTCGCCATCCCGCTGTCGGTGCCGGGTGGAACCCCGAGCGGAAACACGGGCTTGCGCTGCGAAAGCGCCTTCGGCACGGAATCCAGTTTGCCCGCCCCTGCGATGCGTTCGGACTTTTTTATCTCCATCGAGTAGAGGGCGGTGTCCTCGTAATGGGGGCGAAATTGAATTCGGTTTTCAGCATCCCCGAGGTCGGCTTGCCCTTGAGCGTGGCCGGTTTGAACTCAAAATGTTCCACCGCCGCCTTGCCGCTCTCGCCGAACTCCGGACGCGTCGCCTCAATCACCTTCACCATGACGACCCGGCCTTTCGGGTCGATGAGCATGGAGATAGTCGCGCTGCCGCTGGGGGCCTTGCTGGCATAAAGCGCGTAGGGATAAACCGGGCGAATCACCCCGCGCGGCTCGGGCGGCGTGTCGTAGCGCAGCCCCTCCGGCATTTTCTCCATGCGTCTTTTTGAGACGGACTCGACTTCGACGGCTTCCCGAGCGGGGTCGAAGTTGGGATGAGGTGGCAGGTTGAACGTGATTGGCATCTGCAATTCCATGCGCACCGGCTTTCCATTCTTCGTGGCGGGGTTGAATTTCCATTTGAGCATCGCATTGATCGCGGCCTCCTCAAATCCGGGATTGTTTGAGCGCACCACCACCGGGTTGATGACATCTCCCTTTTCATCCACCACAAACTGCACCACCACCTCGCCGACCAGTCGCGATGTTAACATTGCGCGCGGATAAGCCGGCGGCTCCCGATGCGCAACCGATGGCGGAGTGCCCACCGATGGATGCTGTATCAATGTATCCTCGGCGGTCAGCCAGACCGGCACCACAAGCGAGGACGCGACCGGCTGCCCGCCTTTGCGCGCGGGGGCGAATTTCCACCGCGACAGCGCGGCGTCGATCTCCGCCTTGAACGGCTCCGCATGGGGCGATTCCGGGGCGATTTCATACGACAGCGGCGCGCCCGCCGCGTCCAACGCGAGCGTCAGGTTGATGAACAATTTTTTCTTGGCCTTCCTCAATGCGGTGGATTGCTCTTTGCCAATGAAAACCGGTGTCACCGCCAGCAGCCGGGGCGCAGCGTCCGCCGCCTTGGGCGAGGCGGCTGCGGGGTTGAAGATGACCGCGACCAGAGAGCGCGCCGCGACCGGCTTGCCCCCGGCCTGCGCGGGTTTGCACTGCGGCGCGTCCGAGAGCGATGCCTTGGCCAAGTCATGCACCGGCTGCGCGCCGCAGGCCTTGCGGACCAGATACTTCCCCTCGTCGTCAGTGCGTTGCGCGATGAACGCGTAGGCGTGCTCCGCCCTTTCTTCCATTTCCGCCGGGCACTTTATTTTCCAAGCCTTCTTAAAGACCGGCGGCGTGTCCGCCTCCGTGTCGGAAGGAAACAGCATTGGCCCGGATACGACAATATCCTGCGCCAGCACGTGCGGCAGGACTGCGAGCAGGGCGGACAACAAACACGCGAAATGCGTCAAGCGGCGGGGTTGCATGTCCTCGAACATGGAAATCCCGCAGCTTTCTGTCGAGCAACAAGCAACGAACGTCACCAACCTGTGGCAAGCGCCCGCTCTACCAAGCGGTCGGACTCGATATTACCGAAGCCCAACTCAAAACCGGAGAGAGGTCCCGAGGCCGAGACATGGCGCATACGCCAGTTCACGCTCACGGGCGCTACGCGCACGCTCTGGACGGAACAAATCTGTCCTTCCCGAACCCAAGGGCCGCATGCAAGAACCGATGGACACCTGCATCGGCCTGAACTGCGTGCGCGCCGGCCTCGCGACTGCCCCGAAGGACTACCGCTTCCGCGGTTATGCCGGAGCGGTGGTCAGCGGCAAATCCGCCCGCTGCCCGCGCTCACCGACTGGGACGCGAACTGACCGCCCTGCGCGGCCCGCGCAAACAAGCCTTCGGTCCGTGGCCGACCGACGGGGTCACGTGGCCGACCGACGGGGTCAGGCCTTGCCTTTTGAGGTCGGCGGTTCGCTCGCGCGTTTGCAACGTCCTCAATAAACCCGAGCGGCACACGTCGCGCCAGTTCTCCGCTGCGCTCCGATCTGTCACGCCGTGTGCTTGCTCCTTACGCTCCGTTGTCGCTCCAGTCCGCAACCGTCCATCCCGCCCGGAGCGGGCATCGGGCCCGCCGCGCCGTCCACGGCTGCACTTCACTGCGTTGCGTTGCGCCGAGGCGGCGCCGCCCTGGGGTGACGGGCGGGAACCCTGCTGCGCCCGCTTGCGCTCGCTTTGCTCGCGTCTCGGCCAGCGTCTCGGCCAGCGTCTCGGCTCCCTGCGCCTGCGCTGCGGTCGCCTCGGGCGGGTCCGCGTGGCCCGCCGCTCGCGGTGTCGGAGTGAGAAATGAAATATTGTTATCGCCAGTTGACGATTGCACCGGAGGGATAATGGAGGGCTTTTTTGGAGGTGGTGTTGATTGCCCAATGGTTGGGAATGGGCGCAGAGGTGTTCATGCCCGGGTTGAGGATTGTGAGCGACCCCGCCAAGGTTCTGATTTGGCAGGCGTGTTTTCGGGGGTGGTGGATATGGCCGGACAGGATGAGTGCGGGCATGTTGCCGCCGATGACATGCCAGAGGTCTTGATCGCCGAAATCGGGGCCGGTGTCGCTGGCGGAGCAGTCGCATTCCGAGGGCGGCGCATGGGTGACGAGGATGTCGCAGGGTTTTGGGTCGGGTAGCTTGAGCCAGCCGTTTGCCTTGATGGTCGTCCCGTTCAGGGAAATGGTGTCGCCATCGGTGGCGATGATGTTTTTGTTGGTTTTGAGGAGCCGGAGCCATTGGCCGTCGGCTTTCGTGTCTTTTGTCACCAAGGGATTTTTTGGCCAGAGGTCGTGATTGCCGGAGCAGACGATTGTCGGCGTTTGTATTGCCGCCGCCCATGCTTTGATTTGTTCGGCCTGTTTGGGGGCGGGGCAGGGGAGATGGAAGTTGAGCAGGTCGCCCGCTATGACAAGGAGGTCGTGGTTGCGTGATTCGGTCAGCGCCCAGTCGAGGCATTGCTGGCGGAGGTGGAGGTCGGAGACGTGAAGGATGCGCATGAGCGGGTGTGGGTTGATGGGGAATTATGGCAGTGGGGGCGAGGGGCGGGAGTTCGCCCAAATGAGCGGTTTCCCAGTTGGCCGCGGTCTTGGTCCATTAGTCCAGAATGAGGAATGGACATGGTCGGGCTGGTTGGTGAGAGGACGGATGGGCATTATTCTTTATAGCACGGGGACGCCGGGATGAGGATGGAGGTGATTTGGCGGCGGGCGAATTCGCCGGCCTTGGCGGGCCCGGTCTGGTCGCAGATGGCGATTTTTTTCCCGGCAGCGAGGAGTTTGCTGATATGGTGGTGGACGGCATGGCAGGGGATGCCGGCCATGGGGATGTTCTGGCGCTTGGTGAGGGTGAGGTTCAGGAGTTTTGAGGCGATGGCGGCGTCTTCGTAGAACATTTCGTAAAATCACCGAGACGGAAAAGAAGCAGGGTGTCGCCGGGGAGACTCCCCTTTATTTTGAAATATTGCTGCTGCATCGGGGTGCGCTTGGCGGAGGGTACGGCGGAGGATGTGTCCGGTGTGTGCGGGGTGACGGGAAGGCTGGTGGCAGTGGGTTTGGTGATGGTGTTTTTCATGACTATTCGGAAGGTTGGTTTTTGGTTTAAGCAGGCATGTTTTGTCCCGGCAGGTTTTCACGGCGTGTGGCGAGGAGGCTGGAAAAAACTCCCCCGGCATGGGGCTGAGGGAGGATGGGAGCGCGGAATCCTATTATAAATTCAGTGCTTCCAGGCTTGTCTGATGTCGCCTTCGGTTCGGCACACGATCTATTATTATTTTTGTGTGTTTTGCGGCTATTCATTTCTTTGGTTGCGGCGGCGGCGTTTTGTTTGGCTTCGTAAATATGGATTAATTCCCGCGCTTGATCGCCGGAGAGGGTGTTCCATGGGCGGTGTTTCATGGGATAGGTGTCAGATGAGCCCATCCAGGTTTCTTTCGTGAAGCGCATATGCACGGGTTCTCCATTTATGACCGGGTGATTTTCTGGCATTTTTATCAGCGGGTATGCCGCCACGTCGCCGTATAATTCGGCGTAGGAGGGGATGTGGTCGTAAAATAGGTGAAAGATGAAGGATTTTGCACCGGGTTCGAATTGAAGGCTGCGCCCCTCCGGTTCGATGGCGACATTGCAGGGGCCCACCGCGCAATAGATGGATGCCAGGACAGGTTGTTTGATTTGCGTGTTACGTCCGGCTTGGAGCAATGTGTTGTCCATTGCAGAAAGTTGCACGCCTTCGCAGTCATCGAATTTGTATTGATATAATCCGATGTCTCCCGGGCAAAAGTGGGCCACGGGCGGCCCGGGGAGGAATTCGCCGTTTGGTCCCATGGGTGCCAGGGGTGATGATTTCTCTTCTTTTTTCTGGCGGTCTTTGAATCTTTCCAGCACGTCCAAGGCTTCGTCGATGGCGTCTTCCATGAAGTCGGATCCGTTGTAATTATTGATATAGCGTCGGTTTTTCTCGGTAAGGATGTCACCTGTGAAGGTGGGCGTTTTGCAATCTTCGGCATACCATTTGCAGGGCCAGCACAGGCGGGAGAATGCGTCCCTGAACCGGATGGCGGCCGCCGCCCGCGCTTTTTGGGAGGCGGCCATCCAGCCACTAGCTATTTTGCATTCAAGTTCGGAGGGCGTCAGGTTAGGGTTTGCGGTGGCCAGAGCGCGGCGGTCGGCGGGTGTGGGGAGGAATTGCGAGTTCCAGATTTCTGTGTTATTCATAAAAATATGTTTGGGGTGATTCAGTCTGTGGCAGTGCATTCCCTGCGTTTGCAAAGAGAGTAAGTCGAAGGGACGTGTTCACCGATCCGCACGGACGGACCGTCAGGGTCTATGCGTTTGTGATGGTGCTGTCGTTTTTACGGGCGCTGTTCGTGCGTTTCATCACGTCGATGGCGTGGCGGCGATCAGGCGGGCGCTGGCTTCGGCGCAATCCTTGCGGTGGGGTGAGCCGAGGCGAAAGTCTCCGCCGCTGGCCCCGAGAGCACCGGCAATATTGATTCTCGCGACGATCCTATCGAGGGAATTGCGGATTATTATATTCTGTGGCGTCGGCGCCAGACTCCCAAGGGCCTGCGGTGTGTCCGCTTTCCGGTGTTTCAGTGTGAATGAGTGACATGGGATGATGTGTTGTTCGATTCAAGATGGGGGAGCGGCGCGGGTTGCCGCGCCTCCCAATCGGCGAGCGTCCTGCTCCAGCCGTCGAGATCGACGAAACGGCTGGACAGCCCGGAGCGGAAGGCCCGGCGGAGGGCTTCGTCCGTGCGACAAGCCTGCATGATAAGGACGACGACTTCGGTGCCGTCGCCGGCCTCGAAGCAGTCGTCGAGGCAACGACTGTTGAAGAAGCGGCCGCCGGAGAGGGAAACCCCGTCCGGGTGAATTTTCGCGGCGGCCAGCAGTTTCAGGATGCGGATGGCGCGTCGGGCGCGCCGACGGGTGGCGGTTTTCATGCAGCGGGGGTTTCGGGGGTGGCGGAGCGTTTCCGGAGCGCGGCCCCGGCCGCTTCCTCGAAATCGCTCAGGCAGCGGTGGTTGATTTTGCCGGGAGCGCCGGCTGGGTCGGCGGCGTCCATCTCCTCCTCCGTCGTGTTCAGTCGTTCGCAAAGGGCGTCGATGCCCGCGGCATCGAGGCTGGCGGCAAAACAGGCGCGGTCTCCGCCGGTGGCGATGTCGTGGATCTCCGCGGGCCGGAGGTCCGAGTCGTCGGCGAGTCCCTGCCGTTGGTAATAGCGCAGCGCGGCCAGCACGGTGGCGTGCTCCTGCGCGGTCAGTCGATGACAGGATGTGTTATTCATTGTTATTGGCGGAATGATTTGAGCGGGGGCCTCCCGATTGCGGGAGTGCTCGTTGTCCTGTTGCAAGATGGAGGGCGGGTTTCCCTCGATTGGCGCGCAGAAGAAACCCCTGCGGACGGGTTTCCGCATGCCTTCAATCACTTCATCATCAGAATTCGCCGGGATAGGTTCGCGGGGAAAGGACCGGCGATTTTGGTTCTTTTGATTTTTTCCCATATTTTGGGCATGAAATCCTCATCTTTGAATGCGAGTGAGAACGCCGCGTTGGAGCGGGCCGTGGCGGCGCTGGTGCAGGCCCGGCTTGATGAAATGGGCGTGCGATTGCAATCCGACTGGATGCGGCGCAAGTTTACGTCCCTGGCCGTGGACCGCATGGCTGGCGCAATTGCCGAGGTCGTCACCAAGGCTCGGGTGAAAAAACTCTTTTCCGAGATGCTGGACGAGCCGGGCGGCGATTCCGGCACGGCGGTCTCTTCCAAGGGGGCAGGGGGAGAGTTTTAAAATCAGTTGATGTCGCCGCGCCGCTTCCGTCAGTGTCTTCCGATCAGGGGGCGGGGGCCGGCGTCGGTGTGATCGGCAAAGACAAGCAGTTGCTGGTCGAGGGCTTTTTCACGGGAATGAATGTTCGAGTCCTGCATGGTTTTTGGGCGGCCGGCGTCCTCAAGTTTTTCGAGCCATAGGCCGTGGAAAATTCCGGCGTGGTCTTTTGCGGTGAGCCGGCAGGGGATGAGCCAGGTTTTAAGCAGGGCCAAGGCGAGTTGGTCGCAGGTTTCCCCAAAAGTTTTGACCGCTTGCTCCCATGCGGCGGATTGGTGGGTTGCGTCGTGAGCGATCAAGCTGGCGGAGATTTGACGGAACGCGTCGGTTTTGGTTTTCCAAAAGGCCCGGTCATTGTCGATGTGGAGCAGGAAGTTGTCGAGGTCCGGGCTGCCGGTTTCGCGCCGACGTTGCAGCGCGGCATGGCAGGCTTTGTCGATGAATATCGTGCCGGTGCGGATGGAGGTGCCGGAAGGTTTGAAGGCATCCGACGGATTTTCCTCGAATTCGCCGTGTTCGGCGAGCCATTGCAGGAATTCGGGATCGTCCGGCAGGTTTGCCGGTGTGATGCAGACGAGTTTTCCGTCGTGCGTGAGCAAGTCGAAGGCGTGTCGCAGATGTTTCTGCCAGGCATTATTGCCGAAAGGCGGATTCATCACGATGAGGGGGAACTTTTCCCCGGGTTCCCATTTGAGAAAATCGGTCCCGATGACATCGTAATTTTTCCGGGCGAGGGTTTTGCAGTGTTGCGGGTCAAGTTCGACGCAGGCGACCGCCTGTTTGCCGTCGGCCAGGAGCCGGGCGGCGTGGTCGGCCAGGGCGCCGGAGCCGGCGGACGGTTCGAGCATGCGCACGGGTGTTCCTTCGCGGCGCTGGTAATTGATCCGGTCACACTGGTCTTTGATGAAGTCTGTATTAAAAAGGCCTGTGGCCAATTTTTCCGGGGTGGGGAAGAATTCGAGCGGATTGATTTCCGGCATGATGCCGGTGCCGAGGATGTGCCGGATGTGGGGTTGGGGATCGCAGGGAAAGAGATGGGCGCCGGATTTTTTGTCCCAGCAGCCTTGGAAGGCGGCGAATATTGTTTTTATTTTCTTATAGATATCGGGTGGCAGTTGTTCGTTTAAAATGGCGGCAATCTGCTCGCCATGTGCTGCGTAATGAAATGATGCGAGCGCCTTGAGGATTTCTGGTGATAATTTTTTATGCATGAGGTTTGTCGGAAATATTCAGGATGCGGCGAGTGTGTCGGTTCCGGTTTCGGGCAGGGCGTAGAGGCCGGTGTCAAGCCGGGTGAAGTATTTGCAGCAGGTCTGGCGGATTTTTTCCTTCCACCATGCGTTCGGGGACGGACGCCGGGGGCTGATGTAGTCGTACAGGGTGTCGAGTCTGGCCTGTCCACCGAAGGACTGGAGGGCTTGGAATGTGATGCGGTGCCAGATGCCTTTGGGTGAGACATCGTTGATGGCGGTTCTTTTCAGTTCCGGGCGCATCCGGTTGATTTCATGGATGTCCCCGAACAAGGTGAAATTGACGAGGACGGGCCTGGTCTCCTTGGTGAACAGGGCGAAGCACAGGGGATGGCTGAGGCCGGGGAACATTTGTTTGCCCGGGATCAAGTCCTGGCGGATGGAGAACAATTCGTTGTAGCGCCGCACCCGGGAGGAGAATTGAAAAGCATAGACGGGCAGGATCATGCCGGCGCTGCCGCCGAATCGCAGGTGCCGGTGCATGCGGTGAAGAAAGGTGTCGAGGATGCCGGCGACGAAGGGGGGATTGCCGACGAAGGCGTCGATGGCGTCGGGCAGTTTTACCTCCTCGAATTTCCCGGTGATGACGGGGCGCCCGGTGTTGATTTCGGCGAGGCGGGCCAGTTCGGGGTCGATTTCGACTCCGAAGGCGTGGTGGTATTCCGGGATGGCGCGGAGGAAATTTCCGCGGCCGCAGGAGAATTCGCAGACGGTGCTGCCGCGGGGCAGGCTGGAGAAATAATGGTCGAACAGGCGTTCGGCCGCCCACGTGGGAGTGAACCACTGGCTGAGTTCCGGCTTGCCGCCTTGGGGGTGTTCGGTGTCCGGCGGGGATGCGGTGTTGCGCGCAGGGTTGAAGGGATCGGCGGCGGGATCGGCATCGGTGTTAAAGTTGAAAAAAAGTTCCATGCGAGTGAGGGTTGCGCGGGATAAAACAAGCCGCCCCGGAGGGAAATCCGGGGCGGCGCGGGTTTTGACGGCGGAGCGGGTGGCGTTTGCCGGGGTGTTATTGGCCGGGATTATTCGGAGGGGTGTTTGGAAAGATGCGGTGATTTATAATCTCCAGCCGGCGGTCACGGAGGCGATGCAGGTGGTGAATTTGTCCAGCCCGCCCCAGTTGAAGCGGGTTTCCCCGATTCTGAGGACGCGCAGCGACAGGTTGATATCGAGTTGCCCGGAGAGTTTGCGGACTATGCCGAGGCTTGCGCCGAGGGCAGGGGCGGTGTCGGTCCCGGAAAATTTTTCCCGGAAGTTCAGGCCGGGTTCGCCGGCGTGGGATTCGCCGGGTGAGGTGCGCGCGTCGTATCGGGTGTGGATTTGAAGGATGCCGGCGATGGCGGCGGCTTGTAGGGTCCAACCGGAATTTTTTCCCAGGGGGATGCCATGGTTGTAAGACAGCAGCGCCGGGATCATGAGATAGTCGATGGTTTGGTGGGTGGCGCCGATGGGTGTGTCCGGCTGGGTGTCGATGGACAGGGTGTAGGTTTCCGACTGGCTGGCGAACCAGCCGCCGGTTTCGAGGCGCAGTTCCTGCCGGGGGGTGAAACGCCAGCCCGCGGCGGCGGTGATTCCGCAGAGATTGACGCTGGCGCGCCCATCCGGTTTGGCCTGGCCGCCGATGGCGCCGCCGGCGACGAGCCATTTGGATTCTTTTTGCGGGGTGTTTTGCCATGCGGCCGGATAGGCGTTCAAGGCAAGGTGGCTTGTGGTTGCAGCCAGAAGGCAGATGAGCAGGAGCGGGAGTTTGTTCGGCTTGGTGATTTGCATGGGAAAAGGAAAATGATGGTTGTGGTTTGGCTGGGCCTGCGAGGAGGCGCGTGTTTTGCGTGCGTCTGGTTTTTAATTTATATATCAGGGTAGATGCCCGAGCCGGTGAGGATATCGGTGACCGCCGCCATGTGGTCGCTGTTGAGTTCGCAGTCGAATTCGAGTTTTCCGTCGAGGTTGGTGAACCAGACGGTGGCGATATTGAGGGCGAGGGTGTCTATTTGCTCGCGGGAGAGGCTTTTGATTTGGTTGCGCAAGTCGCGGACGGTACGGACGGGTTTGCGCCGATTTTTTGCCGGTGTGTGGTGTCGGGAGGCCATGGGTGGTTGATATTGGGTTCGATTATGGTTTGGAGGAATGCCAGGGCGGCTGATTTGTGGATTATGGTTTTCGTAGTTTTTCCCGAAAGGGTTTTGGCTGATTACCGCTGAATTTCCTGTCCCATTCGAATACCACGATCCTCAAGGAAATCATCCATCGCAAACGACTGCTCGAAAGCGGGGCGGTCGCGCTTGGCCGCGTCACTGAAATCACCTCCGACGGCAAAGGCGGCCATCGCAAGCGCCGTTATTCTCCGTCCTCGTGGCAACGTGCCCGGGTTGCCGCCACCAATGCGGCCCGTATGCTTATTCAAGTGGCCGCCAGGCATCCCAAGACGGTGTTGGAAGCGGTAGCCTGAATGCCTCCATGGGAGTGGCGGAAGGACAACAGACGGGATGCTGATTGGGTCGCTTTTATTTTGGTCGTTTTCATACGATTATCCCTTTCAATCTGGTATAATGGTATAAATGGTGCACATGACCTCCTTGGGGGTTCTGTTGGGATGAAGAGGTGCGCCCTCGATGTAGTGGGCGATTTGGACAGTCAGCGGTGGTGATGTTGGAAGTGCCCCGTGGCAAAGGTATCCCGACGTGCGTAGAAATCGGTGCATCGCAAGCCGGCGTATCAAGTCTATGTCGTCTCCTTTTCTGTATTTCCACGGTGTCCACCTGTTTGGATCAATCACGCTTGCAGACAGCTGCGTTGCGGCAGAGGTGGACTTGTCTGGCTTTAGAACGGCAATCTGCACATAGGGCCAACCCGTGTTGTCTGCCTTGGTCTCTGTGGATGTTGCATCATCGTTTATCATGATTTCGTGGTAATCGAACAGGGTGCCGTTTCCGGCGACCTGCCGGGTGATCTCGGGTCTGCCCGATTTTCAGCGTTCCACGGGCGCACCAAGCCAAAGGACATCCGAACAGATGTGGGGATGGCCATGGCGTGAAAGGGATCGGAGGTGGACGTAAAGTTTGTCTTTATGTGTTGCCTATGGGCCGCCGTTCCCGGCAGCCCATAGGTTTTTTGGGGTCAGGCCATCTCGTTGAGGAGTGTGGCGAGAGCCCGCGCCTGATTAATGGCGCTGGTGGCGAACATGTCGCTGAGCGTGTGGCTGTGCTTTGCGGCGAGTTCGCGGAGTTCGTGCAGGAGCGTTGGATTCGCGATGGCCCATGTGCGCCAGAGGTCGAGGTAGGCGAGCCAGAGCGAGTCTTCCGGGAAGGGTTTCAGGGGCGGTTTGCCTTTCCCGAGCATGGGATTATTGCCGAATTTTCGGTACCCTTTGACGTCGAGCTGGTAGGCCTGCTCGATCGTGCGGCCGTCTGGGAGGGTGGCGTAGAACGCGGAGAAGCGCCGGTCGCCTTTGCTGGAGCATTCGTAGCCGCCGTGGCGAGAAAACAGTATTGTTCGCATGCACGACTGCTTTGAAACCAGCGGGAGCCCGGGCACAAAGGCCCGGAGCCTCCCGCGTTTTTGCTTGGGTTCTGGTGCCGCAGGGAGAGTTCTTGAAGGTGTTTTTTGTCGAATACGACATGGATGACGGGTTCCTCCCGGCGCTGAGGCCCGAATGACATGGATTCCAGGTCCTTTAGGATGACAAGGCAGCGAGGGACGGCGATGTTTTCCATGTGATTAGCGCCCCTTTGGTGGCTTGTTTGACGGGAAAGGCAACGTGGTTGTGTGCTGTGTCATGAGGCTGAAAAGACGGACGCGGAGGGGGCGGGTTGCGCCCGTGGTGGGCGGCCGGTTGTTTTTTACCGATCGGGTTGAGGTTTTTTCCGAATTCGGATTTTGGTATTTGGTTTGCCGCGGATTTGGGGGGCGAGACGTTGGCGTTGTTGATTTCGGGGATGTCCGGCTGGCCGGACAATTGCAGGCAGGCCCATGCGAATTCCTGCGGCATGCCCTCGAAGTTGTCGGCCAGGATGCAGCCCGGTTCCCGGAATTGGGTTTTGTGGCGAAGAGTGTTTCCGATGGTTTTGGCAGTTGGGAGCCGTTGTCCGGAAGGCAGCCCGGGCAGGGCGTCGACGAGGATTTTGAGGGCGGCTGCGCGGGTGTCGCCGTGGCAGGCGCGGAGGGCGGCGGCGGTGGCGGCGATCCCGGCGGTTTTTGAATTCCGCCAGAAGATGCAATGCGGATAATGGAAGTGTTCCTGCACTATTTCCCTAAAAACTCCGGCGAAGGAACTTTGGGGGAAGGCCAGGCCGAGCGCATGCTGGGTGAAAGCCGCCAGCGCGGCGTCAAGCGGAAGATTTTTTTCCGGGTTTGTTTCAATCGGGATCATGCGGGGTTGGGGATTGCGGGATTGGGGGTGATGCTGGACAGAAGGTTCATGCGGGCGGTGATCATGGGTGTTTATGATTGTTTTTTCCCGGCTGCCGGAATGCCGTGCTTGGCGCGCAATTTTTGGATTTTTAGTTTTAGCCCGGCCTGAATGTGCCGGCGGATTTGCGACGGCGCGGAGGCGAGCAGGGCGCGAAGGCCCTGGATGTGCCGGTGGCGTTCCGCGTTTTCCCGGTTTGTCCGGTGGGTCGGGATCGCGCGGTTTGGTTTGCGCATTTTTATATTCGCGTGGAATAGCTGCCGGGCGCAGGCATCGGTGACGGCGGCCAGCATGTCGGAGTTGAGCGCGAGGTGGAGGCTGGCGTTGGGCGCGGGCGGAAGGGCATGGATGTCGGGCATGGGGAAGGATGCAACATGGACTGTCGGGCCGTGAGGGCAGGAAAGGCGGGGACGGGTATTTTGGGGAAATATATAATCAAATGTATTTGATTATAATTTTTGAGGGTGGAGGGTGACGTGTTTTGATGGTTGGCGGGGAGGCCGGGCGGGTGCGCGGGGTGCCGGGGGCCGGGCTGGCGCGGCCTCGGTTTTTGATTTCGGGCCGGGCAGGCCGCACATGCCCCCGAATTCCTCCAGCAATTGTTGGTGGATTTCGGGATGTTCGGCAGGGTTGAATTCCAGGGTGTCGCCGATGTCCTTGACAAGGGCGGGGTGGTCCGGGTTGAGGATGTATTGAAAGCCCATGGCTTCGCCCGGGTAGTTTTTGGGCAGGAAGGCCGTGAGGCAGGGCAGGGGATGGGGCTCGCCGGTGAAGGGCGCCGGGACGAGGGAAAATTCCCCCGTGGCCGGGCTCCAGCGGATGGTCAGCTTTTTATATTTGAGTTCCCGGGTTTGCCCGCCGTTGCCGGGGTTTTCGGGGATCGGGAACCAGGGAAGCTGGATGCAGAGGATGGAGTCGTTCTGGCCGGTGATTTTGAGCAGCCAGTCCCAGACGCTGTTCCAGTCGGGTGAGTGTTTTCCGATGCGGGCGATCAGGGTGCTTTTGAGCGTGTGATGTCTGGGGCGGGCGCCTTTTGCGGCGGTTGAGAGCAGCCGGGGCTTGGCGACGGCGCATCCGGAGAAAGTGATATAAAGATAGTTTCGGTTCATATGGTCGGAAATCGGGAGGGGCTCCCGGCGGTGCGGGATTCAGGGAGGGGGCGTTTTGTGGGTATGATGATTTTGGTTTGGTTGCGAAAAACGCGCGCCTGTGAGCGGGCGCGCGTTTTCGCTTGTTCCCCGGGAGGTGTGTCACTTGTCGAGTCTGAGCCCCTCCAGTGCCTTGGTGGCTTCTTTGATCGGGGCGAAGGTGGTGTTGAGCATTTCGTCCATGTTTTTTTTGCGGAGGTGCTCGTCCGTCTTGTCTTTTTGCTCTTTTTCACGCCGGGCGGTTTCTTGTTTTTGCCTTTGGCTCAGGTTATATTTTTCCAATGCATGATTTTCATCTTTGGTGTTTCTTGCGGCGATAATGGCGGCGTCCTCCGCGGTTTCGCGGGCGACGACGCCGGTTTGGAGGACGGTGAGTTTCACCGCGTCTTCGGGAGTGAGGTTTTGGGTCAGGGCGGCGGCCTGCCGCCAGAACTGAGCCCTTTCGTCCGGTTGCATGGTGTTGGACCGGTAGGCGTGGCGCAGCCGGGGCGGGAAGAAGGCGAAGGCTTTTTCTTCCTTCTCGAAACTGTTTTCGCCGCCTTTGGCCAGATCGGCGGCGAGGCCGTGCAGTTGTTCCCTCGAGGCATGGTGGCCGAGCAGGTTTGCGGCGCAGGTGGCCGCGTCGTTGACGAGGGCGATGGACTCGGTGAGGGCGGAATCGTTGTGGCTGGCGTTGAGCAGGGTTTGTTTTTCGGCGAGCAGCCGGACTTTTTTTTGTGCCCGTTCCTTTTCCGGGAGGTTTGGCGTGGGCGGACAGTTTTCGAGTTTCCAGATTTCGTATTGGAGTTTGAGCAGGGCGAGGTTTTGGTCGGGAGCGTCCTGGCAGGAATGGTGAAGCTGGGCCTGGTATCTGGGGATTTGGCCGAGGGCGTCCTGGAGTTCCTGGTCGGACGGCTGGGGATTTTTGCAATGGCGGCGCAGGGCCATGAATCTTGCCATTTCGGAGTGGCCGCCGAAGGATTTGATTTCTTCCGGATTGAAGAACGGGCTGGGATTTTTGTGGTCGGCGATGTCCTCCATGGGGATGCCGCTGAACATCTGGCCGGCCAGCATGGCGTGGTGGTGTTCGAGGGCCTTGATGGCGGCCGGGGTCGTCGAGATGTGGTTGAATTTCCCGGCCAGTTCGTCGTTCGATGCGGTAAGGATGCCCGCGCAGGTGCCGGCGAGGGCGCAGTGGGTGACGTAGTGCTTGATCAAGGTGTCGTCGATGGACAGGGTCTTGATTTTTGTTTCCCGGTGCCGGGCGAAGATTTCAGGGGACGGGGTTTCCGGGAGCGGGCTTTGGGGTTTTGCCGCGGTTTTTCCGGATTGATCGGTATCCGGGGTTTTCCCGGGTTCCGGTGTGCTTTTCCTGTCGGCCCGGATGCCGGTCGCGGTTTGCGGCTTTTCGCGACCATCCGGCCTTTTGGCGGAATTAAGGCTGCCGTAATTGTTTTTCAGCTTGGCGGTTTTGTCGTCTTCCATGGCGGGTATGCTATGGGCATTTGGCGGCGGGATGCCGCATGGGGCCGTGGAAAACCTGGAATCTAAAAACGCCGCGCGGGCTTTTTTATAAAATCTTTCCCGGCGGCGCGTCCGGCAATCCAAGGGAAGGCATGGCAACGACACCTGATTTGGAGACTGCAATGGAAGGCCTTGCGGGCGCGGAGGCGCGGGAGGCGCCGGATGCGGTGGCGAACCGTCCGCCGCCCGGACTTTTGCAGCGTTTCATGGAGTCGGCGGCGCTGCTGGTGCGCAGTCAGGACGAGATCTTTTCGCGCGTGCATACCCAGGAGCGATGGGAGCGGGCGAAGGCGGCGGCGGGTGCGCGTGGAAAGCTGGCGGCCTGGCTGGACGGGCTGCCCGGGCTGGCGGAGGTGCCGGGCTTGGCGGATTGGTTGTATTACAGTCTGGCGGAGGCGCTGGCGCTGCATGCCGGTTTTGGGCGGAAGGCCGGGGTGGCGGTTCCCGCGGTGTATGCCTCTTTTTTTGAGGACGAGCTGCTGGGGGGCGCGGTGTTGCCGGAAGCGGTGGCGGCACAATTGGACGCGGTGCTGCCGGGCATGGCGGCCTCGGCTTTGCAGGAATATGAGCGAGGCGGCGGCAGGGAAGGATTTTTAGAGCGGCTTTCCGGGCGCGCGAGGGTGTTTTTCGACAATGCGTCGGTGTATGCGGCGCGGGTGCGCGGCGAAGACGGGTATTTGCGTCTGCTCGACCCGGAGTCCGCCGCGAATCTGAACCCCGGCATGCTGGAGGCGATGATGGCGCGGGTGGCGGAAGGCGACATGGGCGCGCCGGAAGGCGTGGAGCATTATTTATTGTCGCGGGAGCTGGGCGCGAGCCTGCGCACCTTCGGGCTGGAGCCCGGCGGGCTGGGCGCCGGGTTCGCGGATTATCCGGAGCTGGAATCCATGGAACAATTGGAGCAGGGGCTGGAGACGCCCCGGAAGCTGACACTGTCGGAGACCGCCGGGTATTTTAATCCCGCGATGTTTTTCCGCCGGCCCTTCGAGGTGGCGGGCCGACGTTTGTCGCCGGTTGCGCTGTTTTATGGTTTTGACGGCAGGATTTCGGAGATTTTCCAAAAATTGCTTTTGGGTGACGCGGCGCTGGTGGATTTCAATCCCGCGGTATTGTCGGATTTGTTTGCCGGGGCCTTGGCGGAAGGCCGGGCTTTTGACGACGTGTCCCGCGAGTTGCGCGCCCGGGTGGTGGCGCCGGGCGCGGGCGGAAGGCCGGATGCGCTGGGGTATTCGCTGCTGGGCGCCCGGACAGGCGGCGCGGATTTTTTGACGGGGCCGGCGGCGGTGGAGGCGGTGTTGCGGGCGCTGGGGGCGGAGGATCCGCTTTTGGCGGTGCGCATGCAGGAGCATTTTCGCAAATTTCCCCGGCTGCAAGGCGGACGCGGGGCCACCGGGGATGCCGTGTATGTTGCGCAGGAGCGCAAGCTGTTGCTGGATGGTTTTGGCTTTGGCCGGGTGCCCCTGATGTCGAAGCTGCGATCGACCGTGGTGCCGCTGGTGCGGGTGCCCCCGCCGGTGCCGGACGCGTTTGGCGAGGCGGTCTATGATGAGACCCGCAGGCTGATGGGCGGGCTGGCGGCGGCGGCGCGGCAACTGGAGGCGGATGGAGCCTCGATGGAATATCGCGCGCGGTTGCAGGTTTTGATGGGTTATTATGTCCTCGGTCCCGGGGCTTATGATGCGTTGCGCCTGCCGTATCAGCGTTTGGAGCGCGCCCCGTCGCGCGGGTTTTTGGGCCTGCTGCCCTCTCTGGAAGGCAAGACGGGCTGGTATCGGACGGTGTATGAAGGTTACCGGCTGCCCTGGTCGGCGCGCCTGATCGCCGCAGCGGACACAGGACTTCCGGCGGATACGATCGGGCTGCCGCCGCTGGACATGGCCGTGCTGCGCGGGCATTTGCTTTCCCAGCATTTGCACGCCGCGTTTGCGCAGTCCCCCGAGCCCGCCGTGCGGGCCAAGGCGTCTTTTTTCGCGGCGGTATTTGACGCCTGCTCGCGGGATTGCCCCGATGCGAATCTTTTCGGGGAATTGCGTTCCCGTGTGCCGCGGGTGTTGCGGCGTCTGGCTGGCGAGGAGGCGGGCATGCCCGGCGCGGTGGCGGCGGTGACGGGCTGGGTTTCTGACCGCCTGCCGCCAGGCGAGCGCCGGAATTTCGACTATATTTGCGGCCGCGGTTCCCCGGCCTCGAACGGGTATGGGGCGCGCCGATTTTTGCGGCATCTGGCGCATGTGTGCCTGACCGATCCCATGGTGTCGGATTATCTGACCGGATTGAACCGGGACTGGCGCATGGTGATTTCGCGATATCCCCGATTGCATGCGCAGTCGTTTCTGGCGGTGCGGACGCGGTTGAACGCGCCCGATGATGAGGCGGTGCGGGTGCATCCCTTGGTCGCGACGCCCCTGAACCTGGATTTTGACGGGGACATGATGGAGGTCCAAGCCGTGAAGGAGCTGAATCCCCGGTTTTTGCCCCTGCTCGATGAGCAGGCGGCGGATCGCGTGATTTTTGACGCCGGCACGGTGTCCGGCCTGGCCTTTGGCTTGGATTTGAATGCCTTGGAGGGGTTGATCAAGGGCAACATGCATTTCCATGCGCCCGGAACCCCGAAGGACGGGGCGGTGTGGGGCGGCGATCTTGAGGAGCTGGCCGCGGCGGAATTGCCTGTCCGCGAGGAATTGATCCGGCGCTGCGAAAATGATTCCAACGCGCTGGCGGCGGAGCATGCCCGCTTGCTGGGGAAATTCGCCGGGATTTTGGGCGGGGCGGATGACCCCACGGCGACCGGGGCGTTTCTGGCGGTGGACGAGGGAGGCCGGACCACACGGGTGTCCCGTCTGGCGATGCATCTGGTGATGGAGCGTTTGCTGGGCCGCGACACCGTGGCCGCCGCGTTTGGCGACCGGTATCTCGCGGACGGGGTGCGCTCCCGCACCGAGGCGCGGAATTTGTATTCGGGGCTGCTGGCCCGGGCGGTGGAGGCGGGAGAAGCGGAAGGGGTGGGAGAGGCGGGAGGAGCGGACGGACTGGCTTTGGAGGCGTCCCGGCCCCCGGTGCTGGGTTTGCTGGCCGGGTGTTATAATCTTGGCAGCTCGCTGGCGGTGTTGGAAAGCGGTTCGGGCCGGGAGACGGGCTTAACCTTGCACGAGCAGTTGATGTATGTGCATGACGATCCCTTGGTGGCGCGTTTGCGCACGGTGTTTCGCGAGCGGGTGGTGGCTTTGGAATGCGCTCACGCGCGCGGTTTTCTTTCCGGCGAGTCGGTGACTTCCGCGCTGGTGAGGCTGGAGCGGGGAGCCGGGGGTGGCAGCGAATGGGAGGCCCGCTTTGAGGCCTTGCGTTCGGCGTATCTTTCGTCCGGGGCGGAGGGGCGGGCGGAGGCGCATGCCCGCGCGCAGGCGTTTTTGATGGAATGCGCCGAGCGTCTGGACATCGGGACACGGCCCTTGTTGAAGGCGGCGGCGCGCTTGGTGACGGATCGTTATGAAATCGAGCATGGCGCCCCGCATGTCTGGTCGGAGCAGCTTTTGTCCGGCAAGATCAAGGCGCGGGAGGACGTTTTAGGGCGCGCCTCGGTCGGCGCGGTGCAGGTGGTCGATGGTGTGGCGCTGCCCACCTTGCTGGATGATTTGCTGGAAGGGTTCACCCCGGATGGGCTGGCGGTTTCGGGCGGGTATGCCCTGTCGAATTCGGTGGACTCCAAGACGGAGGTGCCCATCGCCGGGGAATTTTTAAAGGATCTTCAGGCGGTGTTGCGCCGGGTGAAGGTGGGCCAGGCGCGGGGACGGGAGGGGCGGGAGGGCGCGGTGCGTTATTTGGTGTCGGATTATGCCCGGCGCGATGGTTTTGTTGATTTGCGCCTCTTGGCGGAACGGTGCAAGTGTCGTTCGGTCAAGCTGGTCTTTGGTCCCGGCGGTCCGGGCCGGGAGGAGGCAGAGGCATTGGGGCAGGAATTTGGCGTGCGGTTGCGCCGCGTGCCTTTTGACGCCTCTTCGGCGGCGGCTTTTCTTGGCCGGTGGCACGCCCGTTATCCGGGTTTGTCGCTGGAGGTGGCCAGTCCTTTGTATGGAGGGGGATTTCCGCAGGCCGTGTCCCCGCGGGCCATCGGGGTGCATCCTATGCTGGGTTGTGTCGCGGAGCGGACTCCCGCGGGCGTGGCGGCGGTGCGCCAGCCCTTGGAGGAACTGCCCCATGTGCAGTTGCCTGTCGGGGCGCTGGCGGCCGGCGCGATGGGCGAGGACGGTTCCCAAGCCTCGATGCGCATCCGGCATACCGGCGCGTTGTCCCGGGAAAATTATTCGAGCCTGGCGGATTACTGGCGCATGAAATACGGCCCGTTTCCCTCGCGCAGCCCCTTTTTCCGCAAGGGTGCGGAGCGTTTGGTGATGGACAATCCGTTCGCCCACGACCGGCTGAGGGCGAAGGATGTGGCGTTCCAGGCGGCGGTGCGGGCGCCGGACACGCCCGGTTGGCTCCGGGTGGAGTCCGGCGTGGTCGAGGTGGACGGGATTCAGCTTTATCCCGGCGAGGTTTATTCGGTGCGCGACGGGCGTTTGGTGGCGGGGACGGACCGGCCGGGCCGGATGCATTATTGCCTGCGGCCGGATGCCTCGCGTTTTGAGGGAGTGGAGCGTGTTTCGGCGACCCGGCTGGTGATGGAATTGCCGGTTGCGCAGGCGGAAAAGCTGGCGGACGGGCTGCCGGTTTTGGGTTTGAGGGATGTCCGGGTGGACGGGCATCCGGTTTCGGTGCTGAATTTTGACGGTGCGTGCCGGATGATTTTTGACGCCGGCGCGTATGCGGCGGTGCTGGGCAAACTGGGTTTGCGACCCGGCGCGCCGGATTTGCCTCCGGTGATTCCGGCGGAGGGCAGTCGTTATCTGCCGGTTGCGGATTCAGCCCTTCCCGGCGGCGCCCCGGAATTTTTCCGGGTGGCCGAGCCGTCCGTGTTTGCGAAACAGAACGGGGAGTTTGTGCCCGGCGGCGCGGTGTTTTCGCCCGGCGCTTCCCTGGTTGCGGTTTCATCGCTGCCTCAGTTACGGGAGGTCGCAAAGGGTTTTATGGTGATGTTGGACTATTTGAAATCCCGGCCGTTATCCCCGTATCCCGCGGTGCTGGCGCCCTGCGCGGGCGAGGTGCGTGTCATCCAGGCGATCAAGACGTGGGGGGATGTCGCGGTTTTCGAGGTTGGCTTCCAGCCTGCCAAGGGCGGGCCGCTCCAGGTGATTTCGCTAAAATTGCCCGCCGGGCATTTCCCGAGCGCGCGGGAGGGGCAGGCGCTGGAGCCGGGCGATCCGTTGAGTTTCGGGCACGTCCGTTTGGAGGAGCGCGCATCGCTGCGTCCGGAGTTCCGCCGTGAGTTGGCGGATTATTTGTTCGCCAATTTTAATCAGGAGGGCCCGGGCATCTGGTCGGCGCATGTGGAATTGCTGGCCCGCGCCTTGGTGTCCCCGGGGAAGGACGGTGACCGGTTTCTTTCGCTCGGGCGCGCTTACAGAACCCCGGCCGGGCCTGATGCGCCGGGAGATCTTCGTTTGTTCGATGTGGAGCAGGCCGCGTCGCGGCTGGGCAATATGGATCATGTCATGCTGGGCGGGCTGCTTAATTTGGGCGCGGTTCGCGGGGGCGACGACCCGGTTTTTAGTCCGGAGGAATTACAGCACTCCCCCCGGGAGCGCGGGCAGCATCCCGTAGGCGTCGCCTCGCGTTTGTATAAAAACCAGACCCCGGCCCGCGAGGCTGCAGGGGAGGTCATCGCTGCGGGGTTGGGGTTGTAGCTGTCAATTTCGCCAATGTCTTTCGGTGGGGAAACTGTCCCGGAGGGCATTTGAGATTACCAGTATTTTTCGGTTAAATCAGGCCCATTTCCTTCAGGGATGCGTAGCCGTTTTTTTGCGGATCCATCTCCGGGCGTCCGACCACGACGTGGTCCGTAAAATCATAATCCATGATGCGGGCCATTTCCTTGACTTGACGAGTTGTACTAATGTCTGATTGGGAGGGAGCTGGCATTCCGCTAGGATGATTATGGCTTAATATGAATTGGGTCGCCTGGGTCATCAGCAGGCAGCGGAACATCGCTTTTGTGTCCAGCGTGCTTTGGGTGAGTGTGCCCAGACAGAGCATGTGCCGCCCCAAGGGATGACTTTTTCGGTCCATCGGAATTATCCATGTGCTCTCTTGGAAGGGTCGCGCTTCGAACGCGTCTTTTATATAGTGATATGCGTGTTCCGCTTTTTCGATTATTATTACGGGCTCCTCGTTTAGGGAGGTTTCGATTTTTTTGAAATTCAGGGTGATCTCGTAATGCATGGGGATTTTGAGGATTGGTTCCGGGCCGGTGTGGCGCAGGGGTGCTTGAAGTCGGGGAGCAGGCGGCGCAGTTCGTATCTGCGTAAATTCTGAAGGCCCTTTTTTCCGAGGACCTTGGCGGTGGTGACGGCTCGGAGATGTTCCATTGGGCCTATCGGATGTTTTTCGGGTTTCCCCATATGGTGTATCCCTCCCTGGTTATTCCCTGCGGGTTTCCGAGGCCGTCCTGAACTTTTCCTTCTCCGGTTTTGTTGTAGGATGAGTGGCTTTGCCCTCGGTGCTGGCCTTGCGCGTCCATGATGACGGTGCCGCCCGCCGCGATGACTTTTTTAGCCAATGCAATGGTCTCCGTGTTGAAGAGGCCTTCGTGGCATAACGATACAAACGCCACGGTATCCGGGCTTGGATTGATGTCGTGATTGACGGGGATTCCCTGCCTGAGCGCGTCCATTTTGTAGGCACCGGTGGAGGATTTCCGGTGGGGCACGCCGAAACCGATGAATGCGTTGGCATGATTTGCCTTCCCCTGATCCTTGCCGAGTTTGTCCACGGTGAGTTTGAAGCCTCGTCTGCCCGCGGTGTTTACCGGGATAGTATTCATGAGTGTGTGTTCTATACGCTCGGGATGATTTTTTCTGAGGCCGGCGGGCGCGAAGCGGTGAAACGAACCCGCCAGCCTCCGTTTGCCGGGGATTGCTGGGCCACGAGGGAAAAAAGATGACATGGGGTGGTCAGGAGGGCGAGAGGCGTCCAACCTGACCACCGATGATGAATACTAACAAAAAACAGGAGAGAGAAACGAAGGCGGCTGAGCAAGGCCGGAAGCAAGCGGGAGCAGAAAGACCTATAGACATATTGACCCGGGGCAACGCCCCGGGGGAGCGAAGAAGCAAACGAAGAAAGAACCGGGGATGAAACTGGCAACGCTCAGGGTGCTTGGCCAACGGGGACTCAAGTGGCTCACCGCCCACCTGAGACAGGCAGGGTGCGGGCCCCAAGCGGCCCGCACCCTGCCTGTCTCAGGTTTAAAAAGGCGGGAGCCGGGCGCTCCGCAAGGCGAAGCTGGTGTGTGCAAAACCCATCCGGCTCCCGCTTCAAACTCTACACGGTCATGAGCCGCGCAAGCCAAGACCTCTTTTCCCTGCGCCACGAACTGGTGCGCTACGCCACGGCCCACGGCATCCGCGCGGCCATGCGCCAGTTCGGCTGCGCGCGCAACACCGTGCGGCTGTGGCTGCGCCGCTGGCAGGACGGCGACGACTCCTTCCAAAATCACTCCCGCCGCCCCCATCACCAGCCCGCGTGCACGCCCCCGAAAATCGAGCAGGCCGTCGTCGCCGCAAGAAAAAAGGCCCCCTGTTTCGGCGCCCGCCGCCTCGTGGACATGTTCGTCCTGCCCGTGGGCAAGGGCGCCGCCCACCGCATCCTCCGCGATCACCAGCTGACACGCCGCCGCCAGCGCAAACACAAACGCAAGGCCGACTTGCGCAAAATCAAAGCCGCCCACGCCCCGCTCACCCACCTCCAGATGGACACCAAATATCTCAACGACATCCCCCATTACTGGCCCCAGATGCAAGCCCAGGGCCTGCCCCGCTTCCAATACACCATCCGCGACGAGGCCACCGGCGCGCTCTTCGTCTCCTACTCCTCCGAGCTGTCCAAAACCTGCGCCACCCTCGCCCTGTCCCGCCTCCTCGACCACCTCAAGGCCCACGGCCTCGACCCCTCCCTGGTCGAGGTGCGCACCGACCTCGGCTCCGAGTTCGACGGCGACACCGTCCACTACCGCCCAGACGGCTTCCACGGCTCCCTCCTCGCCTCCGGCGCCCGCCACCGCTTCAACCCTCCCGCCAGGCCCAACGCCAACGCCGACGTCGAAAGCTCCCACGCCACCATCGAAGCCGAGTTCTTCGACCTCGAAACCTTCCACGGCACCCGGCACTTCCTCGCCTCCGTCACCACCTACCAGCACTTCTTCAACTTCGCCCGCAAAAACCGCTCCCGCTCCGACCAAACCCCGGCCCAACTCCTCGCCCATAACGCCCCTCATCTCGACCCGCGCATCCTCCTTTTGCCCCCTCTCCTCCTCGATCCCCTCATGGGTCAAGATCTGTCTAGACCTCCCGGGAAGCAAGCGGGAGAGAAGGCGAGGCGGCTGAAGCTGGGAATCGACGTGCATTGGGCACAATACGTGGTGGTGGCGCAGTATGACGACGCCTCGCCGAGGCCGGCGCGGCGCTTTACGCCGGAGAGTTTCGTCGAGTGGGTGAAGGCCCGGCTGGGCGATGCGCAGGAGGTGAATAGCTGCTACGAAGCGGGAGCGTTCGACTACGTGTTGCACCGTCGGCAGGAAGCGCTGGGCGTAAGGAACATGGTGGTTCGTCCGCGCAACTGGGACCAATACGGCAAGAAGGTGAAGACCGACCAGCGCGACGCCTTGGCGTTGTGCGGGATGCTCGACCGGTATTTGGCGGGGAACACCGAGACGCTGTGCGTGATCCGCGTGCCGAGCGAAAGCGAGGAACGCTCGCGCGGGCAGACCCGTCAGCGTGACAGCCTGGTGAGCGACCGCGGGCGCATGAGCAACCGCGGCCTGAGCACCGCGCGCTACTACGGTTACGATCTTCCGAAAGATGGTGGCGGCCGCTGGCGTTCAAGCGTCTGGCGGCGAAGTTGCCCGAACACCTTCACCAGACCCTGGCCCGCTGGCACCAGATCCTGCTGGAGATCGACGATCAAATCGAGGCATTAAGCCAAGACATCGAGGCCGCCAGACCCGAGGAGTTGCCCACCGGCCTGGGCGCGCTTACCGCGGAGGTCATCGACCGGGAAGTCGGCGAGTGGACCCGCTTCAAGAACCGCCGGCAGGTAGGCGGCTACATCGGGCTGATCCCGGGCGAAGACTCCTCCGGCGAAGGCCGCAAGCAGGGAAGCATCAGCAAGCACGGCAACCCACGGGTAAGGCACCTGCTGGTCGAGGCGGTGTGGCGACTGTTGCAGTTCCAGCCAGATTACCGGCCGATCAAACGACTGCGACCGATGCTGCAGGAAGCGCGCCTGCGCGGACAATCGGCGCGGCGCCGCAAGCTGATCGTGGCCATCGCCCGGCAGTTCGCGGTCGACTGGTGGCGGCTGCGCACCGGCCGCGTCAAACCTGCGGAACTGGGCCTGCAAATGAGCTGGCCGTCGGCCGCGGCGCTCAAGGCCAGGAACCCCGCGTTGCGGTCCGCCGTGCAGGAGGATGTCGCCGCGTGACCCAACACGCATAACGCCCTTTTCACTTTGGAACGTCCGGGCCCTCCCGTTCTGCCCCCTGGGTTTGCCGCCCCGCACCCCGGCTAGGGGAACTAATCAAGAAAGCAAATAAGCCGCCTGCGGCGGCATCCCATCAAAACAACAATACATTTTGCCTTTTAGCCCTTGACCTCGTGATCCCCATAGCAGGGGGCAGGACGGAATGGCAAGGCGTTATTCGTCTTTCATGTCTTTCAAGGCCTTGTCCCAATATTTGATTTCAGTGAACTTGGCAGTGAAACCGTCGCCGCGGGAGCCGTGCGAGGCGAAACCGACTTTGGGCGGTTGCGTCAACGCGAGATGAAAGCTGCGTATCTGCTGCCACTTCATATTGTCGGGCGAATAGAGAAACGTGATTTCGTTCCCTTTCTTTACCATCGCCATGTAGGCATGGCCACCCGCGCTCATCGAATTGCAGTCGTCGGAATGCGTGCGAGTCACGACTGACACAATCGTCGGGATTTTCTCGACCGAGTTTTCGTAGCAAAACTTCGCCCAGAGATTTTCATCCTGATAGATGACAAGCGCGCACACATCGTAGATGCTTTTTAAATCGCCGGTGAGTTTTGCGCGCAGAGTGAAATCGCCCTTGGGCGTGAACACGACCATCGGTGCATCCTGCACGCGGTAGATGCCGTTGGGATTGTTGAAGAGATTCGTTTTCCCCTTGGTGGAGATTTGTATCAAATCGTCGGTGACGGTGAGCGCCACGGGTTTGTTCAATACCTCCAGCGCGTATGGAATCGCCTTGATTTTCATGGGCTCCGAAGCGGATTGGGCGATGTTTGCGACGGCAAAAAATAAAACGAAGGCGGTGGCTGTGAATGCGAAAAGTTTGATTGAGGTTGTTTTCATTGGGTTTTGGAAAAGTGGGTTTCGATTTTGTTGCGCAAACAGGCGAACTAGATGTGATCTTTCGCCAGTGGATTTTGTTTTGTTGTTGCAAGAATCATTGACGAATAATTGTCACGATCCAAATTGACATCCGGTGCGCCAGGCAAACACGGGAAGGCTCGCCAAATGGGCGCAAAACACACCGCCGGCGTTTCAGTCAGGGGCGTGTGTAATGTGTTTTCGGATACGCGGCGACGCGCGCTTACTTTCCGGCGGCGGGCTGGGTCGTCGCGCTCGTGGCGATTTGCTTCGCCTCATCCTCCGACAGCGGCGTGTAGATCAGCGACTCCTCGACCTCGATGAGATAGGGGCGCAGCGGCGTGATGCCGTGGAGCTTGGCGAACTCCTCGACGTTTTTTTTCAGCACCTCCTCGGATTTCGTGAGCTCGTCTTGAAAGCGGCGTCGCTCGCCATCGCTCTTCGCGTTGCCGATTTCCTGGGCGAGCCGCACGAGGTTCTCCCGCTGGGTCTGGACAAGCTGGACGTTGCGCCGGAAAATCTCGTTGGCCCCGACGCTCTCGATGGACGCGACGTAGAGGTGAATCCTGCCGTCAATCGTCCTGATCAGGTCGGGCTTTGCCCTGTCCTCGGGAGAGAGCTTGGCGAACTCCTCGTCATTCAGCGGCGTGTAGAGACGCGTCTTGGCGAAAAAGATGACGTAGTTGCGCAGGAGCGAGAACCCGTAGGTTTTCGTCATGATGGTGTTGTTCGCGTCGAGGTTCTTGAGCGCCTCGTCGAGTTGTTTCTGGAGGGCGTCCTTTTCTTCCGGCTTGGCCTCGTCCACGCGCTTTTTGAGTTCCACGACGCCCGTGCGCTGAGCCTGGAGGACTTGCACGTTGTGCTGGAATTCGCGGTTGAGTTCGACCGAACGGATGGCCGAGACAAACGCCAGTTTCTGGTCGTTCTGCTCGATGATTTGCGGGTAGTTCGCCGGGGCCGCCGCGGGCGCGGACGCCACCTCGGGCTTGGCCGGCGTGCCGGCGCTGTCCGCCGAGTCGAAGGAGCGCGAACACGCCGCGAGCAGGCACGCGGCGGAAATGAGGACGGTGTTCAGACTGAAACAACGGAGCATGGACATAAAACGATAGTTAAAAAATTTGGTTGAGCGAAAAGATATCTGTTGCAACCCGATTTCAATCAAGACGAAAAACCAACATAATACCGGCCCGTCATTGCGAAACGTTTTTATGCGGAAATCGTGCAAGTGATTGCTGAAATTTGCGCGCGCCCGTCCATGAGGCGCGTGTTCGTGCCACTGTCGCACCGGCATTTTGGTCCGGATTTCCCGCATGCGCTCATTTACATCGACCGGCCCGACAGGATTTGAATCGTCGTCGTGATGCACTTCAAGCAGGCGCCTGGCTATTGGCGCAAGCGACTGAATTGAGATTTACAGCAATATCATTTGCCGGGTCGGCGGGGTGTCTTCGGAATCCTCCTCGATGGCGGCATCGTCCCTGTCATCATCGTCGCCCTGATATTCATCGTCCTCCTTGTCCTGATTTTCGTCCTCGAAGGTGGAGTCCAAGCCCAAGTCGAATTCTGTTTCCATTGGCAGTGGTTGGATGACAGGCTCTCCATCTGGTCGGGGTGGAAGTTCCAGATAATCACCGAACCCGGTTGGGCATAACTGCGCAGGGAGATCATCCATCGAGGGGACGCTTCCCGGCATGAACATTTCCATGCCGGCAATGGTCCTGCGGACCGGAATGATCTTATTTTCCACGATATCGCGGACGGGAAACCGGGTGGTGTAATCCTTGCACGCGTGCAACTCGGTCGCGGGGCCGGCGAGAAGCTTCTGAAAGAGGCAGTGGGCATATTGCCAGAGGACGCGGCGGTCGTCGTCCTAGGCGAACAGTCCATCGCTAAAAGCCTTCTTGGCGGCCATGGACATGGTGACGTAAAAACTCCAGGTGCTGCCGAGTGATTTCAGGGGTTTCAGGCCAAGTGCTCTTTGGGCGCGCCGGGTGGCATCGATGCGGCTCCGGTCATATTCCACGGCGTACTTCTCCAGTCTTTCGAGGGTCACGTCACCGGGTGAATAACGGAATCAGGTCGAAGAGATCGGGAAACAGCCCCGGCATATTGCGTGCAAACTTCCGCGCTGAGGCTCTGAGCCTGATTCGTGATATACTAAATTCCCTTTACATTGACACGGAGAGATGGGAAAAAGGAATATATGAAAGCTTATGGGATAGACCTGCGGGAACGGATAGTGGGATTTGTAAGGGGGGGAGGAGGCAAGGCCGAGGCGGCTGCGCTTTTCAAGGTGGGTCGCAAGACGGTTTACCGCTACCTTGAGGCGGAAGAAAAGGGCGCATTGGAGGCGAAAAAAAGCTGGGGGACTTGGCGCAAACTCGACCCGCAAAAGCTCGCCGATTACGTGGGCGGGAATGCGGACGCAACGCTCGCTGAAATCAGTTCCGCGCTCAAGGTGGGGCGTCACGCCATCTGGAAGCGGCTGCGCCAACTGGGCATCACATTAAAAAAAAGCCATCGAGTATCGGGAACGCGACGAGGCGCAACGGGAGGCCTTCGGCAAGGAACTCGAAAAGTTAGACGCAACAAAAGTGTATTACCGGACGAGTGCGGATTGAGCACGGTTTGTATCGCGAACAGGCCCGTGCGCCGCGCGGGCAAAAGATCCCTGCCCAAGTGAGCGGAAAGTTACGCAAACGCACCAATGTAATCGGAACCTGTCAGTCAGGGAAACTGGTGGCCTCGATGGTGTTTGAAGGAGCCTGCAACGCGGCAGTGGTGGAGGCGTATTTTGAGAAAGTGCTGCTGCCGGTGTTGCCCGAAGGGAGCGTGGTGGTGCTCGACAACGCGCGATTCCACCACGGCTCCGCTGCGGCGGAACTGTCCGCCGCGAAGGGGATAAGACTCAAATACCTCCCACCCTATTCGCCCGACCTTAATCCGATCGAACACTTCTGGGCTAAATTCAAAAGGCTCCTGCGTCCGCAGCTTCCCTCTTCCAACAACCCCTTCCTCACCATCATCAATTTGTGTCAATGTTGTTAGAAAAGGCTATAGCGAATGCTCGCGCCCCTGCATTTGAAGATGATGTCATTGGAAGGATTGATGATTTGGCTGGTTTGAAATTTACCTGAAGGGTATCGATGGCTGGCGCGGGCCGGCGACCTGCCGGACCGGTTGATGGGCAGATTATTTTGCGGCGGATGCTTGGAAGAAGGGCGTCTCGTGTTTTTCGAGGCGGAGTATCCTTGTTTTGAGGGTTTCGATTTCGGCATCCCTGGCATGAAGTTGCTTTAAAAATTCCATTCTCATGGCGGCTATTCGATGCCCGGCCTCCTCGGACGGGATGGCGGTGCGTTTAAACACGGCCAGTTCGGCGCGGAGTTTTTGGATTTCGAGCATGGCGGCGTGATGCTCGGCCATGAGAAGCGCGAAGGAAGGTGGCGAGGCGGGGGCGGGCGGGCCGGGCTCTTTTTGTTCCCCGGCAGCGAAGACGGCGGAGGCGAGCAGGCAAACGACGAGGAAGGCGGGGCGCTTCATGGCAGGGATTTTTCGGGGATTTGATGGTCCGGCTTGCCGTCGGACGGATGGATGATGAGGAGGGAGCCGTCCGGCATCATGGCGGGGGCACGGGCCGGGACGGGGATGGTTTGGTGCGAGTAGGCGCGCCGCAGGGTGCCGGCGGCGATGAGGTCGCGACGGTATTGGACGTGGACGATGTAGTTCCACGGAGAAGGTTCCTCGATCCAGAGGCGGAGAAGACTGCCGTGCGGCAGGATGTTGCGCCGGACGATTTCGGAGGGGAGGAGGCCTGGATGCCCGGGGCTGGATTTCCAGATTTCCGGGGTGTGGGTGAGCAGCGCGCGGGTTTCGTCGCCGATACGTATCATCCGGCGGGTTTTGGTTTCAAATAGCTGTCCGGTGCCGGGGAATTCCAATACCAGAAGCGTTTTTGGCCGGTTGAGGAAGGTGACGATGGTTTTTAGCCAGGCGTGGTCGCGGGGGAGGCCGGTGAGGAAGAACGTATTGTCGTCCGGGTTGTATTTGATGCGCCGGGATTGGAGTTTCGGGGATTCCCACCAGCCCAAGATGATGCCGTCCTCGGTGATGCGATGATCGGCGTTATTTGGGATTTGAAGGAACTTCCGGATTTTTTCGAGGATGCCGTCCAGGGTTGGGAAGGATTCTTCGGAGAGCCTGGAGCAGGACAGCAAGTAGGTGGCGGTGGACAGGGTGTCGGGCTCGCGAGAGGCCACGGTGAGGAAGCCGCCGGTTTCGGACGGGACCAATCCGTGGGCGTCGAGCAGGTTTTCGATCAAGGTCACGGGGTGTCCGGCGAGCCGGCCGGAGACGAGTGGAAATTGGTTTCCGTGGGGCAGCAGGATGGAGAGCGGGCCGGAGTGGTCCAGAGTGCGGGCCAGCAGCAGGATCACCGCGTCGAGCGATTGCTCGCGGATGGTGATTTCGGCATGGACGGGGATTTGCAGTTTTTCATCGCGCAACGACATGATCCAGCCTTCCTCGACTATGGTTTTCGGGGCGGGCTGGATTTTTTGGGCGTCCAGCCCGGCGGCGACGGAAAGAAGCATCAGGCCCAGGAGGGCCATCGTAGGGGCTGGGGTGTTTTTCATATCAGCGATGATCCGATGGAATCCGCCGGTTTCCGACAGGCGGGTGGCGACCCGGTCAGGAAATCCGCAGTGGTGGCGTGGATGGCGCGAGTGCCGGATTTGTTTTGTCGATGGCTGCCCGCAATAATTGCCGGATGGCGGCGATGCCGTCAGGGAGGGAAGGCGCGAGGGTGCAGACATTAAAATGTCCCCGGGCGATCAAGCCCTCGTCGATGGCGACGAAGGTGTTTTGTTTGTCGGTGAACAGCCAGAGGTTCTTTTTGCCTGTGTTGCCGGCCTGGCCGGAGAGGGTGGGGTAGCCGAAGAGCTTGTGCAGGTCGAGGGATTTGAACAGGAGGGCAGGGGAGGTTTTGAAGGATTTGGCCCAGAGGGCCCCGGCGGGTTTCCCGGGCAGTTTCGCGAATTGCATCTCGATGGGTTCAAGGCCGCCGAGCATGAGTTTGGTAAGATGGAGCCATGAGGTGGAGGTGAGTTTTTCCAATACCATGGCACCAGTATGACTTTTTTTGAGTATATTCAAAATGAGGTGAAAACCGGGTCCTGCATGGCGGTGGAAACTTGGGTTTTGTTTTTCGCGCGAAAACGCGTTTCTGCCTGTGGTCAACGTTGGGTGAGTTCCTCGATGATGTCTTGGAGCTGGTTTTTCTCCTCGGTTTCAGTGCGGGTGTCCCGTTCCCATGCGGGGAGGTCGACCAAGGCAGTGATGGCCCGGGTGACGATCTGATGGAGGGTGTCGGGATTGAGCGCGTCGAGTTCCCAACTGGAGGTTCCGAACCGGGCGATGTAGTCCCCGGCTCGTGAATCGGTGGTTTTGGCCGGATTTTCGGGCAGGTTGTGGGTATCGATCTGTTCCTTGTTGAGGGCGATGCGATGGAAGTTGATGCGACCGTCCGAGAAGAGGGTGAGTCGTTTTTCGACATCGCGGGACATATCTATGCCGGACGGATCGTGGTCCCCGAGGTAGATGATGTGGGGTGTCTTGCCTTCCACGTCGCGCATGGACTGGATGAACTTTCCCCGTTCATACATGGAGCTGGAGGAGGAGTAGCCTTTGTTGGCGGTGAAAGGGACTTCCCAACGTTCGCAGATGGGGAGAAGGACGCCTTCCAATGCCTGTTTTTCCACGAAAACCTCGATGTGGTTGGCTTGGTTCCGCCATTTGTTTTTGCGATAGGTTTCATTGGCCGCCTGGAGGAAGTGGGCGGTGGTTTCGAAGGCGGAGACGGTGCGGGTTATGCGGTTCCGGTCCTTGATGCAGCCCCAGCTGATGAGTCCCGCCATGCGGGCGTCGCTGATGACGCTGGCGAGGTTGTTATAGTTGTGCTGGGTGTTGGCGAGGATGTTACGGGCGACGAATTGGTAGAAGAGCTGGCGCACGGACAGGTCATAGCCCTGGGCCTCGTAATCTTGGGTAATGGCGTCCGCCTGCCGGATGATTTTTAGTGTCCGCGGTGTGAATTCCCGGTCGATAAATTTTTCCTTCATGGTTTGGAAAGCGCGCGATGTATTTTGATTTTTTTGCCTTCAGCGATGCCTTCGACGAGACGATTCTTGTCCTCGGTGTTACCGGGTTGCATGGCGGTATATTTGATTCGGGGGTGGGCGTTGCGGACCGCTTGCCGGACTTTGTCGGTTTCGCTTTGCAGGATGAGGGCGGTGCTCATTTCCGGTTTGGCGCCGCTGGATTCCTGAAGGGTTTCCTGCCGGATGAAGGAATCCCGGTTTTCTTGCAGGCGGGAGCTGAGTCCGAGGAATACCCCGTAAAAGAAACTGTTGCGGGAAGACATGGGAGCTTGGGTTGCGACGCGATGCCGATGCCATCGGTCCATGAATTCGCGGTAGAGGAATCCATAGGCATAGATGGCGATCTGAACGTTGGTTTTGCGCCCGATGAGGCTCATGGTTTTCCGGCACACGCGCCCGTCATCATCGCGGCGGGTGGTGTCGATGACCTCGACGGCGAAGTATTTTTGGAGAATCAGGCTGAGGAATTTATGGCAGGCGGGGAGCCTCGTCTGGCAGGGTTTCCCCGTGGAGCCGACGGGTTCATGGGCCTCCTCCACGAACGGTTCGCCGGCGGGATTGATTTCCTCGGCGGTGTCGATGGTGTTCAGGTCGATGTTGTGCCGGAGGGCGAGGCGTTGGGCGGCGGCGAGCGCCTGCTCGGTTTCGGCCTGGGTGCCGCCCCGCTCTTTGAGCCTCAGTAGTTTTTTGAGTTTTTCCTGGATTTCAGTATTCATGACAATGTGTCGGCATGGGATTAAGTTGTATTGTATTTCCGGTTTTTTACCCCCGGTGATAACCATTCAACCCCGGGGAAAAATGGGTGCCTGGCCGCTGGTTTTGCTCGCGGACAGACGATAAGGACTCGTCATTCGGGCGAATTTTGCCGTATATATTACAGTGTGATTTACGGATTTTGACATTCCCTTGGAATATTCCATAGGGCCAAGACCGGATTGATCATGAAATCTTGGGGGGCCTTTTGCCTCCACGAAATGCTGTTTCCGTGCGCAGTGTGAAAACCAAGCAATCGCTGGCATTGAACAGGAGGGCGAGGTCTTCTCCAGCGGATTTTGTTTTGGATTGCGCCGGAGGGGCTTTTGTCGTCCTGAGATGCGCGAAAAAGGGACCGCTGCCCGCGTCGCCTTTGGGGTTTGTATAAAGGTTTCCGCTAGAGGGTTGTTCGGTGCGGTTTAGTATTCCGCTCGTGAGGGTAGTTTTCCGAATTTTTCTTTTGCGGCCTGATAGATTTCATCGAGTGTGATTTGGACGCGTTCCCCCATGTGATTGACTGCCTCGGCCCAACCGTAGATGTACCGGTGCTTTTCGTGTCCGGCACTCATGATTACCGCAATGGAGTCATCCGCCAAGTGCCGGGCGATTTCCTCGCAAATATCAAAGTCCTCGTCGGTGCGCGGGTCACGCAAGTCGAAGCCGCCGGTGTCGCTGTGTTCTTCCGGCAGCAGGGCGAACTTACCGGATTTTTTGAGGATTTCGAGGTCGAATTTTTTCGCCCATGAGCGGAATGCGGCCTTGTCTTTGACTTTGAAATAATTGGTGCGCGCGATGCCTGTATAGTTTGCCATGATGTTTTGGGTTATGTGGTTTGCGGGCTGGCTGGGGGCGCCGGGTGGACAAAAGCCCGCCGGAGATTTCCGCGGGCTTTTTTTATCATTAAGGGAATTATTGAAACAGGTTCAGTTGAACGGCGAGGGTTGCCTGCGGAGGTTGCGCGTGGCCACCGCGGTCCCGCGGGGCACCGGCGTCTTCGCCCGCCGCCCCGGTTGCCTCTGCGTCATCGGTTTCACCATCATCGCTGTCCGTCGGGGTGGAAAGGTCAAAAGCAAACTCGGACGCGATGCCGGGCAGGATGAAACCGGGCTCGCCCTCCGGTTTGGGCGGCAAGGAAAGATACGCTTTCGCCCCAAACAGCTTGTGGGGAGCAGGGGGGAAGCTGCCGGTGGCGAGTTGCCGGACGAAGCGAAGCAGCGCCCGTTGCTCGGCGAGGGCTTTTGCGCAATACTCCGGCGTCCATGCCGCGGAGTAGGGTTGCGGCTGAAATCGCGGGAGCGTGTCGATCAGGCAAAACAGCCGGTAAGCCTCCTGCCATAGGGCAATGTGCTCCTCCGGCGGGGCGAAGAAACCATGATCGAGGGCCTCGACCGCCGCCATGCTTATGCTGATAAAATCGCCGCCACGCGCGATACGGTGGAGGCGGGTGCGCAAGGCGCCCCGGTCTTTGTCGTATGCCTCGGCGAGGGATTCGAGGAAATCGACGGAGAGGTCCTCGGGATTGCCAGGACCGAATTGCGGAAAGTGCCCGGCAAGCGAGCGGTAGCCGGTCGGGCTGGCCGGGAACGCACCTCGTTCGACGGCAAAAAGACCGCCGCCAAATTGCGACGGCCTGAACTCGACGGGACGCCCGCGCACGGTGAAAACATGGAATGCGGAGTCAGTCATGTTTTTTCAAAAAGTGCGTTCGCCGCTGTTTCAAATTCATCCCGGAGGCGGTGGTTGTTTATCTCGGTGAGCGAGTCGGCGAGCCGGGCGACGGCGGTGGCATCCCACCGTTCCGGCCATTCAACGCCGCCCTGCCATTCGGCATGACGCTGGCGGCCGGGCCAGTCGGGCGGCGCGTCCCCTTCCTCGGGGTATGCCCTCCGGTGGAGATCGTCCGCATCCAAGCCGAGCGCGTCACAAGCGACCCGGAAGGCATGAAAAACCGGGGACGAGGTCGTGCCGTCGCAAGACTGGCCCAAACGGTAGGGGCGGGGTGAAACATGCTCCACCCTGCTTGTGGCCAGAGCGGCAAAGAAGTCCCGGACGGCGGGGCGGGTGACCGGAGCCCACCAGTTAAGAAACACGATTCCACCGGGGACTTTTTCAAATGCTTCCAGATAAACTTTGTCGGTGAACTGAGGCCGTCCGGTTGGCTCACGGTGGGTGCAGAGATAAAGACCCGGCGTATAGAGTTCGCGGAAAATTCCCGCCGGGGTTTCGAGGGCAAAGGCGATGGCCTCGGAATAGTGGGAAGAGAGGGGGGATTTCATGATTTTGTGTCCTTCAGCTAATGGTTGGAAAAAAGAGGAGTGGCGCTGTCGCGCCTATCGAAGTTGTTTTTGGATGTTTTTTTAGATAATAGCGTGCGTGTGTCCTTGGCATGGCTGGGTTTAGTATAAGAAGGCTCTCCATTGGCGAGGCAGGGACCTTCGTCGCTAGATTGAACCAGTATTTCGCAGGAAAGGCCCGCAGGGCGCCAATTGAGCTATGCATCATTGTATGCGAAAGTTGCCGGTATTTCATTCCGACCGACGGAAGGAACCGAGGGGTGTTGAGGGGAGTCATTCTCGTATTCAGTGCGGTCTAGGCGTATCTCAAGCGGCTTATAGTTTTCGCAGCTTGGGCATGCGCAGCGTCACCTTGCCCGCCTTCGTGTGATACTGCCGTTGGTAATGTCCCGCTCGCGTGTCTACGCACTCCTCGATGTGCTCGTAGCGTCCGGCTTTGCATAACAGCGCGGCTTCGGCATCGAGCATCGCGTTATCGCGTCTGCTCCACCGTGCTCACCACCACCTTGTCCAGATGGCTTCTGATCATGTCGGGATTTTGATTCATCGGGGGTGGTTTTCCCTCGCGCTTATCGCTTTAATAAATCTGCGCAACTTTTCAGACGTTATCGGTTCGCGAGGCGTGTTGTTTTACCGGTTGCATCAGCAGGCCGTGGCCCATGAACCGATCCCGAAGCGCCAGATTGCGCTAACTTGTTAGTCCCTCACTCGCGAACAACGATCATGTGATTGAGACGATAATTCTAAAAGCAACGAGGAGAGCGAAAGTCCGAACTACGTGATGCTCGCTACTCACTCCTCACTTTGGTTCCGACTTCGCCGAGTTGGAAATTATAGCTCTTTATCGGATATTCCAATGTTCTTTAATTCTTTTGCGATATCGTCGGGAAAAAGCTCCTCGGCTTTTACGATGCTCTCCTCGAAGACCTGACCTTTCAATCGCCTTTTGATATTTAGTTGGAGGATCCCTGCTTCCCTATGGAATTCTTCGAAATCGTCCCGGCAGGATTTGTCCCATTCTTCCGGGGTTGCCTCTGCTCGGAAGATTGCCGATCCGAAATCAATCGGACGTGCCGGGTAATCATCGTTTCGAGTCCAGACGATATTTTCAAAGTGGAGATCTCCGTGAGATACTCCATGTCGGTGGAGCGTTTGAATCGATGCGAACGCTTGAAGAATTTGAAACTGTAGCCTCATGACTATCTGAGGATCCAGAATCAAATTGATTGAGTCGCGATAGTTCTCGTTGGTGAAGGGACTTAATGAGGCGAACGTTTCGCCAATCACCACCCGGCTGCGGAAAATTAAAGGAGAGGCCCCGAGTGGCATCAAGTGGTCGTTGATGTCAACGGGCAGTAGTTGGATTGCCTTGCGTGTGTTTCTCTCCTCGATCTCCGGCGATTCGCCTCGTTTTAAGGGAGGCGAGTCGCTGGTGAAAGTTTTCTTGAAATGGATTCCCAGCTTCAAAGTTTCTGGATGTTGTTGGCGCGTTTTCGCTCCGGGGATCACAATTTCACCGGTCGTTCGCAAGACACCTCGTGTGGTCTTGTCGTCGTAGACTGTTTTCCAAACGAGGTCGTCAACGCCACACCAGAATTTAAGGGCATTTGTTTCCAGCCAGATAATTTCCGCTGGGAAATGAGGGCACTCGCCCAGCGCGTCTCGAAGTGCTTCGGTGAGCTTCTGTCTCGCCGTTGATTTATTTTGCACGGTGTTTAGTCCGCGTAGCGTCCGATTTTTCTGAGCTTTTCTTTGTAGCGAGCCGCAATTTCCGGAGAAACAAGTTCACTGGGGACTTTGGGGTAGAGATGGGATCCAATTGCATTGGGATTCAGCCCGCAATTTCGAGATGCCCATCCGGAGAAAAGGTATTGGTCCAAATCAACCTTCAAGTCCGGGCCTACCAGCTTTTCTGGCACGGCGCAGGTAGTTCCCAGTGCATCGCCTTGTAGGAATATCAGTTTCCCCACGTGGCTGTGGCTGCGGGCAGATAAGGTCGCGGTGCTCATGAGGCTAGTTTTCTATTTTGGTGACTTGTGTCAAGTGCATGCCCAGTAATAATCTTATTGCAGTCGGTTGCGCGACCGCGCTGGTGTCCTTCACCTCTTTTGTTGGAGAATGGGTCATGGCCAGCACCTCATCGGGCGATTCACTCGTCAGGCGGAATGATCCGTCCACGTATTCGGAGTCAAGAGGGAGATGGTGTTGCCTTGGATCGAAGTTCCCAATGGCAGCCGCGAGCGTGTCCGCATCGACTTCAACAACCCCGCACATTTCCCAAGTAACAGGCATTTTAATTTTCATAAGCATGGCAAGCTGGACGTTTGCATTGTCCGTTTTCGTTGTCGGTGGTGGCGCCAGTACTACTGGATCAGGGATTCTGCTTCGGAGGTCCGGGAGGACAGGCGAAGGAACGCAGGCATCGGGCATGGAATCATGCCGAGCCGGTGCCCCGGCCCAATCAGTGATGAAGCGAAATCGGACGGGTCAAATCAGGCCCAATGCGAGGAGCCAGGAGGGAGAACCGTCTTCATCCATGCCGTCCGGTTCCGCGGTGCCCCCAAGTACGGTCGGGCATATACTGTCGCTGAAAACCTCGCTCGCCAGCGCTTCCAGCGTCGGCGGCTCAAAGAATCGAGTGACCACTCTAGAGATGATGGAGAAATGAAACAGGGTGTCGCCCTCGCCCGCGACACCGCTTGCGCGCAGAGCCCATTCATCATTGATGGTGCCAAAAAGGATGGAGCATGAAGTGCCCTTGGGAATGCTGTGACCTGATGTTCTGATTCGGAGCGCAATGCGGGTTTTGGCCGTTACGACGGCCTCCGGGTTGGCGGCATGAAAGAGGTCATCGTTCTTACTTTTGACTGAAATCATATCTTTTATGTTTTGGTGTTTTAGACTGGCGGCTCCCTGTCTGTGAATTCAGCCGAGGATTGTATAAAACTCCGCCTCGTTGATGCACTTTGTGCCGAGGTTGCGGGCCTTGACGGCCTTTGAAGAGGTCGAGTGCGGGTCGGCCATGACGAGATAGTCGAGGCCCTTGCCCACGGAGTCCTTCACGGAGTGCCCTTTGGCTTCCGCCATTGCCTTGAGCTGCAAGCGGGGCACCGAGGAGGCTCCGGTGAAGCAGAATGATTTCGCGCCGGGAATTTCGGATTTCTTTGCGGTTGCCTTGATGACGACGCCGTTGGCGAGGAATTCCTGAATCAGGCTTTTGTTTGCGACGAGGGCCTCGTTGAGGACGGGGCCGATATTGGGCACACCGGCGGCCCCGGCGAATTCAGCTCCTCCGAGTTTGCCGGAGAGCCAGTCATCAAGCGTGTCCATGCGGCCGGGGACGGCCTCCTGAATCAGGGCGACACGGCGTTTGCCCAGGCCGTCGATGCCGAGCGAGCCGAGAAATTCCGGAAGCGTGAGCTCGCGTTTCGCCTCGATTTCCCCGATGATTTTCCGGGCGCGGTTCGCCCCGAGCCTGATTTTTTTATCCCCGAGGGGAAGGCATTCCAAAAATTCGGGATCATCCTTGAGTGTATAGAGATCCGCCGGGCTTTTGAGTTTCACGGATCGTGAGCCTGCATCCATGTCGGGGAGGATGCCTTCACCGGGTTTGCACAAGGCGTCAAGAACCTCGTCGCCGATGCCCAGGATATTGAGAGATCGGAGGTAGCGGCCGATCTTGCCGGTGAGCTTTGCGGGGCAGTTGTCGTTGAGGCAGTACAGCATCACGGATTCCCCGCCCTGCACGTTTTTTTTGCGTCCGACCGGCCCGCCGCAGACGGGGCATGCGGACGGTTCGGAAACCGGGATGCGATTTTCCGGACGGGTGACGACCTGCATGACTTTCGGGATGATGTCGCCCGCTTTATAGATGACGACGGTGTCGCCGATGGCGATATCGAGGGCGCGGATGACCTCCCAGTTGCAAAGGAGCGCGTTTGAGACCGAGGTGCCGCCGAGCTGCACCGGATCGAATTTTCCCGTGGGGATGATCGCGCCGGTGTGCCCGACGGTCAGCTCGACGGCGCGCAGCACCGTGCGGGCTCCTTCAGCCGGGAATTTGATCGCGATCTGGCCCTTGGGTCGCTGGTCCCGTTCGCCGAGCGAGATTTGCGCCGGGACATCGTCGAGCTTCACGACCATGCCGTCGATCCAGAACGGGAGGGTGGCCCGGCCCGCGCGGGTTTCTTCATAAAATCTCCAAGCGTCGCCGACATTACCCCGGCGCCAGGGCGACACGGTGAAGCCGGCTGCCTCAAGCAGAACAAGCATGTCCGCCTCGGTGCCGGCGATGACGTCGCCATCCTCGAAGTGGGCGCGAAAGGCGCAGATGCTCAATAATTCCGCCTGTTCGCCGTTTTTGCGGCGGGCGATGCCGTTGCCGAGGTTTCTTGGGTTGGACACAAAGTCCGGGTCGGCTTTTTTCCAATCCTCGTTGAGTAGCATGATTTCGGCGCGGATGAAACCGGTGAAAGGGCTGCCGGCGATTTTCACGTCCTCGCCCGGACAGTTTTGGAATTGCCGGGCATTGGCTGTGATGTCTTCACCGATCAGGCCGTCGCCGCGGGTGACGGCGCGGATGAGCCGGCCGTTCAGATATTCAAGGGCGACGCTGCCTCCATCCATTTTCATGGAAACGGTGAGCATCTGGTTTTGGAAACCCATGTTTCTGATCCATGCGGCGAACTCGTCCTGGTTCATCGCCTTGTCCAGCGAGCCCATCGGGATGGCATGTTTGGCCTTGGCCAGCATTTCAGAAGGGACGGCGCCGACGACCTTGAGCACGTCATGGCCGGGCGCGAGCTGGCGCAGCCTGTCCTTGAGTGCGTCGTAGGCGGCGTCCTCGAGCATGGCGCTGTCGGAATTGTAATAGGCGAGGTCCGCGTTGCGGATTTGGGCCGCGATTTCTTCTATATTGGAATTCATATTATGATTTTGGATTTGGTTGTAATGAAAAAATCCGGGGCGGACATGGGTCCGCCCCGGATTGGTATTGATGGTGGAGAGATGTGATCAGCGGGTGTGATGACGCGGGATCGTTTCGGCGGGAGGCGTTGATTTTCTTGTATGGAATGCCGTTTCCGCCGGTTTGGAGCCGGAAGATGTCCGCGCAAAAAAACGCCCCGGCGTTGCGGCCGGGGCGGAAGGAGGGACGCGCCTTTGCGGCGCGGAGGTCAGGCAATCAGAAACGCGGCGGGGTCTTTGATTCCGCGGTCGAAAGTGGCCAGTTCAAGCGACGGGCAGAGGGATTTTTTCACCGTGCCACAGGCGGGTGATGTCGCGGAGGGAGGCTTGGCATACGTGTTCGATGTCCGGGCGCTGGAGGCATTCCCAGAATTCGTCCGCGGCCGTGAGCACGTTGTCCTCGGTTTTGAGTTCCGTTTCCCTGAGCATGGCGAGCAGACTGGGGGTGAAGTCCTCCAGCGTGGTTTCAAATATCCTTTGGAATGCGCCCAGCATGGCGTTGGCCGTGGCTCCGAGTTCATCTTGTTTTTGACGCAGGATTTTTTTCCGCTCGCGTTGATCCCAGGTGAGTTTGCCGGTGAGGGATTTCAGCTCGGACTTTATAATGTCGAGCCGTGGTTTTGCGGCGATTCGCTCTTGTTCGACCGTTATGATCATGAGTTCCCACCAAGTTTGGATGTCCCTAGGGGTGGAATTCTCTGTGAGTGTGAATTCCGGCAGGGTGATTTTTGGGATTTCCGGCGGGGGCGGGGATTCTGGCGGCGCCGGGAGGCGGTCTCCCAGCGGCAGTTCGAGTTGCACGGAACTCATGGTGATTAGATGTGGTTGCGCGGAGTGGGTTGCAGTCAGGGCGAGGCCGGGGAAAAAAGGCTACGTTTGGCGACTGGTGTCGCGGACGGGGGCGGGCGGATTTTTTGCGATGGGTGTGTGTTCCAGACTCCAGAGTGAGAGGTAGTCCATCCGGACGGCCATCTGGCAATCGGGCGGGAGGTCGGAGAATGGGATGCGGGTGCCCAGGTGGTTTTTTCGTCCGATTTGCGGAGCGTAGCCCCATCGGTTGGTATCGCCGGGGGAGGGGAGGGAGCCAGATTGGCCGAACCCTTGTGGATGGAACGGGTGCTTGCTCATGCCGCGGTAGAAAAATTCGCCGCCTGTTTTCGGATATCTGCCGGTGTAGATGACAGTGTAGCGGTCAAAGGTTTTGCCACCGTTGTCATAGCACCGGATGTATTTTGGGATGCCGGCGGGCAGGAGTTGTTGATGGCGACGGAGGGTTTTTGCGTTTGAACGGCAGGCGGGGAGTTTCATGGGAAGATAAAAAATCCCGGCGGAGGATGGCGCCGGGATGAGATGGCTTGTGCTTTGAACGGAGGATGCCGGGCCGGACGCTTGCGGGGGTGGTTTTAATTTAATTTTCCGAGCAATTCGGAAACATGTCCGGCCATGTTTTTGAGGGCGCTTCGGATGCCTTGTATACTATCGATTGAAAGTCTGATTTCAGGTGCAACTTCGCCACAGAGGTCGGGGAGATCGGCGACATTGGCGCAGTGTTCGGCGATGGCGGCCAGTTCGCTATCGCCGGTTTGTTTCAGATGGGGAAATAAATCCCCCCATGTGGTGTTTCTTTTCCGGGCGGTGGCGGCCGGGGAATTCCGGCAGGTGTTTGCCGGGGCTGCGGGGCGGGCCATGGCTTTTGCGCAGGGCACGGCGGGGCATGCGAATACCTCCGCGAGGAGTGCTCCCCCTTGTTTTTTTGTGTCTGTGTGGGGCAGCATGAGGAAGGTGCGTCCTTCCGCGCGTGTGACCTCGGGTTTGCCGAAGGGCATGCCGGTGAGCCGGGCAAAATTTTGCCGGTATTTTTCGAGGTTTTTCGCCGTTGTTATATACGCCAGCAGGGTGTGGGCGACAATTTTTGGGGAGGCTTTGCCGATGGGGAATGCCTCGGCGAGGTTGCCGTCGATTTTCGGCAGGCAAAGGAAGGCGCGTTTGGTGTCGGGGCAGGTGGAGACGTGCAGATTTAGGAACGATAGTTCGGGTGTCATGGATTTGCCGGGATGCCGGGGATTTGATTCCGGGGGATTTGGTTCGCGATTATCCTGCGAACGGATTGGCGATTAAGTTTCGGAATAACCCGGCTTGGTGTTGTTTAAATGCGGAGGCGATGCCTGGGGGCCGGGCATGGAGAAAACAATGGAGTTTGACCGCGTCGATGGACCGGCGGGCGGCATGCAGCGCGGTTGCCATGTCCATGACCGGAGCGGCGGCATGGAAGACGGCGCGGGCGGCGAGGGATTCCGGGGTGGTTTTGTTTTTGGCGCGGGCGCGACAGAATTGGATGATGATTTGTCTGGCGTTGATGAATTCGGCGGGCGGGCAGACCCCGAAGGAGAATAATTCGGCGATCTCGACGGTTTGCCGGCAGGCGACGGATTCGAGCAATTCCCAGGCGGCGGGCTCGCGGTCTGGCGAGGAGCGGATGCATTGGCAGGCGAATCGCCGGAGCAGCTCCGGATCGGGAGCTTGCCTGAGTCTGGCCAGGATGTGCGCGAGGATTTGGGGCGTGTGGGCGTTGTCCCATGCTTCCATCATGGAATCGTGGCGGAGCAGGAAATCGCGCGTGGTTTCGTCCAGGCGGAATTTTTCGCAGAATTGCACCGGGGACAGGCGGTGGCCGGCATGGAAGCGTAGAATCAGGGAGCGGAATTTCTGCCGGAAATCCAGTTCGGGTTTCAGGAAAGGATTGTTGAACCGGCGGCGGAATAGTGCGAGGTGCCGGCGGTGGATGGACTGCTTTAAGCCCGCGGCATATCCGGAGGACGCGTTGGCCGTCGCCGCGGTTTTGATTTCGGCGAGGGCGATCAGCCAACTTTCCGGCTGGTTGATTTTGGTGGCGTGAACGACGGCGAGGCGGGCACAGGCCGTGGCGGGATCCCCGGTGCGGCCTGTGCATGCGTGGCGCAGGATGTCGTGACGGATCGGGTCCAGGTTTGCCGTGGTTTTGCCGCCGGAACGCGCATGGCGTGAGGCGGCTTGGATGGCCTTGCGGCAGTGGCTGCAAGGCGGCAATGGCAGGGATGGGTCGCGGATGCATTCGAGCACCCAGAGACTGAGCTCGTGCAGGAGGTATTTGTGGCCGGACAGCAGGATGATGCGGGCCAGGAGTTCCGGGTCGGAGCTTTGTTCCCATGCCTCGGACATGGAGGCGCGGGACTGGACGGCACTGCGCACGTATTCCGGGGCGCGGGTCCACTTGCAGAACGTTTTTGGGTTGTTGCAGGCAGAGGGAAAGGCGGGAAATCTCACGGTGTGGCCGGAAAACTTTGAAAAAAGGCTCATGGACGGGATGGGTTCAGGATGGCATATAAAAAAACCTCCGGGCCTGAGAAATCGAAGGCCCGGAGGTTTTTTGCAGGTTTTAATTTTGGGACTTCAGATGCCGGATGCCTGTAGTTTACGGAGTGGTTTATTTTGCGCAATGGTGCTCAGGCGATTTGTTCCCATGAGACATGGGTGAGGGAAGGGCTGCCGCCTTCCTGGACGGGTGTCGTGATGCTGGCAAAGAGACGGAGCGGGCGCGATGTGTCCGGGAGGCCGGAGAGGGGCACGGCAACGGCCTTGTTCGTATTTTTTTTGAAGTGGGCCGCGAGGAAGGCGGTGGGGAACACGCCGAAGCAGGCGGAGGCACCCAGGTTTTGCGCGGTGTCGAGCAGGTCGCAAAGCATGCTCATGCCCTCGGGGACGCTGTTGAGAGGAGCGGCGCCACGAAGTTTGCCCTCGGGGATGTTGATGATTTCGAAACCCCGGTCGCGGGCGGAGGCGAGTTGCCCGGGGGTTGGTTCGTGGCGGGAGAACCAAAGTGCTTTTTTCAGAGTCATGGTGGTGACGAGTTTGGTTTTGTGAGGTTTGCGCAGAAAGGAGCGCATCCTGCCGACGAATTGCCGGTTGTCGATTTCCAAGGTGTGCGCGGAGATATTCATGGAAAATGGTATGAGTATTTCCGTTTTTTTTGAAATTCGCGCAGGAAGCCCTGACTACGATCAGGGTTGCGTTATAGGGAGTCGGTTGGCTTTGATTATTCGTGCCAGCGTTTGTATTCGATGCGGCGTTCCGTCCGCAGCCAAAAGGCGAACGCATCCCGGAGTTCTTGGGGAAACTTTTTTTGGGATTTCTCGCAGGATTTTCAGAAATTCCATCTGATGGCGGGATTCTGAAATGTAGTCGAAGAAAGACATCGGGGCGGGGACTCTGTTTTTTGCCCAGGCATTGATTACCATGTCGAGGATGGCGCGGTAGTGGTTGGCGGCATACACCGGACCGGGGACGGGATGGTGTTTTTGGATGAACCATTGGCTGCATTCATGGATGCCCAGATTCCTTAGAAGGGGATTGGTATTGTAAAACATGCCGGCACCCCCGGCCCGGTGTCTCGCAATATTGGCGTTGGGATTGTCAAAAATAGCTTCTGCATGCCAGTCTCCACAGGTTCCCTCCGGAGCGGGGATGTTTAGCGCTATTTGCCCCGTCAGATAGGTTTCCGGGGTGGTGGGCGGAATGATTGCTTTAGGTGCGGGGTTCATGGGAATCCGTTTTTGCCGGGAGGAAAAAGGATCTTTGTGCTACGTGAATCGGTCCTTCCATGGCGCAGAGCCTGCCCTCGGTTGCCTGTTTTGCAGGCAACCCGGGCACGGCTATAGCTGATGCAGATTCGGGCAACGCCAACCTCTATAACGGCGCAGGGCTTCCAACCTTTCCCTTTCGTTCCGATAACCGGCCAGCAAAGTGGTCGAGTGTTTCTGGCGGTGACGCGGCATCGCGCGAATTTCGCGCAGCGTGGTCAATGCCAATTATGATTTTGAGGTGGGATTGGTGCCGGGGTAAGATCTAATTGATATTGGCCAAAATATACATAGTATATCTACCTCGATTATCAGTGACGACGTATTCAAATTCGGAACTTGGGGTTGATTTATGATGTCCTCCTTTGGCAGCGCTGGGAGCCGAGCTTCGCGGCAGCGTCACGATACGTCTTACTTATTGCCATGTGGGAGCACTCCTTCGCTCTTCTGAACAGACGTGCGCGAGCCCGGGCACGGCTATGGCTGATGCAGATTCGAGCAACGTCGGCGGCGGCATCGCGCCAAAGCGATGTGGAGATTGCAGTCGGGCTCTCTATCTCAAACTGTCGCCTGTTGCGGTCGGCGGTCTGAACGCGCCTAGTGTATTCGGTGGCAAGTGCTCTTGTCGTGACAGGAATGAATTTTTTGAGAGTGCTCATGATATGAAAAATTGCAGAGAAGACAGCGATCATCGGTGATCAACCTTCGCGCTCATCGTGGCTGCGCTGAAAGTCGGTGACTCCATCAATCTTATTTTTCGGGACAGTTTTTTTATTCGGGCTCCCGGTTGTTTCTGCACTCCTCGATGAGGGCGCGGAAGTAGGCGTCGACCTTGGGTTCGAGCAGGATTTCGACGTAGTTGCAGGCCGCGAATCGGAGCCATTTGATGCCGCTGGCCGGTGCGACTTGGCGCCTGAACAGCAGGGCGCTCTCGAATTCGTGGAGGAGGTGGTCCATCCCGTAGGGCAGTTTTAGTTTCCAGCTTTCGTCCGGGATGATGAATTCGCCGGTGAGGGCGAAGTGGCAAAGGCGCAGGAAGTTTGTGAAGTTTGCTATGTATTCATGTTGGTAGGTGAGTGTCTTTTTTCTGGGATTCATGGTTGCCTCCTGATGCAGTCCGGAACGAAAGGAGAGTATGCCCCGGTCATTGAAAGGCGACGGGAGGGTGTTGTCTTTTGTGCGGCGGTGGCCGCCTATATAGTGGGCGGTGGCTTGCCGGAGTTGCCGGACGCGGGATTCGACGGGATCGCCATAGAGCCGGAGAAAGGCTTCGCGCAAGGCGGCGGCGGTTATTTGGTCTAGCGGGGGGTATTTGTTGCGGAGGGAGGGTTCGAATTGGGCGGCTTTGCAGAAGGTTTCGAGCGGTTCGTCACTGCCGATTATGCGACCGGTGGGGGTGAGGCAGTTGCCGGTGTAGAATCTGAGCAGCAGGTCTGATATTTTTTCGTGGAGTTTGTCCAGGGTGTCTTCTTCGATGTATTTGAACGGATTGTCGGAATCATAGTCTCTGGTGTTTTTCTTAAAAGGATTCCGGCTGGCTGTTTCCTTGAAGATGGTTTTTAATTTTTCGAGTTGTTCGTGGAAGATTTTGGCGGCGGTCTCGATGGTGTCGAAATCGTCGCCGGGTGTTGCCGGTTGCGGGCAGGCGCCGGTGGAGCCGGAAATCGCGGCGTCGAGGAATTCCGAAAAGTCGGGTGCATTGTCTGGCGCGGCCGGGGCCGTGGTGTTGCGGTGGTTGGTTTTGCCCGGTTCCGGTGTGGTTGCGACCGGCAGTTCCAGCTGGCCGGCGGCGGGCGTGGTGTTGGTATTCATGATATGGTGTTGGATGAAAAGCGGCGGGTGGAGCGGCTCAGGCCGCGAGCTGGCGACTGGTGGTGTTTGGCCGGTCGAGGAGGGACGGGGTGATGTAGGCATCGCCGGCGAGGTAGCGGGCGAGTTCGAGCAGCGGGGAGCTTTCGATGCCGTATTCGTCGAGCAGGTCGGTTTCTGAGACGAAGTCGTCGCCTGCGAGCGGTTTATTGACCTTTTGTTTGCGCATGAGCAGTCCCAAAATGCGTTCCTCGATGGTGCCGATGGAGACGAGCATGTGGACCCTGACGGTTTTTTTGGAGGTGAAGCGGCAGAAACGCATGGCCCATTGGTTGAGGGCGGGGAAGTTCCAAGGCAGCGCTTCGGCGATGATTTCGGAGACGATGGGGATGTTGAGGGAGGAGCGGCAGCTTTGCTGGGTGGAGACGAGGATGGCGGACGGGGCGGCGTTGAGCTGCCGGAGTTTTTCGGCGCGTTGTCTGAACGAGTCGTCCCCGTCGAAATCGATGACGGTCCGGTCGGGAAAGACGTGCCGCAGGGTGGCCGCCAGGCGCGGGACATTTTTTTTCCAGATGGTGCCGACGGCTGTGTGGGAATTGCCGCCCTCGCGGATGAGCCGGATGATGGCCCGTTCCTTGGACGTGGGGTTGGGATCATCTTCGGGGGCCGGGGAGACGGCTTGCTGGAGCATGCGGAGGGCGTGCGCCAAGGCGAGCAGCGCGTTTTTGCGGTCGCCCCACAAAGCGGCATTTTGAAGGGTTTTCAGATTCTTGCGCGCGATGTCGCGGATGTCTTTTTGCAATGTATCGTAGGCGGTTTGTTCAGCCGGGGAGAGGGTGAGGTTGACGACCTGATGGGTGCAGGGCGTGTGGTCGAGGATTTCGGAAAGGCGGAGCCGGGAGCGTATTTGATCGAGGAAGGCGACCAGTTCGGCCTCGCAATGAGTGTCGGGGATGTTTTTTTGGGCGCCCATGACGGTGGGGCGGGACGGGGCGTGGGCGCGTTTGAACAAGGCGAATCCTCCCCGGCCCGAGTAGGGCTGGTGGAAATCGGGATTCGACTCGGTTTTGAAACAGTCGTTTTTCTTGTCGAGTTTGATCACGGTGGGGGCGATGCATCGGAAGAAGGACTGGCCGTGCAGCAGCAGCGTGAGCTGGTTGAACAGTTCGGAGGCGTGGTTGCGGGTGGGGGTGCCGGTGAGGAGCAGCCGGTGTTTGAGTTTGCGCAAGGCAGTGATGGCGGCGCGGGAGCGGGCGGCGGCGCGGGACGCGAATTCGTCGGATTCGTCGATGATGGCCGTGCGCAGGAGGCCGCGGCGCCCCAGGTCGCGGATGAGTTTTGCGTGTTTGGCGAGCTGGTGATGGGTGGCGAGCAGCAGCCGGGCCGGATTGTTGGTTTCGTTTTGGAGGACTTTCCAAGTCTCGCGCGAGTCCGGCTGGATGAACGGGATTTCCAAGTGTTCCAGATAGGGTTTCCAGTGCAGCTCGATGGCGAGGGCGGAGCTGGTGATGAGAGCAAAGGCGGGTTTGTTTTCGGGTACCCGGGCGTGTTTGAACGCCGTCCATGCGAGGGCGGCGAGGCTTTTGCCGCAGCCCATTTCCCAGGCGAGCCAGGCGCACGGCTTGAGGGCGGCGCGGGCGAGCTTCTGGATTTGCGCCCCACGTATCTCGATGCCCTTGCCCGCCAGTTTTCCGTAGAAATTTTCCATAAATTCCGTGGCTTGGTCGAGGCCGGTTGGATTTCGTTCGGATTTCAGCGGGGTTTCCAGCGACTGCCGATCGTGCTGGATGCGGGCGATGATTTTGTCGCAGTTGAGTCTTTCGAATTTGATGGGTTCCCGGTTTTTGTTTTTTGAAGGCTTGGTGTTGTGACGGGCGATTGTTTCGGCGAGGGCTTTCTGCTCCTGACGGAGATGCCAGTCGGCGATGGAATTGTCGTGGAGGGAAGAGTTGGGCCAGTCCAGCGGGTGTTTGGAAAGCAGGCGTTGGGCGGCGGTGTTGCAGGCTTTGGCGCGGATGCCGTGTTTGTCCCTGATGACGCGGATGACCGGTTGCGCGGCCTGGGGATGGTTGGCCTGCCGGAGCGCCTTTTTAAGCCGCCGCGAGGCGCGCGGTTTGCAGTTTTGGAAATAAAACGAGTCGTTCTTTTCGCCCTCGGGCCGTTCCTCTTCTTTCTCGCGGCCTTCCCAGATGGTCAGGATTTTTTTGGCTTCATCTTTATAGTCTTTGAATTTGCTCAAATTTTGCAGCCGGTTGAGGAACCGGTAGCGTTCCTGGACGGGGGTGTCGTGACGGCTGGCTTGGTCGCGGAGGATGTCGCGGGCCAGTTGCCCCCGCAGATTTTTGAGTCCGGCGCGGAATTGCCGGTAGTCGGGGGTGGCGTCGCGCCACTGTTTTAGAATTTCCAGAGGCGGGAGGTTTTTCCCATCAATGACGACGGGCCGCGCATCCGAAGGCTTTTCGTTGGGGATGAGTTTGCGCAGCAGGATGATTTTGGTCGCGAAATCCGCGACCCCGGCGTTTTTGAACGCGTCGGCGGGCAGGAGCACTTCGGCTGCGAACACAAAATGTTCCCGGATGAATTTTATCGCCTTGGCGTGAATGATGTCGTCCCTCAGCCATGCCTCCGGGCAGACGAAGCAGACGGAGCCGCCGGGTTTGGCCAGTTCGCGGGTTTTCCAGAGGAACACGTCCTCGCTGGAGGCGGCGTGCAGTTCGTTGCCCATGGGGCAGGCCGGGGCGGTCCAGCGCAGTGCGAACGGCGGGTTTCCCACCACATAATCATATACGCCGGCATGGCGCGGGTCGCGCAGATCGGTTTCATGAAATGTCGCCTTGGAGTATAAATACCGGGCGACGTCGAGGCTGTCGCGGTCGATGTCCCCGCCGGTGAAATTATCAGGGAAATGATTGGCGAAGGCGCCTGAGCCGCAGGCCGGGTCGATCACGGTTTCGGCAGGTTCGGGCGCCAGGAAGTCCGCAATGAGCCTGACGATCCAGTCCGGGGTGAAGAACTGGCCTTGTTCCAAGGCGCGCTTGGCCGCGGAATAGTCATGCCTGCCGGCGAAGTCGCCGAAGACGAGTCCGTGAAGGCCGCCTTTGCCGGTGTAGCCTTGAAACACTTTGGTTTGGCCGGGTTGCCTGCCTCCGCGAATCAAGGCGAGGATGCCGGTGTTGATTTGGGCGCGGTGTTCGTGCGGGATCGCGGTTTCAGAGGCGGTGTAAGGAGGCATGTCGATTCGGTTTCATGGATTGAGGGGAGAGGTGCGTGCACGGAAGGCGTGCGAGAGCGTAATGGGTGAGCGGGTTGGTTTTCGGACCTGTGCCGGGATAAAAAACAAACCGCCCTCCCCGGGAATGCCGGGGAGGGCGGTTTGTGGAGATTCAGGAGGAGAGGGCGCGCATCCCGTGCCGGGAGGACAGTTGGCCCGGGCGATTGTCACGTCCGAGGTTTTCGCTTATTTTTCAGGCGGCGGGATGCGTATATCGTCCCTTGTCCGTTTCCCTCGACTGATTCGACGCCGGTCAGATCAATCGTCCAGCCTTGATTCAGGGTGCCGATTCGAATTTCGCGGGCCATCAGGCGTCCTTTTGCGACTTTTACATGGCCATGAAATTTACGGCTGCCGCATTTCATTTCCGATGTCACGCCAAAGTCAGAATAAAAACCGTGTTCTTCGCAGTGGAGGTTGATTTCTTTTGCCAACCGTCTGATAAATCTCGGGTCGGTCGTGTCGAGAAGTTGGAATTTGGTTTTCATGCCCTGTTTGTTATCTTGGATTTTCTAATTCCCAGGAGGCGGGCGCGCAGCAGACCAGCCGGATTTCGCCCAGGTCGAATTTGTCATCCGGGCCGCCACCGTCCTCTTCGGATCTGCTCCCCCTGCGATAAAGGCAGTGTTCTTTTCTGTTAATCCGCACATATTTGAGCGGTATGTATTCGAGCCCGCCCATGCCTGTGGATGATTTGGGCAGGAGCAGGTATATTTTACATTTTGCCCGGGCGGCGGCTTTTTTGCATTGATCGAACAAAGTATAATCGGGGCCGGGAAGGTCGTTGCCGTGCAATTTTCCGTAGCCGCGTTTCATGGAGCGCAGGAATTTTTCCCCGGTTTGGTTCAGGTGAAGAATCTTTCGCGCTTTTTGAAATTCCAAGATCAGCATATGTATGATGACGGGAGGTAGCTCCCCGGTGTAAAACTCGGCAATCAGGCTGGAGAGCACGTTCTGGACGGTTTGGTTTTCCAAGGTCGGCGTGTCGCCAAAGAAAGCCGCAGTTTGCGGGTCGGGTGCGAGGGGGGATCTGAAAGATTCGAATTTCCAGCGTGTGGCCTCGCGCAGGTGCTCGAATATTTTTTCCCGTTTCACGACAAGGGCGTGACTGGGGGCCGGACATTTCCAATGAGGCTGGGCGTGTTCCCGGTCGGGCATGGGTTCCAGCACGGTTTCGATGGCCGCGATCATGCGTTTGAGGCACTGGCCGGGCGCCTCGCCGGGGTGTTGGCCAAGTTGTTTGTGAAATCCCTTTGGTTTCGGGCTCAAATGCCAGTGGCTCTGGCTGGTGACATGCCAGCATGAACCATCCCTCGGGTAGCCGTATCGTATGCCGGTTTCCAGCCGCCCCATTGAGTTGACGGATACTGGGATTTGCTGGACGGACACGGCCTTGGGATGGCAGTGATTGAATTGGTATTTTAGTTTTCGATACTGCATCAATTCCAAAATTTTAAGCGAGTCATCCACCGAGCAATCTTCCGTGAGCAGCCGGCGGCCCCGTTTCCATTTTGCCATGTAGGCGCGCAGGCATTTATGGGTGGCGGGGTCCTGCTCAAAGCAGGTGAACAGTTGCCCGAGCACTTCCATCGCTGTTTTTTCCCAGCCGGGGGAAAGATGAAATTCAGCGCCGGGTTTTTTGATTTTGGCCTTGAGCACGAAAGGCCATGCCTCGCAAACCAGCGCCAGCAGGATGGATTGCGGCAGGGGATGGGGAGGCGTGGCCGCCTGTTTCAGATGGGAGAGTTGGATGAAAGTTTTGCTCATGGTATTTGATATATAAAGTGAAAGGGATGGGGGGGGCGGTGCCGGATGGAAAACAAACCGCCCTCCGGAAATGCCGGAGGGCGGTTGTGATTTGGAAATTTTCCGACGGATCTGGTCTGATGACCGCTCGTCAGATCCCAAGACCGTATTCTCGCCAGCCTAAACAGTCTTGTTTGAAGAGGCGGGTGCCATATCTACTGCTCCCGGGCGGCGGCACCGAAACAGCGGGGCGCCCGTCCGTTGACGGCGGTGAGCAGTTGCCTGGCCACCTCAAGCGCGCCGGCACCGCACAACACGGCGACAGGCTCGTCCTCATCTTGGCTGCCCTGCGTCAGGAGCGCCACGTCTGTTCCGCCGGCGGTTTTTTCACGGCAATGCCGGCGCAAAACACCAGAGAGCCGCAAAGGTGCGACCTCGGGAGAGATTTTGCCAAGCGCCACATCCAGATCGGCCAGGCGGGCGCGGACACAATCCAGAGCATGCTTCACTTCGGGCGTTCCCCATCGTTTCTGCTCTCCGGTCGCGCAGATCTGACTCCAGACGTGAGCCGCCACGGCGGTCAGGACGTGCGAGTTGTCGGTGAATCCAAAGCACCCCATCAGTGTTTCCTCGACGATGGCGACATTATTCGAATAACCGATTTCGGTGTGGATGGTCGTGATGATTTTATTCATTTGCAAGGGGGGCGGAGTGATTGAGTCTGTGCGGCGAGTTCGACCCGGGCAGTTGCGCCAATGCTCCTGATCATTGGACCAATGTCTCAAGTTCCGCGGCATCTTTTCCGGGCAGGTAGGCACCGGGGCTGCCGGGCCACCACTCGTCGCCGAATTTCGCCTTGCCGTATTCACACAGCAGGGTGACGAGCCGCTTTGACTTGCGTAGAGCCTCCGATTTGGACAGCAGCGATTGAGCGCGGTTGATAATCTCGACTGGCGTCGCCCCAGCAGAAGCCTCCACATCGAATTCGACGGTCGCGGCGACCTTGATCTCGAACACGCCATGCTCCATCATCCCGTTCGGGTCTCCCTCCTCGCCGTCAACCAAGGAGACATCCGCTTCGATCTCGGTGGGAAGGGAGAAGATCGCGTCACGCTTTTTGCCGTCGGCAAAGCTGAGATTGACTTCGGTGTTGTCGATGTCGCCCCGGGCCTTCTCAAGGGATTCACGGGCGTATCGCTGTGCGGCTTCGGTGTCGTATGCCTCGATGCCATCGGCGACGAGCACAACATTCGCCGAGACTCGAAACAGCGCCATCACCCCCTTCGGGGGTTCGGCATCACGCAGTGCCTTTCGAACGACGCGGAGAGCATCCGTCGCCCATCCGCCGGCCTCGGTCGTTTCGGTCTCCTGCTCGTGAGCCTCAGCGAGGATTTCGAGGGCATTCTCGGCTTCGCGCAGCGCATTGAGCATCGTTGACGAAGCGAGCAGGAAGCGGACATTCGACGTGTCCTGCGGCTGCCCATGCGAGACCAGGGTGAACTCGCCCGCGTCGAATCCGTCTCGATAGCCATCGGCAAAACGGACGGAGAGCATCTCCGGCCCGTTCTCGTCTATGGCCTCAATATCCACGATGACGCCAGTCTGATCGTTATATTTGAGGCAGATTTCGTCGTGATGGTCCTGTGGAATTTTGACGCGCACAGTGTCTCCGATCCCGAAAGGCTTTACTGAAGGTTCACTTGTCGGCGCAGCGCCGATGCCGGGAGGTGCCTTGACCCTGGCGAAATATACGCTGTTGCCGCGAAGGGTGATGGAGTTCCCGTCGTCAACAAGGCGGGCCGTCTCCGGCGATTGGGGATTCATCGAATTCATGAAGGGAAGATAGTTTTGAGAGTTGTGGCTTGGTTGGAGCGATTGATCGAAGGAGATAACGCCGAGCGGTTGTCCGAGCTGGCGCAGAGATACGCATCACCCCGCGAACAATTCGAGTTGGCCGGCGGGAACGCCGGCCAACTCGCCGTTCAGGAACCGGGCGATGCACTCGCCAAGACAGATGAAGGGCGGGGCGACGACGCCCTGCCCGTAGAGTTCATATTGGGTTGTTTTGGGCAGACCGGCGAACAGATCGCGTTTGAACCCGTGGAGGCGCGCGATCTCGCGGGGGCGCAGCATCCGGTAGCTCTTTTTTGTCCGAACGTAGACTGCCGTGTGCTGGCGTTTGGCATACGATTTCGGCACAACCCCGATGCTCAAGTCTTCTGGCCCGACGATCGTGCGCGCGAAGCCAGCGCCCTCGGCCTTTTTGCGGGCGCAATACTTGTCCGCAGCCGCAACCTGCTTGGGCGTGGCACTCTCGGCGTCGTCTTCTGGCCCTTCCGGATCAAGGTAGTCGGCCAACGTGCTGGCGAACGCCTTCGCCTCGTAAATCCATGAGAACCGCCCGACACGCGAGGCCACGAGAATCCACCGCTTGCGCTGGCTGGGCGTGGCGAATTCCTTCAATGGATTCACGACGCGCTCGTCGAACGTGTAGCCGGAGGCGGTGAGGGCGTCGCGCAATAGTCGCGCCGAGAGCGTGCCCCGGTAGGTGTCGGTATTCTCCAAAACGACGATCTCCGGCTTGTGCAGCCGGATGTAGTGGATCGTCGGCAGGAAAAGGTAGCCCACGTCGGGATGCTCCTCGGCGTACGAAAGGCCGTTCTTGCTCAAGCCGGCCTTGCTGGCACCGGTGCAGGGGATGCCGGCGGCGAAAAGACGAACGGATGCGCGCGGTGTGGAAAGCTCCGCTGGATGCCATTCGCCAGCCGAACCGTTCCATGTTGAAGCCTCGGGGTGCGCCTTCGCAGAAACCGCGAGGTAGCGGGCTTCAAGCTCGATCAAGCCACCAACAGAGACTGCCGCTCCTCCCTGCTTCAGCCCCGTGGCTAGAGCATCAAGAAGAGTGCCGCCGCCCGGAAACATTTCGATGACTTCGATTTTCATACTGTAAAGATAACAAGATGGCCGGGACTGGCGGATCAGGAACGACGGAGGCAAAACTCAATCCGGCTCAACCCATGTATCGGCGACCTCCGCCGTGTCCTTCTGGAATTCAACGCCGAATGAAGCGCGGAAACGCTCTCCGTCTTCACCGTCGCCATAAATCCAGCGCGACCAGTAGACGCCGTCTTCGGTCCAGCTATCGCTGTCGGTGACAGTCGAATCGCCGAAGTCATGGTCCGCGAACTTTTGGTCAGCGGCAATTTTGCGGGCGTCGCGCAGTTCAGCGACGGATGGAACCGGAGATGAGTGCAAGTGATTGCTCATGGTGAGATAAGTTGGAATGCGCTGGTTAAAGATACGGAACGGTCAGCGGACGAATTCTCCCGGATTGGAGGTTTCGCTGTAGCCTGCGGCCCGGAGGAATTGGCCGGCGACGGTCATCATGACTGGATTGCCACGGACTAGGACTCGGCCCGGACGCTGGTTCCCGATCAGTTCGGTCGCGAACACGAGGTTCTGCTCGTCGAGGTCGGCCTCGATGCTCGCCGCCGTCTGCGGCAAATGGAGCGGTCCGGCGGTGCGAAGCGCCATCCGACCGCTCGGGGTGATCAGCACGTCGCCTGCAATCGACCACTGCTCCGTCACCATGCGCGCGACGGAGTGGAACCTCATCAGCGGCGTCACGAATATCTGACCGACCTGAATGCGGACCCGAATTTCAGGCGTGCCGATGAAGTCGCCGAGATCCTGCGCCTCGTAGGACAGGAGGCCAGCACCCCGTCGCGACGAAACGTGGCAGGTACCGAGCAGGGTTTGCTCGATGACGAGACCTCCACCGGGCCGCTGGCGGACCTGAAAGGCCGCGCCTGGCGCAAAGTTGTTTCGGCGAAGGCGATCGAAGCCATTATCTTCGACCCAAAGCCGCCACAGGTTGCGACCGGAGCGTTCTCCAAGCCGGCTGGTGAGTGAATCGTGACGTTTGAAAATCATGGAAAAATCGGATGTGAGTTTTGGATGAAAAAATAAACCGCCCCCAGACTGACGGGAGGCGGTTTCGTATGTTTGTCCGCGTGCAGGCAATTTTTGCTGTTTTAAAAATTTGGCGCGGGTATATGACAAAAATTCCGTCGCAAAATTTCCATGCGGGCCGGAGGCTATTATGTCTGGCTGAATGCTGGATGCGTCGGCCGGCGCTTGTTGAATTCAGGTTGCACAACCTGCGGCAGGTTGGTGATGATTGCCTGCTACGTCCGTAGCTGACAGCCGTATGCGGTAATCACGGACGTCCCCCGTCCATGGCCGAGCACCAAGGGCGCTTTATACTTCGAAATTATTGCCCGGGTAGATCATGGTGTGACGTCCAAGGATGCGCCGGAACAGCCGGAAGTAATCACGCGCGGCCTTTGGAGATTGAATTTCCCCATTATGGGCGCCTGGGATGCCGCACTGAACGGGACTATGGGGTTTCACGCGTTTTATATCGTCTGCCTCGACATAAAAACGGAGGGAAAGCTCGTATTTCCAGAACTCGACCGTAATCGCCCAGCGTTCGTTCGGGTGGAAGAGCCTGCAAAGAGTGCCCTTGTAGAAATTACCTCTAGCCACATGTATCTCCTTGAGCCAGTAAAGCAGCCGATAGAGAGCCTTTGCGGATTCGGAGACCCGGCAGCCTCCCACCTCGACAAACTTTGTTTTTTTGATATGAGGAGCGCGTCGGTGGAAAAATTTACGGAAGCACTCTTCGAGTTCGGGCGTATCAAACGCGCCTCCGACGCCATCATCCATTTCGCCTGCGGCGAAAGCGCGCAAAAAATATTCGGCGTCTTCAATCGTCACTTTGTTATGGGATTTTGACCCTTCGATAAAGCCATGAAACGGTTTGATGATTTTCCATCCTTTTGGGAGAGGCCGCATGATTGGCGGCAGGTAGTGGGGATAGGCGGCGAGCTGCCGTCCGCGTTCTGTCCCTTTGTCCACCTCCGCCTGTTCTCTGACGCTTATGGAGGACAGTCGAACCTGCCGTTGTTCTGGCATTGCTTCCCACCATGTGTATCCTTTGGGGGCATTGAGTTCCGCTTTGGTGAAGTTGTCTTCGCCGAAGGTCCGGCTTCGCACTCTTCGCATTTTGATGCCATTTACAGTACCTCTTTCTGGATTGGCCTTCCATCCCTGCGCCTTGATGTCGTGTTCGAAGGCGCGAATGAGTTCGGCGAGGGTGTGTGCTGGCTGCCAGGAGGCAAAACGGAATCGCCCCAGCATTCTTCGAATCTTAAAGTGCTTATCGCAGGTCTGATGCCAGACAGGTTCAGTGGTTTCGAGGAAACAGTAGGGTGGAGTAGTCTTTCGACGCATAAGTGAAGATGGAGGGCGTGTTGGTGTTTTGCAGGGGAATTGAGCGCTGCATCAGTGCGATCGTATCAGCATTTTCTAATCAATTATTGTTGAATCTCTATGGGCCTGGATATTTATTAGGGATTATATCAAATATTTAAGGGCAGTTTGAAAAATTCACCACGGAGCACGGAGGCCAGAAATAGAAAGCTTTAATAAAAATTTAACCTATCTGTCTGTCATTAAGTAACAAAACACTATTATCCGGCTTGGGACTCCGTATTCTCCGTGCTCCGTGGTTAAAAAGCAATTTTTCAAATTTTCCTTAATGTGGGAAATGTTCAGAAATGCACGACCCCGGGGCAAGTCCCGAGGTATCACAGAAAGGGACTTTGCCGATGTCAGCGGGCAACAGCCATCCCCGCAGCAAGCTGCGAAGAATCAACTCGTCCGGATAAAATGTCCGGACAAAATGTGCGCTTGTTACCGTGGAAGTAGGTTGTGCAGGCTTGAATATTTCATGTGATCCTTACCGGCATCACGACGCAGATGAAGCTTTCCAGCGTCTTGAACACGCCAGGGCTCACCGCATCCTTCACCTCGAAAAAGATCTCGTCCTTCGAAAGCGCGCGCAGCGGATCGAGGAGAAATTGCGGGTTAAAACCGACTTGAAGCTCCGGACCACTGTAGGCGATGGCCATCGATTCGTGCGCCTCGCCGAAATCGGGACTCTGCGCGGTGATTTCGAGCAGGTTGCTGGAAAGCTTGATTTTGACCGAGTTGGATTTCTCGCTGCACACGAGCGCGGCGCGGTGCACGCACTGGGCGAAAAGCTCGCGCTCGAGCTTGATGCGCTGGTGCGTTTCCTTCGGGATGACCTGATTGTAATTCGGGTAGTTGCCTTCGACGATTTTCGAATAGAGGTAAACGCTGTCCACGAAACCGGTGTTGTCCTTGTCCACGTTGATCTGGAAGGCGGCGCGGCGGTCGTCGAAGGCGACCTTGAGTTTCTCGCCCTTGTCGAGCATGCGCAGCAGCTCACCCACAGTCTTGGCGGGGAGGATGATGTTTCCGGCGCTCTCGGCGGGGACTTCCATTTCCTTGCTCATGAGCGCGAGGCGGCGGCCGTCGGTGGCGACAAGCGAGAATTTGCCGTCATTGAAACTGAAATACACGCCGTTGAGGATGAAGCGGGTCTCGTCGGTGGACTGCGCGTAGGCGACGCTCTTGAGCATCGAGATGAACTCGCCTTGCCCGAGCGTGAAGGATTTCTCACCGCCGAATTCCGGCAACCGAGGAAACTCCTCGCGGCCGATGCCCATGATGCGGAAAGTGGAGCCGCCGGAGGTGAGCTTGATCTGGTGTGTGGGCGATGCGTCGAGGGTCACATCGGTGCTGGGCAGTTCCTTGACGATGGTGGCGAGGCGTTTGACCGGCAGCGTGACCGCGCCGGGTTCCTTCACCTCGGCCTTCACCTTGCACCGGATCCCGAGATCGAGGTTCGTGGTGGTGAGGGAAATGGAGTCCTTGTCGGCCTCGATCAGCACATTGCCCAAGACGGGCATGGTGGTTTTGGGGCCGACGACGTTGAGGACTTGGGCAAGCCCGTTGCTGAAGTGATCGCGATTGATTTTGAATTTCATGTGTTGTTGTAGGTTGGTGAAAAAATGTGTGGGAGTGCTCAAAGTGTCTGGTGGCAGGCTTGGCGGGGTCCGTATTTTTCTAGTTGCTGAAGGTGGCAAAGGCGTCGGTTGCCAGTATGTCCAGATCGTTGGTTGCTCTGCGAGACACCAGGGTTAAGGCCAATGACCCTGCACCGAAAATGGTGATGATTTGAAATGGTTTTCCTTGGGGATGCCTTGGATCTAATTCATAAATAGTGATATTTTCTGGTTTCAAATGCTGAACGAAGATTTGCATCTCTATTTTCGAGTATATGCTTATGTTGGTTTCTTACTTTTTAAAGAAAATGTCTGAGCCATGTGTGGCAAGGATGATGGGCGGACGATTTTTGGTGATGATGGCAGGGTGGGTGACCCAAAAAATGAGATCTTGATTGGAAACGGTGAGGAGCCGGATGGCACCGAACATTCGTTCCCCCGGTTTTGGCCGGCGACGGGAAACGCCGGAGAAGTGGGATTCCGCTTCGGTGCGGATGGCGTTGGTCGGGAAACCCGGAATATTCCCGTCGGGGTAAAGGATAATTTTTTTGAGCAGATTGCGGAGTTGGCGGCGGAATTGTTCGCGTGCCTCCGGGGTGAGGTTGTTTTTTGGGAAATCCTCCAGGTTGAATTTTGTAATTTCCAAGGGGACCTTGGTTAGGGTCTCCAGTTGGTTGATTTTGTGAATGGTTTCGCGGTGTCTTTCTGACAGGAGGGCCTGCTGGCTGGTCAAGGCGGCGGCTTGGGCCTTGATTTCATCGTTAAGCGCCCCCAAGTCAGTGAGGAGGATTTTTGCGGCGTGCTGCAGCCGGGCTTTGATGGTTTGTTCCTGTTGAGCGATTTCGCCAAGTTGTCCGCGAAGTTCGAGCAGCCGTGGTTCATCGTCCGGGTTGGAGAGCACCTTTTGCCAGTTGATTTTTTGGATGATCAAAGGCAGGCACTGTTCCAGGTGCATGAGTCGCCAGTGCCAGGTGGTTTTGTTATTATGGCGGAAGGCGAAGCTAGTGGAAAGGTATGCCGGCATTTGTGAGTGGTGGGTCAAATGCATGGGGGCCCCGTCAGGGTCGATGGCCAGTCCGGCGGACAAAGCAAGGCTGGGGCGTCCCGGGTGTTGCCTTGGCTTGCCGTTAAAGTATTGGGCGGCGAGCCAGAGATCGTCGGGGACGATGCGGGGAAAGTAATTTGGAATGGGGCCTCTCGCGGCTATTGGGGCCGAATAGCGACCCTCGCTGAGCTTGTAAGGTTGGAACTCGCCCAATACGGCGCGGGAGTGAAGAATGTTGCTAATATAGACATGGTTCCACCCTCCGTGAGTTTTGCGTCTATTGGAACCCCAAGGGGGGATGTCTTGGTTGTTGATCCAAGTGGCGATGCTCTGGAGTCCGCAGCCTTGTACGCGTTTTTTGAAGATGTCCCTGATCAGGGCGGCGCGTTCCTTGATAACGGTGAATTTTGCGTCTGACCAATCTAGTTTGCCGGCCTGTTGTTTGACGCCGGTAACGGATAACCAAGTCGGGATGGCGCGGGTGATGGGGCGCCGTAATTTGGCGGCGACCTCGCGTTTTCTGGCCCAGGCGTCGGCGCACCAGAAGGATTTGTTTTCGCTTTCCTGCCAGCTGTTGCACATGAGGACCAGGGCTTGGATGAGGGAGGCGATTTCGCGCATGGACGCGGTGTTGTAACGTTTTTGGTCGTGAAGGGTGACGACCTCGATGCCGGCGCGGATGATTTCACGCAGCAGATCGAAGGCATCGAGCGGCTCGCTGCGGGTGAGCCGGTTGAGGCTTTCGACGATCAGGACACTGCCCGGGGAGATGGCGCCGGAACGGATTTGTGTAAGGAAGGCGCCCAGGGCGCCGTGGCTGACATTGCGGAGCTTGCGACCGGATATGCCCAGATCATTGAACCGCTGGTGAATGGGCAGCTTCAGGACATCGCGGGCGTAGTCGTCCGCAGCGGTGATTTGGCGGCGCATGGACACCCCCAGACGCTGCTCCGGGGTGGAGAATCGAAGATAGGAATAGGCTTTGGGACTTTTTTCAGGATGCATGGTGGTTCAGGTGCCGCTGAAGCCCCTATGGAAAGAGCGCCATAAATTTAGATGATTCCATGGAATGACTGGCCGGTGTGAAGGCGAGGGCTCCGGAAGATTCGGCCGGCGACCAGGATGATGGATTCGGGAGAAAAACGGACTTTGGCGCGCTGGGTGAAGCAGGAATTTCTATAACACAGGCAAGGATCACCGCTGTAGAGGCGGATAATAGTCGGGATGATGTCCCCGCGAAGCCGGCGGCTTGGTGAAATTCAGGGAAGTTCATAGAAGCGGGCTATTGGTTGGTGGTGTATGGGTTTTTGTGTGAAGGGCGCGGCAAGCCGGATAACCGGTCATTTGCGCGCGACGGCCCGGCCAAAGGATGGGCCGTCGCGCGATTGAGATTTTCGTTGGCCGCCGGCTCCGGCATGGGGTGCCGCTTTCGTTCCTCGTTGCCTGTTGTTTTTTTACGGCGGGAATTCGGGCGGAGACAATTTTTGTTTTGGCAGAAAATTTCATAAAGGCGGCATGGCATCTCATAAAAAATTGATCCAGCCGGAATCCCCCCTCGCGCGGCGTGATTGTGCGCATTGGTTTATGATGAGGAATGATTCGGAGCATTCCCTAAAAGAGGGGGATGTGGTGGAAGGCTGGCGGGTGATAAATAACACAAGGGCGTGGCTGACGATGGCGCCGGTGGGGGCGGTGATGCTGGAGCAGACGGTGCAAGTTGTCGTGAAGGATTTGGATCAAGTGTTAAAGGCGACCTCCGTACCTGATTTGCCCCAAGTGGAGATATTGGACAGGCACTCAAGAATGGTTTCCCGGAAAACTTCTGGAGTGGTGAAGGCGCAGTGCTGGGTGCCCGGTTGACCGGAGGAGCTTCGTCCTATTTTTTTAAGAATGAGTCTTCGCCATATGTGGCGAGGATGACGGGCACTTGGTTTTTGGTGATGATGGCAGGGTATGTGACCCAAAAAATGAGATCTTGGTTGGAAACGGTGAGGAGTCGGATGGCGCCGAAGATTCGTTCCTCTGGTTTTGGGAGACGACCGGAAGTGCCGGAAGCGTGGGATGCCGCTTTGATGCGGATGGCGTTGGTCGGGAAGCCTGGGATGTTTCCGTCGGGGTAAAGGGTAATTTTTTTGAGCAAATTGCGGAGTTGGCGGCGGAATTGTTCGCGAACCTCCGGGGTGAGGTTGTTTTTTTGGAAATCTTCCAAACTGAATTTTGTGATTTCCAAAGGGGGTTTGGTTGAGACTTCCAGTTGGTTGATTTTGTGGATGGTTTCGCGATGCTTTTCGGACAGGAGGGCCTGCTGGCTGGTCAAGGCGACGGCTTGGGTTTTGATTTCGTCGTTAAGCGCCCCCAAGTCAGTGAGGAGGATTTTTGCGGCGTGCTGCAGCCGGGTTTTGATGGTTTGCTCCTGTTGGGCGATTTCCCCGAGTTGTCCGCGAAGTTTGAGTAACTGTGGTTCGTCGTCCGGATTGGAAAGCGCTTTTTGCCAGTTGATTTTCTGGACGATCAAAAGCAGGCATTGTTCCAAATGCGCGAGTTGCCAGCGCCAAATAGTTTTGTTTTCATGGCGGAAAGAGAAACTGGTGGCGAGGTATCTCTGATTTTTTGAATGATGGCCCAAATACATGGGTGCGCCATCAGGGTCGATGGCCAGTCCGGCGGACAAAGCAAGGCTGGGGCGCCCCGGGTGTTGTTTTGGCTTGCCGTTAAAGTATTGGGCGGCGAGCCAGAGATCGTCGGGGACGATGCGGGGAAAATAATTTGGGATGGGGTCTCCCGCGGCTATTGGGGTCGAGTAGCGCCCCGTGTTGAGTTTGCAGGGCTGGAATTCGCCCAGCACAGTGCGGGTGTGGAGGATTTTGCAGATATAGATATGATTCCAGCGATTGGAATTGTTCTGTTTATTGGTGTTCCAAGAAGGGATGTTTTGTTTGTTGAGCCAAGAGGTGATGCTATGAATACCGCAGCCTTGCGCGCGTTTTTTGTAAATGTCTCTGATCAGGGCGGCGCGTTCCTCAATAACGGTGAATTTTGCGTCTGACCAATCTAGTCTGCCAGCCTGTTGTTTGACGCCGGTAACGGATAACCAAGTCGGGATGGCGCGGGTGATGGGGCGCCGTAATTTGGCGGCAGCCTCGCGTTTTTTGGCCCAGGCGTCGGCACACCAGAAGGATTTGTTTTCGCTTTCCTGCCAGCTGTTGCACATGAGGACCAGGGCTTGGATGAGGGAGGCGATTTCTCGCATGGACGCGGTGTTGTAACGTTTCTGGTCGTGAAGGGTGACGACCTCGATACCGGCGCGGATGATTTCACGCAGCAGATCGAAGGCATCGAGCGGCTCGCTGCGGGTGAGCCGGTTGAGGCTTTCGACGATCAGGACACTGCCCGGGGTGATGGCGCCGGAGCGGATTTGTGTGAGGAAGGCACCCAAGGCACCGTGGCTGACATTGCGGAGCTTGCGACCGGATATGCCCAGATCATTGAACCGTTGGTGAATGGGCAGCTTCAGGACATCGCGGGCGTAGTCGTCCGCAGCGGTGATTTGGCGGCGCATGGACGCCCCCAGACGTTGCTCCGGGGTGGAGAATCGAAGATAAGAATAGGCTTTGGGACTTTTTTCAGGATGCATGGTGGTTCAGGTGCCGCTGAAGCCCCTATGGAAAGAGTGCCATAAATAGTAAATGACACCTTGAACCAGTTCAGCACCATGAAAAACACCGCGTTGGTGCCGACAAACGCCATCTTTGGCAGCCGCATGGTCAGAAAATAAATCGTCGCCAGCGGTCCGGCGGCATTGGCGACCAGGGTGGTGAAGCCGGCCAGCACGCCAAGCATCGGCCCGAACCATGCCGGCGGCGGTGCGGGCTCGCGGCCTTCCCGCTCCGCGCGCGCGGCCTGGCGGCGCCGCCACACATGCAGCGCGGTGAGCGCGACCACGATGCCGCCGGTCATCACGCGCGCCTGGGTATCGTCGATCCGGTCCATGGCAAAAAATCCCGCCACCACGCCCGCCGCCGCCCAGGGGAAGAGTTTCCAGAAAAAACGCCACTGCATGTGCCGCCGGTAAAGCACGACCGCCACCACGTCCGCGAGGATCAACAACGGCAGCACCACGCCGGAAGCGGCTTTCGCGCTGGGAAACACATTCGCGAACAACGCCACGAATAGAATCCCCATGCCGATGAACCCGGTCTTGGAGACGCCGACCAGCACCGCCGCGAAAACCGCGACCGCCCATTGCCACGCATCGAGGGTCATTTGGAATTTTCTGAAGGGAACGCCATAGATTTCAAAGGCGGCGAATCCTCAATCGTCCCATGAATGAGATGGGGGCTCTCGAAATCCGCGCAACGAAGTCCGCGGAGAGGACTCCCTGCCTTTTTGAACCTCCCGAAACAAACGGGGTGGAGAACAGGGAAATGTCTCCGCCCCGAATCAGGGCGGAGATTATTTTTCCAGCAGCTTTTGGCTGAGGAATGAGCCGACGTCTTTCCGATAGGATTCAATCCAGCGAGTGGGCAACCCGCCGCCGCGCGAACTGCCTTTGGCGAAGAGTTTCACTTCCTTGGTGTCGTAACGCACCGTCAAAGTAAGCACGTTCGGACTGCGTTCATAATAGCCGACGATCAGCCCTTGCTCGGATTTCTGGATTTGATATTTACGGTTGATGAAAGCACGGGAGACACAGGCCTTCACATCCGCGATGGCAAGTTTGTCGGGGACGGGGATGATGCCGACGGGCGTGCCGTCGCTTGCGGCTTCGTCGGCTGCCGGCAATGCGGGAACGCAGAAAACTGCGAACAACAGGGCGGCGAGAATAGTGAAACGGGACGAGGTATTGAATGCGATATTCATGGGCGTGATATGGATACAGATCCAATAAAGTCGAGGTGCAGCGTGGCGGCAAGTGCGGTTTTGCGGCACAGGACGTTTATGGAATACGACGGCAGAGGACGGTTAGCGTGGCGTTGCAGCCAACAGTGCCGTCAGCCGCCGCCGGTCGGTTTTGCCGCGGGCGGTGACGGGAAAATCTTTCAGCACGAGGATTCGGGCGGGGATTTTCCAGGCGGCGAGGCGCGGGCCGAGCGCGGCGCGAAGGGTGGCGGGGCGGGGCTCGGGAGCGCGGGCATTCCTGCCCGCGGCATCGCGGACAGGAATGTCCGCGCTCCCGTGGATTTCGACCGCGGCGGCGAGCGCGTCGGGGCGCGATGGGTGCTCGGCGACGAAGGCGTCGGTCACGCCGGGAAGCGCGCGGAGGGCGTTTTCAACCTCGGCGAGATTCACGCGCCGGCCGGCGATCTTGGCGAAACGTCCGGCGCGGCCGAGGAGGATGAGTTCGCCGCGCGCGTTGGTTTCGGCGCGGTCGGGCGGCGAGCAGACCCCGCGTCCATGGACGGCGGCGCCGGCGACGGCGAAGCGCCCGTCACGCCGCCAGCGGAGCGTGACGCCGTTGACAGGCGTGCCGACATTGCCGGCGGTGAGCGCGGCGCGGCCGGTGCGGTCGTAGGCGATGCCGCCGGTCTCGCTGGTGCCGTAGAAGGCGTGGATGCCGCGCGAAAATTTTTGCGCGAAGGCGGCGGCGATTTCGGGCGCGAGCGGCGCCCCGGCGGAGATGATGGCGCGCAGGCCGGCGAGGGCCGCGGGCGCAATGTCGGTTTGCGCCAGCGCGCGCAGCAGGGTGGGGACGGCGGGAAAAATCGTGGGCCGCCAGCGTTCGCAATCGGCGGCGAGCGCGCGGGGCAGCGGACTGGCGGCGCAGAGGGCCGGGGTGCCCTGCGCGAGAAGCGGCATGACGAGGTTGCCGAGGCCGTAGGAGTGGCCGAGCGGGATGACGGCGAGGTTGAGATCGGCGGGACGGATGTCCATCGCGGCGGCGAGCTGGCGTCCGTCGGCGAGCATTTGCGCGTGGGTGAAGACGAGTGCCTTGGGCGTGCCGGTGCTGCCGCTGGTGAGTTTGATGAGGCAAAGATCGCGGCGGCGGGCGCGAGGCGGGGGCGGCGAAAGCGGGATGTTTTCCAGCGCGCCCTCGTGCCAGAGCCAGGCGGCGGAACAGGCCGCGGCGGCGGCGCGGAGGGCGGCGGGCGTTTCCCTGGCATCGGCGGGCGCGGGGATGGCCCCGGCTTCGAGCAGGCCGAGGAAAACGTGGAACCAGCGCGCGCCGTTGGGCTCGGCCATGATGACGCGGCGGCGGACCAGCGCCGCGCGGGTTTCGGCGGGCAGGGCGCGGAGCCAGCCGGAGGCGGCCTCGCCGAGCGCCGCGCGGGTCCATGTGCGGCCGTCGGCGCCGTCGATGAGCGCGGTGGCTTCGGGGTGGGCGCGGACAAGCGCGCGCCAGCAGTGGAGGACGGTTTCGCTCATGGGAAAGGCTGCGCGATTGTTTGACGCAGCGTGCGGCGGGCGAGCGAAAAATGGCAGGCGGGCGGGGGAGCATGCCCCGTTCAATCTGTCGCATTCCCAATGCCGGATTGTAACCTAATGGAATTACAATCCGGGTGCCGGATGCTTTGACTGCGCGGCTGCCCTCATGGTTGCGGGGCGCGGAGTTCGAGCGGCTGCCGGGGCGCCGGGGGATCTTTTGGCGGAAGATATTTTTTGCTCAGATACATTCTCAACCCGACGGAGTCCGTCTCGTCGAGCTTGAGAGTGGGTATCTCCTTCAAAATGGAATCAAGCGCCCGTGCCTGCGCCTGATAATACATGTCTTTCCTGGCATAGACATTGCCCCTGATTATGATACCGGCGCCATTGGCCAGGTGTCCGCGCACGACAAAGGCATACCGCGCCATGGGCAGCGACTCGATGTATTCCGTTTCCTGCGCGCCTTCCGGCGGCACGGGCGCGGGGGCCGCACCGCCCCCTGTCTGGGCATGGTTTTCCATCACCCTTCCTCACCAGAGTCTGCGGTAGCCGAGATTAAAGGCCCAGGGGCGCTCGTAATGGGCGGCCCGTCCGTATTCGTAATCCAGATACAACTGGCTGAGGTCGCTGATGCGGTAGCTCGCGCCCGCGCCGAATTCCATCCGCCAGCCGTCGAAGTCCACGGACAGGTCGCGGTTGTGCGCGCGGATGGTTCCGCCGTCGGTGTAGGCCTTGACCACAGCGAATTTCCCATAGGGCGCCCACCTCGTGTCCTTGAGCTGGCGTCCGAAGCGCACCTGGCCGCGATACTGCGCGGCGGTGGCGTCGTCCACCTTCACGTCGATGGCCGCGTTCGCCGGCGTCGTGCGGTAGCTCGCGCCGCCGAGTCTTGCCACCGCGGCCTGCACGCTCGGTTCCAGCCACCAGCCGTCGGCGCGCTCAAGGCGGCGGCCGAGTTCCAGCGACGCGCCAAGGGCCTCGCTGTTGTAGCGTCCGCGCACCGGGCGGCCGTTCACCGTGCTCACTTCAAAACTGTGCTTGTAGCGGTCGGCCTTGAGCACGAGGTCCGCATACCAGCCGTTGTTCTTCAACATGGTCGCGTAGAGCCCGACCGAGACACTGCCGGTCTCGCCGTCGCTGTCCTGGCCAAAGTCCCGGGTGATGCGCCCCATGTCGATGAACGCTCCGAGGAGGTTCACCCCGCTCTCCGTCTCGAAGGCCTTGTCCCCGCCCGCGGTCGCCCCGTAGGCGTATTGCTCCACGCCGCGCCCGGTCAGCACGTTGTCCGCGTTCAGCCGGTAGCCGCGGCTGCGCACCCACACGTTGCCGGTCAATTCCCGATTTTCGGTTTCCGAATCACGATTGTCGGAAGCCGCGAGCAGTTCGGCGCGCACGTCGCCCATGCGCAGGTAGAGGGCGTCGAGCGAGTAGTGCCAGTCCTTCGCGAGCAATGACGCGGTGTCGATGATCGCGTCGGCCGCCTGCGAGAGGCCCGAGTCGTAGAGATACCACGTGCGCGGGTCGAGCGTCAGCGTGCTCTCCGACGCGGCTCCGTTGGCAAACTTGAATTCCGACAGCCCCAGGGTGATCTTTTCGCCTTCAAGCTGGTAAACCGCCGCGCCGGTTTGGTCGGTGATGAGCGGGATCGCCGTTTCGTCACCGCCGTGTTCCCCGTCCAGCGTGTTCACGCTCACGGTGAACGCGCCCGCGCTGCTGCCTGTCACGGTCAGGTGGTTGGCCGCCTCGCCGGCAGCCTTCAGGCCGGACACGTTCGAAAAGTCCACGTTGAAGGCCAGCGTGCCGCTGCCGGCCAGGGTTTCCACCGTGCCGGTTTTGAAGGCGCTTCCACTGTGCGTGAAGCCGAGTCGCGCGCCGTCGAGCGTCACATGGCCGAGTCGCGCCTTGTCGAGGTCGAAGTAGATTGCCGAGCGGCTGTCGGCGCGCACGCCCGCGGTGTCGGAGCCCAGCGCGTGGGTCGCGCTGAGGTAAACCGCGGCGTTTTCCAGCACGCTGCTCGATATGCCATTGTCGTGCCCGATGAAGAACGAGCCGCTGTTGGCCAGATGCAGCGTGCCGGAGCCGTTCACCGTGTTGGCGAGGGAGCCGGAAGCGTTGCGGTATTCGAGCACCGCGCCGGTGTCCACATTCACGCCGGCGGCGCCGAGCGCCATGAGGTCTTCGAGGAGGAGGCGTCCGCCTTCCACGCGGGCCGAGCCGTTGAAGCCGGAGTTCGCCGCCGAGATTGCCACGGTGCCGGTGTTGGCCTTCACGAAGACGCCCGTGCCGCTGAGGGAGAGGCCGAAGGGCTGAAGGGCCGAAGACTGAATGTCGAGCACGAGGCGTCCGTCGGCGGTGACGGAGCCGGTGTCGCCCAGGCCGGAGGCGTGCTTGAGGTCGGCGACCGCCCCGGCGGCGATGGTCGTGTTCGCGTTCAGACCGGGATTCGCGTTGGCGATGCCCAGCGTGTTGCTTTGCACCACCAGCGCGCCGGTGCCGTCCAGGGTGCCGCTGCTGGCGCCGCCGTTTTGCACGATCAGCGTGCCGCCGTTGAAGCGCAACGCGCCGAGGTTGTCCAGCACGCCGACGGTTTGCACCGTGTGGTTCAGATCGGCCGCCGCGGCCGCGCTGATCGACAGCAGGCTGGTGGCGCCCAGCGCGCCGCTGTTGCCCGCGACCAGCGTGCCGCTGACCACGCGCGTTTCGCCCGTGTAGCTGTTGTCGCCGTTGTTCAGCGCGATGGCGCCGGTGGCGCTGATTTGCAGGTGGCCCGAGCCGCTGACCAGCGCGTGCAATTCGTCGCCGCCAGTGATGAAACTCGTCTCGTGGTCGAGCACGGTGGTTTGCCCGGCCAGCAGTTCCAGCGCAACCAGCTCGTAGCCCAGATACAGGCCGCTGCCGCTTGCCGTGGCCGCGAAGTCATAGGTGCCGCTGGCCGTCATATTGCCGCCCTGCACGATGTCGTGCTGCGTGGCCTCGGTGAGTTGCGCGCCGTTTTGATCGATGAGTTGCGCGCCGCTGACCTGGGTCTCGCCGGTGTGCGCGGTCGCGGAGACCAACTGGATGTCGCGGTGCTCGTCCTGCTGCAACAGCGGGAGTGTCTGGCCGAAGCTGCCGGTGTTTACCACCACGACCGTCGAACCGCTGAGCGAAAGCGTGCCGGTGCCCACAATGCCCGCCGCCGCCGTGCCGTTCGCATCCAGCGCAAACTGGATCGTGCCGCTGGTCAGCGCGAGGTTGCCGACCTGCTGCGTGCCGGCGGCCACGGCGGTGAAGTTGTTGGCGGAGATTTCCAGGGTCGCGTTCGCCAGCGGCGCGGCATTCGCGGCGTCGAGAACGAAGCGGTTGTCTTGCAGCGTCACCATACCGGTGAACGCGCTGCCCGTCGTGCTGCCGAAGTCGAGCGTGCCGGTGTTCGCAAGCACCAGGCGGCCCTCGCCGGTGAGCTGCTGGTTGAAAGTGTAGTCGCCGCCCATGCCGATCAGCGCGAGGTCGCCGCCCGAGGCGATGTTGACCTTCGCCGTGCCGCCCGCGCCGAGGTTCTGCTGCGCGGTCATCGTGCCGCTGCCGGCCACGTTCCACGTGCCGGCGAACTGCGCGTTGCTGCCGGTGATGCTCACGCCCGCGCCGCTGATCGTGTTCACCGCGCCCGTCGTGCCGCTGATGTGGTTCGCAAACGTGCCGCCCGTGGCGAGGTCGAGGCCGGCGTTGTTCAGGATGTCACCCGTGCCGGTGCCTTGCAGGTCGGCCAGTTTCAGCGTGCCGCCGGTGATCACGCCGCCGCCGGTGTAGCTGTTGCTGTGGCTGATCGTGACGGTGTTAGCGTCCTCCTTCACGAGCACGCCGGTGCCGCTGATCACATTCGTCATCTGTAATTCGTAATTCGTCATTCCTCCCAGCACCAGCGTGCCGCTGTCGGCGACTTTGCCCGCGCCAAGGCTATCGGCGCCGGCCGCTTTCAGCGCGCTGTCGGCCGCGACGGCCCACGTGCCGCTGAAGGTGGTGTTCGCGCCGCCGAGGACGATGTTCGCGGCGTTCGTCGCGCTCACGATGCCCGTGCCGCCGATGGCGTTGGCGTTCGTGCCGGTGGCGGCATTGAAGATGAGCGCGCCGTCAGCGGTGAGCGCGCCGGCGCCCAAGCCTTGCGCGTGGCTCAGGACCACCGTCGCGGCATTGTTGATCGAGGCGCTGGCGGTGAGACCGGCGTTGGCTCCGTTCACCGTCAGCGTATTGCTTTGCACGATGAGCGCGCCCGTGCCGGTCAGCGCGCCGTTGCTCACGCTGCCGCCGTTCGATCCGCTGAGGGTCAGCGAACCGGAGTTGAAGTTCAAAGTCGAAGTGGAGGCCGAAACCAGCGCGCCCACCGTCTGCGCCTTGCCGTTCAGGTCCACTCCGGTGTTCGCGGCAAGGTCGAGGCGCGCCGTGTTGCCGAGGGCATTGTTGCTATACAGCCCGACGGTGCCGCCCGCCACGGTCGTCGTCCCGGTGTAGTCGCTCGCCGCGCTGCCGATGTAATACACGCCCGTGCCGTTCATGGTGAAGCCGCCATCGCCGGTCAGTTTCGCGGTCAGCGTATTGGCCGTGTCCTGCGTGTTGATATTGTTCAGCGTGACATTGGTGCCGCTGTTGGCCGAAAGTTCGCGCAGCATGTAGGCGAGGTAGAGGCCGCGATTCGTGCCGCTGTCCACCACCTCCGCGCCGTAGTCGTAGGTCGCCGTGCCGCTGATGCCGCCGTTTTCGTGGATTTCCTTCAAGGTCGCATCGCTGATCAGCGAGCCGCTGAAGTCATAAAGATCGAGCTGCGCCCCGGTGTCGTTGACGCTGCCGGTCGCCCGGGCGATCTGCTGGAAGATCGTGCCGCTGTCCTGATGGAAGAAGTCCGTGCCGTCGGGCGCGGTGCCGCTGACGCGGTTCCAATTGTCCAGCGCCACCTTGCTGCCCGCGCTCGCGCGCAGGTCGCCGACCGTCAGCATGCCTTCGGGACGCGTGGCGTCTTTCATTTGCACTTTCAACAGGCCGCCGTCGAAGTCCATTCCGCCGAGGTAATACGTGCCGCTGTCCAGCAGCGTGCTGCCGCTCGCGCCGAGCACCAGCGTCGCGTTTCTCATGACGCCCGTGCCGGTCGTCGCGCTGGCGCCGATGCCCGCGCTTACCGCGTCGAGCTGGAAGTGGCCGCTTTCCATTTCCACCGCGCCGCTGAAGGCGGTCGCGTGGGCGGCGCTTGGCGCGAAGCTGAACGTGCCGCTCGCGGGCGCGAGGTTCGCCGTCAGCGTGCCATTGCCGGTGAGCGCGTTGGCGAACTGCCACGCGGTGCTGCTCACGATGAGGTTGCCGCCGTCGAGGTCCACCTCGCCCGCGCCGAGGTTTGGCTGCTGCGTGACCGCGCCCGTGCCGGTCACGCGCCAGTGCGCGACGCTGTTGCTCCCGGTGATCGCGACATCCCCGCTCACCTGCGCCGTGCCGCTGCCGGCGGTGGCGTTCGCATAGGCGCCAGTGAGCGCGAGGTCCAGCACGCCCGTCACGTTGGCCGTGCCGCTGCCGATTGCGTTTTCGGCGGTGAGGCGCAGCGTCCCGGCGTTGATGAGCGTGCTGCCGGTGTAGCTGTTGGAGTGGCTGATCGTCACGGTGTTCGCGTCTTCCTTCATGAGCACGCCGGAGCCGCTGATGAGGTTCGCGGGGTTGAGCGTCCAATCGGCGGGCGTCGCAAGCGACGCCCCCACGGTGAGCGTGCCGCTGTTGCTTACCTTGCCCGTGCCGAGACTCGTGCTGCCGGTGGCTTTCAGCGCGCTGTCGGCCGCGATGGCCCACGTGCCGCTGAAGGTGCTGTTGGCGCCGCCCAGGACGACGTTTGCCGCGTTCGTCGCGCTCACGAGGCTGGCGCCGCCGATGGCGTTGAGATTGGTGCCGCTGGCAGCGTCGAAGATCAACCATCCTTCGTTCTTGATCGCGCCGTCGCCCAGGCCCGCCACGTTTTGCAGCGTCACTGTCGCGCTCGTGGCGATGCTCGTCGTCACATGCACCGTGCCGTTGCTGCCGCCGATGACCAGATTGCCGAAGGTCGTGTTCAGCGTGCCGCTGCCCGTCAGCGCATTATTGCCGGACACCGTGCCGCCGCCCACCGCCGCGGCGGTCACGCCGGGCTGCCCGGACTGGTTGTCGATGATGTTCACCGCGCCGCCGTTGAAATCGAGCCGCCCGCCGTCGGCGATTTGCAAGCCGCCCACGCTTATCGTGTGGCCGTCCACGTCCAGCACCGCGCCCGCCGCGGTCGCGCTTACCAGCGTCGTGTGCCGCGTCTCGCTGCCCAGCGCCGCGTCGCCGCCCAGCATCAGCGTGGTGCTCCCGCTGATGAACGTCGTGCCCGTGTAACTGTTGGTCACGTTCACCCGGATGCCCGTCCCGCTTCCGGTGAGGTCGCTGTAGCGCACGTTGCCCGAACCCGCCGAGCCGGTGTAGCTCGCGCCGTCGCCGTTCGCCACATCATAAATGTAGTCGGTCAGCTCGATGTTGAACGAGTTGGTCGGGTCTGTGTCGCCCAGCGCCACCTCCAGCGTCGCGTCCTTGAAAATCTCGATCCGGTCCAGTTGGTAGCCCACACGCAGTTCGCGGCTGTTGCTGCCGGTCGCCTCGTGGGCCGTCCAGTCGAACGTTCCCTTGCCCACTTCCCTGTTGTTTTGCGTGATGCCTTGCCGCATCGGCGTGCTCAGGTTGTCCCACGTCGCGCCGTTGTTGGTCGAGTATTTGAGGTTCGCCCAGTTCATCGCGCCGTCGATCTCCGTGTCGCTGTTCGCCAGCAGCAGCGAGTCCGCGCCGTTGACCACCGTCGAAAACAGCGACGCCACACCTTGCGACCCGCTCGTGTTGGTTTGCAGCGTATTTTGCAAGTTCAGCCGGAATTCGGTCGACGCGCTGATCTCGATCGCCCCCGCGTCCAGGTAGGCCAGCGGATTGTTCGCCGCATCGAAGTCCCACTGGAAGGTTCCGCCGGCAAACTCCACGCCGCCGTCGATGCGCCGCGCCGTCCCGCCGGTGCCCGCCAGCGTGCCGTAGCTGCCCGCCGTCGTCCGCAAGGAGGCGGTGCCCGCGTTCAGGAACGCCTCCGCCTGCTGGTTGATCTCGTATTCGGCGTGGCGCATTTCCACCGTGCCGTGGAAGTCCCGCCCGTATTGCGCGGCGCGTGTCGTCCCGCCGGCGTTGGCAAAGCTGAATTCATAGGTCCCGCTCGCGTGGCTGGTCTCCCCGATGTCCACCACCAGCGTGCCTTCGCCCTTGAGCGTGTTCACCAGCCCGTAGTTGCCGCCGTTTTCGCCGAGGTAGAAGACCGCGCCGTCGCGGATGTCCACGATGTCGGTTGCCCCGATGGTCGCCTGCGTGCCCACCGCGCCGCCGTTGGCAATTTTCATGGTGCCGCTTTCCACCACGCTTCCGCCGGTGTGCTTCTGCTCCACTCCGTCGAACAGCAGCACGCCGCTTCCGCGCTGCACCACCGTGCCGCTGCCGGCAATCGTCCCGCTGTAGGCAATCGTGTCGCCGCGGTTGAACACCAGCGACGCGCCCGCGTCCACGTTCACCGTCTTGCTCGCATCCGTCATCGCCAGGATGCTGCCGCTCGTCCCGCCGTCGCCGATTTGCAACTCCCCGCCGTTCACCGTGGTCGTGCCGGTGTAGGTGTTGTTCCCGGTGAGCGTCAGGTTGCCCGTGCCGGTCTTCCAAATGCTCGCGCCGCTGATGACGCCCGATTGCGTCGCCGTGCCGCCGGCCACATTGAAGGTGCCGGAGGCGAGCACGGTGACGGCGTTCGAGAGCGTCACCGCGTCGGCGTAGCCGAGCGTGGTCTGGTCGCTCATGGTCAGCGTGCCGCTGCCCAGCGCCTGGTTGGCGGCCACGATGAGGGCGCCTTCCCGAAGCGCGCTGTCGCCGGTGTAGGCCGCGCTCGTCCCGGTGAGCGTGAGCGTGTCCGCCCCTTGTTTCACGAGGGTGCCGCTGCCAAAGAGCCGTCCGGCAAAGGTGGAACTGGTCGTGCGGTCAAAGAGCAACTGCGCGGCGGAGGAAATGTTCACATCGCTCACGAGGCTGCCGGTCGCGCCGCCGCCGCCGACATTCACCGTGCCGGTGGTCACCGCCAGCGTGCCGGTGAGCGTGTTTTCGCCCGTCAGCGTCAGCAGACCCGCGCCGGTCTTGGCGAGGTTGCCGCTGCCGCTGATCACGCCGGACAGGGTCGCGTCGGTCGCCGCGCCGTTGCCGTCCGTGTTTTGTATCGTGAGGTTCGCGGTCACGTCGATGGCGTTGGCCACATTGCCCAGGTTCGCGTCCGCGCGCAGGGTGCCGCTGCCCAAGGCCTCCAGCGTGCCGCTGCCCAGGGCCTGGTTGTTGGTAACGGCCAGCACGCCGCCTGCCAATTCAGTGCCGCCTTGGTATGAGTTGGTGCCGGTCAGCACCAAGGTGCCCGCGTTCATGCGCAGGCCGTAGGCATGGTCGGAACCGAGCGTGCTGTCGATTTTCAGCAGGCCCTCGCCGTCCTTGGTGATTTTGGCGCTCGTGGCATCGCCGTCCAAGGCAACCGCCAGCGTGTTGCCCGCGCCGATCACCAGCGCCGCGCCGGAATCCACGGCGATGGTGCTGTCCCGGGTCAGGACGCTCTGCACGCCGTTCAGGGTGGCGTCATACGCCAGCGTCAGCGTGTGGCTGCCGGCGACGTCGAAATCGCCGCCGATCACGAGGCGGTTGCTCAGGGTGCGGTCCTGGCCGAGCGCCTCAATGGCGCCGCCGGTGATGGTGAACGCGCCGGTGCCGATCGGCCCCGAGGCGACATAACCGTTGAGCAGGGTCTCGCCGGCATTGATGCGCAGCAGGCCGTCCACGAGGTACAGGCCGTTCTTGAAGATATTTGCGCCGCTGGAGAGGGTGAGCATCCCGCCGCCGGTCTTGGTCACCTTGCGGCCGGTGCCGTAGTCATCGAAGATGGTTCCGGCAAGCTCCAGATCCGCCCCGCTCTCATTGTCGATTTGCAGGTTCACGCGCAGGTCGATGGGAGTGGTGATGAGCGCGTCCGAGTTGTTGCGCATCAGGATGAGCGCGGTGACGTTGGGGTCGTGTTTGATATCCCCCGGGAAATCGAAAATGACGGCGGGGCTGCCATTGCTGCTGATGTTGAAGTGCTGGTCGCGGGTGCCGTCAAAGATCAGCGTGCCCAGTGTCTTGTTTTCGTTGAGCTGGATGTTCGAGCCGCTGGCGGAGATTTGGGCGACATCGCCGAAAGTCGCGCTGGCGCCCACGCCGTTGGGCTGCTGGTAGCTGCTCCAGTTGGGGGCCGCGGTCCAGTCGGAACTGTTCATGCCCGTCCAGTTGAAGGATTGGGCATAGGGCACCAGTTCCTTGGCGCCGCCTGTCTTGTCGAGCAGGATCGCGCCGGGGGCGTAGCCCTGGAACCAGACATTCGGGACATATTCCATGGCGCCGGTGTAGTTGCCGATGACGATTTGCGTGTTGCCGCCGCCGACCGACTGGACGCCGTCCCAGTTCAGCACCTGCAATATGGAGGTGGTGTTCCAGAGGCCGAGATCGGCCACGGTGAATTTCTTCGGCAGGCTGTTGACGCCGATGTCCAGCAAGGACGCTCCGGTCAGCGACCAGTTGCCGCCGAGCGTCTGGCTCAATCCGTTCAACATCAGGCCGCCGCCGGCCATTTCCAGGCTGCCCACGTTGTTCAGCAGGTCGGTCGTCGCCAGGGACAGCGTGCCGCTGCGGATGACAATCGGGGCGATGATGTTGGTGTTCAGGGTGGAGAGAGTGCCGACCCCCTCCTTGACCAGCGAACCTCCGTCACTGATCGAAATATTGCCGCCGCCCACGGTGCTCACCGTCTGGTTGGAGTTCAGGTGGAGATTGCCGCCGCCGACGATTTGCAGCCTGCCGCCGTTGCTCACGGTGAGGTTGCCGTTCAGGTAAACATCGCCGGTCGCGTCATCGTCGCTCCAGGTGACGATCCGGGCGACGGCGCTCGCGCCGTTGACACTGAGGATGCCGGTGCCGAAGTAACTGTCCCGCGTGCCGGAGGCCGCGCCTTGGAGCACCATGTCGTGCCCGGCCAGCAGCGAGGTGGACACGGTGCCGGCGGAAATGGTGAGGTTGCTGAACGTCGAGTTCGGGGCCAGCAGTTGCAGTTCGCCCGCGCCCTGCTTGGTGATCGAGGCCCCGGCGCCGGCCAGATTGTGGGCCGTGCCAAAGGTGACGATCATGTCGTCGGCCACATTCCAGACCTTGGTGCCGTTCGAAAGCGTGCTGTTGCCCGTGCCGCTGAAAAGGAGGCGTTGCGCGCCACCCGCGGCGGTGAAAGAGGTCGTGTAGCCGCTGCTATTGCTGAAATTGATCAGATTTCCGATGTTCCGATCGGCTCCATAAGCTTCCAGAGTGATATAATAATTGCTCAAGGTCAGCATGCCGGTGCCGAGGGCGGCGTCATGGCCGAGCGACAGGGTGGGCTGATAGGCGGTGCTGGTGGTGTAGTTGCTGTTCACCGTGACGCCGCCGGTAAAACTGTTGCTGCCGGACAACCGGAGAAACGCGGGGGAACTGGTATACATCGCAAGCGTGAGGCTGCCCGTGCCGGCATCCGGGTTGGTAATGGCATTCTTGAACTCCACCCTCGCCCCCATGGGATAAAAGGTGTTGACGCCCGAACGCAACTTGAGGTCCTCCACGGAATCAAAGGTCAATGAACCCGCCTGCAAGGAGGAGACACCGGAGTATCCCATGTAAGCAGTGCTGTTTGTCCCCAGGGACAGGGGATTGTGAATCACGTAATGCTGCGCGGCATTGTCCATGCCAGTCATGCCATAGCTGAAGGTATAAGTGCCGGTACCCAAGGGGCCGGAAATCACCTGACCGTCCTCGGTCTGGCTGCTGGCGCCGATCCTGATCATGCCGCTGTTTAATGTGACGCCGCCAGTGAAGGTGTTTTGCCCGCGCATGGTCAGGAGATAGGCAGTGGATGGGTAAGAATAACTCCGGACTATTAGCCCGCCCGGGCCGGTCAGCACATAATCACTATCAAAGATAAGCTGACCTATCCCGGAACCCAAATAGATATTCTTCGTCCCGCTGGTGATCAATCCGGTGTTGTCCTTGAAGGTCAGGCTGTAACTTGTCGATGCGCCCGTGGCCGTGAGGCCGCCATCCAGCTTCAGCGCGTTGGTCACGATGCGGTTCGTATTTACATATGTCGTGGCCGTTCCTGTGACTGTATAGGTGCCGCTGCCCAAGGCATTATTATGATTGATATACAAGAGGCCGCCTTGCTGCTCCAGGCCGCCGCTGAAGCTGTTGCTGCCTGAAAGCACTAGGGAGTAATTCTGATTGGTCGTGCTGCCTAAGGTGGTGGGATCGACCGTGAAGCGGATGCCCCCGGTTCCGGAAATGGCACCCGACAGCGTCAACTGCCTGCCGCTGGACCGATGATCCACCAGCAAGGAGTCCTCCAGCATGGCATTGGCGCTGATGGTGGGCGAGGACGCGCCCGCAAAATCAATGACCGCCTGGCTGCCGCTGTTGGCAAACGTGAGCGTGTCCGTGACGGAAGTGGGGGCAATGGTGAAGCTCGCTCCGCTCGTGGCCTCAAAAAGGATTTTTCCAAGGGTGCGGTTGCCGTTGAGCCGGATCGTCTTGCCGCTCAAGGCATCGTCGGCATCGCGGAAAATGGCGATGGCCCCGACGGCATCGGGCGCCGCATTGCCATACCAGTTCGCGCCCGTGTTCCAGCTGGCGTCGGCCAGGCCGCCGCCCGACCACTCAAAGCCTTTCTCGCCCGCGGCAACCAGTTCATATTTCCCGCCATTATAAACCATGGCGGCGCCGCGCGTATAGCCGGTGAAGGCGATGTTTTCCAGACGCACGTCGTTGGCGGAAAAAGGATTGGCGTTAAACCATACGTGCTCGCCTCCCAGCGTCAGGTTGCTGGTGGTATTCCACTCGCCGCTGTCGTTTTGAATGTTCAGCAAGGGGATCACGCCGGTGGTGGCCCAGGAGCCCAGCCCGCTGAAGGACAGTTCTCCGCCGGTGCCGAGCTCCATGGTGGAATCCCCATATATGTAGAGACTGCCAAAATCATTTTCGAAACCGGCGGAATTTATAATGCCGGTGGAATAGAGATACAGATTCGCCGTTCCGGCGACCTGATTGTCCCTGGTGAACTGGAGCCGGCCCGAGTTGATATAAAATTGGGAAGCACCCAGCTGGCTGATGGATGAATCTATGGTCGTGGTCGTGAGCGATGTGCTTCTGGAAAACCGTCCCAGGCCCGTGAGCGCCGTGGTGCCGGACTCGGCCATCACCCTGCTGACCCCCGACATGGTGATATTGGGCGTCTGGCTCACGGCGACGTCGCCGACAACCAGGTTTTTGCCCACGGTCATGTTTCCGCCCGTCGTGCTATTGGCCCCGATCAGGTTCATGTCGGACAGAACCACGTCGCTGCCACCGGTGAAAGAACCGTTGCTGAAGAGCCGCAGGGTCGAGTCATCATTAAAATACACCGGCGCCGTATTGACAGTAAACGCGCCGCTGCTCGCGGTCACGACCACCCCATTACGGAATTCGACGCTGCTGGCCGTGGATTTGGGATAAACATAGATGTTGCCCCCATTCAGCGTGATGTCGCCGATGCCCAGGTAGTTCTTGCCGGCGGCCAGCTCGCCAAACACCACCGAGCCGTTGGCAGAAGTGGAATTGGCATACACCTGCATCGTCCCGCCCCGCTGGGTGTAGCCGCCGCTGAAATTGCTGTCCGCCGCGTAGGTAGCAAGGCCGTCCCATGAGCCCGCCAGCGTCAGCCCGCCGGCGCCTTGCAGATTCCTGCCTTCGCGGAAATAGAGATACGAATAACTGCCCCAGCCGCCCGAGGTGCTCCACCGGCCCGTGATGGTGATGTCGGAATTCAGCCAGATGGTGTCGTTGGCCGCGTTTCCCGTGGCATAGAAGTTCGTGGGATAGCTGCTGCCGTTCTGACTGATGGTGAAACTCCCGTTGAAGTTGACTTTATTATAAATATAACCGCCCCAGAGCACGCCTCCGTTGATGGTAAGCTCGCCCTTGCCCAGGGAATTGTTGCTTCCGCTGTAGGCCAGCCGCAACTGGCCGTCGGCGTTCAACGTGACGCCGCCGGTGAAAGTATTGTTGCTGTTGTTCAGATACCATGCGCCGCCGTCGATGACGATGGAACCGGGGCCGTTGGCGCCGTCGCTGATTGTTCCGTTCAAGGTGCGGTAATAACTGCCCGACGGGGTGCTGGTGTCGGTGCGGTCCAGTGACAGGTCGCTGTTCAACTGGATGGGGGAACTGATGGTGCCTGCATCGTAATATGATTTTTTCATCTGCGCGTTCACGCCAGCTGTTCCGCTATCCATAATCAGCGTGCCGCCGGAGATGGTGGCGGTATTATAAGAAGAGGTGGTTCTGTTGAACAAAAGGGAGCCGACCGTCACGGCGCCGGGAAGCGACAGGCTCGGCGTGTAATTGCCATACTTGTTGCCGAATATCATGGTGGCGCCGGCGCCAAAGGACGGGATGCGGTTGATATCCCAGTTGCCCGGCGCATCCCACATGTTGGTGCCGACCGCGCCGGTGCTGTAGGCGGCCGAGCCCGTCCATTCAAAGGTGTTTGGAGCAATAGGGATGCCCTCGGTCGGGATCAGTTCGTATTTGCCGGCATTGTTGACGACCTGCACGCCCATGCCCCAGTTGTAGCCGTCGAACCTGATGTTATTGCGCCAGGACGCCGTCGAGATGTCGTCCCCGAAGAGGAGGGAATTCGAGCCTTCCAGCCAGTTTTGCACATAGACCAGCCCGGCGCCGCCCGTGCTGCCGATGCCGAAATCCAGCGCATTCATACCGCCCACGCCAAAGTCGATGATCCGCGTGCCGTTGGCGGTCCAGCTCAAGCCGTCGGAGAACACGGCGGAAAAGCCGTTCGTCCGCAACGAGGTCGCATCGCCCAGAAACAACGCGGTGCCCGCCTGAATCTGGTCGTCCGCGCCCAGGGCCAGGGTGCCTTTTTCCATACGGATATGGGTCGCGCCGATGTTTTTCGCGCCGGCTGACAGCGCGATGGTGCCCGTGTTGTTCAGAATCATCTGGTTGAGGCCCGTCCCCATGCCCGTGCCGCTGAGGGTGATCAGGTCCGTGGTGGTGAAATACAAATCCGGCGCATTGACAAAGCTGGCGTCCGCAAAATCCGTGTCGCCGCGGAAGATGAATTTGTTGCCCAGATTGTTGGCTCCGTTGGCCAGCACCGCGCCGTCCAGCAGCACGGAACCGTTGATCACGTCGAAAATCGCGCCGTAATCGAGGGTGATGTTGCCGCGCAGGTTCGCGGTGTGCCCGGCGCCGGGATTCAGGCTGAGCGTAAAGCCGCCGCCGTTGACCGCCACTGCCCCCGTGCCGATGTAGTTGTGCCCGGAGTCCAATGCGCCCAAGGTTATGTTGGAGGTGCCGCTGCCGATGGTGGCCTGCCTCAGCCATTGCACGTAACCGCCGCTGAAGGTGTTGTTGCCATTGAGGAAGTTCACCTCGGACAAACTGCCGCCGCTCACCTGAAGCCCGCCGGAACCGGCAAGCACGAGGTTACGGCCGAAAACCACCTTGGCCAGATCGCTTATGTTCAACTGACGGATGCCATTGTCCAACTGGACCTGCCCCGCATAATCAAAGGTGACGGACTTTTGGGTGAGGGTGACACCGTTGACGATGCTCAGGTCGTTGTTCCATATGATTTGATTGTCGAGCACGAGGGACGGGGTGATCAGCTCGAGCACCATCAGGTCGGTCGGAGTCGCGCCATTTCCGATTTCGAGCGCGCCGGAGCCGAGCGCGGAATTGTGGCCGATGCGCAGGGTGCCATCGTGGAATCGCACGCCGCCATCGAAGGCGTTGTCGCCGTAAAGCTCCAGTATGCCGGCGCCCGTTTTTGTGATGCCGCCCGTGGTGCCGGCGATGGTGGAGTAAATCCGGGTCACGGCGCTGCCGATCACGGTATTGACCAGCAGGTCGTTGCCCGCGATGTCGAAGGTCTTGCCGGCGTTGAACGTCATCATGCCCTGGCTGTTGACCAGGCTCGCGGAAGCGTCGAGGGACACATTGGTGTCCACTGTCAGGAATGCATTGCCAGGCAGGGAAATGCCGGCACCGGCGCCGCCGAGATGAAATCCGCGTCCCGCCACGCCATTGTCGGTCAATACCAGTGTCTGCTCCAATCCGGAGGCCGCGCTGAGGCCGTTCAGGTTGAAGAGGCCGTCAACCGTGATGGTCTTCGTGCCACTCGCCGCGGCGATGGAGTCGTCAAAGACCGCGGTGTCATAGGTTGGCGTCGCGCCCGGCACGCCGGACGGGGACCAGCTGGCGGCATCATTCCAAGTGGAGTCCGAACCCGTGAAGGTGCCGGAAACTTGGGCGCGCAGCGCGGGCTCAGGCAGTAGGAGCAGCGAGGCGTGTGAGAGCAAGAGTTTGACAAAGATGCTCGAGAGATTGGTGGTGGTCTTTGTGTTCATTATATTTTTACAATTTGAAGTTGATGTGTGGTTATGTATGAATCCCTGTTTGTGGTTCCCGCGGATGAGCAAAGGCTCGGAATGCTCAAACCGTCTTTCGCATCACCGGTGAGCAGACTGTTACAATATTCAATATCCTGACGTTTTTGTATTTCCGGGTTGACCGGTAAGCCGTTATTCCTGAACAGCGCACAATTATGCCAATTGCGCGGCGATAGTATTTACGTAATCTATTTATTATTAATAAATTATGCGACTTATTTGATTTCTTCGCATTGCCTGCAATAACACACGTGCCGCTGTATAGGTAGGCGGAAGAATGAGGTGATATTGCATTAACTGGGAGCATGACGACGATGAAATGAAGTAAAGGAATTATTGAACTGATTTAAAATTTAGCAAAAATATTACCAATCGGCGCAAGACTTTTTCAAGTCCAAAAGCAAAAAAATTTCACATGGCATGACTTCAGAAAGAAGCCATGCCAGTTATGCACCCATTTGGTAGTCTTAATAATTATTGTAAAAATACAATATTAGCGCTTTGGTAAAAGGTTCCAAAATGCAGTAAAATATTATGGTTGTATAAATTTTATTTTACAAAGACAGGGGCAATTGAAAAACCGAGCATCCGGCAGCGGCAACCACATGGGATTTGAAGTTCCCACGCGGGCGGGATGTCGCGTTGCGATTATTCGTTGAGCGCGGCCTCAAGGCGCTCGCGCTTGAACTGGCTCGTATAGAGTTCGTGATAGTGGCCGCGCCGGGCGAGCAGTTCGGCGTGAGTGCCGCTTTCCTCGATGCGGCCCCGGCCGATGACGAGGATGCGCGCGGCGTTGCGGATGGTGCTGAGGCGGTGGGCGATCACGAAGCTGATGCGGCCGGCAAAGACGGTCTCGAGGCCGCGCTGGATGAGTTGCTCGGTCTCGGTGTCGATGGAGGAGGTGGCCTCGTCCATCACGAAAATCTGCGGGTCGGCGAGGAGCGCTCGGGCAAAGGAGATGAGTTGCTTCTGCCCGGTCGAGAGACGGTTGCCGCCCGCGCCGACCTCGGTGTCGTAGCCGCGGTCGAGTTGTGTGATGAAGCCGTGCGCGTTGACGAGGCGCGCGGCGTTTTCGATTTCGGCGTCGGTGGCGCCGAGGCGCCCGTAGCGGATGTTTTCGCGCACGCTGCCTTTGAAGAGGTGCGGCGCCTGGAGCACGATGCCGAGTTGCGACTGGAACCATTGCAGGGGGCGCTCGCGATAGTCGATGCCGTTGATGAGGATGCTGCCCGAGACGGGCTCGTAGAAACGACAGACGAGCGAGACAATGGTGCTTTTGCCTCCGCCGGAGGGGCCGACGAGCGCGATGGTGTCGCCGGCGCGGACGGTGAGGTTGAAATTTTGCAGGACGACGGGGCCGTTTTCATAGCGAAAGGTGACGTCGCGGAATTCGACGGTGTCGATGCGGGCGGGCAGGCCGTCGGGGGCGGGCGGGATGCGGACGGAGCGCGACAACGCGGAGATGGGCGGCGTGTTTCCGTCCGCGCGGTTTGCAGCCTTCGGTTCTTCTGCCTTCACTCTTTCCAGCACGGCGGGGCCGTCCTTGATTTTCGGCTCGGTGGCGAGGAGGCCGAGGACGCGCTCGCCGGCGGCCTGGGCGGCCTGCATTTCGGTGAGGATGCGCGCCATCTGGTTGATGGGATGGAAAAACATGCCGGCGAGCTGCACGCAGAGGATGAGCGTGCCGACGGTGAAGTCGGCGCCGAGGAAGCGCGTGTTGACAAGCACGCCGCCATGCCAGAGCGCGAGGCCGCCCGCGAGCGCGCCGAGGGTCGCGACGATGGGATAGTAGAGCGAGCTTTGGCGGGCGTTGCGCACGGAGGCATCGAGCATGCGCGTGGTGAGCTCCTTGAACTCGCCGAGATTGGCGGCCTCGCGCACGAGGGTCTTGGTGGTGCGCACGCCCTGGATGGATTCATTGTAGCCGGCGGTGATCCTGGAATTGTATTTCCGGATTTCGCGCGCGGAGAGGAGCATTCGTTTTTGAAACCAATACGAGACGAAGGCGAGGGGTGGCAGGACGGAGAGGACGATGAGGCCGAGCCGCCAGTTTATCCAGAGGAGCGCGGCGGCGATCATGGTGACGAAGACGGAGCCCCAGACGATGTCGAGCGTGCCCCAGGCGATGATGCGGGCGAGGCGGTCGCAGTCGCTGGTGAGGCGCGAGATGAGCCAGCCCACGGGGCGGGTGTCGTAGAACGCGAATTCGAGTTCCTGGAGCCGGTCGAAACCGTCGCGGCGGATGTCGTGGGCGAGGCGGTTGGAGAGGTTTCCGGCCATTTCGATGAACACCCACACGCCGCCGGAGGTGAGCGCGGCGAGGGCGAGGAACGCGGTGATGTAGAGCGCGAAGGGCGCGTCCCGGCCGAGCCGGTCAACGCCGTCGATGACCCATTTGTTCATGAAACTGAGGGTGGTCTCGGCCGCGGCGATGAAGATGGCGGTGGCGATGAGCGGGACGAGGTAGCGCGGCATGGCGCGCGCGCGGCGGAAGAGCTTCAGCCACATGCCGGTGTCGAGGCGCGAGTGGAATTCGTCTTCCTGGTGAGTGTGGGCGGTGTCGGACATGGAGAGTGAGTGGGAAAAAAGGTTTCAATCGGCGGTCGCTCATCCGGCGGCGCCGGCGCGGAACTCCTCCTCGATGGCGTTCTGGATCTGCCAAAGGCGGCGGTAGAGCCCGTCGCGGGCGGCGAGGTCGGCGTGCGTGCCGCGCTGGATGACGCGGCCGTGGTCGAGCACGATCACGCGGTCGGCGTGCGCGAGCGTGGAGAGGCGGTGCGCGATGACGAGGGTGGTGGAGCGGCCGCGGCGCTGGCGGAGGGCGTCGATGATGAGCGCCTCGGTCTCGCCGTCGACGGCGCTGAGCGCGTCGTCGAGGATGAGGATCGGCGGGCGCTTGAGGATGGCGCGGGCGATGGCCATGCGCTGGCGCTGCCCGCCGGAAAGCGTGATGCCGCGCTCGCCGATGAGGGTGTCGTAGCCTTTCTCGAAATTTGTAATCGATTCGTGGATACAGGCGGCGCGGGCGGCCTCCTCGATCTCGTGCTCGGGGGCGTCACCGCGCCCGAGGCGGAGGTTTTCGCGGAGGCTTCTGGCGTAGAGAAACGGCTCCTGCATGACGACGCCGGTGCGGGCGCGGATTTCCTTGCGCGGGATGGCGCGCAACTCGCGCCCGTCGATTTCGATGCCGCCCTCGTCGTAGTCGTAAAGGCGGAGGAGCAGGTGCATGAGCGTGCTCTTGCCGGAGCCGGACGGGCCGATGATGGCGAGGGTTTCGCCGGGCTCGATGTCGATGGACACGCCGTCGAGCGCGGGGCGCGCCATGCCGTGGTGCGTGTAGCGCAGGTCGCGGATGCGGATGCGTCCGGTGAGGGGAAGGGGCGGCGCGGCGGCGCTTCGCGCCGAAGCGGCAAGTGGCGGGCGACAAGGATCAAGAGGCGCCGGGGGCGCCGCCGCGCCCGGCGGATTCTTGGAACTTGATGCTTGATCCTTGTCACCTGCCGGCATGGGCGGGACGCCCATGCCACTCGAACCGGGCGCCGGCGCGGGCGTCGCGGAGGGACCGGCCGCGTGGTCTTGCTCGCGTCGCTCATCCAGAATTTCGCGGATGCGGCCGAGGGAGACGGTGGTTTTGCCCAGGTCGGTGAGGATGCGGCCCATCTGGCGCACGGGCCAGAGCATGATGCCGAGGTAGGTGATGAACGCGAAGAGCGTGCCGACGGTGAGCCCGCCGGTCGCCACCCACCACGAGCCGACCAAGAGCGTGAGGCCGACCTGGGCGAAGGAAAACAAATCGCTGAGCGACCAATACCACGCCATGAGGCGGATCATGCGCAGGGACGCGTCGCGGTAGGCGGCGTTGGGGACGGCGAAACGGGCGCGCTCGTAATCCTGCCGGGCAAAGGCACGCACGACGCGGATGCCGGTGAGGTTTTCCTGCGCGACGCCGGTGAGCGCGCCCTCGGATTCGTCCACTTCCTTGAAGACGTGGCGCACGCGCACGAAAAAGATGTAGCTGTAGATGACGAGCGGCGGGATGAGCGCAAACGAGACCAGCGTCATCGGCGCGCTCAGCGAGAGCATGAGCGGGAGCGCGGCGCCGGCGAGGAGGAGCGAGTTGCCGATTTCCATGACTTGCACGGCGAGAAACTGGCGCGCGGTCTCGACGTCGCTGGTGCAGCGTTGCACGAGGTCGCCGGTGTCGGCGCGGTCGTGGTAGCGGGCGGGGAGATGGTTGAGGTGATCGTAGAGCTCGTCCTTCAGGCGGCGCGCGATGCCGTCGCTCGCGAGCGCGGCGAGCCAGCCTTTCAGGTAGGAAAACACACCGGAAACGGCGGTGACGAGCACCATGGCGGCGATCACGAGCCAGAGGTGCGCGCGCAGGTGCTCCGCGCCGCCGAGGAAATCCAGGGTCGCGGCGACGAGCCCGGAGGCACCGGAGGCCGGTTTGTGGTCGATGGCATGGTCGATGGCGGCGGCGCCGACAAGCGGGACGAGGTAGTTGAGCCCGGTGGCGGCGGCGAGGCAGACGAGCGCGATGCCGTATCGCATGCGCTGCCCGCGCATGATGCGCCAGATGATTCGGAATTGGGAGGACATTCGGGAAAGGCTGAAATTGAGGGGACGGCGGAAGTGAAATGTGGAATGCTGCGATGGACGCGGTGGCTGTGCATGGTTGCCCGGAATGGACATCAGAACCCGTGCCGGATGCGGGCGCAAAAAAACCCGCTCGATTCACGCGGCGGGCTGGTGTCGGAACCGGGACTTTGCCGGAGGCTTTATCCGTGGGACACACGACCCGCGCGCGAAATGAAGTCGAGTATGTCGGCGCGGTTGTTCATCGGTGACCTTGGGTTGATTGATTCGGGATTCGACAAAGCAGGGATGGCCGAAAGGGCGCAAGCGGAAATTTGATTGCGCTGCGGAGTTTCATCCGCCGCTTACGTTTTCTCCACGGGCTTGCGAAAGGCGAGGATCAGATAGAGTGCCACGCCGGAGACGATCCCGGCATCGGCGATGTTGAAGGTGGGGTAGATGTAGCTGCCGAAGTGAAAATCGAGAAAGTCGATGACGTGCTTGTGGATCATGCGGTCAACGAGGTTGCCCGCGATGCCGCCGCAGAGGAGGCCGAAACCGACCTGCACGGCGCGCTGCCGGAGGCCGAGCGTGCGGCGCCAGAAAAAGATCGCGGCGAGCGTGCCGAGCGCAAGCACGGCGAGCAGGGTGCTGCGGCCGGCAAACAGGCTCCAGGCCGCGCCGGTGTTGCCGACGTGCACGAGGTTGAAAAAGCCCGGGATGATCTCGATATGCCCCGGCGGACCGTAGGTGCCGAAGTCGAGGGTGCGGTGTATCCAGATTTTCGTGGCCTGGTCGAGCGTGAAGACCGCGAGCGCGCAAAGATGGAACCAGCGGTAGGCCAGCAGGCGCTGCATCCGCGTGGGCGGGGGCGGCGTGCCGGGGCCGCGGGAAACCGAAGTGACGGATGGGTCCATCCGGATTAAGTGGAGCAGGGGAGGAATAATTACGAATGACGAATTACAAATTACGAATGGGCAATCCGGGGGCGCCGGCATTTCTGGAAATTCGTAATTTGTAATTCGTCATTCGTAATTATTCCCGTGGTTTATTCGTCGTCGCCGTCGTCGGAGCGGCCGACCTCGTCGCCGCCGAGTTCGCCGAAGAGTCCGGCGGCGGTGCGCACGCGCATGCGGTTTTTCTCGATGTCCTTTTGCGCCTCGGCGGAATAACGGGTGAAGGGCACGGCGAGCAGGCGTTCCTTGGCGATGGGTTTGCCGGTCACTTCGCAGGTGCCGTAGGTGCCGTCCTTGATGCGCTTGATGGCGGCGTCGATTTCGGAGAGCGCTTCCTGTTCGCTGGCCACCATGCTTAGCGCAAAGTCGCGGTCAAACGTGTCGGTGCCGGCGTCGGCCATGTGCTGCCCGTAGCTGGAAAGGTCGCCGGCGTCGTCCTTGTTGGAGCGCTTGAGCGTTTCCTCGGTGTGCAGCGAGAGTCCCTCGGTGAGCGATTGGCGGAGGTCGATGAGGAGCTTGTAGTAGCGGCGGAATTTTTCCGGGATGTCGGCGGGATCCTCGTAGGCGGCTTTTTGCTGCTGTTTCGGGTTGAAGCCGAAGATGTCCGCGAGCGAGGCGGCTTTCACGTGCGAAGGCGCGGCGGGCTGGTTGAAGTCAACCGGGACGGCCTTTCTGGCCGAGGCCACGGGCTTGGCCGCGCCTTCGGCGGCGGCGGCGGGCGCCGCGCTCTTGGCGATTTCGCGGACCTCCTCGAGGCTGAACGCGATGGGCTTGCCGGGTTTTTTGTTGCCGAGGATGCGGCTGCGCAGCAGGTCGCGCGCGTGGGCCTTGGCCTCGCTTTTCGCGGAGGGGGTCGCGGCAGGCTTCGCTTCAACGGATTTTTTTCCCGGCTTGGCGGAGACGGCATCGTCCTTGGGCGGCACCGGCTGCTTGGGAATTTTCCTGGCGTTGGAATCGTCGGCGGCTTGGGCCGGGGTGGTTTTCTTTTTGGATGGCACGGGTGCTTGTGTTTTGGAAGTGGATTTGGCCGCCTTGGGGGCGGATGGTTTGGATGGTGGAGCGACTTTTTTTGTCGCGGGCTTCTTTGATGAAGAAGTTGTCCGATTGGTCACGCTTTTCTTTGCGGCCTTCTTTTTCGAAGAATTTTTTTTCGAAAGCATTTTCTTTGCCGAGACGGGAGTTTTCTTCGGCGCGGACTTTTTTGCCGTTGGTTTTTTGGCTGGCTTGCCGACTTTTTTGCCTGCGGATTTTTTGGCGGGAATCTTCCGTGCCCCGGCTTTTTTGGAGGCCTGGTGTTTTCCGGCGGTTGTTTTTTTCGGCGAAGAATGCTTCGCGGCCGTTTTTTTCGGCGTGGTTTTGCCCGGGGACTTTTTGCCCGCGGGCGCTTTCTTTTCTACGGATTTTTTGCTGGTGTTTTTCTTGGCAGGGGCAGGCTTCTTTTTGGGCTTAGCCATGATTTTGGAGGGTTATGTTTTGGGTGGGCTGGCGAGCGCATCCGCGCAGCGCGGGCAGACGTCGCCGTGGGAGGTGGTCTGGAGGGCGGGAACCCAGCGCCAGCAGCGCGGACAGCGCGCGTGGCCGAGTTCCTGACAATGTTGCACCGCGATCAGGGCGGCGGAGTCCGCATCGTCGCCGGTGGCGAGGCGGACTTCGGAGACGATGAAAAGCTCGGGCAGCAGCGCGTGGTGGCGCGCGAGGAGCGCGGCCGTGTCGCCGGAGGCGGTGATGGTGACGGCGGCGTCGAGGGATTTGCCGATGCGGCCGGCGGCGCGGTGCGGCTCGATGGCCTCGGTGACCTGCGCGCGGACCTTGAGGAGCGCGGCGAAGTCGGCGTCGAGCGCGTCGTCGGTCCAGGACGCGGGCGGCTCGGGCCAGTTTTCGAGGTGGATGCCGCCGGCGGCGCCGTCCGGGGCGAAGTCTGTATCCGAAAGATGATACGCCCAGGCCTCGTCGGCGGTGAAGGCGAGCACGGGGGCGAGGAGTTTCGCCAGCGTGCGGAAGATGTGGTGAATCGCGGTCTGCGAGGAGCGGCGGAGCGGGTGCGCGGCGCCGATGGTGTAGAGACGGTCCTTGAGGATGTCGTGATAGACGGCGGAGAGGGTGACGGCGCAGAACTGGCTGCAAAGCTGGTAAACGCGGTGGTATTCGTAGGCGTCATACGCGGCGGTGCACTCGCGGACGAGGCGCGCGGTCTGGTGCAGCGCCCAGCGGTCGAGCGCGTCCATTTTTTCAAGGGGCACGGCGTCGCGCGCGGCGTCGAAATCGAAGAGGTTCGAGAGCTGGTAGCGGAAGGTGTTGCGGAAGAGGCGGTAGATCTCGGCGACGATGTTGAGGATGCTGCCCTTGTCCTTCAGGTCCTTGTCGAGGTCGGAGACGGTGATGTCCTGCGCGAAGTCCTGCGAGGCGACCCAGAGGCGGACGATGTCGGCGCCGTAGTGGTTGACGTAGTTGTCGGAGGTCGGGGGTTTTTCGTATTGGCCGGACTTGGAGATTTTCTTGCCGTCCTTGCCGACGATGAAGCCGTGCGTGAGCACCGCCTTGTAGGGCGCGGCGCCGTGCGCGATGACGCCGGTCCAGAGCGAGGATTGGAACCAGCCGCGGTGCTGGTCGGAGCCTTCGAGGTAGAGGTCGGCGGGCCACCGGGTGGCGCCCTGGCCGCGCCGGAGCGTGGCGGCGTGCGACGAGCCGGAATCGATCCACACGTCGAGCGTGTCGCGTCCGCAGGCGAGCGCGGCGGGCGCGGGCCAGCCGGCGGGGAGGGCGACGCCGTCGAGGATTTCGGCGGGCGCGGCGTCATACCAGTAGTTGGTGCCGCGCGTGGCGATTTTGTCGGCGACGGCGCGGATGACGGCGGCGTCGAGCCAGGCGTTTTTCTTTTCGTCGTAGAAGCAGATGAGCGGCACGCCCCACGAGCGCTGGCGGCTGATGCACCAGTCGGGGCGCGACTCGACCGCGCCGCGGATGCGGGCTTCGCCCCAGGAGGGAACCCATTGCACACCGGAGATGGCCTGGAGCGCGGTGGCGCGCGGCGAGGCGTCGCCGCCCTGGTCGAGCGCGACGAACCACTGGTCGACGGCACGGAAAATGATGGGGGTCTTCGAGCGCCAGCAGTGCGGGTAGCTGTGCGCGTAGCGGGCCTTGGCGAGGAGCGCGCCGGCCTCGTCGAGTTTTTTCAGGACGGCGATGTTGGCGGGCGAGGTGCGCTTCTTTTCGAGGTCCTCGACGGTTTCGAGCGTGGTGAGGCCGACGAGATCGGCGGGGATCTGGCCGTCGTCGAGATAGCGGCCGTCGTCGCCGACGGGGCAGTAGATGGGGAGCTTGTATTTGAGGCCGGTGAGGTAGTCCTCCGCGCCATGGCCGGGCGCGGTATGCACGCAGCCGGTGCCGCTGTCGGTCGTGACGTAATCGGCGGGCACGACGGGCGAGGCGCGGTCGATGAAGGGATGGCGCGGGGCGAGGTTTTCGAGCGCGGCGCCCTTGTGGCGCGAGAGGATCCTGACGGAGGCGGGTTCGACTTTCGCGGCGGCGAGCGTGGCATCGAGGAGCGGGCCGGCGACGATGATGCGTTCCGCGCCGAGATCGGCCACGACGTATTCGATTTCCGGATGCACCGCGATGGCGAGGTTGGCGGGAATCGTCCACGGCGTGGTCGTCCAGATGACGACAAAGAGCGGCTTATCGGAGGGAAGCCCGAATTTTTCCGCCTCGGCGGCGGGCACGGCAAATTTCACCCAGATGGAGGGCGAGACATGGTCCTTGTATTCGATTTCCGCCTCGGCGAGCGCGGTTTCGAAGGGGATGGACCAGTAAACGGGTTTTTTGCTGCGGTAAACGAGGCCTTTTTCGACAAACGCTGCGAAGGTGCGGACGATGTCGGCCTCGAACGCGGGGGCCTTGGTCTTGTATTCGTTTTTCCAGTCGGCCAGGACGCCGAGGCGCTTGAACTGGCGTTTCTGCGTGGCGATCCATTCCTCGGAAAAGGCGTCGCAAAGGGCGCGCATTTCGGCGGTGGAGACTTGTTTGTTTTCGGCGCGCAGGCGTTGCGTGACCTTCTGCTCGATGGGCAGGCCGTGGCAGTCCCAGCCGGGCACGTAGGGCGTGCGGAAGCCGCGCATAGTCTTGTAGCGCAGAGTGATGTCCTTGAGCGATTTGTTGAGCGCGGTGCCGATGTGGACGTCGCCGTTGGTGAAAGGGGGGCCGTCGTGAAGGACGAAGGCGGGGGCGGAGGCACGCTTTTCCTGAATGAGTTTGTAGAGGTCGATTTTCTCCCAATGGGCGAGGCGGGCGGGCTCGCGGCCCACGAGGTTGGCCCTCATTGGAAAATTCGTCTTGGGAAGAAGTAGCGTGTCTTTCAGTTCTGTCGCCATGCCAAAGAAAAGCGCGGAAGGCTATGGGCGAAGGCGGGCGAGTCAAGGGAAACGGCGGGGCGCAACGGGGTTTTCAGCCATCGCGGAGCGGGAGGTCGCCGGCGCACAAAGGGCGGTTGAGCCGGCGCTGGAGCCGGGCGCACATGGAGAGGAACAGCGACGCGGTCGTGAAGGCGTCGCCTTCCGCCGTGTGGCGGTCGATGGGGGTGAAATCGCATTGGGCGCAGACTTCGTCGAGCGTCGGCTCGCGCTGGCCGGGATAGGCGGTGCGGGCGAAGGCCTCGATCGATTCCATCGCGAGCGCGGCGGTGTCGAGGATCGGATTGCGCAGCATGGTCTTGTGGTGGCGCTGCATGGCGGCGTTGAGCATCGCCTTGTCGAAGCCGATATGGTGGCCGACGACGACGGCGCCGTGGAGGCGCGGGAGCAATTCGGCCAAGACTTCCTCCTCGGGCTGGCCGAGCGCGGTCTGCGCGGGCAGGATGCCGTGCACGGCCACGGCTTTGTTCACGACGGCATCGGGCTGGAAGACCGTCCACGATTCCGCGCTGGGAACCCGCAAGCGCAGCCCGCGCACCTCGACGAGCGCGAGCGAGAGGATGCGGTTGCGCTGGATGTCGAAGCCGGAGGTCTCGGCATCCAGCACGGCGAAGGTGATTTCGGCGAGGGGCGTTTTTTTCGGGATGCGGCGCGGGGTGGCGGCGAGGTAGGCCTCGACGATGGGCGCCTTCGGTTTTTGCCACGGCCATTTCATGCGGGAAAGTGACGAGGGAAAAAGTGACAAGTATCAAGTATCAAGTGACAAGAAAACAGCGGCGCGTTGCGCCACCGGTTAAGATGCGCCCGCAGGGCGCGGACACTTTTCTTGATACTTGTCACCTGCCACTTGTTACTTTCATCCGATGCGCGTGTTGTCGGTGGCGAACTCCATGCGCACGGCCTGCTGCACGGTGCGGACGACGTCGAAGACGTTGGCGAGCTGGGCGCGTTCGAGCTTGGTGAGGCTTTCCGGGTCGAGGTGGCGGCCGGAGTCGCCGCGGCGGAGGCCGTTGAGGGTGCGGAGACGCAGGAGATAATCGTAGGCGTCGCGGGCGAGCGCGGCGAGCTCGCCGCGCTGGGGGACGGTGCGGCGGAGTTCGTCCCAGCGGCCGCCGGTCGAATAACGGCGGCTGAGCTTGTGGCGCAGCGAAAAGAGGCGCGCGGCGTCACGGAGCGGGGCCATGCCGCGGTTTTTCAGGTCAAACTCGCCGCCACCGCCGCCGAGCTTCTCGATGACGAAGCGGCCGATGAAATTCAGCGGCGGGGTGTTGTCCACGATGAGTTCGGCGAGGCGGTGCTGGAGCGGCAGGTTCGTGGACGCGGTGGCGTAGATGTGCTCGCGGAGGCGGTCGCAGAGTTCGCGTTCGCCGGCGACGAAACGCAGGTCATAGAGCACGGTGGCGCGCAGGAGCGCGTCGCCGTCGAGGCCGGCGTTGAAGGATTCGATCTCGGCGATCCATTCGTCGGTGGTGCGGCACCAGCGGGGGTTGAGCGCCATGACGCCGCCCTGGCAGCGCGCGAAGCCGGCGGCGACGAGTTTGTCCACGACCTTGGCGGCGAGCTTGAGGAAAACCTGGCGCGCCGCCTCGTCGGCCTCGGCGGTGCCGGAGGGCGTGAAGACGAAACCGTTGTCCATGTCGGTGCGCAGGATTTGCTCGCGCCGCCCGTCGCTGCCGACGGACATCCAGGCCCAGTCAACGCCGCGCGGGAGCGGGATGCCTTCGTCCGCGAGTTCGTCGATGGAGAGCGCGATGAGGCGCGTGGCGAGTTCGTCGTAGAGCTCGGCGCAGATCTGGCCGACGTAGATGGCGGACGCGCCGGCCTCGAGGTATTCGCGCACGATCTGCTCGATCTCGTCGCACACCTCGCGGAAGCGCGCGGGGGATTTCGCGACGCGGATTTCGTAGAGCATGCCGGTCGGGTGGTGGCCGCTTTGCGCGAGGAGGTCCTTGTGCGTGCAGACATCGAGTGCGGGGGTGCCGGGCGTGCCGTCCTCGGTGACGCAAACCTGGCCGATGCGTTCGCGCAGCATGAGCAGCGATGCGGCCATGGCGCTGGTGCGCGGCGAGATGGTGAAGACGGGTTTCGCCATGATGCGCGACACGGGCGTGTCCTTCGGCATGCCGTCCACGATGACGTGTTTCACGAAGCTGTTGCCCGACACGATGCCGAGCGGGCGGCGGCCGGCATCGACGACGAGGATGGACGGGACGCGTTTGGCCGACATGAGGGCGGCGGCCTCGGCGATGGTGTCGTCGGGCTGGCAGGTGAGGAGGCGTTCGAGCGGGCGCGGCTGGACAGGCTGCGCGCCCTCGATGTGCGCCTGGAGGATGTTTTTCGCGCGGCCGGCGACGCTGGATTCGGTGGGCTCGGAGTATTCGATTTGCGAGCCGACCCGCACGGCCCAGAAGAGGTGGCGGCGCACATAGTTTCGCGCCTCGTCGTGCCGGTCGAGCACGTCCTTGAAACGCGGCCACGAGAGGCCGTAGAGCATGCAGTCCTCCACGGCCTGGGCGGTCACGCGAAACGGCTCGCCGCGCACGAGCGCGGAGAGGCCGAGCACGTCGCCGACGTCGCGCACGTCAACGCGCTCGCTGCGCCCGTCGTGCTCCCAGATGTATTCGACGCGGCCCTGGGCGAGGAACATGACTTCGTCGCCGGGGTGCGCGCCTTGTTTCCAGATGAAATCGCCCATCGGCACGACCCAGATGTCGGCGCGCGCGGCCAGCTCGGCGACGACGATTTCCGGCAGCATCGAGAACGGCGGGAAACGCCGGAGCGCGTCGGCCACGCGGCCGGGAATGGGATTGCGGGGGGCGGTCATCGGGGATGGGTGGAAGGGCTGAAAACCGAAGGAGGGACGGGGAACGGGTTCATCGCCATTTGCATGACCGGCGCGCTTGCAAACAAAGACAGCTTGCTCATGGGGAACAGGCCCCCGCGGGCAGAAGGTTTGCCCGTGGTCAGGAGGCTTCCGCAACAGGCATCGAAAAGGGTGCCGGGTGTCTTATTTGTGCGGATAATACGTAAAATCGTCCGGTTTGCCGTAGAGGTAAACGAGCGGGCCGAATTGCTTGAGCTTCTTCCACTTGTCCACGTTGTAATCATAAACAACGGGTTTGCGGCAACCGAGGAAATACCAGATGATGGAAATGAGCGCGAGCACGCCGATGACCGAGATGACCAGAAGAACTGCCAAGATTGGTGTCGCCATGGTTTTGGGTTGTTTGGGAGAATCGCCGGGAAGTCAAGATACGAATGGGCGGGCGGCGGCATGGGGCCGGGGGCGGTTGAGGAAAAGCGCCTCGCAGGCGGCCTTGAGCGCTTCGAGGCGGTCAAAGGCGACGGGCGCGCGTTATTTTTTCCTCCAGTTGCCTTTTTCGTCCTGAATCCAGACTCCGGGTTTGCTGGACTGGGCGATCTGGCGGGCGCGGGCTTTTCCGACTTCCTCGGCGGTGGTCTTTTGCTGTTTCGCGATGGCGGCATACACGGTCTGCCGGTCGGCGTTTTCCTCGGAGGCGATGGCGGCGGCGTTGTTCTTGTTTTCGCGGACCTCGAGCAGTCCCCGGTTGTTTTCGCCGAGCGCGCCCTGCTCCTTGAGCTTGTCGATTTGCGGCAGGCGGGCGGCCATTTTCGACTTGATGGCGCCGAGGTCTTGCGCGTGGGCGGACGGAGCGGCGAGCGCGGCGGCAAAAAGGAAAACAAACGCGGTGGCGGCGAGGCGGAGGAAGTGCATGGGTTTCATGGGCGGAGTGGGTTGGATGCGGGTGGTCAATTGGTTGTCGCGGCGGCGGGCACGCCGATGGTCGCGGATTTCGCGTCGAGGTCGCCGAAGAAATCATCGAGGGCTTTTTCGAGGCGCACGTTGACGTTGATATTGGCGTTGACCTCGATGGGGTCCATTTTCACGTGGATGCAACCGGCGAGCGCGAGGGCGGTCAGGAGCGGGAGAATGCGGACATGCATGGTTTTGTGGCGGACTATGGGAGATGAAGACAGGCGAGGCAAACCCAAGGTTTGCCATCCCAAGAAGTCGTTCTCGAAACGCTATGGGAACAAAAAAGAACGAGAACGAGTAAGAGAACGATTTCCTGGGCGGGGCTACCAGCTGAAGCTGAGCGTGTCGTCCAGGCCGAACCGGATGACCTCGGAAAGCGGACCGGAGACGCTGATGTTGAAGCGCACGACTTTCACGGCGCTGTCGGGCGCGGTGGGGCGGGCCACGATGGCGACGCGCGCGGTGCGGCCTTGCTCGTCGCCGGAGGGCTCGAAGCCGGCCTCGATGGACTCGACGGAGAGCGGCATCTCGCCGAGCTCGATTTTTTTCAGCGTGTCGTAGGCGGGATTCCTGATGGTGAAGAGCCGGCGGAGCGGGCCGCCGAGCAGTTCGATTTTTTCCGGGACTTTGGCGGTGAAAAATCCCGGCGCGGGCGAGAGGCGGATGGAGGCGGGCTCGGTTTTTTGCAGGCTCAAGTGCCCGTCACCGAAACTCAGTCCGGCGCGCGGATCCCAGCGAAATTCAAGATCGCCGGAGAGCCGGCCGCGCGCCTCGGACACGGCGGCGGGCAGGTAGGCGGCGAGCCGGGCGGAGTCGATGCCGACGACTTCCGCGCGGATGGCGGCGGACGGGCGGGCGAGGTTGAGCGTGAATGGCGCGAGGGCGAGCGAGCCGCCCAGGCCGTCGGCGCGGAATGAATCGAGGCGCAGCAGTCCGTCGGGCGTGAGCGCGAAGGCGGCGCGGGCATCGCGGATTTCCACGCCGCCGGCCTCAAGGCGGGTGAACGAAAGCGTCTGCGGCGCGGCGGTGTCGGTGGAGAGTGCCGCGAGCGAGGCGAGTTCGGCATGCAGCGCGAGGCCCTCGATCATCCAGCCGCGGGCGGGATTGGAGACGGTGGCGTGGTCGAGGCGGAAGGCGGCGCGTCCGTCGAATTTGCCGGCGCGAAATTCGCCGCCGCCGGTGATTTCGCCGCGGCCTTCGGCGCTGAGCCCGGAGACGACGGAGGGCAGGCGGGCGGCAAGGCGCGGCAGGAGTTCGGCCAGCTCGGCGTGGGCGGATTCCACACGCCAGGTGCCGTCGAGGGTGGCGGCATCGACCTCGGCGCGGGCGCGGAGCGCGATGCCGGAGCCCTCGGCTTCGAGGATGATGACCCGCAGGCCGGGCGTGCCGGCAGGGGAGCCGGCGGTGACTTTCCAGCGCAGTTCGATGTCGTGCGTGTTGCGGGCGGAATCGAGGAGGAGGTTTGCGACGCCGGTGAATTCGCCGTCGAGGCGTGGGATGCGGAAGGAGAGGGAGGCGGCGCGGGTGGGGGAGGGAAGGGCAAAGAGAAGTGCGAGCGCGGCGATCAGAAGAAACAGGAGCGCGGGAGTCCGGCCCGCGGACGGCGCTCCGCTCCGCCAAAGCAGGCTGGAAGCCGGCGCTCCCAGTCGCTGGCGCGCTCGCATCGCCCCATTCGGGTCTTTTGGCATTCCGAGATGGTCAGGCTTCTCACTTCGTTCGGAAGAGATTTTCCGCACCGGCGTTCCGCCCGCGGCCATCGGGCGTGCAAACACGGGCTGGCAGCCCGTGCCACTCTCGCATTTACGCGACATTGAAGACGCGTTTCAACTCGGTGATGGCATCGGGCGGCATGGGGACGAGCGGTCCGAGGGGGCGGCTGATAAAGAGCGCCTCGCAGGTGGCTTCGAGGACTTCCAGGCGGTCAAAGGCGTCGAGCACGTTTTTGCCGACGACGAGCGCGCCTTCGTTTTCGACGAGGAGCACGGGGCGTTTCGCGAGCGAGACTTCGGCGGCGAGGCGTTCGGCGTCGGCCACGGCGCAATGATAGGGAAGCATCGGCACGTCGTTGAGCACGATGTAGCTTTCGGGGATCGTGTGCGTGACGAGCGGCGTGCGCGTCATCGAGTAGGCGCAGGCGTGCAGGGGCTGGGCGTTGATGATGGCGCCGATGCCGGGATTTTTGAGGTAAATGTGGGCGTGCAGGAGGGCGTTGCGGCTGGGGCGCTTGCCGGTCTCGCAGGCGTCGAGCGTGGCGCGGACCATGCCGGCGGGGTCGAGTTCGAGCCGGTCGCGGCGGCGCGGCGTGATGACGAACTGGGTTTCGTCGAGGCGGGCGGAAAACGCGCCGACGGTGCTGATGAGGAGGCGTTGCTCGTAGGAGCGGTGCACGAAATCGCAGAGTTGCGTGCGGAGTTCCTTCTCGCGGTTCGAGGGCGCGGTGTCGGGCAGAGGGGCGAGTTCGGGAAGGAGCCGCTCGGCGAGCTGGTCGTCGGGGAGCGGGTTGATTTTTCCGAGGGAGGCGGCCTTGGCGAGGGTTTGCGCGACAAACTCGAGGGTCTCGAAACGCTGGAAGGCTTCCTTCAGGTCGCGGCCGCCGATGACGACGCCATGGTTTTCGAGCATCACGCAATCGGCGCCGGAGGCGAAGGTGGCGGCGATGTTTTGCCCGAGCTGCTCGCTGCCGGGGCAGGCGTAGGGCGCGTAGGCGATTTTCCCGCAGAGGGTGTGCGCGAGCGACTGCACGCGCGTGTCCGGAAGCTGGCGGCAGATGCTGAAGGCGACGAGCGCGCCGGGATGCGCGTGGACGATGGCGCCGATGTCGGGGCGGCGGCGGTAGATTTCGCGGTGAAAGGGAAACTCGGACGACGGGCGGTGCAGCCCGGTGCGGGTGCCGTCGGCGTGCGCGCAGACGATGTCGGCGGGGCGGAGGCGGCCCTTGTCCACGCTGGCCGGGGTGATCCAGATGCCGCCGTCGGGGTCGCGGATGGAGAGGTTGCCGCCGGAGGTAGTGGTCATGCGCAACCGATAAATGCGGCGCATGGTCTCGACGAGTTGGTCGCGCGGATGAAGCCAGCTTGAGTCCATAGGGCGGCGAGTTTTCCGGGGCGGGCGCGGGGAGTCAACGGCGCGGTGGGGGAGGGAAAAGCCGGGCCGCGCAAGGGCGGCCCTCGTGCGATGGATTAATCTTTCTCTTTCCTCTTTATCTTTCTTCTTTCTCCCCCTGACACCGCACATGGACCGGGGAGAAAGAGAAAGATAAAGAGGAAAGAGAAAGATTGAAGGGGAGGGGAACGGCTACCGGGGGGCGAGGGCTTCGACGAGGGTGCGGATGTTGTGGCGGTACATGGCCTCGTAGGTGGCGGCGCCGCTGTCCGCCGGGCCGGGACCGTCGGCGTAAAGCACGCCGCCGGCGCGCGCGCCGGTTTCGGAGACGAGATTCGCGATGATGCGGGGATTGGTGTTGTTCTCGGCAAAGACGGCGGGGATCTTTTGGTCGCGTATCAGCTTGATCAACGCGGCGAGGCGGCGGGCATCGGGCTCGCTGTCGGTGGAGAGGCCGGAGAGGGAGTGGATTTCGAAACCGTAATCGCGGGCGAGGTAACCGAAGGCGTCGTGCGAGGTGACGAGGTGGCGGCGCCCGGGCGGGATGCGGGAAATCTCGGCGGCGGCCCAGGTCTTGAGTCCGGCAAGGCGCTGCTGGCAGGCGAGGGCGTTGCGGGTGAAGGCATCGGCGGATTCGGGGCGCAGGCGGGCGAGTTCCTCGCCGATGCGCCCGGCGATGAAGCTCACGCAATCAACGCTCTGCCACCAGTGCGGATCGACGGGGCCGTGCGCGTGCGCGTGGTCGTCGTGCGCGGCATGGGCAGCGTGGTGGTCGTGGCCGCGGGCCGCGTGATCGCGGGCGTCGGCGCGGAGTTGGAGACTGGCGGGGAGCGTGTCGCCGGCGGAGAGGATTTTGCCGGTCGCGCCGGCGCGTCCGGCGAGGCGGTCGAGGTAGCTTTCGAGCCCGAGCCCGGCGGCGAGGACGAAGTCGGCGGTGACGATGGCGCGCAAATCGACGGCGGAGGGCTCGAACACGTGCGGATCGACGCCCGACGGCAGCACGCTGGTGACGATGACGAGATCGCCGCCGGTTTCGCGCGCCATCTCGGTCAGCACGGGGTGCAGCGAGGCGATTTTAAGAGGTTGTTGCGCGGATGCCGCGGACGAGATGAGCGCGAACGCGACAAGGCTGAATGCGATGCGGATTGTCATGGTCTGTTTCGGAGGTTGGCAGGATCACGCTCCCGGCCGGGCGTTTTCCCCGCGGCGGGCGTGAAGGAGCCGGGAGATGGCGCCGTGGCGGGGGCTGAAGAGCCCCGATATTATAAACACCGCGCCGAGGCAGAGCACGATGGCCGCGCCGCTGGCGAGGCCGGCGTGGTAGCTCAGCAGGATGCCGGCGGTCGAGCCGGCGATGGCGATGGCGACGGAGAGCGCGATCAGGCGGAGAAAATTTTCGCACCAGAGATACGCGCTGGCGGCGGGAAGCAGGAAAAGCCCGAGCGCAAGGACGACGCCCATGGTCTGGAGCGCGGCGACGAGGTTGAGCACGGTGAGCGCGAGGAAGCCGAAATGCACGAGGCCGCCGCGCCCGCCGGTGGCGCGGTGGAAGACGGGATCGAAGGTTTCGAGCAGGACGGCGCGGCGGAAGACGGCGAAGAGCGCGACGGTGGCGGCGCTGATGACGACGGCGAGGCGCAGGTCGTCGGGGCCGGCGCCGAGGATGTTGCCGAATAGGAAGTGGGAGAGGTTCAGGCGGGTGGGGAGCTTGCTGATGAGCGCCACGCCGGCGGCGAAAAACACCAGAAAAAGCGCGCCGAAGGCGGCGTCCTCCTTCACGCGGGTGAAGCGGCTGAGGAAGGCGCTGCCGAGCGCGGTGAGCAGGCCGGCGATGAGCGCGCCGGCAAAGAGCGCGACGGGGCTCGCGCCAAAGACTAGCCAGGCGAGGGCGATGCCGGGGAGAAGCGAGTGCGCGAGCGCGTCGCCCATGAGCGCGAGGCGGCGCAGCATGAGGATGCAGCCGAGGAGCCCGCCGCTGAAGCTCAGCACAATGGCGGCGGCGAGCCCGCGTTGCATGAACGCATAAGTGAAGGGTTCGATAAGGAGCTCGTGGAGGCTCATGGGAAATGCGGAATGCGGATTTCGGAATGCGGAGCGGGCGGGATTTTCGATTCTCGATTGGGCGCGGTTGCACCGGAGTGGAAACGGCGCCGCGGGCGGCGTGTTTTTTGGAATTTCGTCTTTTGGAATTTTTTTGGGATTGTCAGGCTTCTCGCTTCGCTCGGAAGGGATTTTGAAAATTTGGGATTTTTTCGCCGTCTTCCTGTCACTTGCTACTTGTCACTTTGCACTTCGGTTTCCGCCAGGAAACCGAGCGGGTTTTCATGGGCGCAGTGCCCGCCGCGGAAGGCGCGCTGGATGTTTTCCGGCGAAAGCACGGTGTCGATGTCCCCGGCGGCAACGAGTGCGCCGTCGAGCAGGATGCCCCGCGAGAACACGCGGCGGGCGAGCGGGATGTCGTGCACGGCGGCGAGCACCGTGCGGCCTTGCGCCTCCCAGGCGCGGAGGATGTGGGTGAGTTCCTCGGTGGCGAAAACGTCGAGGCCGGCGAAGGGTTCGTCGAGCAGGAAAATGTCCGCGCCCTGGGCCAGCGCGCGGGCGAGGAAGACGCGCTGCTGCTGCCCGCCGGAAAGCATGCGGAGCTGGCGGCGGGCGAGCGCGGTGAGGGCGAGTTCCTCCAGCGCGCGGTCCACGCGATGGCGGTCCTCGGCGGAGAATTTTTGGAAAAAGCGGAGCGCGGGATAACGGCCCTGCGCGACGACCTCGCGCACGGTGATGGGAAAATCCCAGTCGATGGCCTGGCGCTGCGGCAGGTAGGAGAGCCGGCCGAGGGCCTGTTGCGGATGCGCGTCGCCGAGAAGCACCTCGCCGCTCGCGGGCGCATGCCAGCCGAGGATGGCGCGCAGCAGGGTGGATTTGCCGGCGCCGTTCGGGCCGAGAATGGCGGTCAGGCAGCCGCAGGGAATTTCGAGCGTGAGGTCGCGCAGCGCGATCGTGCGCCCGTAGCGGACGGTGACATTGCGCAGGAAGATGGAATTGGAAGGATGCGAGGCCAAGAGGTTGAGCGGGCCAGCCTAGCAAAGTCGTCAAGGGGGACGAAATCTAAAATACGGGCGCGATGCGTCCCGCGGCATCGTCGCGCGTGGCGGGCGAGGTTTCCCCGGTGGAAAAATCCGGCGCCGACGCGCCGCGGGGAAAATGGCCGATTCTTGTATCCATCAATAAAATACACCCGCCAGAAAGCAGCTTTTCTTATTCAAATAATAAGTCCAAGCTTATGAGCAGGCAGGACATGTTAAACAATCCTGAAGCCTTCGTGACTCTGGATTTTGGGTTTGCATTAGATTTATTTCATTTGTGTCTTAGCTGCGCTTTTAACGATTCAACCTGTGAGCCACAAACACTCGCGAAAATCTTTCTTGGGCAAGTTTCTAGGTATGATGGCGGCGGCCGGTATCGTCCCCGCGTTTATTGCCGGGAGACGCCCGTCTTCCAATCCATCTCCCGTCGCGACGACCACTTCCTTCAAGTTGCGCACCGAACCCCGGGCCGTGTCACGCACCGATGTGTGACCGTGACGCAAACGGCCTTCACGGCGGCAACTCTGAGCGCCCGTAGCCCATGTCCAAACTCTTCCCCAAGTCGGCCAACAAGCTGCCTCTGCAAATCATCATTTTCGTGATCGTGCTTGCGGGTGTGGTCACGGCGGCGACGACCTACTACGCCACCCCGAAATACACCCGCGTCGGCTACGCGCCGGTCCAGCCCGTGCCGTTCAGCCACCAGTTGCACAACGGCCAGCTCGGCATCGACTGCCGCTACTGCCACAGCAACGTCGAAAAGTCCGGCTTCTCCAACATCCCCACGTCGCAGACGTGCATGAACTGCCACAGCCTGATCAAGACCGACAGCCCGCTGCTCGCGCCCATCCGCGCCAGCTACGAATCCGGCAATCCGGTGCCGTGGAAACAAATTCACCAGGTGCCCGACTACGTGTATTTCAACCACGCCGTCCACGTGAACCGCGGCGTCTCCTGCGTCGAGTGCCACGGCCAGATCAACGAGATGGAAGTCGTCCGCCACGAGAAGCCGCTCAGCATGGGCTTCTGCCTCGACTGCCACCGTGATCCCGCCGCGTTCGTGCGCCCGCTCGACCAGATCACCAACCTCAACTGGACGCCCGCGCAACAGGCCGAGCACGACAAGTGGGCGGCCGAGTTTGTCCGCAAAAACAAAATCGCCCCGCCGCAAAGCTGCACCGGCTGCCACCGATGAAACGCAAACCGCATCCCCTTCACGACGATTCCGCCTCCGGCGCGCGGCCCACCGGACGCAACTACTGGCGCAGCCTCGACGAACTCGCCGACTCGCCCGGCTTCAAGGAGCACCTCGCGCGCGAGTTTCCCGAAGGCTCCTCCACGCTCGAAGGCGTTGACCGCCGCGAGTTCTTCAAGCTCATGGCGGCCTCGTTCGCGCTCGGCGGCGTGGGACTGGTCGCCGGCTGCCGCCGCCCCGAGGCCAACGTCCTGCCCTACGGGAAATCGGTGGAAATGGTCATCCCCGGCCTGCCGCTTTATTTCGCGACCGCGATGCCGCTGCGCCGCGCCGCCATCCCCGTCATCGCCGAGACGCACCAGGGCCGCCCGACCAAGCTCGAAGGCAATCCCACCTACAAACCCTACGGCGGAGCGACCAACGCGCTCGTGCAGGCCTCCGTCCTCGATCTCTACGATCCCGACCGCGCCACCACGCACACCATCGACGGCAACGCGGTCGCGCCCGCCGCGCTTCACGACAAGCTCGCCGCCGTCGGCAAGACCTACGCCGAGGCGCAAGGGCGGGGGCTCGCGTTTCTCGCCGAGGAAAGCTCCTCGCCCACGCGCGCCGCGCTGGTGCGGCAGCTCCGTGAAAAGTATCCGCATGCGCTCTGGGCGGAATACGAGCCGGTGAGCGACGACCTGTCCGCGAACGTGGCCCGGGAGGTTTTCGGCCGGAACGTCCGCCCCGTTTACCGCTTCGACAAGGCGCGCCGCATCCTCTCGCTCGACGCCGATTTCCTGCACTCCGGCCCCGGCAGCATCGCGCAGGCGCGCGACTTCGCCAAGGGCCGCCGCGTGCTCGACCGGCACGACGACATGAACCGGCTCTACGTGGCCGAGAGCGGCTTCTCGCTCACCGGCGGCATGGCCGACCATCGACTGCGTTTGGCGAGCAGCCAGATGACTGCGCTGGCCGCGGCGCTGCTGGAGAAAATTTCCGGAAACGCCGGCCGCGCCGAATTCGCGGCGCTCGCCGGAAAACTCGATTTCAAGGACAAGGAAAAATGGCTCTCCGCCTGCGCCGCCGACCTGCTGGCCCACAAGGGCCAATGCCTCGTCGTCGCCGGCGCACACCTGCCGCCCGCCGCGCACGCGCTCGTCCACGCCCTCAACGACGTCCTCGGCAACATCGGCGAGACCGTCGGGTTTGTCGAACCGGACGACACGCGCGACCTGCCCGCGATCAACCTCGGCACGCTCGCCGCCGCCATCAAGACCGACGTCGTCAAGACGCTCGTCATCCTCGGCGGAAACCCGGCTTACAATGCGCCAACCGATCTCGACTGGCCCGCGTTGCAGAAGTCGGTGCCGGAGGTGATCCGTCACGGTTACTACGAGGACGAAACCTCCGCCGTCGAAGCGAAGAGTGTCACGCGGATCGCCGCCGCGCATTACCTCGAATCGTGGAGTGACGCCCGCACCGCCGACGGCACCATCGTGCCCGTGCAGCCGATGATCCTGCCGCTCTTCGGCGGACTCACCGGGATCGAGGTGCTCGCGCGTATCCTCGGTTCGGATACGACCGATCCCTACACGCTCGTCCACCGGACCATCACGGCGCTCGCCCCGTCGGGCGCGGACAAGGACAAGTTTTTCAGGAAATTCCTGCACGACGGCCTGCTCGAAGGCACGGCTTGGCCCGCCGTCAGCGTGGCGGCGAGGCCGTCCGCGCCGCTTGAGCCCGCGCCGCTGCCCGCCCTTTCCGCCCAAAACCTCGAAGTCCGCTTCGTCGCGGACTCGAAGGTGGACGACGGCCGCTTCGCCAACAACGGCTGGCTCCAGGAATGCCCCGAGGCGATGACGAAAATCGCCTGGGACAACGCCATCCTCATCAGCCCGCGCCTCGCGAAGGAACTCGGCATCTATCCCGGCGGCGCCAACCTGCAAGTCGCCCGCGTGGAGGAGGCCGACTTCAAGATCGGCAAGGAAAACGCCCGCCTCGCCGAGCTCACGCTCAACGGCCGCGCCATCACCGGCCCGCTGCACATACAGCCCGGACTGGCCGATTACACCGTCATCGTCCCGCTCGGCTACGGACGCACCCGCTCCGGACGCGTCGGCACCGGCGTCGGCTTCGACGCCTACCCGCTGCGCGCCAGCGACACGCCCCATTTCGCGACCGGTGGCACGCTCCGCCTTACCGGCAAGCGCGTGCTCCTCGCCAACACCCAGGAGCACTGGTCGATGGAAGGCCGCGACCTTGTGCGCGAGGCCAACCACGACGAGTTCCAGAAAAATCCGTCCTTCGTCACCGGCATCGGCATGGAGTCGCACGCGCCGCCGGTTTACGGCGAAGGCAGCACGCCGGCCGACGATGCGAAACTCACGCCCGCCCAGCGCGCCCAAATCTCCGCCGAACGCGCCAAACAAATCCCGCGCGGCGGCTCGCTCTACACCACGCCGAAATTCACCGGCGAGCACCAGTGGGGCATGGTCATCGACCTGAACGTCTGCATGGGCTGCACCGCGTGCGTCATCGCCTGCCAGGCCGAAAACAACATTCCCATTGTCGGCCGCGAGCAGGTCCTGCGCGGACGCGAGATGCACTGGATTCGCCTCGACCGCTACTATTCCGACGGACGCGCCGACGCGGCCGCGTTCGGGGGCGACGGCAACCGCTCGCTGCCCGAGGACCCGCAGGTCTCGCTCCAGCCCGTGAGCTGCCAGCAGTGCGAACTCGCCCCTTGCGAAACCGTCTGCCCCGTCAACGCCACCGTGCACGACGAGGAAGGGCTCAACGCGATGGCCTACAACCGTTGCATCGGCACGCGCTACTGCGCCAACAACTGTCCCTACAAGGTCCGCCGCTTCAACTTCTTCGATTGGAACAAGCGCGCCACCGACGCCCTCTACATGGGTCCGCTCGGCCACCAGAAGGAAATGCCCGAGCTGCTGAAAATGGCGAAGAATCCCGACGTCACCGTGCGCATGCGCGGCGTCATGGAAAAATGCACCTACTGCGTGCAGCGCATCCAGCAGGCCAAGATCGCGCAAAAAGTGAAGGCCCGCGACACCGGCGACGTGAAAGTGCCCGACGGCACGATCAAGGTCGCCTGCCAGCAATCCTGCTCGGTCGGGGCCATCACCTTCGGCGACATCAGCGACCCGCACAGCGCCGTCTCGCAGGCCCGCGCGCGCGATCAGAATTATTCGTTGCTTGGTTACTTGAACATCCGCCCGCGCACGACTTATCTTGGCCGCCTGCGCAACCCGAACCCCGCGATGCCCGATTACATTCCGCTGCCCTTCAGCCGCATCGAGTATAACAACAAAAACCATCCCGCCCACGGCGAGCACGACGAAGGCCGCGGCCACGAAGCCCATGCCGAAGGAGGTCACGCCTGATGTCGCACGCCGCTGAAAATTCCGCCGCCGCCACCGCCGTTCTCCGCGAGGTCAAGCCCGCCTCGCTGCCGCGCCCGCTGCTGGTCGAAAACGGCCGCAGCTACGGATGGATCACCGACAAGATCTGCGGGATCATCGAGGGCAAGACCCCCGCCTGGTGGTGGTGGTGTTTCATCGTCGCCTGCTTTGTCGCGTCGTGGACGGTCGCGGGTATCACGTATCTGGTGTCAACCGGCGTCGGCGTCTGGGGCCATGCGAATCCGGTCAACTGGGCGTGGGACATCGTGAACTTCGTGTTCTGGATCGGCATCGGCCACGCCGGCACGCTCATCTCCGCCATCCTGTGCCTGCTGCGGCAGAAATGGCGCACGTCGATCAACCGCGCCGCCGAGGCCATGACGATTTTCGCGGTCGTGTGCGCGGGCATCTTCCCCGTGTTTCACGTCGGCCGCGTCTGGTTCGCGTGGTTCCTTTTCCCGATCCCGAACTACAACAGCATCTGGCAAAACTATCGCTCGCCGCTCGAGTGGGACGTGTTTGCCGTCTCCACCTACGCGACGGTGTCGGTGCTCTTCTGGTATGTCGGCCTCGTGCCCGACCTCGCGATTTTGCGCGACCGTTTCTTCAACGCCGGGCGCAAGGTGCGCTCCTTCATCTACGGCCTGTTCGCGCTCGGCTGGCGCGGCTCGAACCGCCACTGGAGCAACTACGAGATGGCCTACGTCATCCTCGCCGGCGTCTCCACGCCGCTCGTGCTCTCGGTGCACACCATCGTGTCGTTCGACTTCGCGGTCTCGCTGCTGCCCGGCTGGCACACGACGATTTTTCCGCCGTATTTCGTGGCCGGCGCGGTGTTTTCAGGGTTCGGCATGGTGCTCACGCTCATGCTGCCGCTGCGCGTGATCTTCAAGCTGGAGGACCTCATCACGCAGTATCACATCGACTGCATGTGCAAGATCGCCCTCGCGACCGGCTCGATGGTGGGCTACGCCTACATCATGGAGTTCTTCATCGCGTGGTATGGCTCCAATCCCTACGAGGGTTTCGCCTTCATCAACCGCGCCTTCGGCCCGTATGCGTGGGCCTACTGGATCATGTTCCTCTGCAACGTCATCACGCCGCAGTTGTTCTGGTTCAAGAAACTCCGCCGGAACCTCGTCGCCGTGTGGATCATCTCGATCTTCATCAACGTCGGCATGTGGTTCGAGCGCTTCGTCATCATCGTGACCTCGCTGGCGCGCGACTTCCTGCCGTCGAGCTGGGGCTACTACTCGCCGTCCATCGTGGAAATCTTCACGTTCTTCGGGACGTTCGGCGTGTTCTCGGTGCTGTTCCTCCTGTTCATCCGCTTCCTCCCCATCATGCCGATGGCCGAGCTGAAAGCCGTCACCCCGCAAGCCGACCCGCACGCGCACCACGGGCACGGGAAACACTGACAAAACCTCCGCCATGGCCGCCCAACCCAACAGCCTCATCGCCACCTTCGAGACCACCGCCGACCTCATGCGCGCGGCGGAGACGGTGCGTGACGCCGGTTACAAACACTGGGACTGCATCACGCCGTTTCCCGTCCACGGCCTGGACAAGGCCATGGGCGTGGCCCGCTCCCGCGTGCCGCGCTTCTCGCTTGCCGGCGGCATCACCGGCTTCTGCACGGGCATGTCGATGATCTGGTTCATGAACAGGTTCGACTACCCGCTGGTCGTGGGCGGCAAACCGTTCTTCAGCCCCATGTTCGCGTTTCCCGTCTCTTACGAGCTCACGATTCTTTTCACCGCCTTCGCCACCATCGGCGGCATGCTCTTCCTCAACCGCCTGCCGATGCACTACCACCCGGTGCTCAAATACGACCAAATCCACCGCGGCCTCGACGACCGGTTTTTCATCGTCATCGAGTCCCGCGATCCGAAGTTCAACCTCGAAGCCACCCGCGCCCTGCTCGAAAAGGCCGGCGGCGCCGACATCACCGAACTGGAAGCCTGAGCCATGCGCTACGCCTACCTCGCACTCGCCCTCTTCTGCGTGGCCCTCGTGTCCATCCTCGGCTTTCGCGGCATGACCTCGACCAGGCCGCCCAACGAGGTGTTTCCCAACACGTTTTTTCCCGAGATGAGCCGCCAGGCGAAATTCAAGCCGCAGGCCTCCACTCCCTTCTTCGCGGACGGGCGCACCGACCGCCCGCTGCCCGCCGGCGTCGTCCCGCGCGGCGAGCTTCGCGAGGACGATTTTCTCTATCAGGGAAAAGATGCGAAGGGCGAATTCGCCCGCGGGTTTCCCGAGGAAATCCTCATCAACGCCCAGCTCATGGCGCGCGGCCAGGAACGCTACAACATCTACTGCATTCCCTGCCACGGCGCGCTGGGCGACGGCAACGGCATCACCAAATCCTACGGCATGGGCACCACGCCCACCTACCACGACGACCGCCTCCGCCAGATGCCCGAGGGTGAGATCTTCAACACCATCACCCACGGCAAAGGCACCATGATGTCCTACGCGGACAAACTCTCCCCGCAGGACCGCTGGGCCGTCATCGCCTACGTGCGCGCCCTCCAGCGCGCCGAAACCGGCGCGCCCGCCGACGTGCCGCCCAGCCACAAACCGGAGCTAGGACTGAAATGAGCACCCACGCCGCCACCGCCTCCGACACACCGCTTCCCGCCGCCGCCGGATCGAAGCCCGCCGCCGCCGGCGCGGGCCGCGCGCTCGGCCTCGGCCTCGCCGGGCTCGCCGCCACCGCCGTCGGCTTCTTCCTCACGCCCGACACCCACGCGTTCGCGCTCGCCTACCTCACCGGCCTTTCCTTCTGGATCGCCGTCGCCATCGGCATGCTCATCATGGTGATGATCCACTACGTGCTCGACGCCTCCTGGTCGGTCGCCCTCCGCCGCCAGTATGAACACTGGCTCGCCGGCGTGAAGTGGCTCGCGCTCCTTTTCGTTCCCCTCCTTGTCGCCACCTGGGTCAAACCCGGCAGCATCTGGCCCTGGACCGATCTTGCCACTCCGCTTCACGGCGGACACGGCACCGTCGGCGACGATATTCTTTATATCAAGAAATCCGGCTTCCTGAACCCGGTCGCGCTCACCATCGGCACCGTCGCCTTCTTCGGCCTCTGGATGCTCCTCGCCGCCCGGCTGCGCGCCTATTCCTTCGCGCAGGACGACGACGGCGACATCAAATGGACGCGCAAAGCCCGCATCGCCGCCGCCGCCGGCCTGCCCGTGATGGCCGTCACGCTGACCCTCGCCGCCATCTACTGGATGAAGAGCCTCGAATACCACTGGTTCTCCACCATGTATGGCGTCTGGTTCTTTGCCGACTGCGCCCGCGCCGCGCTTTCCGTCGGCGTGCTCCTCTCGCTTTGGCTGTATTCGCGCGGCGACTACAAGGGCATCCTCAACACCAACCACCTCCATTCCATCGGCCAGCTCATCTTCGCCTTCACCGTCTTCTGGGCCTACATCTCCTTCTCCCAATACTTCCTCATCTGGAACGCCAACGTCCCCGAGGAAACCTTCTGGTACAACCTCCGCGAAATCAGCGCCGAGGGCGTGTTCAACCAGTGGGGCTGGGTGGGCATGGTGCTCGTTTTCGGACACTTCCTCCTCCCCTTCCTCTATCTCCTCTCCTACCGGAATAAGGTCACCCACGCCCGCCTGCGCGTCGTGGTCGTCTGGATACTCGTCGTCATCCTCATCGACCTTTGCTACAACATCCTGCCCGCCGCGAAGGACGCGCACGGCCAGCCCCAGCCCTTCCTCTCGCTCAATCTCCTCTGGGTGCTGACCACCCTCGTCGGCGCCGGCGGCCTTTGCGCCTGGGCCTATCTGCGCAGCCTCCCGGCCCGCAAACTCATCCCGATCCGCGACCCGCGCATCGACGAATGCCTCACGCATCATGATTGATCCCAACACCAACTCCGCGCCATCGAGCCCCCGCTTCTGGGCCGCCGTCATCGCGACCGCGGGCGTGTTTGCCATTTTTGTCATCATCCTGCTCATCGCCTACATCCCGCAGCGTCCCGATTCCCCCAGCGTCAGCACGACCAGCCAGATGACCCCCGCCGAGCGCGTCGCGCGCCTGGCGGAAATGCAGGCAAAGGAAAAATCCGCCGCCACGACCTATGGCTGGGCGAACCCGGAGAAAACCGCCGTCCGCCTTCCCATCGATCGCGCGATGGAACTCACCGTCCAGGAACTCGCCGCAAAACGGGAGAAACAAAAATGACCGTGCCCGCCCGACCCTTCCGCATTCCGCGTTCCGCAATCCGCATTTCCTAAAATGGAGTGGCTTTTCTACATCATCGCATTCGTCATCGGCGTGGCCATCACGGCCTCGGCGGTGTATGCGCTGCATTGGTCGTCGAAGCACGGCCAGCTTCGCGACTTCGAGAAAGGCGCCGCCTCCATTTTCGACGAAAAGGAGCCCATCGGCCGCCCCACCGACTTCTTCCCGCAGAAACGTCGCAAACCAAAACCAACCACGCCCGCCACCTGATCCGCCACAAACACCAACCTCGTCTTTCTCTTTATTCTTTATCTTTCCTCTTTCGTCCCTGGCTTCCGTCCGAAAAAGAGAAAGAGGAAAGATAAAGAATAAAGAGAAAGAAACAAATCCAGGTCGCACGACCGAAAACCCTTTTTTCGCGATTCGTCCTTTTCGCAAATGTCCACCACTCCCAGCCTCGCCGCCTCCATCAATCCCGGCAGTTCGCCCGACATCGTCGCGCGCGCCGAGTTGAGCGAGATCGATGCGTCCACGCGCATCCCCGCGGTCTTTTTCCTGAGTTCGTCCGTGCTCTGGCTGCTCGCCGGCACGGCCTTCGCCCTCATCGCCTCCTTCAAGCTCCACACGCCGCACTTCCTCGGCGATCTGGAATGGCTCACCTTTGGCCGCGCCCGCACCGCCCACCTCAACACCGTCGTTTACGGCTGGTCGGTCAATGCCTCCTTCGCCGTGGCGTTCTGGCTCATGGCGCGCCTGTCGCGTTCCGTCCTCCGCCACGCCGGCATCCTCATGGTCGCGGGGGTGTTCTGGAACATCGGCGTCACTGCCGGCGTGCTCGGCATCCTGGCCGGCGACTCCACCTCGGTCGAGTGGCTGGAGTTCCCCTCCTACGCCACGCCCATGCTCTTCGTCGCCTACGCCCTCGTCGGCGCGTGGGCCGTCATCACCTTCCGCTTCGGCAAGTCCGAGCACATCTACGTCTCGCAATGGTATATCCTGGCGGCGCTCTTCTGGTTTCCGTGGCTCTATTCCATCGCGCAGATCATGATCATCTTTGAGCCCGCGCGCGGCACCGTGCAGGCGCTCGTCAACTGGTGGTTCGCGCACAACGTCCTCGGCCTCTGGTTCACCCCCATCGGCCTCGGCGCGATCTATTATTTCCTGCCCAAGGTATTGGGAAAACCGATACATTCCTACTACCTCTCGCTTCTCGGCTTCTGGTCGCTCGCCATCTTCTACAACTGGGCCGGCGTGCACCACCTCGTCGGCGGCCCGGTCCCCGCGTGGGTCATCACCGCCGGGATCGCCGCCAGCTTCATGATGGTCGTGCCCGTCGTCGTCACCGCCATCAACCACCACCTCACGATGATCGGCAGCTTCGGCGCGCTGAAGTTCAGCCCCACGCTCCGCTTCATCGTCTTCGGCGCGTTCAACTACACCATCACCAGCGTCATCGGCTCCTTCCAGGCCGACCGCACCGTCAGCGAGACGCTCCACTTCACCCACTTCACCGTCGCCCATGCCCACCAGGGCATGTATGCCTTTTTCACGATGGTGATGTTCGGCTCCATCTACTACATCCTCCCGCGCCTCCTCCTCCGCGAATGGCCCTCGGCCATGCTCATCCGCGTGCATTTCTGGGCGACCGCGGTCGGCGCGACCGTCTACGTCCTCGGCCTCTCCATTGGCGGGGCCATCCAAGGCTGGATGATGAACGCCCTCGACGCCAAGGGCGAGCTGCTCTACCCGCAGTTCCTCGACATCATGAAGGCCACCGTCCCGTGGCTCTTCTCGCGCAGCATCGCCGGCATGCTCGTCACCGTCGGGCACCTCGCCTTCGCGGTGAATTTCTGCTGGATGCTCTTCCGCAAGCGCGCCCCGCAGGACACCGCGCCCACGCTTTTCCGCAACCCGACTGAAATGGAGGAGGTGTCATGAATCGCGCCCCGCTCCTTTTCCTCGGCATCTTCTTCACGCTCGCCTTTTCCTGGACGGGCATCGTCCTCATCAACCAGATCAGCTACGGGCGCCTCCAGCCCGTTTACGACGAAAACGAGGACAAAACCTTCCCGCTCGCGCTCCCCGGCCTCGCCGCGGAAGGCAAGCTCGTTTACCAGGATCTCGGCTGCATCTATTGCCACACCCAGCAGGTCCGCCGTCCCGGCTACGGCACCGACACCCTTCGCAACTGGGGCGAGCGCCAGAGCGTGGCCCGCGACTACATCCGCGACGGGCGCGTCCTCCTCGGCACCATGCGCACCGGCCCCGACCTCCGCAACATCGGCTCCCGCCAGGTCGGCGACGCCGGGCGCGAATGGCATTACAAGCACCTCTACGATCCCACCATCACCTCGCCCGGCTCGATCATGCCGCCCTTCGCGTTCCTCTTCGAAACACGCAAGATTGTCGGCGAGCCCTCGCCCAAGGCGATCCACAGGGGCCTCCCTCCCCAATACCAGCCGCCCGCTGGCTACGAAATCGTCCCCTCCCACCGCGCCGAGGCCCTCGTCGAGTATCTCCTCAACCTGAAGGACACCTACACCTATCCCGAGGAGACCAAACGCGTTTACATCGACCTCAACGCCCCCGCCGCGCCGCCGCCCGCCGCGGCAGGAGCGACGGCGACCGGGACCGCCGGCACTGCGCCATCGTCATCCGGCACTGCCGCGCCTGCCGCCGCCACCGGGACCACCGGCACCGCCGCACCAGCCAAGGAGGCCGCTCCATGAGCGCGCGAAACCCCTCGGACAACGACCCGCGCATCGAGCAACCCGGCGCGAGCGACCGCGAAATCCAAAGCGTGCACGCCATTCTCCTGCGCGAGAAAAACGAGCCGGCCGAAGGCTATTCGCCCATGCCGCTGCTCCTCACCTTCTTTGTCTGCGCGATGTTCATCGGCGTCGCCATCTACTTCGTCAACAACCTCGGCGGCTTCAGCCCGCTCGCCTACGACGAGCGCTACACCCTCGAAATGGGCGAGGCCGCCGCCCGCGGCGGCGGCGCAAAGGCCGCGGTGGACCCCATTGCCCAAGGCAAAAAACTCTTCGCCATCTGCGCCACCTGCCACCAGGCGGCCGGCACCGGCGTCCCCGGCGCCTACCCGCCGCTGGCCGGCTCCGAGTGGGCCAACGGCAGCGAGGAGCGCGTCATCCGCATCCTCCTGCACGGCCTGACCGGCGAACTGAAAGTCCACGGCCAGACCTACAACGGCAACATGCCCGCCTTCGGTCCCGGCGGCGGTTACAATTGGAGCGACGACAAAATCGCCGCCGTGCTGACCTATGTCCGCCAAGAGTGGGGCAACACCGGCGGTCCGATTTCCGCCGAGCAGGTCACCGCCATCCGCACCAAAGGCGCGGCCGGCCGCACCAAGCCCTGGACCCAGCCCGAACTCGAAGCCATCCCGTAGCCCGTGCGAAAACGCGCCAGCGACTGGGAGCGCCGGCTTCCAGCCGGCAGACGACGCGAAGCGTCGCCAAGCCCACGGGCGGGCCGCCCGTGCCACCTGCCGGCAGGATGCCGGCGCTCCCCGTGCCAATCCCGCCGGCGTGCCGCCAGCCGCCGCGCTCATCCGCGCGAGGACGCGCAGGGGCGCAGCGACATCGCTGCATTCCGCGGCATTGCCTGCCCGCCGCCGTTTCCCCCATGCTGCCGGAAACACCGACTCCCGCCTTGATCCGCCACGCCCACAGCCAGGCCCGCACCTTTCTCGCGCTCTTCAATGAGCTGCGCCCGCATCTCCACGCCGACCGCAATCTCCCCGCGCGCATCCAGCAGCGCCTCGCCCGCGAGCGTCGTTTCGGCAGCCGCGACCGCCGCCTCTATCGCGAGCTCCTTTACACCGCCATCCGCCATCTGCCATGGTTTGAAAACGCCCTTGTTGCCACCGACGCTTTCACGCCCGCCGCGGCGTCTCCCGCCGCGAGCCCGTTCCATGCCCTCCTCTGGCTCGCCGCCGATTCCCCCGCCACGCTCCCGCTCAAGCGCGCGCTCCTCCTCGCCGCTCCGCCCGCTCCCCCGGCGCCCACCGAACGCGCCGCGTTTCTCGGTCTCGATGCCGCCGGCCTGCTTCCCGCGTGGTTCCGCAGCCATTGCCCGGAGGCGTTCGCTTCGCCCAACCTCGACGCCCTCAACACCCGCGCCCCGCTCTGGCTCCGCCTGCAAACCGACGAGCCCGCGCCCGTCCTCGCCGAATTCGACGCCCTCGGCTGGCCGCACCGTGCCTCTCCCGAACTCGCAGGCGCGCTCGAACTCCTCTTCCCCGACGCCGACATCACAAAAACCGACGCCTACCAACGCGGTCTCGTCGAAATCCAGGACCTCGGCTCCCAACTCATCCTTCCCATCGCCCTGGCCAAAATCGCCGCCGCCCCGGCCCTTCCTCTCCGCTGGCTCGATGCCTGCGCCGGCGCCGGCGGCAAAACCCTCCAGCTCGCCCGCCTCCTCGGTCCCGCCGCGCAAATCGAGGCCGCCGACCCGCGCTCCGACGCCCTTGCCGAGCTTGCCCGCCGCGCCGCCCGCGCCCGTCTGAAAAACATCCGCGTCCTGCCCCCCTCGCAACCGCCCGCCGCGCTCTACGACGCGATCCTCGTCGATGCCCCGTGCAGCGGCACCGGCACGTGGCGCCGCGCCCCGCACCTCAAATGGACGACCACCGAGGCCGACATCCGCGCCGCCGCGCGCCTCCAGCTCGAAATCCTCGCGCGCCACGCCCCGCGCGTCTGCCCCGGTGGCTTCCTCATCTACGCCACCTGCTCCCTCAGCCGCCACGAAAACGAAGCCGTCGCCACCCGGTTTCTCGAAGCGCATCCCTCCTTCCGTCTCCTCCACTCCGAAACCCTCCTCCCCGCCGCCCGCAACACCGACGGCTTCCACGTCTCCGTTTTTCGAAAGCAGGCTTCGCCGGCCGTTGAAGTTTAAGTTGAAGTTTAAGGACGCGGCGGCGAAGGTTTTTCTTCAACTTAAACTTCAACTTAAACCGGCGCGCTTCGCGCGCCCCGCCATGAACGTCACCGGCCTCGCCATCGTCCCTCCGCCCACCGCCGCCGACCAGCCTAGGGTCACCCCCGAGCTTCTCGCCTCCGTGCTCGCCCGCTACTCGCGCAGCAACGACGGCCTCGCCAACATCCTCGCCAAGGTCGATCTCGCCAACCCCGACGCCTCCATCGACCGCATCCTCAAATTCGTCGATTACGGACACGCCTCCATCGGCGGCCTCACCGGCGGCCTCGCCATCGCCCTCGACGGCGTCTCCATGTGGCTCGCCTATAAAATCTTCGAGCTTGCCCAGATGGCCGACGGGCAGGAGTCCAGCACGCGCTACATCACGATGGCCCCGGCCAGCCTGCCCGCGCCCGCCGACCTCGGCATCCCCGCCGATCTCGCCGACCGCTGGCAGGACGTGATGGCCCGCGCCTTCGCCGCCTACCAGCAGGAATACGCCCGCCTCGACGCCCTCGCCATCGCGCAGCCCGGCCTCATCCGGCTTCCCGCCGACGCGAAACCCGCCGTCGTCACGCGCCTCCGCAAAAACTACGCCCTCGACCGCGCCCGCTATTTCATCCCCTTCGCCACGCGCACCAACCTCGCCCTCGTGCAAAGCTCGCGCATGTGGGCGCAGCTTGTCCGCCAGCTCGATTCGCTGCCGCAACCCGAGGCCCGCGCCGCCGCCGCGCTTCTCCGCGCCGAACTCCTGAAACAATCCCCGCGCCTCATGCGCCACAGCGCGGCCGAGAAATCCTGCGAGGAAACCTTCCGCGCCGAGCTTGCCGCCAGTTGCGCGCTCGGCCTCGAACGACTCTCCACCGCGCCCCTTGCCGACGAGACCTGGGTGCATGTCGAGCGCGCCACGCCGCCCTTCCTCGCGGAAACGCAGGGTGTCGCCGACGCGCTCCGCCACCGCGTCAACCGCTACGGCCAGCAAGGCGCCGCCACCCGCCGCATGCGCGTGGCCTTTGCCTTCAACAACCTCTCCATCGCCGAACTCCGCGACCTCAACCGCCACCGCACCGGACACCGCTTCACGCCGCTCATCCAGGCCGGTTTCTACCTCCCGCCCGAAATCGGCCACGCCGGCCACGCCGGCCACGCCGCGCTTCTCGCCGACCAGGCCGCGCTCACCCGCGAGCTCATGCAGCGCGGCTCGCCCGCCTATCTTTATTCGCTGCTCCTCGGTGCGCAGACGCCTTTCGAGCACTCCACGCACGCCGACAAGTTCATCTACGAGGCCGAGCTTCGCACCGGCATGGGCGCGCACTTCCGCTACGCCGAGCACCTCGGCGCGGCCCTCCGCGGATTTTTCGAACAAGTCCCCGAAGCCCGGGCTTGGGTCACCGAAGGCACGGCCGAGCCGGAGTAACACCAATTGCCATCGGTATAATAGTTGCGCCGGACGCCCGGCCAGCCAGCCGCGCCGCGCCATCTCCGAGACCACCCTCGGATGCCTTCTTGGCGCATTGCACATTGCAAATATGCTTTGCAAAGTACTGTTTATTAAAATCCTGTGTTGACATCGGAATAGTAAAATAACCTTAAATTTGGCCATGTTTACTTTCCGTACTCCAGATGGCAGTGAGGATGGTCCTCATCCTGTGGAACAAATTAAAATTTGGATCAGGGAAGGTCTGCTTTCGCCTCACACTCTCGCAATCAAGACCGGCGAGACGACTTGGAAAAAATTATATTCGTATCCGGAATTCTTTGCGATCGGCCCGACCCAGCCGCCCTTCTCGACCACCGAGTTGTCATCCACTCATCCCCCGGGAGCGCCGTATCTCTCCCGCCCGGCCATGCCGTTTCAAGCCGGAACGGTGCCGGGCGCATTCAATGGCGCGCACAGTTCCAGGCCCCCGGTGGGCGTCACAAGTCTGCCGATTGTGCAGCACGATGGAGTGCGAATCGCCCTGCCGGCGGACCGGATAATGGCCGCCCTCGTGGACGGGTTGATGTGGATGCTGAGCCTGCTGCCTTTGTGGTTCTGCCTGACGCTGTATTTTTCCGGCGCGGTGACCAACTGGGCGTCCTTGAAGTGGGCCGTCCTGTTTCCCTTCGCCACGGCGATCTCCTGCCTCGTTATCCAGGGATGGATGCAGGCCGCGCGCGGCCAGAGCATAGGCAAAAGCCTCCTGCGTCTGCGCATCGTGCCTTCCACCAGCGATGACGAGCCGCCGGGATTCGTCACCGGCGTGATCGTGCGCTGGCTGCTGATGTGGCTGTTTTATCTGTTTCCCGTCGTCGCCCTGGTGGATTTCTTTTTTCTCTTCCGCGACGACCGCCGCTGCCTGCACGACCATCTGGCCGACACCCGCGTCATCGTCATGGACGAGTGACGCGGCCTCGCAAAAGCCGCGCGCGTTTTCTCACCCCTTGCGCACGCGCTCTTTTTCGTCCTCGCGTTCCTCCTCCAGCCGCGCGCGTTCGCCGGCGATCTGGCGGCGGATTTTCTCCATCTCGTCCGGGTTCCCCGCGGAAAGCGCGGCTTCGAGTTGCTGCTTCAGGAAAATCTCCCGCTCGGCGATTTTCCCGGCGTAGATTTTGTCGATTTCGGCGAGACGCGCTTTCTGCGCGCCGGTCAACGGCGTGGCGGCCCCGGTATCGGACTTGGCGAGGCGTTCCATGGCGAGTTCGTAGGCACTTTTCATGGCAGACGACAAATGCCCGGGTTTGGCCCAAAGGCAAGAGTCGCGCTGAGCGCGGCCGCATCTCGCCGGCTGACGCCGCAATTTCCCCGGTCTCGCTTCCGGCGGCTCCCCCTGCCGGATATTTTTTTACGCATGTGAAAATGAGGGCTTGGCAGATGCCTCGCCGGGTCTGCAAAATGACCCTCCCGCCGCTTGCATGCCACGTATGGGGCGGGGCTCTCATGTCGCATTTTGGTGCGGCGAAATCGCAACCCTCATCAAAGGAGGAAACGTTCATGATCATCGCAAATCATACCAGCCAGTCCCTTCGTCCCCGGAAATATCGTGCCATCCAGCGGCGCGACCTCGATTCGCTCCCGCAGCTCAGCCAGTTGTCGGACGAGGACATGCTAAACATGAGAGCCGTGTCTGCGGTGCTCCCGTTCCGGGTCAACGACTACATCGTGGACGAACTGATCGACTGGGACAACGTCCCCGCGGACCCGATGTTCCAGCTCAGTTTCCCGCAGTCCGACATGCTTGCGCCCGCCGACCTCGCCGCCATGCGCGGCCTCATCGCCGCGAATGCGCCGGAAGCCGGGCAGCAGGCGCTCGCCCGCGAGATCCAGTCCCGCTTGAATCCGCATCCCGCCGGCCAGATGGAGGTCAATGTGCCGCGCCTCGACGACGAGCCGCTGCCCGGCATGCAGCACAAATACCGCGAGACCGTGCTCTTTTTCCCCAGCCACGGGCAGACCTGCCACGCCTATTGCACCTACTGCTTCCGCTGGGCGCAGTTTGTCGGCGTGGACGAACTCAAGTTCGCCAGCCGCGAGGCTGGCAACCTCGCGCGCTACCTGCGCCGCCATCAGGAGGTCAACTGCGTGCTCATCACCGGCGGCGATCCCATGGTCATGCGCTCGTCCGTGCTCGCGCGCTACATCGAGCCGCTGCTCGGGCTCGACCACCTCATGAGCATCCGCATCGGCACGAAGTCGCTCGCCTGGTGGCCGTATCGCTACGTGACCGATCCCGATGCCGACGACACGCTGCGCCTCTTCGAGCGGGTGGTGAAAAGCGGGCGCCATCTCGCCATCATGGCGCACTTCAGCCATCCGCGCGAACTCGCCACCCGCGCCGTGCAGGAGGCGATCCGCCGCGTCCGCGACACCGGCGCGGTCATCCGCTGCCAGGCCCCGCTCGTGCGCCATGTCAACGACGACGCGCTGACTTGGAGCAATCTCTGGAAACGCCAGATCGTGCTCGGGCTCGTGCCTTACTACATGTTTGTCGAGCGCGACACCGGCCCGAAAAACTACTTCGAGGTGCCGCTCGCCCGCGCCCACGAAATTTTCTCAAAGGCGTGGCGCCGCATGTCCGGGCTCGGACGCACAGTGCGCGGCCCGTCGATGTCCGCCCTGCCCGGCAAGGTGCTCGTTGACGGCATCGAGGAGGTCAACGGCGAGAAAGTCTTCGTCCTGAAATTCGTGCAAGGCCGCGAGCCAGCCTGGGCCGGGCGGGTCTTTTTTGCGCGTTTTGATCCGCAGGCCACCTGGCTCGACCAGCTCAAGCCGGCGTTTGGGGCGAAGGAATTTTTCTTCGAGCCCGCGATGCGCGAAATCAAGGAGCACCATCGCGCCCCCGCCTGGAGCGACCGCTCGCGCTTCGTGCAGCAACTCTCCGAGTTCGGCCACGTGGAGTGGATGTGAGCGAAGGCAATCGCTCCCGAAACACCAAAATCCATCTTTCTCTTTATTCTTTATCTTTCCGCTTTCTCCCAAACTTGCCGGTGCGATGCCGAAAAAGAGAAAGAGGAAAGATAAAGAATAAAGAGAAAGAAAAACCTCCTACTTTTCCTTCAGCGCCCGTTCGAAGGCGCGCATGGTTTCGGGGCTCACGTGATGCTCGATGCCCTCGGCATCGAGATGCGCGGCCTTTTCCGGCACGCCGATGAGCCGCAGAAAATTAAACACGGTCTCGTGCCGCGCCCGCGCGTCCTTTGCGAGTTCGCGTCCGGTGTCGGTCAAAAAGATCGCGCGATAAGGCTGCGAAGTCACAAAGCCGTCGCGTTGCAGGCGCGAGATGGTGCGGTTGACCGTGACATGCGACACGCCGAGCATGCGCGCCAGATCGGTGACGCGCGCCTCGCCCATGCCCGCGATCAGGTCGGCGATGGCCTCCACATAATCCTCCGCTGTCTCCATCGCGTGTGCCGCGCGGGTGCTGCGCATGCCGTCAGCCTGCATGGGACGTCCGGAAGGAGGGTTGGCGGCAGGGGAGGGTTTGCGTTTCGAGGCTTTTGCGGGCATGGGCCGGTTTTCACAAAAAATCGGATGTGCTTCAACTTAAACTTCACACTTAAGCCTCAACCCAAACTGGCGGCGAAGCCGCCAAAATCGGGATACACCGGCACGTCGGGAAATCCGAGCCGTTCCCAATCCCCGCGGGTCAATTCGCCCGTGCAAAGCGCCGCCGCGCGAATGCCGGCGTTGAGCCCGGCGCGGATGTCGCTTTCGCGGTCGCCCACCATCCAGCACTGCGCGGGATCGAGCCCGTGGCGCCGGATGGATTCGAGGAGGAAGCGCGGCGACGGCTTGCGGTAAACGACGGGCTGGTCGCTGGATTCCGGCGCGATGCAGATGTCTGCGAACAACGGCACGGGCGGCAGCGCGATGAGTTCCTCCATGCGCTCGTTGCATCGGACCGCGTCTTCCAGCGTGTAATAGCCGCGCCCGATGCCCGACTGGTTGGTGTGGAGGAATAACAGGTAGCCCAGCGTCCGGACGCGTCGCAGCCCCTCGACGACGCCGGGGATCAACTCCACCCCGGCGGGATCGGAGAGATAGCATTTGTCGAGGATGAGCGTGCCGTCGCGATCGAGAAAAAGAGCCTTGCGCATCGCGCGACTGTGAGGTCGCCGGCCTCGGGGCGTCAACACACCGGAGAAATTTACGAATTACGATTGAGAATGGCACCATAGGCGCCGTTTGGCTGTGGTAGGGCGAGGCGTCCCGCCGAGCCGCAAGCCAACGGCTCGGCGGGACGCCTCGCCCTACCTAAAGGGGCAATCTTGTTCGTAACATCAGTTACCCTTTTCCCTTTTTTTCGCGTTTGGTCTTTTTCTCCGGCGCGGGCGGGGGAACCTCCTGGCCGGGCGCGGGCAGCACCTTGTAGGGAATCGCCGGGGCCGCGATGCTTACCTTGCGGCCTTTGGCGCGTTGCGTGCCCTCGATCACGAGGACGCCCTCCGCGCCGATGCGCTTCGGGTCGGTGACGCGGATTTTCACCACGCCGTCGGTCTCGTCCTGGATGAATTGCGCGGCGGTCACGACCACGCTTTTGGGAGAGCCGAGACGGGTGGCGGTCACGCGCACGGGAACGTCGCGGATGGCGCGGCGTTTGGGCTGGGCTTCCCCGGCGTCCGGCGCGCGGCGGACCACGCGCACGGGGATTTCGATCTCCTGGTCAAACACCAGTTCGAGCGTCCCGGCGGAGGGCGGGCGCGGCACTTCGACGAAGAAAGGCGGCGGCGGCGTGACGACGAGGTAGCTTTGCGCGACGGGCACGGAGTGGAAATAGAAGAAGGCCTGCATGAGTTCCTCGGCCGCGCTCACGTCGTGGCGCACCGTCTTGCCGCCGATGGCGGCATCGGCCCAGAAGCGCGGTTTATACACGCCGGGGGAGGCATCGCGCGGCGCCGCGAGCGTGAGGATGGCGTTGTCCCTGCCCTCGGGAATCGTCGCGCCGGAGAGCGCGAAGCCGGGCGGCAAGCCCTCGACATGGAGATTCACCTCGCCGTCGAATCCGTCGATGCGAAACGCCTTGAGCTGCACGACGACGTTGCCGCCGGCGGGCACGCTGAGGTTGTCCGGCATCACGCGCAACTCGAAGTCCGGCTGCGCGGGCGCGATGCTCAGGCGGTAGGCGTATTCGGGGCCGCCCTTGCCCTGCGCGTCCTGAACCATGACCTGATACGCGCCGTCCGCGGGGATGGTGACGGCCAGGCGCGGATCGGCGTGGTGCGTGATGAGGCCGTAGCGTCCGTCCGTCTCGTCATCGGAGGAGAGCTTCGGCGGTTTTTGGTCCGCGGCCCTGGCGGCGGCATTGAACGCGCGTTGCGGCGAAAGCGAGAGCTTCGCGTCGAGCGGCGAGTCGAGGCGGCGCGCCATCACGTCGAACACCAGCGTGTCGCCTTTTTTGGCCTCAAACGAAAACCAGTCCGTGTCGCCGGGCTGGCCGATGCGCCCGTTGATGGTGATGGGGAGCGCGACGGGCTGGGCCTTGGCCTGGGTGTCGTTGGGTTCGCGTTCGCGCGTCTCGGGCAGAGAGCCGAGCTCGAACTGGCGCGAGTTGGTCCGGCCGAGCTTGGTGGGCGCGTTGATGGTGACGATGCCGGGCTCCTTGCCGGCGAACGAGGCGCGGCGTTTGGCCTGGGCGCCGGGGAGGTTGATGCCGCGCGCGATGATTTCGACATTCTGGTCACCGGCGCGCGCGCCGAGGGGGAAGATGTCGGATACAAACGGAAGCTCGCCGATGGTCATGCGATAAACGAGGTCGCCGCGCCCGCGCGAGACGGCGTCCCAGATCTCGACCTCGTAGTCGCCGTCGGCGGGCACCTTCCACATGAGCACGGGGTCGGGATCGAAGCGGAAGTCGTCGGCCTCCTCGATCAGGTTGCCGGTCCTGCCGTCGAACAGGGCGATTTTGGGCTGGAACCAGCCGGGCACACCGTCGGCAAGGAAGGGTTTGATGGCGCGTCCCTTGACTTGGATGAGAAGCTGCTGTCCGGCGGCGGCATGGAAGCGGAAGCGGTCGCGGTCGGCGCTGAGGATTTGCCCGTTCACGACGACGGGCAGCTCCGGCAGCACCTGCGGGTGGGCGGAATTGTCGGGCTTGGCCTCGATGACCTCCGGAAGCAGGCCGACCTCGAAGCGGAAGCGGTTGGACAGGCCGCTGTCGGCCATGATGCGGAGGTCGCGGACACCGTCGGCGGCATCGGGGGCGATGGTGATGCGGAGGCGGGCGTTCTGCGAGGCGATGGCGTCGTTTTTCTTGGCCTCGTTGATTTGCGCGGGGGTGGGATCGGTGACCTTGAGCACCTCGCCGGTGACGCCTTCGCCGCTGACCCAGACTTCGCGGGCGCCGTCAATGGAGCGGCCCACGAGTTCGATTTCGAGTGTCCGCCCGCGCTGCGCGCCCGCCGGGTAAAGGTGCTCGATGTAGGGGGCGGCGGCGAGAAAGGGCTGAAGGAGCACCGCGCCGAGCGCGGCGAGTTTGAGTTTCAAATTGAAGCTGGAGCAGCGGGCGGCGGCGGCAATGGGGGCGCGGGCATTCCTGCCCGCGACGACGCGGACAGGAATGTCCGCGCCCCTGTTTGTATCGGCGGCGGCGCTGGCGGTGTCGGGGGTGTTCGGGCACATGGTCAGGCGGGCATGATTTCTTTGAGGATGCCGTCGCTGGCGACGGGGATGTCGCTGGTGCCGCCGGCGGAGATTTTTCCGCCGCCCTTTGGCGCGCCGGGTCTGGCGGCGGGCGGGGTGGGGACGACCGCGGCAGGCACGCCGCCGGGGTGCGGGAGCGTGCCCGTCGGGTCAATGCCGACAAGTTTGTAAATGCTCGCGGACAAGTCCCACGGGGCGATGGGGCGCTCGACGACTCTTTCGCCGCGCTGGTCGGTGGCGCCGACGATCCGGCCGCCCCGGAAGCCGCCGCCGGCGACGAGCCACGAGAAGGCCGCGCCGTAGTGGTTGCGCCCGCCGTTCCAAGGCGGATCGGTCATGAATTTCGGCGTGCGCCCGAACTCGCCGCCGCAGGTGACGATGGTGGTGTCGAGCAGGCCGCGCCGGGCGAGGTCGGCGAGCAGGGCGGAGAAGCCCTGGTCGAGGTCGGGCATGAGTTTTTTGTAGCGCTCGGCCTGGTCGCGGTGGGTGTCCCAGCCGCGCATGTTGACGGTGACATAGGCGACGCCGCGCTCGACGAGGCGGCGCGCCTGCAGGCAGGAGCGGCCAAATTCGGTGTCGCCGTAGAGTTTGCGGACGGCCTCGGGCTCCTTGGAAACATCAAACGCCTCGCGGGTTTCGCCGAGCACCATTTCCTTCGCCTGGTCGCGGAAGTAGTCGGCCTCCTCGAAGAGGTCTTTTTCCGAGTGGCCGAAGGCGTCGAGTTCGGCGAGAAGCTGGTCGCGGTTTTTGAGACGCTGGCGCTCGCTGTCCTTGAGCGTGTCGCTGAGGTTGCCGGGCACGAAGGTGCGGGCGCGCGGGCCGAGGAAGCCGGGCTCGGAGAAGCGCCCGAGGGCGACGGGCACGGTCATGTAGGCGGGCAGGGCGCGGCCTTTCAGCAGGCCGGCCTCCTCCAGCTTGTGGGCGATGACGGCGCCCATGGACGGGTAAACCAGGCCCGAGGAAGGATCGGTGCCGGTCTGCATCATATAGACGCCGGTCTCGTGGCCGTTGGTGCGGTGGGTGAGGCCGCGCAGGATGGTGTATTTGTCGGCGTGTTTGGCGATGCCCGGAAGCAGTTCGTTGATCTGGATGCCGTCCACGTTGGTGCCGATGGCCTTGCGCCAGGGGCCGGTGATATCGGTGCCGGCGGCGGGCTTGGGGTCGAAGGTGTCGGTGTGCGAGGGGCCGCCGAAGAGGAAAACCTGGATGACGGCCTTGGCGCGCGCGCCGGGCGCGGGCGCGGCGCGGAGGAACGGGGCGAGGGCGAGCCCGCCGATGGTGAGGGAGCCGATGCGCAGGAAGTCGCGCCGCGTGACGAGGTCAAACGCGCGCCGGTAGGCGGCGTCCTCGTCGTGGTCATGATGGGTGCAAAGCGGGTCGTGCATGGGGAATCAAGTTTAAGTTTAAAGTTGAAGTTTAAGTCGGGAATTTGGCGGGATGGGAACGGCCTTGCGCGGTCTTTATCATGATCTTTATTCTTTCCTCTTTATCTTTATCTCGAGGGGGAAACGCCGGGGAGAAAGAGGAAAGAGAAAGAATAAAGAGGAAAGAGGGCGGATGAATCAGTGATTATATAAAAACTCCTTTGTGTTTATCAGCGCCCAGACGAGGTCATGGGCGGCTTTCAGCTTGTCCTTGTTGTTCTCGAAATAGCGGGAGACGGTGTCTTTTTCGGCGCCGGTCGGGTGGCGGGAGAGCAGCGCGAGGTAGCACTCGTCGGCGAGCGCGGGGAGGTCCTTGTTGTATTTTTTATACAAGGCGCGCACCCCGCCGTCCTTTTTTTCTATTTTGTTGTTCAATCCGTCGGAATCCAGCAGCCACAGGGCCTGCGCCATCGAGGAATGGCGGTTGCGCTCGTATTCAAAGGACGAGTCGCGCGCGGGGCGGCCGAACGTTTCGAGGAAGCCGGTCGTCACGCTGGCGTCGGGGTTTTGCACGGCGTGGAAATCGTCGGGCCAGAACGCGTAGGGCTCGGGGATGCGGCTGGAGAACGACTCGTAGGCGCCGGTCAGGCCGCCGATGGCGTCGGCGAGCACCTCGGCGTCGAGGCGGCGGGAGCGGTAATGCGACCAGTTTTGCGTGTCGGAGCGGTTCCACTCGTTGCGCAGGCTGGAGCGCTGGTAGGTTTGCGAGGTGACGATGAAGCGCAGGAGGTCGCGCAGGTCGTAGTTGGTTTCGACAAGGCGGGCGGCGAGCAGGTCGAGCAGTTCGGGGTTGGACGGCGGGTTGCTCGGGCGCACGTCGTCCACGGGCGAGGTGATGCCGCGGCCGAAAAGCGCGGCCCAGTGGCGGTTGGCGGCGTGGCGCGCATACCAGGGATTTTCGGGCGCGGTGAGCCAGTCGGCGAAAAGCTTGAGCGGGTTTTTGCGCGCGGTCTGCTCGACGGCCTGGCCGTCGGGGAAGGCGGGGGTGACGACCTCGCCGGTGCCGGGGGCCTTGTATTGGATCCAATTCGGCGCGAAGAGGACGATCTCCTCCTTCCACTCGCCGGTGCGCTTGTATTTGACGGTATTGAAAAACGAGGCCAGGCCGAGCGACTGCCCGCGCGTCCACGCGGCGTAGGAATATTTCGGCGCGGCGTCGAACTCGAGGCGCGCGCCCATGAACGCGACGGCGGCGAGCGAGGCGATGTTCTCGGGCGAGCGCTTTTGCATGGCGCGATAGAAGTTGGCGGGCGGGTCGCGGAAGTTGCTGCCGCTGGTGAGAAGCAGGGCGCGCGTCATCCGGTCGTAGGGCATGTTGGCGGCGACGGCGGAGCGCAGCCACGCGTGGTAGGACTGGACGGCGTTGGGCCAGAGGTTGCTGGGGAACTCGCTTTTCACGCGGAGCACGTCGCCCCATTTCATGGCCCAGTAGTCGGCGTATTCGGGGCGCGTGAAAATCCAGTCCACGAGCGCGGCGCGCTTGGCGGGCGAGGTGTCGGCGAGAAATTCGCGCGCCTTGTCCGGCGGCGGCGGTGCGCCCATCAGGTCGATGCAGGCGCGGCGCAGGAATTCCTCGTCGGTGCAGAGGGCGGAGGGAACGAGGCCGAGGGCGCGGAGGTTTTTGTTCACCGCGGCGTCGATGGGATGCGAATCGTCGGTGGCGGGAAAAACGACGCCGGCGGGCAACTCGCGGCGGACGAGCACCGGGATGGTGACGAATTCATCCCCGGCGCGGAGGCTCAGCAGCGCCCGGCCCGGCGAGACGGCGCGCACGCGCCCGGCGGAGTCGATGGTCGCGACGGAGGTGTCGGAGGAATGCGTCCCGGGGGCGGATTTGGCGGCGCCGGCGTGGTTGAATTTGAGCGCGATTTCCTCGCCGGGAGCGGCGGTGATCTTCGCGGGGGTGACATTGAGCGCGCCTTCGGCGATAACGTCGAAGGATAATAAAAAATGTATAATGAATAATGTATAAAGAAAACGGCGTGATGCGCGGGCGGCATTTTTTCCATTATTCATTATACATCTTCCATTCGGCGAAGCCGTCACGCGTGGATTCATTTTTCGGCCTCCTTCCATGCATCGAGTTCGATTTCGAAAAGCAGATCGTCGCGACAGATGTCGCAGTGCGCGAAGGTCGCGGGGATCTCCGGCAGGCCCATCGCGGCGCGGCGCGCCTCCCAACGCTCCATCCAGGCGATGTGCGGAAAATACAGGATCGCGCGTGCCACATCATCCCAGCCCATGCCTCGCGATTCGAGGATGGCGGCGACGACGCGGAGCGAGAGGTCGATTTGCGCGTCGAGGTCGCCGACGTGGGCGGTGCGCCCGCCCGGTTCGATGCTGGCGGTGCCGGAGACGAGCAGATGGCGCGCGCCGCCGGCCTCGCGGCATTCGACGGCGCGGCTGAAGGCGCTCTTGTAGTCGTAGGCCGCGCATTGCAGCGGGGAGGCGACGGCGGTGATGTCCACCCGGCCGTCGAGGGGGGCGACGGCAAGGGCATCGACCGTGAGAGCGGCGCCATCGGCGTTGCACGCGCCCACGCCGGTGCTGGCGGGAACGAGCGTGCCAAAGACGTTGTGCTCGGTGAAGAACGCGTTTCGCACCCGGTTGAAATCGTCGTACCAATCGAGGATGTGGTCGTTGAAAAACCACGTGCGCACAAGATTCGACATCGCGAAGCCCTCGCGTCCGAGGCTCGCCTGCAAATGACGCCACAGCGCCGCGGCTTGGGCGGCGCGCGGAGCGGTGAGATCGGGCGGGATGAGCGCGCCGAGCAATAGATAACGCGCATCGTTTGTCCGCCATGTGGCGCCGCAGATTTGTCCGGTCTCATCGCGCACGCGGGTGAAGTTTCCGGCGGGCAGGGCCGTGACGCGTCCGCCGCGCACATCGCCTTCCGGGGTGTCGTGACGGCCGAGCCATGTGATCGGGAAATCCGAGGCCGCGCGCATGTCCGCGCCGAGCTGCGGATCGCAGAACATAGTTGCCTGCACCACTTCCAACCCGCGCGCGAGGACGGCGCGCTCGAGCCGCGTGAGCAAGTCGCCGGCCGACTCGCCGTCCCGCGCCGGGGCGGTGAGGGAAACGAGACCGCCGCCCAGCGGGGCGGCGAAGACGGCATTCGCGGGTGACGCGGTCGGGCAGGGTGCGGGAGCTTGCGGGGAGGACATGGACGAGGGCATGAGCGGCAGGGACGGGAGCGCGGTGCGGGAGAAGGGTTCCGGGTGTTTTTGCACCCGCCCGAACCTCTGCGAAACGCCGAGGAAAGGGCGGATTCACAAAAGACGGCATGCGCGGATACGCGGTTTCAAGCGTTGCCCGAAAATGTCCCGGCAAGACCGGACGGGGGCCTCGCGCCGACGGCGGACGCAATCCGCCGTTCCGGTTTCGCTTTATCCAATGGACCTCTTCGAAAAACAGCCAAACGAAAGAAAGCGCGGTTTGCGTGGCACGGGCGTCCCGCCCGTGGGTTTGGTGTTTTCCTGAGAAACACGGGCGGGACGCCCGTGCCACGCAAACCAGTCGAGGTTTTCAGGATGAATGACGGTTGTCGCGTGGCGCCGGCTTGGAAAATAAATTCGGGCGTCCGCGGGTTTCACCCCGCGGACGCCCGGACATTCGGCGTCAAGCGACAACCGGATTTTGGACGCCGGTTACTTCCGGCGCGCGCGCAGAGCGAGCAGCACGGCCAGCAGCGCGAGGCCGGGCAGCATGGGCGCGCCGCCACCGCCTCCCCCGCCGCTGTTTCCACCTCCGCCGTTGTTACCTCCGCCGCCGTTGCCACCAGTATTGCCGTTTCCGCCGCTGGTGCCGGAAGTCGTGCCGGTGGTGATGAGCAGCGTCGTCACTTGCGCGCTGGCAAACTCCGTGCCGGTGATGGTGATTTTGCGGATGACGGCGTTGTCGGTATCGGCCACGTAGAGAGCGCCGTTGTCGAGGGTGATGTCTTGCGGACGGTTAAAAAGCGCATTCGTGCCTGAGCCGTCGCGCAGGCCGGCGACGCCGGGTGTGCCGGCCAGCGTGAGGACTTCGCCGTCGTTGCTCAGGATGCGGATGGTGTGATTGTCGGTGTCCGCGAAATAAATGTGGCCGGCGTTGTCGCTGGTCATGCCTTGCGGGCGGTTGAGGCGAGCGGCGGGCGCGGGGCCGTCAGTCGTGCCGCTGACGCCGGGCGCGCCGGCGTAGTGCAAAATATCGCCGTTCGCGGCCTCGGTCCGGATGGTGTGGTTGCCGGTGTCGGCGATGAAAAGCTCGTTTGTATTATAAATGTGGATACGCGTCGGGGCGTTGAAGCGCGCGTGGTCAAGCCCGAGGCCGCCGACGAGCGTTCCGCTTTGGCCGGGAGATCCGGCGTAGAGAGTGACGGCGCCGGAGGGCGTGACGGTGTGGATGGTGTGCGCGGCGGTGTCGGCGACGTAGGCTTTGCCGGCGGAGTCGAGCGCGATGCCGGATGGCTGGTTGAAGCCGGCGGCAAGCGTGATCACCTCACCCGCGGGGGTGATTTTGCGGATGGCGGCGTTGCCTTTGTCGGCCACGAGCAGGTCGCCGGCTGCGGTGAGCGCGAGCGCGGACGGCGTGTTGAAGCGCGCGTCGGGGCCGGTGGCATTGGCGGTGCCGCTTTGGTTCAACGTGCCGGCGAAGAGCGTGGAGGAGAATTGAGGCGTGATTTTGTGGATGGCGTGCGCGCCTGCATCGGCCACGTAGAGGTTGCGGGAGGTGTCAAACACGAGCGCGGCCGGGGCGGAAAACGCAGTCGCGGCGACTTTGAGCGTGGCGGCGCCGCTGGTCGCGGGCGAGCCGACGCCGTTGCTGGCGACATAGCGGTAGCGGTAGCCGTCCATCGCGGCGGTCGCGCCGGTGATGGTGAGGCTGGCGGCGGTTGCGCCGCTGTAAGCGCCGCCGTTGGTGATGTTGCTCCAAGTCGTGCCGTTGTTGGTCGAGACCTGCCACTGGAATGCCGGTGCGGGCGAGCCGCTGGCGGAGGCGGTGAATGTGACGGACTTGCCGGCGGCCACGACTTGTTGCGCCACGAGCGGAGCGAGGTTGCCGGGCGGCTGCTGCACGATGTTGACGGTGAGCGTGACGGTGGCGCTGGCGGTGGAGCCGACGGAATTGGTGGCGACGCAGCGGTATTGTTTGCCGTTCAGCGCGCCTGTCGGATCGGTGACAATGAGCGTGCCTGTGGACACGCCGTTGTAGTTGGTGTCATTGGAAAGTGTGAACCATACGACACTGTTGAAGCGGACTTGCCACTCGTAGGAAGTTGGCGCGGGGTTGCCGCTGGCGGCAGCAACAAAGGTGGCGGTCTGGCCGGCGATGATGGTCGCGTCGGCGGGTTGTGTGGTGAAGACGGGGGCGGTATTGACGGTGAGCGTGGCGGCGGCGCTGGTGGCGGAGCCGACCAGATTGGTGGCCACGCAGCGGTATTGAGTGCCGTCCAATGCGGTGGTGGCCCCGGTGATTCTGAGCGTGGCGGTGGTGGCATTGCTGTAGGGCGCGTTGTTGGTGATGTCGGTCCAAGTCTCGCCATTGTTGGCCGAGGCCTGCCACTGGAATGCTGGCTCGGGCACGCCGCCGATAACAACGGCGAAGGTTGTATTCTGTCCGGCGTTGATGGACCGGTTCTCGGGTTGCGTGGCAATGGCGGGGGCGTCCGTGACCGACATGGGCGTGCTTCGGTCCGTGGTGGTGCCGTCGCCCAGTTGTCCGTCGTGGTTATACCCCATGACCCGGAGTTTGCCGTCATCGGTCACAAACAGACTGTGATTGTCGCCGGCGGCTATCGCGATGACATTGCCGGTGGTGGCCACATGCACGGGCGTGTCTCGGTCCGTGGTGGTGCCGTCACCCAACTGCCCGTGGTCGTTGAGCCCCATTGTCCAGAGTTTGCCGTCATCGGTCACAAACAGGCTGTGATTGTCACCGGCGGCTATCGCGATGACGTTGCCGGTGGTGGCTACATGCACGGGTGCATCTCGGTCCGTGGTGGTGCCGTCGCCCAACTGCCCGTGGTCGTTGAGCCCCATTGTCCAGAGTTTGCCATCGACAGTCACATACAGACTGTGAGCTCCGCCGGCTGCCACCGCGACGACATTACTGGCCACATTCACGGGCGTGTGCCGGTTCGTGGTGGAGTGATCGCCCAATTGACCGTGATCGTTAAGTCCCATCGCCCAGAGCTTGCCGTCGTTGGCAATATACAGACTGAAATTGGTGCCTGCTGCCACTGTGCAATTGGCATCGGCCCCCGCTGTTTTGACATTGGGAGCCACTAGCACGGGAGTGCCGATGCCCCAAATGCCGCCGGTGTTGCCTGCCAACTGGCCGGAGCCACACGTCCCCATCCCCCAGAGTTGGCCATCGCCAGTCACATACAAACTGTGGTATTTGCCAGCGGCTATCGCGACGACGTTGGAAGCCACTTCAAAGGGCGTGCTTCGTTTATTGAGGGTGCCAAAGGTGCCATCTCCCAACTGCCCATTGCCGTTGGCTCCCGTGGACCAGAGCTTGCCGTCATTGGTCATAAACAGGGTGGAAAAATTATTGGCGGCCACGGCTTTGACATTGGAAGTCATCGCTTGCACGGGCGTTCTTATAATATAAATGCTGGTGGTGCCGTTGCCAAACTGGCCGGCGGTGTTATTACCCACCGCCCAGAGCGCGCCATCGTTGGTCACAAACAGGCTGTGATAGGTACCGGCAGCCACTTTAGTAACAGAAGCGGCATGAGCAGCGGGCGGGAGAATAAGAAACGCGAGAAGCGCGGCGATGAAAGGCGAGCCTATCAAGGCGGGAATTATGTGTGCCGGATGGAATTGGCGGTGGTTTTTCATGGTAGATGGAAGAATTTAAAAAACGGTAGGCGCAAAATGAATTTTTTAGTGCAAATACGTCAAGTGTAAATACAAAACATTTACATGTTCATGTTTTCCAGGTAATAAGAATTTTACATAAACAAAAACAAACAACGAAGCATTGTTTTAGAATGCGTCAGCAGAGGATGATACCCGATGGAACCGCATTCCAACGCGAACATGATATGCGGGATTTTCCACCTAGGTATCGTGTTAGAATGCGGTGTTTTATACCATCCAGCTACTACACCCAAAAAATAGATTATTGGGTTACTAAAAAATGGTTCGTCGCTAGTTCCGATGTCTGTTGCAGGAACTTTCTAACCACGGATTGCAGATGAACACGGATAAAGGCAAAATGCCTTGGGTTTTATCCGTGCAATCCGTCCCGTGGTTAAATGTTTCCACTCAGCAGCGAAGAATCCTAAAAATGCTAAAGCATCTCTTTCGCTTCGGAAAGACTGCCCCGCGCAGCCTTGTCAGGGACGCAGGCGTTTGATGGCCTCGAACTGTTTGGGCGAGATCAGCCGGCGCGGGACGCGGCGCCCGGCTTCGTCGAGCAGTCGGTCCCAATCCGTCTCGGTGGGCGGACCGTAGGGCTCCCACTGCGTATGATGGCCCTGCTTGCGGGACCAGGTGATGTTGCCGCCGTGGATGGAAACGTTGATCTGAAACTTTCCGGTTTCGGCGTCTTTCGCCCACCAGCCAAATTCGATGCTCATGTGGCCCGAGACTTGGCGAAAGACACGCGGCGGGGCCAGCGGAATCTTTGGGATGCCAGTCGGAGCGGGGGAAAAGCGCTTGCGCGAGGGGCGGCGCGCGCGTGAAGTGGGCGGATGGCTATCTTTGGCTCCATCGACACGGTGCGCGCGCAAACCGCCGCCACCGGCACCTTCAAGACAGCGTTCGCCTATATCGACGAATGCTCGCGTCCCGGCACCGCCGCGCGCAAATTGCTCGACTCGCTCGAGGCGGGGAAGAGCGATCGCGTGGAGTTGAGCGGCGGTGTTTTTGCGATGCCGCAGGTGTACATGTCCAAAAGCCCGCGCACGGCGGGGTTTTATGAGTCGCACAGGAAATACATCGACGTGCAGGCCGTCATCGTGGGTGAGGAGGTCATTGAGGTGGCCGACGTGGCCGACTTGAAGGTCAAGGAAGACCGCACGCCGGCGTCGGACGTGCTCATTTATGAACAATATGACAACGGCGCGGCCGTGCGCCTGCACGCGGGCGAGGCGGCGGTGCTGTGGCCGGTCGACGGGCACATGCCGTGCATCGCGGTGCAAGGTTCCGCCCTCATCCGCAAGGTCGTGGTGAAAGTGCCGGTGGAATGAGCGGGCCGCTGCGCGGTCGCCGGTTTAAGTTGGAAGTTGAAGTTTAAGTTGGAATCAGCAGCGCGGCGCGCGCGGTGTGATTGGTCTTAAACTTCATCATAAACCTTAAACCTGCCGGCGAAGCCGGCTACGGCAGTACGCTCGGGAAGCCGGGGCCGGCGCGGAAGGCGGCGGCTTGGATGCTTCCGGTGTCGGAGGCGTTTTCGACGCGGACGCTGGTCGCGCGCGCATGCTCAGGGAGCGGGTGCTTTTGATTGAGGTGCCAGTGGTTGTTCAGGCTGGTGTCGCCGGTGGCGGTGATATTGGCATGAAAGAAGGGCTCGTCTTTCGGGAGCGAACGGTCGAGCGGAAAGGCGCAGAGGCTGATGGCCGGAGGACCGCCGTCGCGGGCGGGCGTGAGCCTCACGACGAGGAGATGGTCGGCGTCATCGCGGACAAGCGGCGCCTTCTGTTCGCGCGCGGGCCACGCGGTTTGCGTGCTCGCGGGCGTGCTGTCGCCGAGCGCGGCGATGAGGTGGCCGGCGGCGTCGATGCCGGCGGACGCGACCGGGTTTCCGTCGGCGTCGAGCCAGGTCAGGCGCGGGGCGGCCCCGGCGGATTTGCGCAGGACAAGGCTGAAGTAGGCGGGTTGGCCGGAGTCGAGCGGGACGGGGGTGGCGAGCGGAATGGTTTTGGCGGCGTGCGCAGGAAGCGGGAGAAAGCCGCCGCCTGTGTCCGGCGCGAGCCGGGCCAGTTGCGCGGGTGTCTTGGTGACGAGGCGCGTGGGTTTATAGACGCGCACGTAATCGACCGCCATGAAGGTGCCGTCGGCCTCGTCGCCGAGCGGCGTCCATTTGTCGCCCCAAGGGAGATTGGCGAAAATGATGTTGAGTTTGTCGCCGGCGTATCCGCCGAGGTAATTCCAATCATCCTGGCCGAAGCGGCCGTAGGCTTCCTTTTCACGGTCGGGGAACCATTGCTTGAATTTGCCGGTGCCGGTGCGCCACTGGTCCTTGTAGCGCGGGTGCCGGCTGCCGCGCCAGACTTCGCGTCCGTCCAGGTAGAAAATCTGTTCGTCCTCGCCCAGCCAAAGGCCCCAGATGTGATAGTCGCCGAAGGTGTGCGGGACGGTCGAGCCTTGCGCGATGTGGTCGCGGCCGCCCGCGGCGTTTTTGGCGTAGGCCATGGTTTTCCAGTCATGCCAGGCGAGGTGCCCGTAACCGTTGAGCGCGCCGGGGGCGTCGGGCACGCGCATGTCCTTGCGCGCCTCCACGATGTCGATCTCGTAGCGGTCGCGCAGGCCGGCCTCGCCGGGCTCGGAAACGGCCGCGAGCCAGAAGGCGTTGTTGACGCCGGGACACTGGCCGGATTTGAAGCGGGCCTCGACATACACATTCGTGCCGACGGGCTCGCGGGTGTAAACATAGCCGGAGGTCCACTTGGTCGCGCGGCCGCGGATTTCGCGCGACTCCTTGCGCACATGAAGAAGCAATTCGCCGCCGCGGACTTCGAGATTGCCGGGGCCGCGCGCGGTGTCGTTTTTCACGGCGGTCTCGTAGGCTTGGGAAACCCACACGGTTTCGTCGAGGCGGTCGCCATTAAACTCGTCGGCAAAGACGAGGGCGAAGGGCTCGTTTAATGGAGCGGATGAGGGGAGCGGCGTATCCGCCGGGGCGGATGCGGAAAACGAAAGGCCGAGGGCGAGAATCGAACCGATGATGGCGGAGTCCGGGTAATGCATGGGAAGACGGAATCAATAATATATAATAAAGATGCGCTGTAATGAACAAGTGCCAGGCATATCCCATCTTTCTCTTTATTCTTTATCTTTCCTCTTTCTTTTTTCCGATGCGTGAACGGTGTGAATGAAGAGAAAGAGGAAAGATAAAGAATAAAGAGAAAGATGGGGAGGCGGATGGGCGGTTAACGTTTGGCCGGCTTCGGCCAGTCGCTTTTTTTCATCTCGGCGGCGACGTGTTGATAGAGGGCTCGCGGCTGGCGGTTTTCGTCCACGAGGCCCCAGCGGCGGTAGCCGTCGTCGCCGGTGCCGGGATAGCGGCTGGGATAATCGTTGAACGACCAGAACGAAAAGCCGCAGATCCACGGACGTTCGCGGACGAGGGCGAACATTTTGTCGAAGTGGTCGAGGCGCTCCTGTTCGTCCTTCACGCGATCGGCGCGCAGGCCGAATTCGGTGATGAACACGGGCTTGTCCGGCCAGTATTCCTGCACGCGGTCGAGAAAGCCGGGCACTTGCTCGGGTTTGAAATAAATGTTGGCGCAGATGAAATCGACGTAGTGCAGGCTTTGCGCCTCGGGCTTCTTGTTTTCCTTGAGGATGCGCAGGGCGCGTCCGAGCGCGGCGAAGGTCACGGGACGGGTGGAATCAAGTCCCTTCACGAATGCGATCATGTCCTTGGTCCAGGCCACGCCGCCGGGTTCCCACGACTCGTATTCGTTGCCGATGCTCCAGCCGACGACCGAGGGATGATTCCATGACTCGCGCATGAGCGCCTCCATGCCGGCGCGGAAACGCTGGCGTTTGGCGGGGTTTTCGAGGTCGGGTGCCATCAGGCCCCAGATGGGATACTCGACGATGACGAGCATGCCGTTGCGGTCGGCCCAGTCGAGGACGTGCCGGTTGACGGGATGATGCTGGAGGCGCGCGAAGCGCAGGCCGGCATCCTGCATGAGCTGGAGGTCGCCGGCGACAAGCTCCGGGGTGCTGATGCCGCCGAGCTTCGGATGGCCGCGTGCGCGGTTGGCGCCGGCGAGATAAACAGGTTCGCCGTTGAGGAGAAAACGCGCCCCGGCGACGCGGATGTCGCGAATGCCAAACGTGGCGGTGTGCGTGTGCGCGACGCCACCGGCGGAGCGGAGCGTGACGCGGCTTTCGTAAAGCCGGCGGTCGTCGAGGCTCCATTTTTTCACGCCGGCAAGCGCGAGCGTGGCGGCGACGCTCTTTGCGCCGCGTGCGGGAGAGGGCAGGGTGGCGACGGCGACGGGCTTCGCCGGGGCGGCGGGGTCGATGATTTCGACGGCGAGCGCGGCGTCCTCGCCGAAGCCGCCGGGGCCGGGCCATACGGTGACCTTCAGGCTCGCGGCGTTGTCGCCGGACGGGACGGCATCGAGCTTCTGCCGGGCGACATGCGCGGCGGGCAGCGATTCGAGCCGGATGGAACCCAGAAGCCCGCCGTAGTTGAGCCACGGATACAACTGGTCGTTGGGGCGGGAGCCGGTGCGCGCGCCGGGGATGGTGGTCATGTCCCAGGAATTGTCCACGGCGACGGCGACGAGGTTTTGTTTGCCCGGCAGGATTCCGGCGGAGGTGGCGTCGATGACGACGGGGACGCCGACACTGTCGTGCTCGCCGAGGTCGCGGCCGTTGATCCAGACGCGGCAGCGCTCGCCGACCGCGCCGAGCGTGAGGCGCCAGGCGGTTTCGCCGGGGGCGGGTTGCGGAGGGACGAAGGAGCGGCGATACCACATGACGCCGGTGTATTCGCCGAAGCGGGCGTCAACCGTCCAGCAATGCGGCGCGGAGGCGGCATCCCAGCCTTGCGCGGTCAGAGGCTTGGCGCGATTCCAGTCAGCGGGGGGCTCATGCCAGCCCATGGACTCGCCGCGCCGCTGCGTGTCCATGGCCAGGAACCAGCCTTCGCCGTCGAGGGAGATTTCGGCGGCGCGGACGGCGGGAGCCGCGGAGACGAACGCAAGGAGGGTGAGGAGGAGGGTGGAGATACTGGGTGTGTGGTGCATGGCGGAAAGGGAATGATTATCTAGGGAGCGGGTCGTTTGAGCGGGATGGCGATGTTATAGGTTTCGCCGCCGCCAGGTTGTTTGTCGGGTGAGGCGGCGCAGAAGAGGACGGCGGGCTCGCCCCCGTCGAGCCAGATTTGCGGGCGCTCCAGCGCGTGGAGCGGGACGCGCCGGCCGGCCGTCGTGGTGTATTCGGTTTTGCCGACGAGGACGCGGGGCGCGGGACTCCAGTCGATGCCGTCGGGCGAGCGCATCAGCGCGAGCGATCGGCCTTCGCGGGTGAAGAAGCCTTTCATGTCCTTCACCACGGCGCGGTATTCGAAATCATGATACCAGATGCACGGATCCTCGGCCGGAAAATCGGCGCCGGGTTTGGTGAAGACAGGGACGGGCAGCTTGGTGAACGGCCCCGCTGGGGACGGGCTGGTGGCAACGATGTGGGCGACCGGACCGCCGAAGGGCAGGGGACGCTCCTTCGCGACGCCTTTGTAGATCATCAGAAAATCCCCGCCGGGCCGCCGCATGACGGCGGGGTTCGCGCAGCAGAGCGCATCGTGGAATCCGGGCGTGGCATCGATGAGCGGCCGGTCGTCGCGCCGCCATGGACCGTCGGGTGAGTCGGCGACGGCGACGCCGATGCGCTGGTTGTTTCGATGCGAAAAATTCAGCCCCTTCCCAGGCTTCCGGTCGCCGCGGTTGCCCATGTAATAAAGGTAATAGCGCCCGCCGCTTTCCATGACCGCCGGGTTGTGGGTGCAGTGTCCGTCCCAGAAATCCGGGCCGCGGGCGGGCAGCGCGACATCGGCATGCCGGTAGGGGCCGAGCGGGTGGTCGGCGACGGCATGCGCGATCTCGCTGTGCGTCACCCAGGCGTAGAATCCCTCCTCGCGCCGCCAGCGCGAATAATAAAGGTGGCAGCGTCCATCCGCGCCCCGCACCATGGTGCCGCACCAGACGAACCAGCCGGGCTCGCGGAAGACGGCGTGATCCGGCACGGGCTGGATCCAGCGGGCGAGGTCAAAACCGCCGGGAGGCGTCGCGTTTGGGTGGGCAGCGTGGTCCGGCGATGCGACGCGCGTGAGAAGGCGCGGACTGGCGAGGGCGGCGGCGCCCAATGCGGAGAAACGGAGAAATGATCGGCGACGGATTGGGGAAAGCATGGAGGGCGAAAAAAAGAAAGGATGCGTGATGCCTGAGAGCGCGCATAGGGAGTCTGTTTCGACCAGAAACGCCTATTTCCGGATGCGACGCAAATGCGGCATCTGTCAACCGTTGACCCGCGCCGATTGGCATCCCCGGCGCGGATGCGCCTCACGCGTGTTTGCGGCCGCAAATCGTGCTCGCTCTCTTTTTATTTCGTTTTCTTTTTGTTTGTTGGAATAGTTCGGGAACGAGAACGATTTCCGCCCCAGCCATCACTTTTGAGCCACCCGTGCCCATGCCTTCGGAAAAGCATCCCCTGAAACTCAAGCCCGCCTTTCGCCCCATGAGCCTGCCCGCGCAACTGGTCGAGGTGCTGCGCGGCGACATCGGGGTGCAAAAACTGGGTCCGGTGCTGCCCGGCGAACGCCAGCTCGCGGTCGCATACCATGTCAGCCGGGCGACGATGCGGCGGGTGGTCGAGGCGCTGATCGATGAGCATCTCCTTGCCCGCAAATCCAACGGACGTCTGGTGGTCGGCGAAGCCCGCGGCCTCCCGCGGGGCGGGCGCGCGTCCGGCATCGAGCACGTGGGCTTCATCACGCGATTCCGGATGCACGAGCTTGCGCGTCATGAGTTGATCTGGCTGGACCGCCTGCGCGAGATGCTGATGATTTCGGGCTTCCGGCTCACGGTCCACAGCAGGGCGGACATTTACCACAAGGAACCGCGCTCGCACCTGCGCCTGCTCATGGAGGAATATCCCAAGACCATCTGGCTCCTGCACCGCAGCACGCCCGCGATGCAGGCGTTTTTTCCCGAGGCGAGGATTCCCGCGATCGTGGTCGGCAGCCCCCATGAGGGCAGCCCGCTGCCGTCGGTGGAAAACGACCAGTATTCCCTCAGTTTTAACGCCGCGCTTCTCGCCAAGCGGCGCGGTTACGAGCATCTCGTCTTTCTTTTCAACGACGATTCCGCCGCGGGCGTGCGCCTCGGCATGCGGGGGCTCAACGACGGCATCGCGCGCACGGGGCTGCGGCTGACCCTGAAACGTTACGAATATAATGTGTCGCCCGTGCTGGACTCGCTTCACGCGCTGGCCGGACAAAAGCGCGAGCGCTGCGTGCTGCTGGTGGACGCCGCCTACTCCGCGCTCCGCGCCATGACCTGGCTCATGGGCAAGGGCGTGCGCTTCCCGCGCGACCTCGGGCTGTTTTGCCGGGACAGCGCCGGTTATCTCAATGAGTGCTGCCCGGCGGTGGAGCATTATGCCTTTGACCCGCTCGCGTTCGCGCAAAAGGCCCATCGCTGCGTGCTGCACCTCGGCCGCGGCGAGTCGTTGCACGGCAAATCGTTCAAGATCATCCCCGCATTGATAAAAGGCGGGAGCCTGTGACCCGATTGCCCGGCCGGGGGGAAATGGAAATGCCCGCGCCCGCGCGATTCCGAAAAACGGTCTGAGAAAAATACCGATCGGGGATGGTTGTGACAATCGTCGCGCGGCCTGATAGTGTGCCGCATGCGATACCCCTGTTTCTCCTTCCTTTCCCATCCGGCGGCCCGGCCGCGGGGCTTCCTTTTGCTGCTTGTCTCCATGCTTTCCCTGCGCGCCGCGCCACCGGGCGGGCGTCCGGAAATCGAGCGGCTCGGCTCCTACGGGGCCGTGGACGCATATCTGCGCAACATGGACGACCGGGAGCCGGGGCGTCTCAAACGGCTGGAGGAGGCCGGCGTGCTGTCGCTCGCGCCGGTCACGATCCCGTGGGGCGACGACCTGCACGGCGGCAATGTCCATTTCGGCTGGCCGGTGGCCGTGGCCAGCGCGGACGGGCGGAACGTGTGCGTCTTTTTCCAGCGCAAGCCGTGGCATTACAACGGGGCCGATCCCTCGCGGGATCGCGATGAATATACCACGGGCGCGGCCATGGTGCGCTCCACCGATGGCGGGAAAACCTGGTCGGCCCACACGGACATGCGGAGTTTTGCCAAGGGAAAGAGCAGGATATTCCCCGGCGGCATGAGCTCGGTGGGACGCCTGGATGATGGCACCATGCTGTTTATAAACGATATTGGCGTGTTCCGCTCCTCCGACAACGGCGCGACATGGGAACATTTTCCCGATGCGTTCAAGACCCCGTGGCCGCAGGGAGTGGGCGGCAATCGCGGGCCGGTCATATTCAAGCATCCCAGCCTCGGCATGGTGGTGCTCTCCCACATGTCGCGGCAGGGCGACGCGCTGATACTGCCCGCGGTGCTCATGTGGGCGTCGCAGGATGGGGGGCTCACCTGGAATGCCCATGGGCTGAACCTGACGCAATCAGTGCCGCGCCGGTTGACCGAGCCGCTTGGCCTGATGCTTGGCGACCGGCTGGTCGTGTTCGGGCGCTCGCACGATCCTTCAAACGCGGAGGCCAAAAAGGGGCGGATATATTACGGGCAGGCGGTGTTTGATGCGGCGCTGGAAAAAAACAAGGCCGCCTATACAAACATCGCCTGCAGCGACGCCTCCCGCGACCTGGCTAGGCTGGTCGGGCGGGACAAGGCGCGCGCGTTCGGACTGTGGTCGCAGGACACCGGGGAGATCATATATAATCCAGTGACAAAACGCGTCGAGGCTGTCGTCACCAATCGTGCCGGGCGCGGAGGTCCGCGCGTGGACGACCATACGCGGCAGAGCCTTAACTTGTGGAGCATTGATCCGCAGGCCTTGCTGGAAGGCTCCGCCGAGTGGCGCTTCGAGGGCACGCTGCTGGAGCGGCGCACCTTGGATTCGCCGAAGTTTTTCGACGGCATGCATCCCGGCGCGGGCGTCGTCGATCTGGAGCGCAAGGAGCAGCACCTTTATATCTACCTCGGTTTCTATGCCGGACCCGCCGGTGTTTATAAACTCACGCGCAGCCTCGACACGCCCCGGCTCGCGGCGGAACTGGCGAGGGCAAGGGCCGAGTGAACCGGCAAATTTCTCTATTTTATAACAACTCTTCCCTGTTCGCGATCATTCGCGGCTTGGGGCAAATCTTTCATGGAAAATCCCTCTGACAATATTGACGCCAATCGGGCCGGAACGCTGGAGATCGCCCGCTCGGGGCTGCGTTTCATTTATCACCAGACCGGCGGGCGGCTTTACGGCGGACGGCTGCTCCCCCTGTCGCACGAGGCGGGGAAAATTCCGCATCAAGGCATCACGGCGTGCCGTCCGTTTGAATTGATATTAAGCGGGGAGGGGCCGAATTTCGCGGCGCGCAGCCGCTCGATCGGGGGCTGCGCCAGCCTCATGCGGTTCAAGGGCATGGCCGAGGAGCGGCGGGCGGACGGCCTGCATGTCACGCTTGGCTACGAGCGCGCCGAGCCCGCCTTGACGGTCACGCAGCATTTCCTGTTTCCACGCGAGGACATCCCGGTCTGCCGCCAGTGGATTTGCATCAAAAACAATTCCCCCGAGCCGCTCGGCGTGGAACAACTCGCCTCGGCGGTCATGCACCATGTGGGGGTGGAAAACGGGCCGGACGCCGCCCGCGACTTGCGCCTGCACATCCCGTTCAGCGGCTGGTCGGGCGAAGGGCAGTGGCGGGAGTTCGCACCCGAGTCGCTCGGCCTCACCTCGCCGGATTCGGCGCATTATCGCGCGGTGTCGAACGGCTCGCGCGCGTCGGCGGAAAAAAATCCGATGGCCGTGCTGGTTGACACGAAGCGCCGGATCTCATGGTTCTGGCAAATCGAACATTCCGGCTCATGGATGTGGGAAATCGGCAACTTGTTTTATAAAGAGCACCAGGGGCTCTACTGGCTCGCCGGCGGGCCGAACGAACCGTTTGGCGGATGGTGGAAGGAACTCGCCCCCGGCGAGAGTTTCGAGACGGTCCCCGTGGCGCTGGGCTGCGTGGAAGGGGGTTTCGAGGAGGCGGTCGGCGCCCTGACCGCCTACCGGCGCGCCGCCTGCCGCCGCCCACATCCGGTCGATGACAGGCTCCCGGTCATATTCAATGACTACATGCATTGCCTGTGGGGCGACCCGACGCTCGAAAAAGAGCTGCCCCTGATCCGCGCGGCGGCGAAACTCGGCTGCGAGATTTTCGCGATGGACAGCGGCTGGTATGCCGCCCCGGGTGAAAACTGGTGGCCCGGGGTGGGCGAGTGGAAGGTAAACGAGGCGCGGTTTCCCGGCGGTGCGTTCGGCCGCGTGATGCGCGAGATACGCGACCACGGCATGATCCCCGGCCTCTGGTTGGAGCCCGAGGTCGTGGGCGTCCGCAGTCCCGTCTCCGCCCGGCCCGATGAGTGGTTCCTCCGTCGCCACGGGAAACGGGTTGCCTATAACGGGAGGTTTTTCCTCGATTTTCGGAACCCCGAGGTTCGCGAGTGGATGCTCGATATCAACACCCGTTTGATCAACGACCACGGCATCGGTTATATAAAATACGATTATAATATCGACCTCATGCAGGGCGTGGATTCCGCCTCCGGGGGCCTTGGCCACGGGCTGCTGGAACATGCCCGCGCCTTGCACCGATTCTATGACGAACTGGCCGCGCGTTTCCCGGGGCTCATCATGGAAAATTGCGGCGCGGGCGGGCTGCGCATGGATTACGGGATGCTTTCGCGCATGCAGATCCAGAGCAGCAGCGACCTGGAAAACTGCCTCGACTACGCGCCGCTGGCCGCCGGTGTCGCGGCGGTCTGCCTGCCCGAGCAGATGGCGGTCTGGGCGGCCCCCTCGCCGGACGGCGGCGAGGAGGACACGATCCTGAACATGGTCAACTCGCTGCTCGGCCGCGTGCACCTGAGCGGACGGATCGATTTGCTTTCCGCCCCGCAGCTTTCACTCGTTCGCGAGGCCCTTGATTTATACGGGAAACTGCGCGGGCGCCTGGTCCGGATGCGCCCGTTTTACCCGACGGGAATGCCGCGCATCATGCCGCGGGACGTGTGGATGTCGTGGGGGATGCGAAACGATGCCGCCGCCTTGCTCGGCGTCTGGAGGCGGGAGGCGGCGGAGACGCGTTACGAAATCACGCTGCCCGCCGACATGCGGGGATGGCGGGCGCGAATCCTCTATCCGCAAAAACCGGCAGCAGGCGACAGCCTGGAGCACACAGCCGACGGACGGTTGATCATGCAAATCGGGCATCCCGTCGGCGCGAGGTTGCTCGAAATAAGCGCCTCCTGATTTTTATAAACCTGAAACATAAACTCCCCAATCAACACGCAATGAAAAAGAACCGCCCTGAAATTCAGCCCCGTGGGAAAAACTCCCTCCGCATCCTGCCCGTCGTGCTGGCCGCGATCATGGGCGCCGCCGGCGCCCGTGGACAGTCGGTGCCGCCGGACAACAGCGCCGCGCCCGCCTCCGATGATGTTGTGACCATGGATGTCTTTGAGGTGAAGACCGACAGCGATGTCGGCTACATGTCGCAAAACGCCGCTGAGGTCACGCGCATGAACACGGCCATCGAGGACATCCCGATGAACATCACGGTGTTCAACCAGCAGTTCATCGACGATCTCGTGGCGACCGACACCAGCGAGCTGATCGCCTACGACGCCTCGTCGGTGAAAACGAGCGAGAACGACGATTTCATCGCGCGTGGTTTCAACAGCGTGGGCACGAATTTTCTCAACGGCTTCGCCCAGGCGAGCGGCTTCGGCTCGTCGCCCATGACGAATGTCGAGCGCGTGGAGGTCATCCGTGGGCCGGCGGCGATTCTATACGGTGCCGGCGCGTATGGCGCGACCTACAATCGCATCACCAAGCGTCCCAAGGAGCGTCCTTTTTCCATGGCCCGGACAATATTTACCGACACCGGTCTTTTCCGCGCGGAGATCGACGACAGCGCGCCGGTGCCGCTCGTGAACAGCCGCAAATTCCTTTATAGGGTAAACGGCGTGTATGAGGATGGAGAAACCTGGTTTGGCACCAGGAAGGGCGAAAAGGCCATCGCCCCGTCGCTGAGCTGGCAGATGAGCAGCCAGGCCAAGCTGATTGTCGAATATTTCTACAATTACCGGGAGACCCAGGCCAACTGGGAAACGCCGGTGCTCGGCAATAATCCCGACGGCATTCGCACGCTGGACGGCATCTGGCATTCCTACGGCAACCGGCGGCTCAACTGGATCGAGGATGACGATTTCCGCGACCAGACCCGGCAGTTCGCCTCGGCGGATTTCCGGCTTGGCATACTGCGCAACCTGCATTTCCGCTCGCAGTTCCAATGGGAGACCAAGGAGCAGCGTTTCAAGGAGACGCAGGCCAAGTCCGACGCGCTGGTTTTGTTATACGACGCCGCCCTCCTGCCGCGCTACTGGCGCGAATATAACATAGATATCCGGGGGCTGCGCTCCCGGAATGAACTCGTGTGGGAGGGGCGCACATGGTTTCTCCGCCACCGGGCGCTGGCCGGCTTCGGCTGGCTGGAGGAGGAGACGGACACGAGGCAAAACCGGACGTATTGGAACAACGGCGGGCTCGATCATGTGACCGGCCCGGAGGATTACCTCCACGGCAACGGCGTCATCGTCGACGGCGTCTGGACGCGCGCCACCAACGCGGCCGGATTATACAACGAATACCCGGACGTGACCCTGTCGGAGTTTCTGGCCGACCCCACGCTGGCCGGTTTTAATCTGAACAACATCATGCCGATTGTCATGTTTGACCGCGGGCGGGAGCTGCCGGTGCCCGCGACGCCGACCGCGCCGACCTACACGAGCACATATACAAATGACCGGGGCAACAGCGCGGATTGGTATGCGAACGACATCATTTCAATGGCCCGCGAGCGGATATTTTTATCCGGCGGCATTCGTTACAGCACGGCGAAAAGACGCACGATCAACCTGCGAACCAACGATACCACCGTTGACAACACCGTTTACTCCTCGGTTTACAGTTTTGGCGCGGTGGTGCACCTGGACGAGGGGCGGCACTTCACCCTGTATGGGAACATGAACAATTCCTTCGTCCCCAATTTCAACAGCCAGCCGGACGGCACGGGGCTGGAGCCGGAGACGGGGCGGCAGAAAGAGCTGGGCCTGCGCGTCAAGGCGTTCGGCGGGCGGCTTTCCATGCTGGCGACGTATTTCGACATCAAGCAGGAGAATGTCACGGAGACCGACCCCACCAAGCCGGCAAACTCCGGATGGCGGCGGCAGATTCCCGGCGTGCGCTCGCGGGGTTTCGAGTTCAGCGCCAACGCCAGTCTCACGCGCGACTGGCTCATGCTGCTCGGTTACTCCTACACTGACTCGCGTGACATGACACCCGGCCCGAATTATGAAAAGGCCCGCCCGCTGGTCCCGGTAAACCGGGTCACCTGGTTTAATCGTTTCAACGGCACGCGCGGTTTCCTTAAAAACTGGTTCGCCAACTGCGGCATTATATACACCGGTTCGCGCCCGCTCACTTATGTCACGGGGCGCGGGGCGAATCTGGCCGGTAACAACCTGCCGCTGGCCGGCATGGAGCAGGACTGGGGCAAACTCCCCGCCACCTGGCGCGTGGACGCGGCCGTCGGCTACCGTTGGAAGCCCAAGGGCAGGATCAAGCAGGTCGAGGCCCTCGTGCGGGTGAAAAACCTTTTCGACAACAACGACCTCTTTTATGTGGCGACCTGGAACCGTTACACGGTGGACCCGGGCCGCGAGTGCCAGTTCGTGTTTGGCGTGCGCTTTTAATAAACACGCATCCCCTGATAATATAAAACAGAAATCCCGATTATCATGAAAACCGGTTTTCATATCCAAGGCATAAACAAAAACAAGCCGGCGGCGCGCCTGCTGCTCGCGTCCGCCATCGCGCTGGCGTGCCTGCCGGCATCCGCCGACGACAAGGCATGGCTCGGCGTGGACGGGAATTACTGGGGCAATCCGGCCAACTGGAACGGCGGGCTTCCCGCCGCCACGGACAACGCTTATCTGGACAATCCGGCGTCGGCGGTTGTCGGCGCGAACGCGTCGGCGGGCAACGTGTATGTGGGCAACACCGGGACCGGCTGGCTCGCCGTGGGCGGGGACAACGGCGCCACGCTCACCGTGTCCGGCAGCGTGGTGCTGGGAAACGCCGGCTCCGGCCACGGCACGCTGCTGCTGGCGCGCTCCGGCAACCTCGTGACCAACGCCATCGTGGCGGGGCAGGGAACCTCCGTGCTTCTGGGCGACGGGGGCTTTGTCACCGCGCTTTCCAACAATGATAACTTTTTCAACGGCATCTCCGATGTGCTCGTCACCGCGACGCATGCCAACATAGGCGGCAGCAACTCGGGGCTGACGTTTAACACGAGCGGTTTTTCCATCACGGCCACCAGCAACTTCTCCTTCACCAGCGCGGGGGCGAAGACGAGCCGGGGCCTGGCAAAAACCGGTCTGGGCACGCTGACGCTCGCGGGCGCGGTCAACCTCGCCGGCGGGCGCATCGACATCGCGGGCGGCGCGGTGATGCTGGGCGGCTCGCTGACCGCCACGCATGCGCAGAACCTGATCGGCTTCGACACCAACCAGTCCGGGACGTTGCACGTGGCGGGCGGCGGCGGCGTCTATTTTGGCGGCGCGCTCATCGGAGACCGCGCGGGCGCGAACGGCGCGGTCATCGTGGAGTCCGGCGGCGGGTATTATGCCACGGGGGCCACGGTCATCGGCAACACCGCCGGCACCGGCAATGTCCTCGTCAAAAGCGGCGCGACTTTCAGCAGCTCCCGGAATTTTGTCGGCGGCGGCGAGTCGGCGGGCACGGGCGTCGGCGTGGTCACGGTCGAATCCGGCGGAGTGTTTGCCACCCTCAACCGCCTCGATGTCGGCACGCGCGGCGCAGGCACGATCACGCTGAGGGACGGCGCGACGCTGAAAGCCTCCAGCATCGCCCTGGCGCGTGTTTCAGGCACCGCGCTTTTGGAAATCACGGGCACAAAGGGCGCGCTCGTCACGGGCACCAGCGGCAGCGGTGGCATCGCCATCGACAGCCCCGCGGCGGGCACCGGATCGGCGATAGTGCGCTTTGCCCATAGCGACAGTGATTATGTTTTCGGCAGCAGGCTCACCAACAACGTTCGCCTCGAGCACACCGGCCCGGGCGTCACCAAGCTCACCGGCGCCAATTCCCATACCGCCGGCACGGTGATCTCCGCCGGCACGCTTCAAGTCGGCAACAACACCACCTCGGGCGCGCTCGCCGGCGATGTCCTGAACAACGCCACCCTCGCTGTGTATCGCAGCAACGACTACGACTTTGCCGCCAACATCAGCGGCACCGGCGTGCTCGTGAAGAAGGGCAACGCAAAACTCACGCTCACCGGGACCAACACCTACACGGGCGGCAACATCGTCGAGGCCGGCACGCTCGCGGGCACGCTCGACAAAATTCGCGGCGACGTGACGTTGACCTCCACCGGCGCGACACTCGAAATCAACGTCGCCTCCGGCAGCGGCACGCTCGCGTCGTCCGTGACCGGCCAGGGAAATTTCTCGAAAGCCGGGGACGGCTTTCTCCTGCTCGGAAGCGCGGTGAACTACACCGGGGACACCACCGTCGCCGCCGGCACGCTCAAGGGCCGCATCGGCGCGGGCGTGCTCGATGTCGCGGCGGGCGCGACGTATGTCGTCGCCGACGGCGGGCAGGACGCCACGCTCGCCAACCTCACCGGCTCGGGCACGGTCAACCTCAACAACGCCAGCCTCGTCTTCGGCGTCGCCAGCGGCACGCAAACCTACAGCTTCACCGGCCAGCTCGCCGGCGGCAGGGACCTGCGCAAGTCGGGCGCGGGCCTGCTCGACCTCGGCAGCCACAGCCTCGCTTCCGCGTTCAGCGGCACCACGTTCGTGGAGGGCGGCACGCTCAAGTTCGACTCCGTCGCCCAGATCACCGGCGGCCTCATCCTCGGCAGCGCGGGCGCGGTCGGCTTGATCGAGCAAACCTCGGGCGCGCTGACACAGCCGCTTGCGCTCACCGGCCAGGGCGGCGGCATCAGCGTCTCCAGCGGAACGCAGACCTTTGCCGAAGCGGTCAACGGCACCGGCGACTTCGCGAAGGGCGGCGGCGGCACCCTCGACGTGCGCGGCGCGGCCATGAACCAGTCCGGCGGCACGCGTGTCCTCGGCGGCACGCTGCTCGGCGATGCGGACGTCATCAAGGGCGACATCACCCTCGCCAACGGCGCGACGGTCGAGTTCGAGCAAAACACCGCCGGCACCGTGGCCGGTCTCGTCACCGGCAGCGGCCACCTCGTGATGAACGGCACCGGCGAACTCACGCTCGCGAACAACGCCAACAACTACACCGGCGACACCACCGTCAACAGCGGCACGCTGAAGGGCACCGTCGGCGTGGGCACGCTCGCTGTGGCGGCGGGCGCGGCCTACAAGGTGGCCGACGGCGTCACCGAGGCCACGCTCGCCAACATCACGGGCGACGGCGTCGTTGACCTGAACGCCGCGAGCCTGCGCCTCGTCGCGGCGGCGGGCGTCACCTCCACGTTTAGCTACAACAACCTTGTCGGCTCGAACCCCGCCGCCCGCCTCGTCAAGACCGGAGCGGGCCGGATCGTGCTCGGCACCGCCGTGGCCCTCGGCGGCGGCGCGGCGGTGGAGGACGGCGTGCTGGAGATCGACAGCCTCTCCAAGATCAACGCGCCGGTCGCGCTCGGCACCGACTCCACGTATGGATTGATCGGATACACGGACACCGGCGACGCCTGGACGCACGCCGTCACGCTCAACGGCCGTGGCGGCGGCTTCACCGTCGATGCGGCGTCGGGCACCGTCACGCTCGCCGCCACCGCGACGATCGGCGGCGCGGGCGATTTCTACAAGTCCGGCAGCGGCGCGCTCGACATCACCGCCGCCGCGATGAACAACACCGGCGGCACCCGCGTGCTCGGCGGCACGCTCATCGGCGACACCGCCACGATCAAGGGCGACGCCGACATCGCCGCCGGCGCGACGCTGCGATTCCGGCAGATGTCCACCGGCACCTTCGCCGGGACGATCACCGGCGCGGGCGCGCTGCACAAGACCGGCGCGGGCGCACTCGTGCTCGGCAGCGCGCTCAATTCCTACGGCAACACCATCATCGATGAAGGTGTGCTGACCGGCGCGATCGGCGCGGGCACGCTCACGGTCAACACCAGCGGCACCTATCGCGTGACCGACGGCGTCACGGAATTCGAACTGGAAGGCATCGCGGGCGCGGGCACGGTCGACCTGAACGCCGCCAACCTCACCTTCAACGTCGCCAGCGGCACCGCGCAGTTCTCGTTCACCGGCAGCCTCGCCGGCGGCAACCGCTTCATCAAGGCCGGCGCGGGCACGCTGGAGCTGCTGAGCAGCGTCGCGCTGGCGCAGGGCGCGTCCATTCGCGACGGCGTCGTCCGGCTGGCGGACCAGTCTTTCATCAACGCCCCTGTCGAGCTTGGCTCGGCCTCGTCGTATGGACTTATTGAATACACCAACGAGGGCGCCGCCTGGACGCGCGGCCTCGCGCTGGCGGGGCAGGGCGGCGGCTTTTCCGTCGAGGAGGGCAAAACCATCGTGCTCGCGGCCGCCACGACGATCGGCGGCGCGGGCGATTTCAGGAAGGCCGGCGCCGGCACGCTCGACCTCACCGCGGCCACGATGAACGGCACCGGCGTCGTGCTCGTATCCGGCGGCACGCTTCGCGGCGGCACGGCCACGATCAAGAACGACGCGTCGGTCGGCGCGGGCGCCGTGATTGAGTTTTTTGAAAACGGCAGCGCCGCCCACGCGCACGCCATCAGCGGCGCCGGCGCGCTCGCCAAGAGCGGCACGGGCGCGCTCACCCTCACCGGGGCCAACACCCACGCCGGCGGCAATCGCGTGCTGGCCGGCGAACTCATCGGCGGCGTCGCGAGCCTGCCTGGCGATGCCGTCGTGGAATCGGGCGCGCGCATCATCATCGACCAGGCCGGTGACGCCGCCTACGCAGGAAATGTCTCGGGCGCGGGCGTGTTTGTCTGGCGCGGCGCGGGCGCGCTTACGCTCGGCGGCACGCATGCGCACACCGGCGGCAGCGTTTTCGAGAGCGGCACGGTGATCGGCGGCGCGGACAACCTGCGCGGCAGCATCGCCAACGACGCCGTGGTCATCTACGCGCAGCACAGCGACACCAGCACATTCGACGACATGATCACCGGCGCGGGCAGTTTCGCCAAGACCGGCGCGGGCGAGTTGGTCGTCGCCGCGTCGGCCGTCGTCAGCCAGGCCAATGTCGTCATCGCCGAAGGCTCGCTGCGCCTGCTCGGCGACATCACCGCCGGCACGTTTGGCAACGGCGGCGTGCTGCGCGTCGGCCATCCCGCGGGCGGCGGCGCGCGTTCGCACGTCACCATCCACGGCGACTACACGGCGGCCGATGGCGCGGTGGCGTGGTTCGGCCTCGTCGGCGACGGCGGCGCGGTCACGGCGGACACGCTTCGCATCACCGGCGCGGCGGACGGGCGGACCGAGGTCCGTTTCGACTACGCGGGCGCGCTGCCGGCCGGCGAGACGCTGCCGGCGGACATCGTGGTGGTCGAGGGCGGCGGCGCGGCGGGTTCGTTTTTCCAGAACAAAAACAACGGCGTGCGCCTCGACGACGGCGGCTACGTGGTCTGGCAGCAGAACGCCGACCCCGGCACGGGCGGCCACTGGGTCAACGCCGTGGCCCCGGAGGTATCCGCGCTCGGCGGCATGGACGCCGCGTCGATCCTCATCGGCAAGGCCTCGCTCGATTCGCTCGGCCGCCGTCTCACCGTGGCCCGCGCCGTCGCACCCCGCCCCGGCCCGGTGCTTTGGCTGAGCGGACTCTACCGCCGCGACGAGATCGGCGGGAGCATCTACGATTGGGCCAAGGCCGACACCGGCGGCGTGCAGGTCGGCGCCGACTGGACATTCGGCGGCGACGGGCGCGCGCTCACCCTCGGCGTCTTTTATGACTATGCCAAAACCGACATGGACCTGAAGGACAGCGCCTCCTCCAGCACCACGGAAGGCCACGGGGCCGGCGTTTACGGGACATTCAAAACCGGCCCGTGGCACGTGAATGCCATCGTGCGCGGCTCGCGGGAGGATTATTCCGTGACCGTGCCCGGCGTCGGCGGCATGGACACCGACGGCGACAGCCTCGCCGGCTCGATCGAGATCGGCTATGAAGTGCCGATCGAATACGGCTGGACGGCGGAGCCGCAGGCGCAGTTCACCTACCAGCGCCACGGCATCGGCGACACCGCCGACCCCTATGGCCGCGCGATCCGCATCGACAGCGCGGCGTCGGCGGAACTGCGCGCGGGCGTGCGCTTCTGGCGCGAATACACCTGGCGCCGCGACCTCGTCATCCGCCCCTACGGACGCGCGAGCTACCTGTATGATTTCAAGGGCCGCAGCCGCATCGAGATTTTCGACACGACCTTCAGGAACAACATTGGCGCGGGCGGCGGCCTGATCGACGGCGGCGCGGAAATGCAGCTTGGCCGCGGCTTCGCGATCAACGCCGAGCTTTCCTGGTATTTCGGCGGCAAGGTCACCGGCTGCGGCGGCAACGCCGGACTGAGCTACGCGTGGTAGTCAGAGTATTTTCTTTCAACATCGACCCGAATGGCAGGGCGAGGCGTCTCCGCCGAGCCGCGCCTTGGCCGGAGGCTTCGCCGTGCCGGCGCTGCCGCGCCAATGTTAAATAAAAGCACCGCATTTCCAACAGGTTGCTTATTTTGTGGCGCAGACATGAAAGCCTGCGCCGCTTTGCGGTGGCGGCAGGTATTCTTACTGTAGGTTTAAATGATTTATGGGATGCACTGCTATTGTCGTATAGCAGGACAAAATAAATTGCATTCGTCATCAGGCACAAACCGCAAGCTCGGTGAAAAACATCCCATGACTACAAAACCTCCTTCCACACGTTTGGTTCGCATGCTGCTCGCACCCGGCATTGCGATTGTTTTTTCCGGTTTGGGCGTGCATTTTGCCCATGCGTCGCCTGGCAACGATGATTGGTGGCCCGAGATTGTCGTAATGGATCCCGTCACCGTGACTGGCAGCGACCAGCCCGATCCTCCCGATATAGACTGGCCTTCCTTTCCGCCGATAGACCCGTGGTTGACTGAGCCCGAGTGGCCGGGTGACGGTGGTTCTGGCGGCGGTGGTGGCGATGGAAACAATCCGCCGCCCCCGCCCGACGACTGCGCCACGGATGGCTCCGCGTCGGGCACCGCGGGCACAAATCCGTTTCATGTGTATGACGGCAACGCCTCCCGCATGATCGTGGACTTGGAGGTGCCGGGCGCGACCCGGGCGGACTCATTGTATTGGATGCGCCATCACAACACCGTCCGACGCGGGGAGAAAATATATTTCGGGACCGGCGGCGGCTGGCGCAGCAACTGGCAATACGACCTTGCCTACATCCCCACCGGAGACGAACTCGACGAGCCCATCCTCTATTTTGTGTATCCAAACGGCATGCGGCGCGTTTTTCGCCGGCAGCCCGGCGGCGCATGGGCGCCCGAGGCGCGCTTTGACGAAACCGTCGCCGCCGCCGGCGACGGTTATGAGATCACCACGCCGGACAACACGAAACTCCTGTTCGAGCCGATGGCGGAGACGAACCACAAGGGCCATGTCACCTACCTCCTCAAGCGTCGCACCACGGCGGCGGGACGTGTCACCACGCTCGATTACAACGCGGAAGGCCTCGTCGCCCAGATCACCGATGACGACGGGAAACGGCTGGCGCTCACCTACCAGACGACGCCGCTGCCCGCCCCGAAATGGCGCGCGCTCGGCGAGATTTACGACGCCCCGCAGCCTGGCCAGTGGATTGAAATCGCACTCGATGAGGAAATGTCCCGCCTGCCTTGGCAGCGCATCCGCCTCACGCGGCGCAAGGGCCGGCCGCTTGCCGTGGCCGAAATCCAGATTTTTGCCCCCGGCTCGGATACGCCGCTGCGCGGCATCCCTGTGGGCAGCGGCGACAACCCCGAATACGCCTTCGACGGCAATCCCGGCACCGCCTACGAAAGCACGCTGCCCAAAATGTATAACCTCATCGCCCTCGACCGCGGCGCGGATGCGGGCGCCACGCCCGTCTCGCGCATCCGCATCCTCGCCGCGCCCGGCCGGGAGGAGTTGCTCGAGGGCGTCGGCATAAAAGGCATGCTCCTGCGCCCGGCCGGCTCCGTGCAGCAACCCCAGCTTGCCCAGGTGACCGCCGACGACGGGCGCTTTGTGCGCTACGAATACGACGTGCTCGTCAACGCCTTCGGGGACCTCAACCACCCCTCGCTCGTGCGCGCCGTTTACAGCGACGGCACGCGGGCGTCCTATGGCTACGAATACATCGTGCAGACCAAGGAGCCCCTGCTCGTCGAGGCCGACGACCCGCGTTATTCCGGGCGGGCCAAACGCATACAATACACCTACCGGCAGGGTGGCGCCCACGGCATGGTCCACGAGGAGCGCAACCCGGCCACCGGCGGGGTTTACGCGAGCCTGGAACTCGACCCCGCCGACCCCGACGCGCGCATCGTGCACTACACCGACATGAAATCTCTGCGCTATCGCGTGCCTGCCTCCGCCAACGGCCGCGTCACCGAATACACCGACTCGCTCGGCCGCACCACGCGCCTCGACTACGCGGACAACGGCCGGGGCCGCCTCAAGGCGGAAACCGACACCCTGGGCCGCCGCACCGACTATGCCCGCGACCACAAGGGCCGCGTCACCCGCCTCAAGCGCAGCGACGGCAGGGAGCGGATATTCGAGCGCGACAACCAGGGCCGCATCACCAGGGTCGCGGACGAGAAGGGCCGGTTCGCCTCCTACGAACGCGATCACGCGGGCAAAATCACAGGCCGCAAAACCGGGCTGAAATCCGGCCAAGGCCGGGCCAAGCCGGAACGCCGCATCGAAATCACGCGCGACGCGGCGGGGCGCGTCACCCGATACCGCTCCGCTGACGGCACCGCGCGGGAATACGTGCGCGACATGCGCGGCCGCATCGTGGCGCACACCGGCAAACACGGCGAAAAAATCCAGGTCTCCCGCGATGCGCGCGGCCGCCGCACGGCCATGACCGATTCCGACGGCCGCGTCGTGCGCTTCGGCTACGACCGCCACGGCTGGCTCGACCGGTTTGCCGACGCCGAAGGCAAAACCACCGTTTTCGAGCGCGACGAGCGCGGCAACATCACCCGCCGCGTGAACCCCGACGGCTCCGCGCGCCTGTATTCCTACGACCAATACGGGCGCAAGACAGCCGAGACCGACGAACTCGGCCGCGCCGCCTCATGGGCCTACGACGAACTCAGCCGCCTCACCCGCCACGTCGATTTTGCCGGCGGCGTCACCCTCTACGATTACACCGAGACGCCCGGCGGCTGCGGCTCCTGCTCGCTCGTTTCCCGCCCCTCCCGCGTCACCCATCCCGACGGGCGGGTGGACGAGTTTCTCTACGACACCGAGGGCCGCCTGCTCATGCGTTCGCTGGCCGCCGGCACGGCGGAATCCGCCACCACGCTCTACGCCTACGACGATGCCGACCACCTCATCCGCCAGGCCAATCCCGACGGCGGCATCACGCGCCACGCCTACGACGACCAGGGCCGCCGCGTCCGCACGACCGGTCCCCTCGGGCACGTCACCACGTGGACTTACGACGACGACGGACGCCTCCTCGAGGACGCCGACCCGTCCGGCCGCGTCACCCGCCGCACCTACGATGAGGACGGCAACCTGCTCTCCCAAACCGCGCCCGGCGGCGGCGTGACCGCGCACGCTTACGACGACAACAACCGCCGCGTCCGGACCACCGACGCGCTGGGCAACACCACGCGCTGGAGCTACGATGCCGCGGGCGAGCTCGTTTCCCAAACCGACGCCGCCGGCGCGGCCACCCGCCACGCCTACGACAAAAAAGGCCGCCGCATAAAAACCACGCTCCCCGACGGCACGGCCCGCACATGGACCTACGACGCCCTCGACCGCGTGGTGCGAAGCACGAACCCCGGCGGCCTCGTCACCGTGAGCGAATACGACGCCTCCGGACGCCTCGCCGCCGTGACCGCATCGGCCGGCAAACGCGACACCGCCGTCACGCGCCACACCTACGACGCCGCCGGGCGCCGCGCCTCCGTCACCGACGCCCTCGGCCGCACCACCCGTTACGCCTACGACGCCCGCGACCAGGTCGCCGAAACCCTCGCCCCCGATGGCGCCCGGACGCGAAAAGAATATGATTCCGGCGGGCGGGTCGCCGCCGACATCGACGCCCTCGGCCACGCCACCCGCTACGACTACACCGCCCTCGGCGACATGGCCTCGCTCACCGACGCCAACGGCAACACCTACCGCTTCGAATACGACGCGATGCGCCGCAAAACCGCGATGATCTACCCCGACGCCTCGCGCGAAACCTGGGCCTACGACCTCGGCGGCCGCCTCGTGGGCCACACCACGCGCGCCGGCCAGACCAGGACCATCGCCTACAACGCCGACGGCAGGCCCGTCGCCGAAACATGGTCCCCCGCCGGCTGCGCCCCCGACGTGCGCTACACCTACGACGACGCCACCGGACGCCTCCTCGCCATCGACAACGGCCGCGCCCTGCTCACCTACACCTACGACAAGCTCGGCCGCGTCGCCACCGAGACCACCGACCTCCGCGCTCTCGTCCCCGGCATGGCCCCGCACACCATCGCCTACCTTTACGACGCGGCTGGACGCAAGGCCGGCCTCGTGTATCCTGACGGCATGAAAGTCACCTACCGTTACGACGCCCAAGGTCGCATGACGGAGGTGGGGCAAGACGGCGGCACCCCCCAATCTAAAATCGAGAATCGAAAATCGAAAATTCCCTTGGCCGCCTACGCCTACGATTCCTGCGGACGCCGCTCGAAACTCGCCCGCGACAACGGCGTGATTACCAGTTACTCCTATGACATCGCGGGGCAGCTTCTCGCCATCGACCATCGCAACAAACAAAACCGGCTCCTCGCCAAGGCGCACTACGCCTACGACCTCATGGGCCGCCGCGTGAGCATGACCCGCGAGGACGACCTCGCCGACCATTACCGCTATGATGCCACCAGCCAGCTCATCGCCGTGGACTACGGAGTCCCCACTGGGAGCGCCGGCATCCTGCCGGCAGGTTCGCGTGGCACGGGCTTCCAGCCCGTGGACAGGAGCGCGGGCATTCCTGCCCGCGACATCGCGGACAGGAATGTCCGCGCCCCCGAGACTGGCACAAGCGATTCGCACGTGAATCCGACAGCCCGCACCGAAACCTTCACCTACGACCCCCTGGGCAACCGCATCGAGCACACCGACACCACCCCCGGCCTGTCCGCCCTCGTCGAGCGTTACGAGACCAACAACCTCAACCAATACACCCGCATCGACTACGCGCGTCCCGCTGTGCACTACTCGCTGCTAAAATACGACGCCAACGGCAACCTGACCGACGACGGCACCCAGCGCTACCGCTACGACGCTCAAAACCGCCTTATCGAGGTCGAGTCCCCCACAGTTCGGGCCGAGTTTGCCTACGACGCCAAAAACCGCTGTGTGATGCGTCGCTATTACAAACCCGACAACACCGGCAATTGGGCCTTGGACGCGACGGATTCCCTTGTGCTGACCTATGATATGACGTGGAACCTCCTCGTTGACCGCAATCTGGCCGGGAAACAAACTGCCGCGTATGTGCATGGCAACCTCGTGAATGAGATTCTGGCGGCGGTCGGAGGTTCGTCGTCACGCTATCCGCTGGCGGACGTCCTTGGCAGCGCCATGGCAATCAGCGATGGAAAAGGAAGCAAGGTTGCGAGTAATCGGGTCGATGTATTTGGACTGCCGCAAGCTTCGTCATTTGATTATCGTTTTCTTTATACAGGAAGGGAGTGGCTGGATGATGTCGGATTAAATGACCACAGATACAGATATTATAATCCTAAGCTGTCTCGCTGGTTGTCAATGGATCCGATACGCCAACAGGGTGGGTTTGATCTGTATTCTTATGTGCTCAATTCTCCGATCAACTTAGTTGATCCAGACGGTTTGCGCTGGGTTGATGTATATATATGGGAGCCTCGAGTTACAATTATACCTCCTTCTGTCTCTGTTGGGCATGTAATGCTTACCGAACATAATTCGGATGGTGTAATAATGAGCCAGTTTCCCCATGCACCAGGCGCTAGTGGATGCAAGGTCGGCCCGAATACGATGTATGATTTCGCAAGTACATATCAAGAAGAGGGGCGGCCTCCCTCGTCCGTATTCAGTGTGTGGTTTCCGTATGACGATGCCTTTGATATAGCCGCCATGTGGGAAGTGTATGGCGTCTCGACATGGAGTTGGAATCCTCAGGGATATAATCAAACTCAATGCACCACCGCAGCCTATAGGGCGCTCACGGCTGGTGGTTATGACTTCGGGCAATCTTATTCGGGTAATGGCACCTTGCTGCCTTCAGAGATGCTTAATTGGTTAAATAGCCAGTATGAAAACGGCAGTTCTTATATTACTAAGCGCCAATGAAAAAACCAGACATATTGCTGATAAAAACCGGTAATATATTAAAGGCGGTTTTTGCCGGAAACTTTAGCATATTATTATATTATTTGGTATTTTTTTTCGCCTCCGCCGGTGAGATTAACGGCGCGTTGCTAATTTATGTCATGCTTTGGACGGCTGCAACCTCAATATATTATTGGCCTAATTTTATATTTTTCGGAATCCTGTTGAATATTTTCAACTGCCGTGCCGGACAAAAAAAGATTCCTGTTCTGGCAATCGCCTTACTCTCAGGCACTGGTTGCGTGTTGACAACATGGGGATGGTTTATTTTGACAGGAGATCAAAGAACTGGGCATATGTTTCGCAATGTTGCGCCAGCCGTTTTCCTCTCAGGCATTGTCAGCATGGGATCGCTTTGCTATTTCATGAACAAGCCAATCCCCCCCTCGGCAAACAGCAGGATGGACGGCGTGTAATCAATCCGAAGGTGTCAGGACGCTGTTTATTGATTTTATCCACGCAGAAGTTCCTCCAACTTGTTTAATAGCGATCAATCTACGTATTTCCCATTCCCATGGATGAGCCAATCACCTTTAAATTCGAGATCCTCGGCCCATGCAAAAAATCAACAAACAGCGTCCTGACACCTTCTTCCGTCATAAGCCAAAATGTCCATAGTTGCTATATGCGTTGATATATATCAGTGAAAATGAAAACATTGCTAACTAGTATTTTATGCGCAGCATGGTTTTTCGCATTATTATGTCCGACTACATGGTATGGCGATCCTGCCGTCCGTATTCTTCTTATTGTAATCATAGATATTGTGTTGTTATTGATATTATTATGGCATATCTACAATTGGATAATAAAAAGAAAGGATGGGGTAATTTTAGTAGCACTTGCGATGGTATTGGCCTGTCATGTCGTGCTGCCTTCTATTGCATCTCATGAAATTTCAGTTATTGTGGCAATAGCGTCAATAGTGTGTTTTTTTGTGGTGCTTTTAGTGTTCAAATTAAGGACAGGTCAAAATAAGTCGACGGAGAAGCAAAAATTAGAGTCAGGCAAAAAATGAAAGCACCCGCCATCGAAAGCAATCCGAAGGTGCCAGGACGGAATAGCGCTAAGATAAGGGCTGTTGTCGTCAAAAGCACGCTTGCGCAAGGAGGGGCGGCGTCCCGCCGCCCGACACGCGGAACGCGTGCCTGTCGTGTCTCGATAAACCGCACGCAAACGGGCGAGGCTTTCGCCTCGTCGGGCGGCGGGACGCCGCCCCTCCTTGCGCAAGCGTCTCTCTTCTATCTTAGTGCCATTTCGTCCTGACACCTTCTTCCATCCCGCAACCATGATGAAGAAAAAACGCATTCTGTTTTCCCTATCGGCATTGATGGCTCTAAGCCTGGCCATCATACTGATTTTAATGTTCACATATGTCGAGGCTCGCCCCCACATAAAATTTATCCAGATCGTTATGACAAAAATGGGCCAAGAATAAAAGGGAATGTGGATGGCGGCACAAGGGGAGGCATGGCCGCGTCGGACCTCCTTGATATCACCATTCTCAATAATCCCAGGGCCAAAATTAGAGGCCGATGAAAAATGAAACATTTGATTATGACATATTTTATCATGACAAAGACACGGCCCAGGCATTCCATCAGTCGCGCGCGGCTGCTCGCGGGACTGGCGGTCCTGCCGCTTTGCGCTTCCCTGCACGCCTCGCCCCCGGCCGCGCGGCCGGTTGCATTGGAGGAGGACGCGAAAGCCATCGTTCTTTCCAACGGGCTCGTGCGCGCCGAGCTGGACAGGGCCTCCGGCAACCTCGTCCGGCTCTGGCTCGGCGAACGGCAGGTCCTGTCCAACCCGAGTTATCTCGACTGGCACACGGGCGGCTCGCAGCGGCTCGCCAGGCCCGCGGTTTCCATCCCGGCGGACCCGCGGGCGAACGGCGGCGCGAAGGCCGAGGTGGTTTTTGCGCAGCAGGGCCGAGGCGAGATCGATGTCGCGCTGCACTACGTGATGCTGCCCGGCGAGCGGGCGTTGCGCATGTTCGCGGTGTTTTCGCATCCGGCCGATCGCCGGGAATTCCGCATGGCGCAGGCGCGTTATGTCACGCGCCTGTCGGACAAGCTCTTCGAGACGGTCTCCGTGGACGCGGAACGGTTTCGCGAGCTGCCGCCCTTCGACACGCCGGTCGAGGCCCTCGGGCCGAAGGAATCGCTGCGTTTCACCGCGGGGCCGTGGCAAGGCGGGATCACCGACAAATATCACTACTTCACGGATGCCGGCGGCCATTTTGTCCATGGCTGGACGGGGAAGGATTCGAAGCTGGGCTGCTGGATTGTCTATGGCAGCACGGAGGACCAAAACGGCGGCCCCACGCGCCAGCACAACACCGCGCACTGGCAGCGCATTCTCCTGAAAATCCTGGCCTGCTCCCACTACGGCGCGCCCAACACGGTGGCGCCCGCCGGTCGCGTCTGGGAAAAGGTTTACGGCCCGTGGATGCTTTACCTCAACGAGGGGGACGCGCCCGCGGCGCTCCGCGCCGACGCGGAGCGCCAGGCCGCGGCCGAGCGCGCCGCCTGGCCCGCGGCGTGGATCGAGCATCCGGCCTTTGCCGGGGCGGCGGAGCGGGGCGGCGTCCGCGGGCGCCTGGTCGTGCGCGATCCGCAGGCGCCGGGCGCGTCCGCCGCCGGGGCCTGGGTCGGCCTCGCGGAGCCGTCGCCCGACTGGCAGCAGCAGGCGTTGAATTACCAGCACTGGGTGCGCGCCGACGCGCAGGGCCGCTTTTCCATCCCGGCGGCGCGCGCCGGCGGCTATACCCTGTATGCCTTTGTCGGCGGCGTGCTGGGCGAATTCCGGCGCGCCGGCATCGTCGTGACGGCGGGCGGGGCGAGCGATCTCGGCGAACTCGTCTGGACGCCCGGGCGGCACGGACGCCAGCTCTGGGAAATCGGCACGGCCGACCGCACCGCGAAGGAGTTTCGCCACGGCGACGACCACCGGCACTGGGGGCTCTGGCTGAAATACCCGCGGGAATTCCCGGAGGATGTCGTGTTCACAATCGGCCAAAGCGACTGGCGGCGGGATTGGAATTACGCGCAGGTGACGCGCGCCGGGACCGACGGACGCCATCGCGGCACCACCTGGCGCGTGCTTTTCGACGGTGACGAAGCGGCGGCCAAAGCCGGCGGCGACGCCGTGCTGCGTCTTGCCTTTGCGGGCACGCACGGCGCGGTGTTGCGCGTGCTCGTCAACGGGCGCGAGGCGGCGGTGCTGCGCGATTTCCCGGGCGACAACGCGATGATCCGCGCGGGCATTCACGGCCAGTATTCGGCGCGCGATGTGCGTTTCCCGTCCGGCTGGCTGCGCGCCGGGCGGAACGAAATCGCGCTTGAACAGCAGGAGGGCGGCGCGCCGGCAAAATACATCATGTATGACTACTTGCGGCTCGAAGTGCCGTGAAGCAAGCGCGCCGCGGGCGCGGTGCAACGCCCGTCTTCCCGGCGGGCACGACGGCCGCGGGGAGCACGAAACTGCGACCGATGCGATGTAGCCCGATGGATTACATCGCCGGAAAATCTGGCGCGCGGGCGGGCTTTTAGGCTGGCTGGGCCGGTTGCGGCATTGTTTGAAACACCCCGCGCTCCCGCGGTTTTGTTTTTGCCTGTCTTCGCATCCTCCGCGCCCTTCGCGGTTGATGTTTCAGCCATTCAAAATAGCGACGAACCATTTTCAGAAACCTTTCGCATGTGTTGCGTGCCGCGCTTCGGGAACGGGCATGAGAACGATTTGGGAGACACGGGCCTCGCCGATATGGATGTCGTTGCGCAAATGTAACCTTCGCGTCACGCGTCCGACGCGCCGGGTGATTATAATGCGGGTCAATGATGAGGCTCGCATTGGTCACCGAGACGTTTCCTCCCGAGATCAACGGGGTGGCGATGACCTTTGGCGTCATTGTCCGCGAGCTCGCGGCGCGCGGGCATGAAATCACGGTTTACCGCCCGCGGCGGAAGGATTTGCTGCCGGCGTCGGAGCACCCTGGCTACATGGAGGCCGCGCTGCCGGGAATGCCGCTGCCCGGTTATCCGCTCATGCGGCTCGGCCTGCCGGCGGGCGGGGCGCTGCGGCGGCGCTGGCGCGAGCGGCGGCCCGACTTGGTGCACGTGGTGACGGAGGGGCCGCTGGGCATGTCGGCGGTCGGCGCGGCGCGCTCGCTCGCCATCCCGGTCTCATCGAGCTTTCACACCAATTTCCACAGCTACACGCGGCATTACCGCATCGGCCCGCTGCGGGGGCTGGCGCTGGCGTGGCTGCGGCGCGTGCACAACCGCACCGCCCGCACCTTCGCGCCGACGCGGGAGCTTTGCGACGAACTGGCCGCGCTCGGGTTCCGCAACCTGGCGGTGCTCTCGCGCGGCGTGGACACGCGGCTGTTTGACCCGGCGCTGCGCTCGGGCGAACTGCGGGGCGCGTGGGGCGCGGCGCCCGCCGATCCGGTGGTGATTCACACGGGGCGCCTGGCGGCGGAAAAAAACTTCGCGCTGCTCATGCGCGCGTTTGCGGCGATGCGGGCGGCGAATCCGCGCTGCCGGTTCGTGATCGTGGGCGACGGGCCGCTGCGCGGGCGGCTGCAGGCGGAGAATCCGTGGTGCGTGTTCACCGGGTTTCTTCCCCGCGCGGAACTGGCGCGGCATTACGCGTCGGCCGACATCTACATCCACGCGAGCCTGACCGAGACTTTCGGCAACGTGCTGACCGAGGCGCTGGCAAGCGGGCTGGCCGTGGCGGGCTTCGACTATGCGGCGGCGCGGCAGTTTGTGCGCGACGGCGAAAGCGGGCTCGTGGCGCCGTGCGACCGGCCGCGCGCGCTGGTCGAGGCGGCGGTGAGGCTCGCGAGCGAGCCGGAGTTGCGGTCGCGTTTGCGCGCGAGGGCGCGCCCCGCGGTCGCGGCCCACGCCTGGCACAAGGTCATCGACCGCTTCGAGGACGATCTGCGCGCCGTCGCCGGCATGCCGGCCCGCGCCGCGGAGCCGTCGCCCGATGCGGGCGCAAACGCCTTTGCCCGTCAGATCGACGGGCGCGCGGCATCACGAATCCTTTCCTGACCCATGGACAACCAAGGCACCGACCAACCAGACGAAACCGGGCTTGCTCCCGCTCCCGGCGAAAAACGCCTGCTGCGCGTGCGCACGGTCATCATCTCCGACGTGCATCTCGGCACGTCCGACTCGAAGGTGGAGGAGGTCAACCGTTTCCTGCGGCATGTGCGCTGCAAGAAATTGATCCTCAACGGGGACATCATCGACGGCTGGCAGCTCACGCGTCGCGGCGGGCGGTGGACGCGCGCGCACACGCGCTTCGTGCGCATCGTCCTGAAAATGCTGGAAAAGCGGGACACGGAAATCGTTTACCTGCGCGGCAACCACGACGACGTGCTCGCGTCGTTTCTGCCGCTCGACTTTGCGGGGCTGCGCATCGTGGAGGACCATGTGCACGAGGGGAAACGCGGGCGCTACCTGGTGCTGCATGGCGACGTGTTCGACACGGTGACAAAGAATTTCGTGTGGCTTTCGCACCTCGGCGACTGGGGTTACGGCGCCCTGCTGCGGATCAACCGCGCCTACAACGCTTGGCGTGCGTGGCGCGGGCAGGAATACTGGTCGTTGAGCAAGGCGATCAAGGCGCGGGTGAAGACCGCGGTGAGCTATGTGTCGAAATTCGAGGAGCGGGTCGCGAAGCTCGCGCGGGAGCGCGGCTGCGACGGAGCGATTTGCGGCCACATCCACACGCCGGCGGACCGGATGATCGAAGGCGTGCACTACCTGAACTCGGGCGACTGGGTGGAGTCGCTGACCGCGATCGTCGAGCACTGGGACGGCCGGTATCAACTGATTGAATACACCGATTTCGCGCGCGAGTTCCTGCGTCCGAAGGAGGATGCGGAGGGGAAGGGGAGGCCGGAGTTGCAGGCGGAGGCGTTTGCCGCGTGACGGGCCGGCGGGACGGTGGGATGCCTCGTCCTGATTCTCCTTTGTTAACTGAGGTTAAGCGGACAGCCCGAGGGATTGCGTGGCATGGGCGTCCTCGCCCATGTGTCCGAGAGTTTGCGGCGCGGAGCGCCGTCCACGGGCGGGGACGCCCGTGCCACACGATCCGTCCTGCCCCGCGTCAACCTTGGTTAACAAAGTGGAACTAACCGGCCGCCTCGACATGCCCGAAGGGAATAGCGGCGGAAAACAATTCCATGAGCGGGCGCGATTGTGCGTGGGCGCGCCAGGAGCGGATCACGCCGGCGTGGGTGACGATGGCGATGCGCGGGGACGGGCGGCCGGCGCCGCCGGTCCCGACCAGGCGCGCAAGCAGCCCGGCGCGGACTTCGCCGACGCGGTGATGCAACCCGGCCGCGGTCTCGCCGTTGGGCGGGCGGGCGTTCCACGGGTCGCGGGCCCAGGCTTCGCTTTGCGCGTCGTGAAACGACTCCCAGGCGCGGTTTTCCCAGTCGCCGAAGTTGAGTTCGAGCAGGCGCGCGTCGATCCGGACGGCGGGAGCGCCGAGCGTTTCGGCGAGGCGGAGGGCGCGCGCGGACGGACTGCTCCAGACTTCCGTCGGAACCCAGGGCAGGCGGGCGCGGACATCGGCGGCCTCGGCGGCGAACGTCGCGGCGAGCGGCACGTCGCTTTGCCCGTAACAAACGCCGCGGACGACGGCGACGCTGGTGTGGCGGATGAGGAGGGCGGCGGGCATGGTTTATGGGTTTGGCGGCGGCGGGGGTCCAGCATGTCCCATTCACGAAGCATGCCGTCAACGTTTTCATTGCCGGTTCTCCTTCCCTATATAAGCGGGAAAAACGATTTGAGTATCGCGCGGCCGCCGGAATCTGTCAGGACTCGGTGGGCAACCTCCAACGATGAGCGAACTCAGAGACCTCATGCAACGCACCCCCGATCTGCGCATCGCGGTGGCGGAAAGCATCACTTGCGGACATTTGCAGGCGCGCATCGGAAGCATTTCCGGCGCGTCCCGTTTCTTCCTGGGTGGCATCACGACTTATTCCCTCGAACAAAAAATCCGGCATCTCGGCGTGCGGCGGGACATCGCGGAGCCGGTGAATTGCGTGTCGGAGGAGGTGGCGCGGACGATGGCGCGCGGGGCGTGTGACTTGTTTGGCTGCGATCTCGCGCTGGCGACGACCGGCTACGCGGAGCCGTCCGTGGAGTGGAACGTGCCGCAGCCGTTCGCGTGGTGGGCGCTTGCGCACCGCGCGGCCGGGGGCGGATTCGTTTTCGCCAGCGCGTGCGTGGATTGCCCGGCCTTGGAGCGCGTGGCGGTGCAGCGGCGCGTGGCGGCGGCGGCGTTCGATGCGCTGCTCGCGCATCTGCGTCCGGCGGATGCGCAGGCGAACGCCGGTTGAGGCGGGCGCGAAGTTCCGCCTTTGGCCGGTCCCGGACGGGACTGCGGGCGCCGTCCGAGGGCGAGTCATAGCCTTTCCGAACGAGACTATCTTTTTGGATTCGTCGCTATTTTCGATGACTGAAAGCAACAAAAAATTAACCGCAAAGAACGCAAAGAGCGCAGGAAACAATCCTGCTTTTCCATGGGTTTTTTGCGTTCTCTGCGGTTAAATAAGCAAACCAGCCATCGAAAATAGCGAGGAGCCTCTTTTTGGAAGGACGGCCTCCGTGCCGTCCGCTTCATGGAGGAAAGGGCGGCACGGAGGCCGTTGCTCCAAAAAAAACAGGAATTGCCAAAGCCTAAAAGTGCTTCGGAGGAGGTATCTCACGGGGAAAAGGCCGCGTCCCGCGTCCGTTTTCATGGTTTGGTAAAAGTACCACAATGTGGCTCTTGTCATTTGCGGACGGGGCCGTCTCCCTCCTCGCCTTCGAGTCAATCCGGCTCTCCGTCTTAACCCCATTCCCTGGATACAAAGACGTTTTCTTGGTTTTGAGTTTTTCACATCATGAATCCCAATCCCCCTTCCGTCGCGCGTTACGCCTGGGTGGTGCTGGCTTTGCTGGCGCCCGTGGCGCTGTTGAATTACATGGACCGCCAGATGATGGCGGCGATGAAGTATTCGCTCATGGGCGACGTCATCGGGCTCGACTCGGAGGCGAAATGGGGGCTGCTGCCGGCGGCGTTCAAGTGGACCTACGCGTTTCTCAGCCCGCTGGGCGGCTACATTGCGGACCGTTTCAGCAAAAAGCACGTCATCGTGCTGAGCCTGTTCGTGTGGTCGGCGATCACGTGGGCGACGGGGCATGCGCAGACGTTCGAGCAGCTCATATGGAGCCGCGCCATCATGGGCGTGAGCGAGGCGTGTTACATCCCGGCGGGGCTGGCGTTGATCGCGGACTTCCACACGGGGCCGACGCGGTCGCGCGCGGTGGGCATTCACCAGATGGCGATTTATGTCGGTATCATGATCGGCGGTTTCAGCGGCTATGTGGCCGATTCGCCGAGCCTCGGCTGGCGCTGGGCGTTCGACGCGGCGGGCCTCCTCGGCGTGGCCTATGCGATTCCGTTGTTTGTCTTCCTGAGAAACGCCCCGAAAAATCCCGACGCGCCCATGCCGGAGCGTCCGTCGGCGCCGCGCGCCATCGCCGAGTTGCTGACCAACAAATATTTCATCATGATGGTGCTGTATTTCACGCTGCCCGGGCTCGCCGGCTGGGTGGTCAAGGACTGGATGCCCGCGATCTTGCAGGACCAATTCGGCATCGGCCAGGGCAAGGCGGGGGTGTCGGCGACGATCTACGTCAACATCGCCTCGCTCATCGGCGCGGTGGTGGGCGGCTCGCTGGCGGACCGCTGGATGCGGCGCACGGATCGGGGGCGCATTTATATCAGCGCGCTCGGGATGTGCTGCATCATCCCGGCGCTTTTCGGCGTGGGCAACGCCGGCTCGCTGCTGGTCGCGGTGGCGTTCCTGGCCTTGTTCGGCATCGGCTGGGGTTTCTTTGACTGCAACAACATGCCCATCCTCTGCCAGATCGTGCGCCCGGAGCTGCGCGCCACCGGCTACGGCGTGTTGAACATGGTGGGAACGACCTGCGGCGGTTTCGCGGACTGGGGCTTCGGGTTCATGCGCGACCACAGCGTGCCGTTGAACCTGATCTTCAGCGTGTTTGCCGGCTTGTGTCTCACCTCGGCGACGCTCGTGCTGTTGATCCGGCCCAACAAAAAGTTGCTCAAGTAGGGCGCGCATCAGGAAATCGTTCTCGTCCTCTTGCGCGTTCTCGTTCTCTCGTCTGGATTCCGAAACGCTCCGAAAAACAGGAGAAGAGAACGAGCAAGAGAACGAGAACGATAAAGAAGGAAAGGCCGGCCCGGCCTCGCTTGCCGCTTGCGTTCGCGCGGCTTCGTGGTGCTCATTGGCGCGCTTATGACAGCGTTTCCTGACAATTCCGACATCGCCGCGCGCATCCGCGCGGGCATCGACGCGGTCGGCGCGCAGACCGATTTGTTTCACCGCGAGTTCGGCCGCGCGCAAAGCAACTGGAAATCCGACGGCACGCGCGTCACGCCGGTGGACATCGCCATCTCGGAAAACATCACGAAGGCGTTGCGCGCGCAGTTTCCCGACGACGAGTTTTTCAGCGAGGAACTGGCCGGCGATCCCGCGCCCATCCCGCTGCGCGCGCGATTCGCGTGGGTGCTCGACCCGATCGACGGCACCAACAACTACGCGCTCGGGGTGGCGAACTGCGCCATCTCGCTGGCGTTGCTGGAAAACGGCGCGCCGGCCTACGGCATCGTTTACGACATGAGCCGCTCCGTCATGATTCACGGCGGCCCGGGGCGCGGGTTGTTCGACGGCAACGCCGCCGCGGGCGTGAGTCCCGACGCGCCCACGCCGCAGAGCCTCGTCGGATTTCACAGCCCCTACGACAAGGCGCATGGCGCGGAGGCGCGCGCCATCGTGGAGAATTTCAAGATCCGCGCGCTCGGCAGCAGCACGCTGCATCTCGCCTACACCGCCATCGGCCTGCTCGCCGGCACGGTGGACCACAACGTGAAAATCTGGGACATCGCCGCGGCCGTGGCGCTTTGTCTCGCGGGCGGGGGCAGCGTGCAATTCCTCAACGGCGAGCAGTTTCCGATGCGCCGGTTCGACCTGCGCATGCCGCGCATCCGCTACATCGCCGGCAACGCCGCCGTCTGCGCCCGGCTCCGCGAGGTGCTCGCAGGCGCCGCCGGATAGGCCTCGCGCCGGAAACCGCCGCGTCCGGGACCGCCCCCGCGTTTCCCGCCGAAATGCCCGTCTCCGTAAAATCCCCATGACTTCCCGAGAGGGCGATTTCCCCTCTAAATCGCACTTGCAAGCGGCAAACGTCTGACAACACTCGACTATTCCTATCGTTTTTATCCGGCATCGTTTTTGCAGCAGTTACCTCATCGGGCTCCGCCTCACTTCGACCACTCCACACAATGGACGACACCGCATCCAAAGAGAATCCCTCCAAGGATTTTAATAAACTAGACCTGAGCCAGCTCCAAGGCTTCAGCTTCGGGACGCAATGGACACAAGACAAGGACGCCGCGCGCGACCAGCGTCGCGAGGGCCGGGGCCGCCGCGACGACGGCGCCGAGCACCGCGAGGGCGGCGAGCACCGGCGCGACCGGCGCAGCTTCCGCAAACCCGCCGGCGGCCCGGCGCATGACCAGCCGCCGTCCGACACGGCGGGCGAGGGCGGCGGCCAGCAGCGCCGCTCCGAGCGCGGGCCGCGCCGCGATTTCCGCGCGGGCGGCGAAAGCCGCGGCCAAGGCCAGGGAGCGGCCGGCCAGCGTCGCGATTTCCACGGCGGCCAGCGCCGCGAAGGGCAGGGGGGCGAGCGTGCTTACGGCCAGGGCGAACGCGGCGGTTTCCGCGGCGGATTCCACGGGCGGCGCGACGCGCAACCCGAGCACCGCGGCGCCTATATCAGCCCGTATTTCAACGTCATCTTCTATCCCGAGGACAGCGGATTTTCCGCCCTCGCCAAGGCCATCCGCAGTTCGTGCCGCACCTACGAACTCTTCGAGATCGCCCGCGTGATCGTCGGCAAGACCGACCGTTTTGTCGCCACCATCCAGCGCAAGCAGCCCGGCGGGCCGCAACCCGGGCGGCCTGCGCCGGCGCAGAAAAAAGCGCCGGAAGGGAGTGAGAATGCCGCCGACGCGCCCGAGGCCGACGCGCCGCAATCCGCGCCCGCCAAGACCCCGCCGCTCGCCATCTCGATCCCCGACGGACTGCCCTTCGAAAACGAGGACGCCGTCATCGCGCACGTGCTCGCGCACCACCTCGACAAATTCTTCGACAGCGCCGAGGTCGAGGTCGAGGCGCCGAAAGGAAACTTCCTTGTCATCAACAAATGCGGCCTCACCGGCGAATTGCTCGGGCCGCCGAATTACCACCGCTACAACCAGATCGTGCAGCAGCACCACGCCACCCGCGTGGCGCGCATGCCCTTCGAGGTGTTTCGCAACCGCATCGAGACCCTTCGCGACCCCGACGTCGTGAACCAGTGGCTCGAAAAAATGAAGAAGACCACGCGCTACACGTGGAAATTCACGCCGCCCGCCGAGGGCGCCGAGCCGCTCTCCTTCGACTCGCTCGACGACGCCCGCGCCTACCTGCTCTCCAACGCCCGCGACAAAGTCGTGAAGCTCGTCGAGACCGCGCGCTTCCACGGCAAGCTGCTCGACGTGCTGCCGCAGGGTGAGATCCGCCGCGCCATCGAGGGCGCGCTCGAACGCCAGCGCCGCTTCCCGCTCGACACCGCCAACGCGCTGCGCGGACGCCTCCGCCGCGAGGGATTCACCATCTTCAAGAAAGGCTCGAAAGGCATCTCGTATGTGTGCGCCGTGAAACGCAAATTCCGCGTCCCCGGCCAGACCTTCTCAGACAGCATCGGCGCGCTCATCGCCTTCATCGAGGCCAACCCGATGGTCAAGGCCAGCGAGCTTCCGGTGAAATTCCTCGGCATCCATCCGCCCGCGCAACCGGCGCAGCCCGCCGCGCCCGCGCCGGAACAACCCGCGCCCGCCGCTGAGACCGCGCCCGCGGACGCTGAAACCGCGTCCGGGGAAACCGTTCCTCCCGCGAACGAGCCGCAGCCTCCCGCGCAGCCGGAGGCCGAAGCCGCCGCGCCCGGGCAAACCGGCGACGAGGCGCAACCAGCCGCGGAGACAGCCGAATCTTCCACGCCGGCGGCCGCGGATGCTTCCGCCGCGCTTCCGCGCCCGAGCGGTTCCGTCGCTCCGTTCACGGGCAATGCTGCCGCGACCGAGCTTTCCGCCGAGGACAAGTCCCGCCTGCACACGCTGACCGGCGACCTCCACTGGCTGGTTTCGGAAGGGTATGTGACCGAGTTTATCGACGGACGCCTCTTCGCCCCGCCGCCCATGACCGAGGCCCGGAAGCAGGAAGTCGAGAAGGAGGAGCATGATCCGGAAAACTTCCCGGATGCTCCCGTTTCGGAAGAAAGCTCCGCGCCCGCCGCAACCGAGGCCGCCAGCGAAGCCGGACCTGTGCCCGCGGAGCCGGACGCGCCGTCCGCCGAGGCCGCAGCTCCGGCTGAACCCGCGCCAGAATCGGACGTCCCCGCCGCCGGAACGGAGCCCGCTCCCGAGTCTTCTCCCGCCGCCGAGCCCGCGCCGGAGGAACCGCCGAAGACGGAATAATTGCCTGATGTCAGGCGGCCATGCGTAGCGCAAGCAGTCGGCCCCGTGCCGCAGGCATCCCTCCCTCCGGAAAACCGGGGGGCAGATCAAGCGCGATTAGGTTGCCAGTTTGCCCCGGCAACCTGGCCGCTGAAAACAAAACCAGCTTCGTCCGCCATCAAGCCGTTCAAGAACCGCAACGTCGAGACCTTCCGTTGCGTGAGAGGCTGGCTGCTCGGCCGGCGCCTCCGCAAGAGGGCCCGGGGGATTCGGGCATTGGTATAATGAGGCGTTGGTGTTGCATATAACATAAATGGCATTTCCTCTCACCATTGGCCCAAATGGCAGGGCGAGGCGTCCCCGCCGGAGAACCGGCGCTACCGGGCCAATGTTAAAGGAAAACACTATAAAAAGCCCCGGAGATTTCCGGGGCTCATATATACGAAGAACAGTGTCCGGTATTTAGAATTTCCAGCCGAAGGAGGCCGTGATGGAATGGGTGTTGGCATCATCCAGTTCCAAGCTCTCTCCCCAAAGCTTGCATGTAAGGGATCCCACCCGCATGAACCGATAGCCGAAGTCCAGATAGAATCTGTTGTTGATATGGTAGCTGGTTCCGATCCCCACGCCGTAGGCGATGGCCGAGTCGGTGTCATCACTTGAAATTTTGACCCCTCCCGCCTTGGCTTCCGATTCCATCTTCATTGTGTAAAGCCCAACCGTGGGTGTGATGCGCAAGTCCCACCGGCCGTTCGCATCGAGGGGGATGCAATAACTGTAGGAGGCGAGCAGCGGCACAGTGGCATAGTCAAAGCTTATCCGCGCCTGCCCCACGTCTGGCACATATTCGGAATATTCATCCCCACTGCTGGCGAGGACGCCCAGCTCGACCTGGATTTTATTATTTTTGTTGATGCGCCAGCCGAAAGCGGCGTTCACACCATAGAAATTTTCCGTGCCTGCATCGCCTGCGTCATAACGAGTGTAAACAAGTCCGCCTTCGAGATAGAGGTTCGGAGCCGATGTTTTTGGCAGCACATAGGAGCCGTCGCCATAACTCTTGCCAGCGGCGCTCGCGGGCGAGGGCGGTGCGACCTGAGCTTGGACAACGGTGCCTGCGGCCAGCAGCATTGTGATTAAGAGAGCTGTCAACTTGGGTTTTTTCATGTGTTTTAGGGCTTGAGGTTTGCTGTCTGTCATAGAAACGCCTGAACGATGATATTACATATTTTTGATATTTGCATGTCGAGTCTTTTCTAACTGCGGATGACGCGATGCATTGTGCGCGCATGCGCAGGTTGCCGCCGCCTGGCCGGGTGTTCTTCCCGCTTTTCCGCCAGCGATCTAACTGGCTGCATGAGTGCTGGTTTCCCTTATAAATTCGGTGGCATCCATTGTTATGAGATTGTCAGAAATAATGCTGTTTGCCCGCACGTTGGCGCTACGATCCGTTGTCGGTTCGCGGATCGGGTCAACTGTTGACGCACGCGGCGGTTGCGGACGCGCGAAACGCGGTTTTGGCTGACGGCTTGTCTTGGGTGCGCGTTTTTCTGTCTCATGCAGGCAAACCGCGCGCAGCTCCGTCCGTCCACGATCCCCGGTCCCCGTTTCGATATGCGCCTCCTCCGCTTCCCGCTTTCCTTCGCGATGCTTTTCTGCGCGGCAGTGCTTTCGGCCTCCGCGCAGTCGTTTTCTCCCGTGGCCTCCGGCCCGCTCGGCGATGTCACGACGCGCGATGGCGACAGCGCGTTTGACGTGTTTTATTTCGCCGCGCCGGATTTCGCGGGCGAGCCCGTAATGACGCGTTTCGAGGCGCGCATCGCTTCCGACACCTCCGCCATCGCCGCCAGCATCCCGGCGGGCCGGCGCGGCTCGGTGCGCTGGAGCGCGACCATCACGCCGAAACGCTCCGGCGTTTTTCCGCTTTCGCTGCGCGCCACTGGCGCCGCCGTCCTGAAAATCGACGGCGTGCCCGTCATCAGCCGTCCCGCCTCCGACACCGGCATCAACTCCCGCTCTACCGGCTCCGCCGAGCTTCTCGCGGGCCGGCCCTACGAATTCGTCGTCGAGTTTCCCGGCACCGATGCCCAAGGGCAGATAGCGCTCGAGTGGGCGCAGCCCGCCGCCGCCGGCGTCCAAGGGAGCGCGGACAAGAATGTCCGCGCTCCTGCCAGCGCCGCCGCCGAAACCACCGCCGGGCCGCGCCCCGGCGAACGCATCGGCGAGCCCGCCCGCCTCGAAAACGCCGCCTATGCGCTCGACTCGCAGGCCGACGGCACGCTGGTCGTCACGCAGAAGAGCACCGGCGCGCGCGCCGAGTTTGCCCCCGAGTTCATCGTCGTTTTTCAACCGCGCGGACGGGAGGCCAAGCTGGACCGCTACGGCGGCAAATATCTCGACGACGGTCCCGTCGGGAACACGAGCTACCGCGTCGTCGCATGGGAGAAGGAAACCGATTTTCTCGCCGCCGCCAAACCCCGCGCGCGCCTTCGCGCCAGCCGTGTCACGCGCGAGGGCGGCGCGCTTCGCTGGGCGTTTCCCGCGCAGCCCGGCTACACGCTTTCCGCCACGGTGACCGCGCCCGCCGACGGCACCGAGCCCGCGCTCGCGTTTCGCCTCGATGCGACCGCGCCCGGGCAGGTTTCCGTCGGCTATGCCGGCGCGCCCGCCACCGGCCTCGGCAAGGCCGATTGGATTTGGCAGCCGCTCGTCTGGCAGGAAAAACGTTTCCCCAATCGCTCCTATCTCACGCTCGAATACCAATGCCCCATCGGTTTTGCGATGACCGGGCTCGGGGGCGACACCATCGCGGTCGGCGCGGACGCGCGCGAACTGCCCTTCCGCATGCCCACCGCCGCCGACTCGCGCTTCGGCATTCTCGTGCGCAATGCCGCCGGTCTCGCCCAGCCCATGCTTTTCGCGCCCGTGCTCGGCGGAGCCGGTTCGAGTGTCGAGCCCGGCGCGTCCCGCGCGTTCATGCTGCGCCTCGTCGCGCGGCGCGGCGCGTGGTTTGAAAACTACCGTCACCTCGCCACCTCGCTTTATGGTTTCCGCGACGTGCGCGAAAATGTCCTCTGCTCGCTCAACACCACGCTGGAAAATCTCGCCGACTTCGTCCTCAACGACCGCTTTTGCTACTGGTATCCAAAATACAAGACATGGGGCTACCAGAACGACGCCGGCCCCGACGCCGGGCGCCAGCAATCCGCCGCCGATGCCCTCTCGCTCGCGCTCGTGCTCGACCGCGCCGAGATGCTCCGGCGCCGCGCCATCCCCACGGTCGAATACATGCTCTCGCGCAAAACCAACCAGGCGAAGCTCACCGACCCGAAAATCATGGGCACAGCGTTCCGCTATCCCGTGGACCTCGTCGCCGCGTGGCGCCTCACCGGCGGGCGCGCCATGCCCATCCGCGAAAAAATCACACCCGGCCTGGCAGGGAAAAAGCCCGCCGCGGCCGCCGCGTCGTCATGGGCCGCAAGCAATCGCGCGCTCCTCAATCACCTCGCCGCCTACCGGCTCACCGGTGACAAGGCCTTTCTCGACGCCGCGCGCGAGGCCGCCGACCGCTACATCGCCGCGCGCATCGACCGGCCCGTGGAAAGCTTCCGCGGCGCCCCCAGTTCGTTCTGGCCCGACATCGCGCCTTCCTACGACCACCTCTACGAACTCTACGGCGCGACCGGCGACCCCCGCTATCTCCGCGCCGCCGCCGCCGCGATGCGCGAAATCACCGCCTTTGCCTACCTCGCGCCCGTGCCCGATACCGATTTCGTCGCAAATCCCGGCGGCATCTACAACGGCCAGCCCGTCCCCGAGGAGACCGTGCCCGCGTGGGTGGTCTCCGCCAACGGCCTCGCCGCCGAATGCGCCGCCACTTCGCACAGCCACCGCGGCATCTTCATGTCCGCCTACTTCGCCGGCTACATGACGCGCCTCGGCTTCGATGCCCGCGAGCCCTTTTTCACCGACATCGCCCGCAACGCCGTCGTCGGGCGCTACGCCAACTACCCGAGCTACGCCTACCGCAACGGCTACACCACGCTCCACCAGAAACCGGATTTCCCGCTGCGCACCTTTGAGGAGATCAAAAAATTCACCTCCGCGCACTACAACCATCCGCTGCCCATGGCGGCGTTTCTCGTCGATTATATCGTCGCCGACACCTACGCGCGTTCCGCCGGCCAGATCGATTTCCCCTCCGAGTACACCTACTCGGGCGCCTACTTCCGCAACAAAACCTACGGCAACCGCCCCGGAAAGTTTCTCGGCGACGACGGTGTTTTCCTCTGGATGCCGAAGGGACTTGTATCGGTGGATTCGATACAACTCAACTACCTCTCCGCGCGCGGCAACGGGAAACTCTACCTCGCCTTTTCCAACCAGAGTGCGCGTCCCGTCTCCGCCGCCATTGCCGTGAACCCCGACCGCGCCGCCGTCGCCGGTGCGCACCGTGCCCGCGTCTGGCATTTTCCCGACCTTGCACACACCGGTCACGACTTCGCCGCCCAAAGGAGCGCGGGCATTCCTGCCCGCGATTCTTGCGCTTCTCGCGACATCGCGGACAGGAATGTCCGCGCTCCCAGTGCCGCCGTCGCCCCCGAGATGCTCACCGTCACCGACGGTCGCGCCGCCATCGAGGTTGCGCCGAAGGGCCTGACCTGCGTCGTCATCGACGACGTCGCGGCGCGCACCGAAATCCAGGACGCGATGCTCGATCCGCGCTCCCCGCCGCTCCCCGCCGGCGCGACCGTGACCGCGAAGACGCCCTTCGGCCCGGCGACCGCGACCGCGCTGCGTTTCGGCCGCGGGCTCACCACCGTCCACGTCTGGCTGGAGGCCGCGCCGCCCGCCGTGGGCAAGGCGGTGCTCCGCTATCAGTCGGACGACGGGAAAACCGCGCAACTGGAATGCAGCGAATTCCCGTTTGAATTTACCGTCCCCGTTTCCGATGCGGCCAAGGATTTCCGCTGCACCATCGAAGCCGTCACGCCGAAAGGCCCGAAAACTTCGCCCGAACTCAGAATCCGCCTGCAATAGACCTCCTTGGAAAAAAATTCCAAATCTCCAAATCCCAAAATTCCAAAAGGGGCGGCGCGGACGCGGCAGCGACTGGGAGCGCCGGCATCCTGCCGGCATCGACGGCGCGGAGCGCCGTCCACGGGTGATCCACCCGGCCCACGGCGCTCCCAGTCGCCGCCGCGTTTTCCGGCCAGTCCTTCCCTGCTTCCCATGAAAACCAGCCCCATCATCACGCGCCTCCTTCCTGCCGCCCTCCGCATCCTGTCCGCTTTCCTTATTTCGGCCCTTCAGCCCTTCAGTCTTTCCGCCCTTTTCTCCGCCTCCGCCGATCTTGAATCCGGCTTTGCCTCGCCGCCGCTGTCGGCGCGTCCGCTCGGCTGGTGGCATTGGGCCAACGGCAACGTCACCAAGGAAGGCATCGACGCCGACCTGGAGGCGATGAAACGCGCCGGCATGGGCGGCGTACAGATGTTCGACGTGGAAATCTACATGCCGCCCGGCCCGGTGCGTTACGGCACCGAAAACTGGTTCGACCACGTCACGCACGCCATCAGGAAGGCGGATGCGCTCGGGCTTGAGTTTCACCTCATGAATACTCCCGGCTGGTCCGCCAGCGGCGGCCCGTGGGTGACGGAGGCGCTGTCCATGAAACGCGTGGTGTGGACGGAGACCGACACCGCCGGCGGCGAAATCTCGCTCGCGCTCCCCCGTCCGGACACCAAGCCATTCTACGCGGCGCGCACCGTCGCCAAGGCCAAGAACGGCTTTTATCAGGACATCGCCGTGTTCGCCGTGCCTGTCACCGGCGAGCGCCTCGCCGCCCCGCTCGACCGGAAAATCGCCTGGGCATCGAAACCCGTCACGCGCCCCGTCGCCGACCGCCCCGGCATCCCCGCGGCCCGCGTCATCGACCTCACCGCGCACATGGACGCCGCCGGAAAACTCGCCGCCACGCTCCCGCCCGGCGAGTGGACATTGCTGCGCTTCGGTTTTGTCTCCACCGGGAAAACCAACCATCCCGCCGTGCCCGAGGGCCACGGACTTGAAATCGACAAACTGGACGCGGACGCGGTCGCGTTCCAGTTCGAGCGCGCCGTCCTGCCGCTCATCCGCAAGGCCGGGCCGCTCGCCGGAAAAACCTTCACCGGACTGCTCTTCGACAGCTTCGAAGGCGGTTTTCAAAACTGGACGGCAAAGCTACCCGAAGCATTTGCGAAACAGAAAGGCTACGACTTCCTCCCCTGGCTGCCGCTGCTCACGGGCCGCATCATCGAGTCCGAGGCTGCGAGCGAAGCCGTGCTCTGGGACTTCCGTCACGTCATCGAGGAAATGCTCGCGGAAAACTATTTCGGCACCATGCACCGCCTCGCCGCGCGCCACGGCATCAAGCTTTATTCCGAGTCACAGGGCGGCCCGCTCAATCCCATGTCGGCCAACCGCCACGTGGATGTGCCGATGAACGAATTCTGGACCCCCGAGCTTTCCGGCCGCGCCTCGCGCATCAAGCAAAGCGTCTCGTCCGCGAGTTTTCTCGGGCGCCGCGTCGTGGCGGCGGAGGCGTTTACCTCCACGCCCGAGTTTGGCAAATTCCAAAACACCCCCGCCTCGCTCAAGCGCGTGGGCGACCAGGCCTTCGCGCTCGGGCTCAACCGCTTCGCCTTCCATAGCTGGACGCACCAGCCCGTCACCGACGCCGCGCCCGGCTTCGCGCTCGGCCGCTACGGCGTGCATTTCGGCCGCCTCAACACCTGGTGGCCCTACGCCGATGCGTGGATCGCCTACCTCGCGCGCAGCCAGTTTTTGCTCCAGCAGGGCCGCATCGCCGCCGACATCTGCCTGCTCGTGGACGAGGATCTCGGCTACGGTCTGCCCGCGTCCGCGAGCACCCTCGCGCCCGGCCACGATTACGAGGTGTGCTATCCGGCGGACTTGCACCAGATGACCGTGCGCGGCGGTGTCGTTTCTCATCCCCTCGCCGGTGATTTCCGACTCCTGCTCACGCCCGGCAAAACCATCGCAAAAACCTGGGTCACCACGCTCCCGACCCTGCGCCAGCTTCGCAAACTCGTCGCCGACGGTGCGGTGCTCGCGGGCGAACCGCCGTCGGCCCCGGCGGGATTGGACGACCTGAAAAACAAAGCCGAGTTCGACCGCCTCGTCGCTGAAATCTGGGGCGGCCTCGACGGAAAGAAAAACACCTCGAAAAAACTCGGCACCGGCACCGTCTTCGCCGGGCGCAAGCCCGCGCAAATCCTCGCCGCGCTCAAGCTCGCCCGCGATGTCGCGTGGTCGCCGGAAAACGCCGCCGTCGAGTTTCTCCACCGCGCCACGCCGGACGCGGAAATCTATTTCATATCGAGCCAATCCGCCGCCCCGGCGAGCCTTGAACTGGAATTTCGCCAGCGCGACCGCGTGCCCGAACTTTGGGACGCAGCCACCGGCGCGCGCGCCGGTGCGACGCTTTTCCGCCAAACCGAAAATGGCATCGCGCTGCCCGTCGCCTTCGAGCCGTGGGGCTCCGTGTTCGTTGTCTTCCGCAAGCCGCTTCCCTCGCGCTGGGCGACCGCGGTCGAACCTGCCGCCGTCAGCGTCACGCAGACCGTCGCCGGTCTGCTCTCCCGCGAGCCCGTCGAGGCGGTGCGTTATTCCGACGGCACCCGCGCCGCCACCGGCGAATCGGCTTCGCTTCCGCCCGCTCAAACCCTCGCCGCGCCCTGGCGCGTGACGTTCCCCGACGGACGCGGCGCGCCGTCGAGAGAATTGGTTTTCGAAAAACTCGTCTCCTGGCCCGAGCACCCCGATATCGGCGTGAAATATTATTCCGGCACCGCCGTGTATAAAACGACCTTCGTCGTCACCGCCGACTCCTCCCAAAGGAGCGCGGGCATGGCAGGCATGTCGCTTCGCTCGGAACCTGCCCGCGATTCCCGAGACATCGCGGACAGGAATGTCCGCGCTCCCGTCACCACCGTCGCTCCCAGCGTCGCTGTCGCTCCCGTCGCCGTGCCGACGCCGCACCAGCGCGCCTTCCTCGACCTCGGCGCGGTCGCCGACATCGCCCGCGTTTATGTCAACGGCCGCGACGCCGGCATCCTCTGGAAACCGCCCTTCCGCGCCGACATCACCGCGCTCCTCCAGCCCGGCGAAAACACGCTCGAAATCCACGTCGCCAACCGCTGGATAAACCGGCTCATCGGCGACGAGGCGATTGACGACGGCCTCTCGTATCAGGACACCGGCGGCAAAAACAAATTCACCGACGGGCGCATCCAAAAACTCCCCGACTGGCTCTACGACCCGGCGAAACGCGGCGGGCGCAAGCGCCACAGTTTCTCCGTATGGAAACACTACAACGCCGATTCCCCGCTCGTCCCCGCCGGCCTCCTCGGTCCGGTCACGCTCGAATGGCTCAATCACATTACGCCCGGCGCGACGCCGTAGCGCAAACTCGCAAACCGCCTTTTCAAAACCTGCCCATGACCTCCGTCCCGAAAACCGCCGCCGCGCTCCTGGCACTTTGCACCGTCGTGCTTGCGCTCGCCGTCCCCGCATCCGCCGCGTCCGAAAATCCCGCGCCCAACAATACCCTTCTTATCGAACCGGAAACGTTTGCCGTTCTCGGTCCCTGGGACGCCAAGGGCAACCACATCCGCTCCTCGAACCGCCCCGCCGTCGCCCTCGCGGGGTTCGAGATTGCCGAGCCGGGCGAATACCAGGTGTGGACGCGCAGCCTCGACTCCACCGACAACGAAAAAGGCGCGCGCCGCTTTCTCCTGCGCATTGACGGCAACCCGCTGGACCGCGAGTCCGGCCAGCACGGGCGCGACGGTCTCTGGTGGGAAAACGTCGGTGCGCGCGATCTCGCCGCCGGAGCGCATACGCTCGAAATCGACGACACGCGGCGGCACTTCGGACGCCTCGAGGCCATTCTCCTGACGCGCACCGCGTTCGATCCGAACAGCCGCGAACGCGAGTCGCTGCGGCGCTTTTATCGCCCCGTCATCCAGCCGGAGCGCGTTTTCCCGGCGACCGCCGCGCCGACACCGCCCGGGCCGGGCGCGAAACCGCTCGTGGAAATCCGCAATGCCGACATCGCCGTCCGCTTTTTCGCGGCGAAGTCCGCCGACGGCGCGCCGCTCGTCTGGCGCGAAACGGTGTTCCTGACGGACGGCGACCGCCTGCCGCCGCTCGCCCACGGCGTCGAACCGCTGCTCGCCATCGCGCGCGAGCCGGATGCGAAAGCGGCGTTTTGGGACGACGTTTTCCCCTCGTGGACAAACAAGGAGACCACCGCCTGGCGCGTCGCCGGGCGCGAGGTGACGCTGGCCGCCGACATCCGCGACCCCTTCGTCGCCGGCAGCCTGCTGGCGCTGCCGCCCGCCGCCGTCCGCGCGCTCGGGCCGCGCTCCGCCGAGACCACCTGCCGCTCCGCCGACGGCAGCCTGTCCGCCACGCTGCGCTGGACGCTGCCGGAGTCGGGACACCTCGTCCGCGTCGAGGCGGAATTTTCCGCGCCGCGCGACGCCTTCTGGTCAATGGCCTTCGCGCCCGGACCGCTGTTTCCCAAAAGCGCGGTCAGCGCCGTGCAACTCCCGCCGCTCTACCAATACCGCCGGCTGCCGGTGTCGCCGCGCCTGCTGCTCTCGTCGAAGACGCCGCACCCGCTCGCGCTCGTCACGGCGCGGCCCGGAGGCTTTTCTCGGAGCGTCACCGTGGGCGTCCTCGCCGACCCGGAAACGCTCACGGCCGACTGGCCGGCGTATGACAACGCGAGCCACGGCTTCACGCTGACCGGCCTGGCCGACGGCGCGCAGGCGCATGTTTTCTCGCCCGTGCCCGGCGGCAAAAACTCCCGCGCCGCGCAGGGCGGGCGTGTCTCCGCCGCGTGGCAGGTCGCCGCCGCGCCGCTGCCGTGGGACGCCGTCATGCGCGAGGCCGACGCGCGCCTGTGGAAGGTGCGCGACTACCGCGAGCCGTTCGCCAACTCGCTCACGGAACAGGCGCTCAACCTTGCCGGACTCCTCGGAGACGACGCGCACGCGTTCTGGCTGCCGGAGTTGAAGGGTCCCGCGAACATCGAGGCTCCCTCGACCGTCACGCATGCCGCGCCGCTGGCCTACCTCGCCGCCGCCACGCTTGCGCGCGACGCGGATTTCTACCGGCGCCGCGCGCTGCCCACGCTGGAGTTTTTGCTCAGCCGCCCCGAGACGCATTTCGCGCTCAACGCCGAGAACAACAGCTACCTTTCGCCGAAAGGCGCGCGCATCGCCTTCGACAACTCCGCGCAGCCCGCCGCCGTCTGGGAGGGCGCGGACGCGCTGCTGGGCCGCCTCAACCCGTGGCTGCGGGGCTATGTCGACCGGCAGAACCACGCGACGGCGGGGCAGAACACCGCCCGCGCGCCCGGCTGGTCGGGCCGTCTCGCGCTGCTCCGCAGCCAGCCTTCGTCCCCGGGAAAATTGCTCGACGACGCCGTCGCCGAGGCCGCCGCGTGGGCCGCGCGCTCGCTCACCGCGAATCCCGCCCGCCCGCTGTCCGAGTCGTCGTTCTACAACACCAGCATGTATCCGGCGTGGTGGGAACTGCTTGACCTTTACGAACTGCGCAACGACCGGCGCCTGCTGGACGCCGCCGTTGACGCCGCGCAGCAAACCGTCGCCGGCCTCTACGTCCACCCCGTTTTGCCGGACGCGAACGCGCCGCGCACCCTGAACAAGGGCGGCAGTTTTTCCCTCCGCGCGCCGATTTGGTGGGGCGACGGTGTGGAGCTGAGCCGCCTCGGCTGGACGGAGGAAATGCTGCCGAAGCCGCGGAAACGCCGCGCCGCTCCGACCACGCTTGCGCTTCCCGAGCAGATCGTCCCCGCGTGGCTCACCTCGCCCGTCGGCCTCGGCATCGAGCAGCCGACCTCGGTGCAGTTCGCCTACCGCCCGCCGATGAGCCTCATCATGCTCTCGTCGTGGGCCGCGAACCTCCTGCGCCTCTCCGCGATCACCGGCGACGACTACTGGAGAATTTTTGCGCGCGGCACGCTCATCGGCCGCGCCGCGAGCTACCCCGGCTACTACCTCACCGACCACATCGCGGCCTTCCACCGTCCCGACTATCCGAAAAACGGACCCGACCTCACCTCGCTCTACTGGCATCACGTCCCGCCGCATTTTGCGATGGTGCTCGACTACCTGTTCACCGACGCCGAGACGCGCACCGGCGGCGCGGTGCGTTTCCCCTACGTCCGGCAGCTTGGCTACGTCTGGTTTTCCAACCGCCTCCCGAGCGGCGCGCCGGGAAAAGTCTTCGACGACGCCGACTGCCGCCCCTGGCTCGACCGCAAGGCGTTCGGCGTGGACACGCCGAAAGTCGATTTCATCGGCGCGCGCAGCCCCGGGAAATTCCACCTGATTTTGCTCAACCAGGCCCTCGGCGACACCACCGCGCGCGTCCGTGTTGACGAGGGCCTGACCGGTGTCGCCGAAAAAACGCCCGCGCTCCTGCGGACGAAGGCCGGCGACGGCGGCAGCCTGTTGCCCCGCGACGCCGACGGCCGGCTGACCGTCAGCCTGCCGCGCGGTGGCTGGGCGGTTTTAAGTTTTGACGCGCGCCGGGAGGATTTCTGGCCGTCCATGAAACCGCTCGAAACCGCGCCCGTGAAACTCGACCTGCCGGAGGGGTGGGGCGAGGGCCGCGCGTTCCGCATCCGCTCGCCGTTCGGGTTTGACTCCGTGTTTGTCGCGCTGACAGGCCGTCCCGCGCAAGGCCATGCCCGGCTCGTCTTCGACGACGGTGGCTTGCCGCCTATCAACTGCGACACATTTCCCTACGAGTTCACCGCGGCGGACATTTCGCCCTCGCAGGACATCACGCTGCGCCTCCGCCTGGAGTTGCCCGGGCAAGCCGCCATCGAAACGCCGCCGGTCACATTGAAGGGAACGCGATGAGTGAGCGGCAGGGCTGGGTGCCGTTCATAATCAAAAACATGAAAGTCCGATCATATTTATTATTAAGCCTCGCATCGATTGTTTTTATCGAGGCCCCGCTTTCCGCCGACCCGCCTCCGGGCGGCGAGTGGCGGCTGGTTTTCGCGGACGAGTTTGACTATGCGGACGCGGATCTGGACCGGGAGTGGATTTCGCAAAACGGCCCGAGCGGACATATCCTGAGCAGCCGATGGCGCGAAAACGCACGCGTAGAAAACGGTGTGTTAAAGCTGATTGGCAAAAAGGAAAATCGCGGCGGACAGGACTGGACCGCGGGAAATATCTGGACGAAAAAGCTCTTCAAATACGGCTACTTCGAGTGCCGCTATAAATACGCCGCAGCCACCGGGACGAACAATTCCTTCTGGTTGATGACACAGGGCTGGCAGCAGATTCCAGCCGGCAAAAAACGCTTCGAGATAGACATCAACGAGGGCCACTATCCCGACGAAATAAACGTGAACCTCCATAACTGGAGCGATTTTTGGACGGATGAAAAATCGGGAAAGAAGCGTCATGGCGCGTGGGGGAAAAGCATCTGCCTCTCGCCGCCCAGCGGAAAGCCCGGCAGGACGATATCGCTGGATGTGCCTGTCAGGACCCGGAAGATCAGGTTTTCCACCGGCCACGCCGAGCATTTTCATCTGAGGGAAATCCGTCTGTTTCCCAAAAACGACAAGGGCTATTACCCCGATATCGAGGACGGCAAAACGGCCCGGGATTCCGGCGGCCTGGAAAACTACGCGCTGAAGGCAAAAGTCACCGCGCACAGCCCGCTTCATCCGCAGCACGCCTACACCAGGCCGGAGGCGGCGATCGACAACGACATTCGCACCTCGTGGATATTGGCGCCCGGAAAGGGAAAATTCATCGAGCTTGACCTGGGGGAGGAAAAGGAAATCGGGGCGGTGCAATTCCTGACCGGCTGGATGAACGGCGGGGAATACGTTCATTATATTCACGATTATAAAATCGAATACTGGGGCAACGGCCGCTGGGAGGAACTGGCGGTGCAGGAAAACGACCGCCTCGTGGCCGTGGATTTGGGCGCCGGGTTTCACACTTACGCGCTGGAGTGGAACGAGGACGAATTGATCTATTATTTCGACGATAAAATCATCCACCGGCGCAAAAATGACATCGCCCACTGGGAGTGCCCGGTCTGGCTCAGCCTCGCGATCATGTATTTCGCGGGCGACGTGACGGATGCCATCGACGGCAAGGCGATGACTGTGGACTACGTGAAAGTCTGGCAGCGTCCGGGCCTCGGCACCGTGAGGGACCGCGCCGCCGGCGAACCCTTGGAATAATAAAACACCCTATGAATATGAGATCCCCGGTCTTTGCCGTCCTGTCGCTTTTGCTGCTTTGGCCCGCTTTTTTCGTCCGGACCATGGCAGGCGTGCCGCTGCTTTGGTATGAGCGGCCCGCGACGGAGTGGCTGGAGGCGCTGCCGGTCGGCAACGGACGCCTTGGGGCGATGGTTTACGGCGGCGGCGCCGCAGAGCAAATCCAGCTCAACGAAAGCACGGTCTGGTCGGGGCGGCCCGGCGAATACGACCGCGCGGGCGCGCACCGGCATTTGCCCGAAATCCGCCGGATGCTTTTCGGACGTAATTACAAAGGCGCGGCGGCGCTCGTCACGCGCGAACTTCTGGGCGACCGGCCGGCCGGGGCGTATCAACTGCTCGGGAACCTTCGGCTCGACTTCGCGCTGCCGGGAGAAGTGTCGGACTACCGGCGCGAACTCGATCTCGACGCGGCGGTCGCCCGTGTGGCGTTTCGCTCGGGCGGGGTCGCGCACACCCGCGAGGTCTTTGCCAGCGCGCCGCATCAGGCCGTCGTCGTCCGGCTGGCCTGCGACCGGCCCGGCGCGCTCTCGTTTTCCGCCCGGCTGGACCGCGCGGAAGGCGCCGATGGCGCGTCCGATGGCGACGATGCCTTCGAGCTGCGCGGCCAGGCCGACCGGGGAAAACCCGACGCCGGCACCGCTTTTGTGGCGCGCCTGAGAATCGTCACCGAGGGCGGGAGCGTGCGCGCCGACGGCGGACGGTTGAGCGTGACCGGCGCGACCGCCGCCACGCTGGTCGTCACCGCCGCGACCGACTACCGTGATGCCACCGACCCGCGCGCGCGCTGCACCGCGCAAGCCGAGGCCGCCGTCGCGATTCCCTATGCACGCCTGCGCGCCGCGCACACCGCCGATTTTCAGACGCTGTTTCGCCGAGTGTCACTGGACCTTGGCGATGGCGCCGCGCCTGAAGCCGCCCTCCCCACGGACCGACGGATCGAAAACGCACGTCACGCAGCGGAGTCCGACCCCGCGCTGGTCGCGCTCCATTTTCATTATGGACGTTACCTGCTCATCAGTTCGTCGCGCCCCGGCGGGCTCCCGGCGAATTTGCAGGGACTCTGGAACGACCGCCTTGAGCCGCCCTGGTTCTCGGGCTGGCACTTCGACCTCAACGCGCAGATGAACTACTGGCCCGCCAACACTGCATCCCTCGGCGAATGCCACGAGCCGCTCTTCGACCTCATCGACCGGCTTCGCGAAAACGGGCGAAAAACCGCGCGCGAGGTTTACGGGTGCCGGGGCTTCGTCGTCTCGCATCGCACCAATGCGTGGCTGTTTACCGGCCCCGTCAAGGGCCTCATAATTTGGCCGACGGGCGCGGGCTGGCTTTGTCAGCATTATTGGACACACTACGAGTTCACGCGCGACGAGGCATTTTTGCGCGGGCGCGCGTGGCCGGCGATGCGCGAGGCGGCGGAGTTTTTCCTCGACTGGCTCGTGCCCGCGCCGGACACCGGGCTGCTGGTCGCCGGCCCGTCCATCTCGCCGGAAAACGCGTTTCTGCTGCCCGGCGGCGGCTTCTCCTCGCTCGACATGGGACCGGCGATGGACCAGCAGATCGTCGCGGAGCTTTTTGACCACTGCCTCGCCGCGGCAAAAATCCTCGGCATCCGTGACGCGTTTACCGACGAGGTCGCATCCGCCCGGAAACGTCTCGCGCCGACCCAAACCGGCACGGATGGGCGCATCCTCGAATGGTCCACCGAGCGACCCGAGCGCGAACCCGGCCATCGGCACTTCTCGCATCTTTACGCGGTTTATCCCGGCGACGCCATCACGCCGCGGGCCGCGCCGGAACTCGCGGAGGCCGCGCGCAAATCCCTGCTCGCCCGCGCCGAAGGCAGCGCGGACAGCGCCCGCGCGCTCAACATCAGCGACAACAGCAACGTAGGCTGGAGCCTCGCGTGGAATGCCTGCCTCTGGGCGCGGCTCGGCGACGCCGCGCGCGCGCGCGATGCCCTCGGCAGATTGCTGCGCCGCTGCACCGCGCCGAACCTGATGGACACGCACCCGGCCAAGAACACGCCCCGCGGCGTATTCCAGATCGACGGCAACCTCGGCGCGACCGCCGCCGTCGCGGAGATGCTCCTGCAAAGCCATGAGGACGAAATCGCGCTCCTGCCCGCGCTGCCCGCCGCGTGGGCGGACGGTGCCTTTTCCGGCCTGCGCGCGCGCGGCGGCTTCACCGTCGCGGCGGCGTGGCGGCGCGGTGTGTTGAGCGAGGCGCAGATCACCGCCGCGACTGCCGGTCCGTGCGCCGTGCGCGCGCCGGCTTCCGTCTCTGTTTTTGCCGAGGGAGCGCGCGTCGCCAAAAGCCATCCCGCGGAGTCCGGCGACGGCACGCACCTTGTCCGCTTCGAGGCGGCCGCCGGAGCCACGTATCAACTGCGGCCCGATTTGCCGCGCTAACCTTCACTCCTCCGTCTCACGCCCGATGAAATCACACAGAAACCTGTCCGGACTGGCGGCTGCCATGGCCGTGACGCTGGCCGCCGCCAGTGCCGCGCATGCCGCCTCTTCGTTTGTCCCGCTGCCCGTCGCCCGTGTGACAAAAACCGGCCAGTCCGTGCCCGGCGCCGAAAGCCGCGGCGTGCTCGCCAACGAGCCCGGCTGCGCCGCCGGCGTGACGCTGGAGTTTGACCTCGCATCGTTTGCATTCGGGCAGACGCCCTGTGCCCGGCTCAAGCTCGGCGATCTGGAAAAAATCCCGGTCAAGCGTCCCGGCCAGTCCGCCGGGGTCGCGCGCGGCGCGTTGCATGTGCTGGCCGTCGCCCCGGACGGCGCGGAAACGCTCGCGGGCAGCCTGCCCGTGAAGCCGGGCGGCACGAACAAAAACTGCGTCGTGGATATCACCGACGCCGTCAATGCCGCGCTCGCCCAAACCGGCGGCGGGACGAAAAAAATCCGTCTCGCCGCGCGCATCACCGGCGCGCCGCTGCCGCTTGAGGTTTACGCGCTCGCCGATGACGTCCCCGTGCTCGAACTCGCCTCGCCCGAAGGCTGGACGGACGACTGGCGCGAGCGCGTCGCGCCGGTCACCGGCGGGCCGGTCGTTTACCGCGAGGCGTGCCTTGCGCTGGCCGGCAAGCGCGACACCGAGGTCGTGTTGTCGCTGCTTTATCCGGCGAAAAAAATCATCGAGGTGGTGCGCCTCGGCACCGGCGAAAAATTGCGCGAGGGTGCGGACTGGATTTTGCGCGAAGGCAAACTGGTGCTGCCCGCCAGCACCGCCGCGCCGGTGCAAGTCGCAGACGAATTTTTCCTGTCGGAGCGCAAGGACAAACAGGGCAACATCACGCTGGTGCGCAGCCCCGTCAAATTGAAGGAAGGCGGCTGGTATCACGAGCGCCAGATGGAGGTGACTTACGAGCCTGCGGCGCGCGACTGGCGGTGGCCCGCCGCGCTTTCCGGCATCGACGACCTGCCGCGCACGAAAAGGCTCCTCGCCGCAAAGGCCCCGCTCTCGGTGATTGTTTTTGGCGACAGCATCTCGGCCGGTTTCAATTGTTCGCGCCTCGACGGCCTGTGGCCCTACCAGCAGGCTTACGGCGAGCTGGTGGCGCGCGAACTCCGCCGTGTTTACGGCGCGCCGGTCACCCTGATGAACCACGCCCGCGCCGGCGGCACTTCGGGCCATGCCGCCACGCAGGCCGATGCGCAGGTGGCCTGGTTCAAGCCCGATCTCGTGCTGCTCGCCTTCGGGATGAACGAGCGCAACGAGGAGCGGCGCGTGGCGCACCGCGAAAACATGGAGAAAATCATCGACATCGTGCGCGCCCGCTCGCCGGAGACGGAATTCGTCATCATCACGCCGATGCTCAACAATTCCAACCAGCCGGCCGGACTCGAGCCGGTGAAGTTCATCCGCGACGAGGCGCTGAAAATCCGCCGCCCGGGAATCGCGCGCGTGGACCTCACCGGCACCGAGATCGCGATGCTGGAGCGCAAAAATTATCTCGATCTCTCCGGCAACGGCGTGAACCACCCGAACGATTTTCTCCACCGCATTTACGCGATGCGAGTCCTCGAAGTGCTTCTCCCGCGAAACAAACCGTGATTTATCACCGGCATGCTTCCGCCCCAAGATTAAGGACTGACACCGGCTATCACCCCGCGCCGAGGCACAAAGGAGACCAGTGACTCGGGCTTGTCACGCTGCCGGAAGGGAGTGAGGGTTGGCGCGTCATGAAGGCAATCTTTGCCCTCATGACCCACGTATCACTAACCAGAATACTCCATGAACGCGTCATTTCCTGAGCAAAAATTCGCACTCGATATCAAAGGCGGACCGGACTGCGACGTGCTGGTCGCGGGCGGCGGCGTGTCCGGCGCGGTGGCCGCGATCGCGGCGGCGCGGACCGGCGTGCGCGTGCTGCTGGTCGAGGAGCAAGGCTTTTTGGGCGGCTCGCTCACCGCGATGGGCGTGGGGCCGATGATGAGTTTTCACAACCCAGCCGGGAAGCAGGTGGTGCGGGGCATCGCCGACGAAATCATCGCGCGGTTGCAGGCGCGCGGGGCCAGCACGGGGCATATCCCCGACACGACCACTTATTGCAGCACGGTCACGCCGTTTGACAGCGAGGAACTGAAAATCGAGCTGGAAACGATGCTGGCGGAAGCGGGCGGGCGCGTGCTTTACCATACGCAGATCGCCGCGGTCGAAAAGGCGAAGGACGGCGCGCTGGCGCGCGTGATTGTGTGCAACAAGGCCGGGTTGATGTCGCTCGCGGCCAAGGTGTTCGTGGACGCGACCGGCGACGCCGACCTGGCGGTGCGCGCGGGCGTGCCGTTCCAACTCGGGCGCGAGAAGGACTGCGCCGCGCAGCCGATGACCACGAACCTGAAGCTTGCCAACGTGGACACCGCCGCCATCCGCGCCTACGCGCTGGCGCATCCGGAGGAGTTTTTGTTTCACCCGTGCGGCCCGGAGGAGGCGGCGCGCCGGTTGCGCGAGTCGCCGCGCATCAGCCTGGCGGGTTTTCTGAGCGCGTGGAAGGCCGCCCGCGAACGCGGCGAGGTGGATGTGCCGCGCGACCAGGTGCTGTTTTTCGAAACGGCGGAGCCGGGGGTCGTGATCCTGAACACGTCGCGCGTGACCGGGCTCGACGCGACCGACCCGTTCCAGCTCAGCCGGGCCGAGGCCATCGGGCGCAAGCAGTGCGCGCAGATTTTTGCGTTCCTCAAAAAGCACGCCGTCGGTTTCGCCGGCGCGATTCGCATGGACACCGCGGCCAAGATCGGCGTGCGGGAGAGCCGGCACATCAAGGGTCGCCACATCCTGACGGCGGAGGATTTGCTGTCGGCGCGCGCCTTTGACGACGCGGTGGCGCTCGGTGCATATCCCATCGACATCCATTCGGCGGACGGCCAGGCGGTGACCAACACCACGCATCTGAAGCCCGACTCGGCCTACCAGATTCCGTTGCGCAGCCTGCTCGTGGAGCAGCCGGCGAACCTGGTCGTGGTCGGGCGCTGCATCAGCGCGACGCACGAGGCCTCGGCGGCGTTTCGCGTGACGCCGATTTCCATGGCGATCGGGCATGCGGGCGGCGTGGCGGCGGCGGAGGCCGCGGCGCGCGGGGTCGTCCCGTCCGAGGTGCCGTTTGGCGCGATCCGCGAACGTCTGCTCGCGCAAGGTGCGCAATTGCCGTAGCGGCGGCGAGGCCGCCGCCAGTTTAATGCCAATTCCCAATGAAATTCACACTTTATAGCATTTCAAATAAAGTTGTAACCTAAAGGGAGAGAGATAAGGAAGAGAGGATGAAGAAAGCGATATCGATGGATCTGAGAGAGAGGATAGTGGAGGCGTATGACGGGAAGGAGGGGAGCAGGGAAGAGGTGGCGAGGAGGTTCAAGGTGTCGTTGGAGCTGGTGAAGAAGCTGCTCAGGCAGAGGAAAAGGACGGGGGATTTGAGGCCGAGGTATAGGTATTGCGGGAGGAAGGCGAAGGTGCTGCCGGAGCATGGGCAGGCGTTGAAGCAACTGATCGCCCAAGAGCCGGAGCTGACGCTGGCGCAGATGAAGGAGCGGCTGGGGCTGGACTGCACGATTGGGGCGATCCACTGGGTGCTCAAGAAGATGGGGCTGACATATAAAAAAAGACGCTCCATGCGGCTGAGCAAAACCGGGCGGACATCGCGAAAGCGCGCCGCCGATGGAGACGCGGCCAAAGCGGGCTCGACCCGGCCCGGCTGGTCTTTATCGACGAGTCGGCGGCCAAGACGAACATGACGCGCTTGCGCGGTCGCGCGCCCAAGGGCCAACGACTGGTCTGCCATGCCCCGCACGGGCATTGGGGCACCACCACGATGATCTCCTCGGTGCGGCTGGACGGCACCACCGCCTGCATGACCATCGAGGGTGCCACCAATACCGAGGTCTTCCAGTCCTATGTTCGCGAGATACTCGTGCCCACGCTTCGGCCCGCAGACATCGTCGTCATGGACAACCTTGGCGCCCACAAAAACGACCGGACGCTCGCCCTCATCGAACAAGCCGGCGCACAGGTCCGCTTCCTTCCCGCTTACTCTCCCGATCTCAACCCCATCGAAATGATGTGGAGCAAGGTCAAGGCCCTCCTTCGCAAGGCCCAGGCTCGCACCCACTCCGATCTGCTCAACGCCATCGCCTCGGCCTTGCTCGCCGTCTCCCCTCAGGATGCCCTCGGCTGGTTTTCCGCATGCGGTTATAACTTTATTTGAAATGCTATAGGTAGGGCGAGGCGTCCCCGCCGAGCCGTTGCTGCCCTGCGGCTCGGCGGGGACGCCTCGCCCTACCTCGATAAGTGCGAAAACGGTATTCAACTCTCACTCCGTGATCTGGAGCGATTGGCGGTAGTTGGATTGGAGGAGCCGGCCGGGCAGGATGTGTTTTTCCCAGAGAGGGACAAGGACGCTGCGTTTCTGGTAGCGGGCGTCGTCGGCGCGGCGGGCGATGCGTTCCATGCTGCCGGGGTAGTCGAGAGTGGGGCGGGTCTGGTCGATGAAGGCGCTGGCGCGCTCGACCACGGCAATGTAAAGACCGTCGTTGGCCCGCTGGTCGCTCATGAGGTCCAGATAGGCGTCGAAAGTGCGAATCTGGGCAAGGCGCGCCGTGACGGGGCGGCCGGCCTGGCGGTCGAGTTCGAAGCCGGGAAGAATGACGAGTTCGAGCCCGCGGCCGATCCAATCGGCGGGGATGTCGATGGGGATGGTTTCACGGACGGCGTCGCCTTGGAAATCGCGGAGCGTGAGCGTGACTTGCAGCGTGTCGCCGGCGGTCAGCCGGGTGCGGGAGAGTTGGACGATGTCGATATTGGCGGACGGGTTGCGTTCGAGCGGTTCGACCGTGAAGGAAAGTGACTCGGGAAAAACATCGGCGACGGGATTGCCGAGGGAGGCGGCGAGACGCTGGACAAGGCTGCCGATGCCGGCGGCGAAGCCCTGCGGGCCGGCGTAGAGGGTGTCGGTTTCGAGGCGGCGCTCCCCGGGGTAGGCAATGGTGGTTTTGATGCGGAAGCCTTCGGCGAGGCCGGTTTCGTTGGAGCCAAGCACGGCCTGGGCGAGACCGGTGGACGCAAGCATGGGCGTGAGGCGATCGTGCCGGATGGTCGAAAAATGCAGGGTGCGCGCGGGAGTGCGGACCTCGATGGGAAGCATTGGCGGGATGGGGCCGATTTCGCCGTAGATGGCGGAGAGGCGGTCCTGGCGGATGGTGCCGATGACGGCGCCAGTGTTGGAGATTTTGACGGAGTTGAGATTGGACGGGAGGATGGTGATGATGTCGGCGAGAGCCATGGGCAATTCGACTGCGCCGAGGGAGAGCATGGGGTGCCCGAAGGCGAGGATGCGGTTGCCGTCAACGTGCGAGACGCTGCCGGTGCCGGCGAGCGTGATGTCTCCGGTGGCAAGGGCCACGGCAACCGCCGAGCCGGGGCGGAGGGTGGCGATTGTGGAATGCGGATTGCGGAATGCGGGCTGGGGCTCCGCCGCGCCGGTGGTGTCGCTGGCGGCGGCATCGGTGGAGATGTAGCCGCCGAGGGTGGTCAGGGAGAGCCCGAGGACTTGGTAATCGTCGCGGAAAAGCGAGGCGACTTGCGGGGCGACTCCGCCGAAGGCAAAGACGGGGAGGAGCGGGGCGAAGGGGGTGTCGATGTCAGGAGCGCGGACATGGCAGGCTTCTCGCTCCGCTCGGAACTTGTCCGCGAGGTCGCGGGCAGGAATGCCCGCGCTCCTTTGGGGCGCATCCGCGCCGCTGTTTGCTTGGGATTGCCGGGCCACTCGCGGGTTCGGAGAGGGATTTTCTTCCAAGGGCAGGAAACCCGCGGAGCCTTGGCCGAGTTGGCTGACTTCGATGAGGTCGGCGGCGGGCGTGAAGCCGGCGTGGCGCACGGTTTCGAAACGCTGGACTTGGTAACTGAGCGCGCCGGCGAATTTGCCGTCGATATAGAGTGGGCTGCCGCTCATGCCGGCAACGGCGCCCATGTTTTGCACGCGCGGGTCGGTGAGGCGGCAGAGGATGAGCGATTTGCCGGGCCCGAGGGCGTTGCGGATGACGCCGGTGACTTCGACGGAGAAGGGCTCCGGCGTCTCGCCTTGGAAAACCGTCCAGACTTCGCCAGCCTGGCCGGGTTTCAGGTCGTCGAGCGGAAGGATGGGCGCGTCGGCGGGCGGCTGGGCGGGGGCGATCCCGGCTGAGACCGCGAGGAACAGGCACAGGCGGGCGAGGCGTGGCAGGGCGAGGCGTCCCGCCGGGCCGTTGGCGTTTCGCGGCTCGGCGGGACGCCTCGCCCTGCCTGAAGAGGCAAGCTTGTTCATAAATGGGTGCACCAGCGAAACACCGGCGCATTGAAAAACAGATGGAAGGCGGACGGGCATCGGCGTTTTTGGAAAAGGAGGACGACGGACAGGAGAACGATTGGGACGGGTTTTTCTTAACCGATAATCAGAATGTTTTCAGGGCGTTGCACATGATTTCGCTGGCGCGGGTGAGGTGGACGCCTTCGTGGGCGGTGCTCAGGAAGGCGGTTTCGTAGGCGCTTGGTGCAAGATACACGCCAGCATGCAGGCAGGCATGGAAAAATTTCGCATAGCGCGCGGCGTCGGAGGCGAGCGCGCTGGCGAGGTCGCGCACGGGTTTGTCGGTGAAAAACACGCTGAACATGGAGCCGCGCTGGGGGACCTGGATGGGGAGCCCTTTGGCGCGGGCGGTGGAGAGGAGCGCGGAGCGGAGCTGGCCGGCGAGGGCGTCGAGGCGGGCGTAGGGGTTTTCCTCGTCGAGGAGCTTGAGCGCGGCGATGCCGGCGGCCATGGCGAGCGGGTTGCCGCTGAGCGTGCCGGCCTGGTAAACGGGGCCGTCGGGCGCGAGCTGGTCCATGATGTCGGCGCGCCCGCCGACGGCTCCGACGGGGAGGCCGCCGCCGATGATTTTGCCGAGGGTGGTGAGGTCGGGCGTGATGCCCTCCAGTTCCTGCACGCCGCCGCGGGCGAGACGGAAGCCGGTCATCACTTCGTCGAAAATGAGCAGCGCGCCGTGCCGCGCGGTGACGGCGCGGAGGTGGGCGAGGTAGCCGGGATCGGGGATGATGAAGCCGACGTTGCCGCAGTAGGGTTCGACGATGACGCCCGCAATCTGGCCGGGATTGGCGGCGAAGGCGTCGTCGAGCGCGGCGGTGTCGTTGTAGGGAAGGACGATGGTTTCGCGGGCGAAGGCGGCGGGGACGCCGGCGCTGTCGGGATGGCCGTGGGTGAGCGCGCCGGAACCGGCGCTGACCAAGAGCGAGTCGGAATGCCCATGGTAGCAGCCGGCGAACTTTATGATTTTGTCGCGCCGGGTGCAGCCGCGGGCGAGGCGGATGGCGGTCATGGTGGCCTCGGTGCCGCTGTTGCACATGCGGACTTTTTCGATGGAGGGGAAAAACTTGACGATGAGTTCGGCCATCTCGACCTCGTAGGGATTGGGAATGCCGAAGGAGGTGCCGTGCTCCAAGGCGAGCGCGATGGCGTCGCGGATGGCGGGGTGGTTGTGGCCGTGGATGGCCGGCCCCCAGGTGCAGACAAAGTCGATGAGTTCGGTGTCGTCGGCGGTGGTGAGCGTGGCGCCGTAGGCGGCCTTCACGAAAAACGGCGCGCCGCCGACGGAGCGGAACGCCCGCACCGGGGAGTTGACGCCGCCGGGAATGAGCCGGCGGGCGCGGGCGAAAAGGTCGTCGGAAGCGGGTTGGCAGATGGCGGGCATGTTAATTGTGTTCACCACAAAGACACGAAGGGCGCAAAGAAAGAGCGGGCACGAAAGGAGTCCGGCTGCTTTCTTCGAGTCCTTTGCGGCTTGTCAAGCCACTCGGCTGCGCCTCGTAGAGTGGTGAGTTCTTTTTCATCCATTCAAAATGCAGATTCACTCAAACCCCAGCAGCGAGATGCCCCAGGCCCTGGCCTGGGCGATGACGGCGGGCTTGTCCACGATGATGACGCGGCCGGACTCAAGGGCGGCGGCGTGCAGGCCGGACTCGCGCATGACTTCAAGCGTGCGCTGGCCGAAGACGGGAACATCGAAGCGGTAATCTTGGTTGGCCTTCACGGTTTTCACGAAAAGCGTGCCGTCGGTTTTGAAGGTTCCGGCGCGGCGGAGCATTTCGTCGGTGCCCTCGAAGGCCTCGACCGCGAGAACGGTGCCTTTGCGCACGACGCAGCCCTGGCCGATGTCGAGGCGCGCGGATTCGCGGGCGATATGGACGCCGTGTTCGAGGTATTCGCGGTTGATGGGAAATTTTCCGCCGGTCATCACGCCGGAGGAGGCAAGGTGGTCGTCGAGAAAGGAGCGGGCGTCGAGCATGCGCACGCCCGCGTTCTCGATCTCGGCGGCGATGGCGCCGAAAATGGTCTCGGCGTTGCGGCGCTTGAGGGAGAAGAGGATTTTTATCGCGCCGAGATCGGGATGGAGTCCGCCGAAGAGGCGGCGTGGCGTGATCTGCCCGGCCATGAACGCGTAGCCGGCGCCGAAATCGCGCAGGGCGCGAAGCGCCTTGCCGAGCTGTCCGACGAGGAGCCTGCGGCGTTCGTTTTCGGGGAAAGAGTCGAACAGGTCGGGGCGGGTCTCCTCCTCGAACGCGATCAGGCGCAGCGGCACGCCTGCGCGGCGGATCGCGTCGGCCACGAGCATGGGATAGCGCCCCTGCCCGGCGATGAGGGCGACGGGCTTGCGCGGATCGAAATCTGGTGGAAGGAAGCGTGAGAGCACGATGAAGGGGACGGCTTCGCCGCCAGTTTAGGTTGGAAGTTTAAATTTAAGTCCAAACCGTCGCAGCCGGATTCTTCAACTTCAACTTAAACTGGCGGCGAAGCCGCCTTTCATCCGACAACCAGATTCAGGATGCGTCCCGGCACGTAGATGATTTTTTTGACTTCCTTGCCCGCGAGATGCGGGGCGGCCTCGGCGTTTTCCTTCACGGCGGCGAAGGCTGCCTCCTGTGTCGCGCCGACAGGGAGGATGAGTTCTCCGCGGCGCTTGCCGTTGACCTGGATGATCACTTTTTGCTCGGTGGAAACGAGCCGGGCCGGATCGTATTTCGGCCAGGGAGCGTCGATGACCGAGCCGGAGCCCCCGAGCCGAGCCCAGAGTTCCTCGGCGATGTGCGGGGCGAAGGGCGCGAGAAGCTGGATGAAGGCGCGCAGGGTCGCGCGGTTCACCGTCGTGGCTTTCTGGAGCGCGTTGGCGAAAATCATCATCTGCGAGATCGCGGTGTTGAAGCGCAGGCCGTCGATGTCGTCGGTGACTTTTTTGACGGTCTCGTGGAAAAGTTTCGTCAGCTCGGCGGAATCGGCGGCGGTGTCGGAGATTTTCGGATTCAGGCCGCCCTCGCGGTCGATGGTTTCGCGCCAGACTTTTTGGAGGAAACGGTGCACGCCTTCGATGCCCTGCGGGTTCCAGGGCTTCATGGCTTCGAGCGGCCCGAGGAACATGAGGTAGAGGCGGAGCGTGTCGGCCCCGTGCGAGCGGATGATGTCGTCGGGATTGACGGTGTTGCCTCGGGACTTGGACATTTTTTCACCGTCCTCGCCGAGGATGAGCCCTTGGTGGAAGAGTTTTTTGAAGGGTTCGTGCTGCGGGACAAAGCCGGCGTCGAAGAGGACTTTGTGCCAGAAGCGGGCGTAGAGGAGATGGAGCACGGCATGCTCGGCGCCGCCGATGTAGAGGTCGGGCACGCCCCAGTGGCGGAGCGCCTCGGGGCTGGCGAAGGCGGTGTCGTTGCGCGGGTCGAGGAAGCGCAGGTAATACCAGCAGGAGCCGGCCCATTGCGGCATGGTGTTGGTCTCGCGGCGGGCGCGCAGCCAGAGGGCGGGGCGATTTTCGATTCTCGATTCTCGATTGGGCGCTGCCGCGCCGGAACGGAGTTGGGCGCGGATTCCGGAGCGGCGGCTCCGCCAATCGAAAATCGAGAATCGAGAATCGAAAATCCATCGGCGGGTTTCGGCTGCGAGGCGGGGACGGCCTCGCCGGTGGCGGCGTTGAACCAGATTTCGAGCCAGTCGGTGACATTGGCGAGCGGGCTCTCGCCGGTGCCGCTGGGAAGATAACTCTCGACCTCGGGAAGCGTGAGCGGGAGCGCGGCCTCGGGGAGCGGGAGCGCGAACCAGGTCAGGCTGGTGGCGCTGTCGGTGTAGGTGACGGGCTCGGCGGGGAATCCGGCGCGGAGCGCGGGCGAGGCGGCGGCGAGGGCGGCGCGGTAGTCGGTTTCGTTGACCCAGACGATGGGGAAGGGCTCGCCCCAATAGCGCTGGCGGGAGAAGAGCCAGTCGCGGAGCTTGTAGTTGACGGTGGCGCGGCCGAGGTTTTTGGCGGCGAGGTCGGCGGTGATGCGTTTTTTCGCCTCGGCGACGGGCAGGCCGTCGTAGGAGCCGGAGTTGATCATGACGCCCTCGGCTTCGAAGGCGGCCTTGGCGAGATCGACCGCGGCGCCCTCGGGGGCGTTGACGACGGGAATGACGGGCAGGTCAAACTGGCGGGCAAATTCCCAGTCGCGCTGGTCGTGCGCGGGGACGGCCATGATCGCGCCGGTGCCGTAGCCCATGAGCACGTAGTCGGCGATCCACACGGGGAGACGCGCGCCGTTGACGGGATTGATGGCGAACGAGCCGGAGAAAACGCCGGTTTTTCCCTTGGCGAGGTCGGTGCGTTCGAGGTCGCTTTTCGCGGCGGCGCGTTTGCGGTAGTCCTCGACGGCGTCGCGTTGCGCGGGCGTGGTGAGTTTCCCGACCAGCGGATGCTCGGGCGCGATGACCATGTAGGTCGCGCCGAAGAGGGTGTCGGGGCGCGTGGTGAAGACTTTTATGACGGACGCATCGGCGGAAACGGCTTTGTCCTCCAGCGCGAAGGCCACCTCGGCGCCTTCGCTGCGGCCGATCCAGGCCTCCTGCATGCGCTTGGTCGAGTCGGGCCAGTCGACGTCCTTCAGGTCGGCCAGCAGGCGCTCGGCATAGGCGGTGATGCGGAGCACCCATTGGCGGAGGTTGCGGCGCTCGACGGGATAGCCGCCGACCTCGGACTTGCCGTCCACGATTTCCTCGTTGGCGAGCACGGTGCGCAGTTCGGGGCACCACCACACGGGGCGCTCGTCCACGTAGGCGAGGCCGCGGCGGAAGAGCTGGAGAAAGATCCACTGCGTCCAGCGGAAGTAGCGCGGGTCGGTGGTGTCCACTTGGCGCTCCCAGTCGTAGGAGAAGCCGAGGGCCTTGAGCTGGCGGCGGAAGTTGGTGATGTTGTTCTGCGTGTTGGAGGCGGGGTGCGTGCCGGTTTTCACGGCGTGCTGCTCGGCGGGCAGGCCAAACGCGTCCCAGCCGATGGGGTGGAGGACATTGGCGCCCTGCGCGCGCTTGGCGCGGGCGACGATGTCGGTGGCAGTGTAGCCCTCGGGATGCCCGATGTGCAGGCCCGCGCCGGAGGGGTAGGGGAACATGTCGAGCACGTAGTATTTGGGCTTCGACGTGTCGGCGGTGGCGCGAAACGTGTGTTGTGCGTCCCAAACGGATTGCCAATGCGGTTCGATTTGGGAAAAGTCGTAGTCTTTGCTTTGCGTAGCCATCGGAAAAAACGCCCACTGTGAACGAATCCCCTTCACCGTCAACGTCGCGCATTTACCCGCGCGGCGGAGCCCATCGGATGAGAAAAACGCATCCGGCCGCGATTCCTGCCGCGGTCGCCGCGCTTTTCGCGTCTGCGCGCCATGCCCGCTCTTCGTATCGAACCATGACCACAACAACGCACCGAATTTCACTTGACAGAAGCAGCCCCGGCCGCCGCCGCGGCCTCCGGCTGGCCGGCGCATGCGCGGCATTTTTGTCCTTTCTCCATCTCTTCGCCGCGGCGCAATCTCCCTCACCTTCCGCCGAGTCCCCGCTGGCCGTGCTTTGGCGCGAGCGCGTGCGCTGCGTCGTCGCGGTGGAGTTCCAGACCGAGACCGAGATAGACCGCCGCTCGACCATCGTTTCCGGCCTCGTGCTCGACGCCGACGGCGTCATCGCCATTCCGGGCGAAGCCGCCAGCAACCTCACGCCGCCCTCGCGCCTCGTCGATTTCCGCGTTTACCGCCCCGGGCAAAAAACCAGCGGGTATTCGCCCGCCGAATACATCGGCCCCGATGGGCTCACCGGCTGGCGCTACATCCGCGTCGCGCCCGGCGCGCTGCGCGACGCGCTTGTCCCCGTGACCGTGTTCGTGAAGCCCGGCGCGCCCGAGCCCGGCATCGGCGCGACTGTCTGGGGCATCGGCCTGCGCAACAAGGACGAGGATTTCGCTCCGTATTTCCTCGAAAGCAAGGTGTCCTCGCTCATGACGCTGCCGCGGCGTTCGCTTCTCGCGCTCGACGAGATCGCCGGTCCCAACCTGCCCGTGTTCACGGCGGACGGCGCGCTCGCCGGGGTGGGGCAGGGCGGTTTCGGCGAGAGTTTTCTCATGTATTCGCGAGCCGAGCGCGGCCAGTCCGTTTTTCTGGTCAACACCGACGAGACCCCCGTCGCCCGCCTCGCCTCGGAAATCCTTCCGTGGATAAGCCGGGTGCCGCAAAACGTCTTCGGGCGCCCCAGCGCATGGCTCGGCCTCTCTGCCGTCGAGCCCGTCGATTCCGAGCTCGCCGCCTTGCTCAAGCTCGACGACCAGTCCGCGCTCGTCGTCAGCGGGGTGCTGGAAGGCAGCCCCGCCGAGAAGGGCGGCGTGCAGGCGCGCGACATCATCGTGGGCATCGACGGCGCACCGCTTCCGCGCCTGAAACCCGACCGCGTCGTGCCCGCCTGGATGGAACTGCAACTCGCCCGCCGCGCTCCCGGGGACGTGATGCGCCTCTCCGTCCTGCGCAACAGCGGCGAACGCGTCGAGCTGCCCGTGACGCTCGGCGACGAGCCGCGCAACACCGCCGAGGCGGAGCGGAAGTATTTCGACGCGCCCGGTTTCGCCGTGCGCGAGTTTGTTTACTCCGACGCCGTGGCGCGCCGGGTGAAACAATCCGAGTCCGCCGGCGTGGTGGCGAGTTTCGTGAAGCACGACAGCCCCGCCTCCATCGCCGGCCTGCGCATGGAGGATTGGATCAGGCAGATCGACGGCGCCGCCATCGCGACCTATGCCGACGCAATCCGGAAACTGGACGAAATCGCCGCCGACACGGCCCGCACCGAGTTTGTCCTCCAAACCAGCCGCAACGGCGAAACCGCCGTTCTTCGCGTGAAATTGAAGTGAGGCTGCTTACATTACCAAAGAGGTTTTGGTGGGGGGCCGAGCTCTCGCGAGGCGGGCAGGGACGCCAAAGCCGGGATTTTCATCCCGGCTTTGAGCGTTCCCAGCGGCGGCTGGACTGGCGTGCGCGGAACCGAGGCAAGGCCAGCCCGCCACGGCGCCGGCGTCATTTCCCCAGCGCGGTGAATTTCGGCGTGAGGTATTCGGCGCAACTGTCGAGCGAGGCGAGTTGCATGTAATCGCTCTCGGGCACCTCGATGCCGTGGCGTTTGCGCAGCTCCATCACGATGTCGAGAAAGTCCATCGAGTCGAGTTGCAACTGGTCGCGCAGGCGCACGTCGTGCTTCAGATTGCCGAGGTCTTCGTCAGGGGCGATGTCCGCGATGATTTCGATCACGGCTTGTTTGCATTCGTCTTTGGTCATGTTGGAAAAATAGGAGGGTTTGGCGGCTTAGGCAACAAATCGCTTCACGATCAGCGTCGAGTTGATGCCGAGCATACCGAACGAATTGTTGAGGATGGCGTCAACGCGTTTCACCTTCACCGGCTGGTTGAGCACGAGGTTCGGGAGCGCGCATTGCGGATCGAGTTCGTCCACGTTGATCGTGGGGTGCACGACGAGGTCGTCGAAGGAGGGCAGGTTGCCCGCGAGTTCGAGCGCGCCGGCGGCGCCCATCGCGTGGCCGATGAAGCTCTTGGTGTTGTTGATGAACGTGTCGGGGCAGTCCACAAAAACCTGGGCGAGTCCCTGCGCCTCCTGGATGTCGCCGAGCGGGGTGGCGGTGGCGTGGGTGTTGACGATGTGGATGTCGCGCGGCGCGAGGCCGGCGTGGGCGATGGAGCGGGCGACGCATTCGGACTGGCGCGCGGGGTTGGGCAGGACGTAGTCGGAGGCGTCGCTGTTGACGTGATAGCCGGCGATCTCGCCGTAGATTTTCGCCCCGCGGGCCAGCGCGTCGTCCAGGCGTTCGAGGGTGTAGAGGCATCCGCCCTCGGAGATGACGATGCCGTTGCGGGCCTTGTCGAAGGGGCGCGAGGCTTTTTTCGGGTCGGAATGGTGGGCGAGCGCGCCCTGGGATTTGAAGGCGGCGAAGATGCCGAAGGTGCCGATGCTTTCGCTGACGCCGCCGCAGAGGGCGAGGTCCACCTCGCCGAGACGGAGCATTTGCGCGGCGTGGATGAGGCCGAGGTTGCCCGCGGCGCAGGCCGCGCCGATGGTGTAGGCCGGGCCGGTGACGCCGAGGTTGAGCGAAGTCTCGCCGGCGGGGTTGTTGGCGACGGTGCGGGGGTTGTGGTAGTGCGACCAGTATTTGGTGTCGTAGTTGAACTTGGAGAGGGCGTAGATTTCGTTTTCCGTCTCGACGTTGCCGTGCTCGGTGCAGCCGATGTAGATGCCCACGCGGTCCTTCGGCACGGCCTCGAAGTTCAGCCCGCTGTCGGCGAGCGCCTCGCGCGCGCAGTAAATGGAAATGGACCCGGCGCGGGTGCCCACGCGCACTTCTTTTTTGCGCTGATGCTTGAGCGGATCGAAATGGCAGACGCCCGCGACGAGGCGGCCCATGTAGCGCACGTCGTAAGGCTCCACCCCGGCGACGCCATGCAAAAGGTTGTGGCGGAACTCGGCCAGCGAGTTGCCGTTGGGGGCGGTCAGGCCGACGCCTGTGATGACGATGCGAGGGAGAGTCATGGTGCGGATGCTTGGCGAAATTGGAAAGGAAAGTGCTAGCCAACCACACTTGAAAATCAATACAAGCTTCACCCGCATGAATGTTTTAGTCGTAGGAGGTGCCGGTTATATCGGCAGTCACTGTGTCCGCCAACTCACCGCGGCGGGGCATCGCCCCGTGGTGATTGACAATCTGGTGTTTGGACACCGGCGGGCGGTCGCGCCCGATGTGCCGTTTTATGACGTGAATCTCGGCGACGAGTCCGCCGTCGGCAAGATCCTCGTGGACGAGAAGATCGACCTCGTCATGCACTTCGCCGCCTATGCCTACGTGGGCGAGTCGGTGCACGACCCGCTCAAGTATTACTTTAACAACGTCGTGGCCACGCTCGGCCTGTTGCGCGTGATGCTGGCGAAAGGCGTGAAAAAATTCGTCTTCTCCTCGACCTGCGCCACCTACGGCATCCCGGAAAAAATGCCGCTGGTCGAAACCATGCCGCAGTCGCCCATCAATCCCTATGGACAGACCAAACTCGATGTGGAGAACGCGCTCAAGGCGCTCGCGCTCGCGCACGGGCTGAGTTTTTCCGCCTTTCGCTATTTCAATGCCGCCGGCGCCGCCGAGGACGGCGCCATCGGCGAGGACCACGACCCCGAGACGCATCTCATCCCGCTCGCCATCGACGCCGCGACCGGCAAGCGCCCGCCGTTGCAGGTTTTCGGCATCGACTACCCGACGCCCGACGGCACCTGCCTGCGCGATTACGTGCACGTGGACGACCTCAGCCGCGCGCACATCGCGGTGTTTGAGAAACTCGAAAAACCGGGGACGGCGCTTTTCTACAATCTCGGCACCGGCACGCCGACCTCCGTGCGCGAGGTCATCAACGCGGTCGGGAAAGTGACGGGCAAGAAAGTCCCGTACACCGAAGGCCCGCGTCGCGCCGGCGACCCGCCTGCGCTCTACGCCGATTCGTCGAAGGCGAAGAACGAACTCGGTTGGAAGGTGAAGTTCGACACCATCGAGTCCATCGTCGAAACCGCGTGGAGATGGCACTCGGCCAATCCGGACGGGTTCGGAAAGAGGAAATAGCGATTCACCACGGAGTGGGGAAAGTAACAAGTATCAAGTGACAAGTAACAAGAAGACAGCCGCGGCTTCGCCGCGCACTTTTCCTGATACTTGATACTTGCCACTTGTTACTTTTCCCCACTCGTGGCGCTCGAAATTCCAAGGCAGACATTCAAAGCAAGCGACGAATCATGCAACTTGACATTCCTTCCGAAGACTTCGCCGGATACATCTTCGATCTCGACGGCACGCTGGTGGACACCATGCCGTTGCACTATCGCGCGTGGGACGCCGCGATGAGGCATTTCGGAATGCCTGGAAAACTCGACGAGGATTTTTTCTATTCGCTCGGCGGCATACCGACTCCGGAGGTCGCGACGCGTTTTTCGAAACACTACGGACTGGCCCTCGACCCGGACGAGGCGACCCACTACAAGGAGGGCCTGTTTCTCGCCTTGATGCCCGAGGTGCGCCGCATCGCGCCGGTCGCCGATTTTGCCGAGCGCGTCGCCAGGACTCATCCGGTCGCCATCGCGACCGGCGGATTGCGCCAGGTCGCGATTCCCGCGCTGGCCGCCGCGCACCTGATTGATGTTTTCAAGATCATCATCACCCCCGCCGATGTCGCGCCCGGACGCGGCAAACCCGCGCCCGACATGTTCCTGCTCGCGGCGGAGCGCATGGGCGTGCCGCCGGAAAAATGCCTCGTGTTCGAGGACGCCGAGCCGGGCATCCGCGCCGCCACCGCCGCCGGGATGAAAATCGTGCGCGTGCCAAGCCGGGGTGTGTGACCTCTCGTCTTTATTCTTTCCGCTTTCTTGCAATCGGTGTCCAAGGCGGGAGGAAGATGGCCTCCCTTTGCGGCACACCGCCGGGGCACCGGCGTTCTCAAAATGGCCGTTCGCGAAATGAGGCTCGCCTCCCCATCCGCGGCGGCGCAACCTCCCCGTTCAGCTTTGGGGCCGGAATGTCGCTCCGAGTTCTTTGTATCTCCGAGAGGAAAGTCCGGACACCACCGGGCGGGATTCCCGTCGAGAAACGTTGTCGCGCCGGTTCGGCCGCACGGTCGCAAGGCCGTCGCACCGGCCGGATTCGCCTCCGCTCAAGCCGGGGCAACGCGGGCCATATCCCGCGTTGACGGACAGTGTCACAGAAAACAGACAGCCCGCCGCGCCGTCGCAAGACGCGCGCGGCAGGTGATGGTGAAAAGGTGGGGCAAGAGCCCACCGCGCTCCGCCGCAAGGCGGGCGGCACGAAAAACCCAATCCGGTGCAAGGCAAAATAGGCGGCTGGACGGCCCGTCCCATAGCCGCGGGTATGCCGCATCCCGTCGCAGGACGGGAAGGGCGCGCAAGCGCCCTAGAGAAATGACATTCACCGCGCCGCAAGGCGCGCACAGAATCCGGCTTACAGGCCCCAAAGCTGTTTTTTCTCCTCTTTCTTCTTTCCTCTTTATCTTTCTTCTTTCTCCCAGTCCGGGCGTTTCCGTCCGTCGTTTTCCTGACGAAAGAAGAAAGATAAAGAGGAAAGAAGAAAGAGCGGAGCGGGGTGGCGCGGTGTTTCAACGCACCATCAATTCCAGCGGGAGCCGGGCGTAGATGCCCTTGGGATCGTTGAACTGGTTGATGGCCGAGAGTTCGGCTTTCAGACGGGCGATCGCTTGGTCGACGGCCCCGTCGGTGACCGAGGTCCGGGCGTCGGCGTTGGGCGCGATGTCCTGGAACAATTCGGCCAGCACTTCGGCGAATTCCTTTTTGCGCGGATACTCGGTCACCTTGTAGCCGCTCTTGAGCCCGGCTTTTCCGGCGGCGTAGGCGATGGCGTCGTCGAGGCCGCCGATTTCGTCGACGAGGCCGAGGCGGAGGGCCTCCGCGCCCGACCAGACGCGGCCCTGGGCGATTTCGTGGACGCGCTCGCGGGCGATGCCGCGCGCGTCGGCGACCTTGCCGACAAACTCGTCGTAGATCCAGTCCACCATGCGCTGGACGACGGCGAGCTCCTCCTCGGTCTTCGGGCGCGTGATGGTGATGGCGTCGGCGAATTTGCCGGTTTTCACGCTGTCGTAGGTGACGCCGAGGTTGTTGGAAAGCCTCTGGATGTCGAACTGCACGCCAAACACGCCGATGGAGCCGGTGATGGTGCCCGGCCCGGCGAAGATGCGGTTGCCGTAGGCGGAAATCCAATAGCCGCCGGACGCGGCGTAGGTGCCCATGGAAACGATGACGGGCTTGGTGTGGGCGGCGACGCGCAACTCGCGCTGGATGTGCTCGGAGGCGGACGCGGAGCCGCCGGGGCTGTTGACGCGGAGCACGATGGCGGCGATGTCCTCGTCCTGGCGGAGGCGGCGGATTTCGCGCGCGAAGCGTTCGCCGCCGATTTCATTGGGCGCGCCGTGCCCGTCCACGATGACGCCCTCGGCATACACGACCGCCACGCGGCTCCCGCCGGTTTTGGCCGTGCCGGTCTTGACCGGCGCGGGCGACGGCCCGGCCGAGACGGGCACGGTGGTGACGTAATCGGCGAGCGCGATTTGCAGGAAAGGTTCGTTTTCGCCGGCGGCGCGGCCGGTGCGGATTTTCATTTCGTCGATGATTTCGTCGCGATAGGCGAGGCGCGTGACGAGCCCGGCGTCGAGCGCGGATTCGGGGCGGATGAGTCCTTCGGTGTCCACGATTTTTTGCACGTCGGCCGTCGTAAGACCGCGCGCGGCGGCGACCCCGCCGCGAAGCTCGTCCCAGATGTCGCCGAGGAGCTTTTGCATCTGCTCGCGGCTTTCCGGACTCATGTCGGTGCGCGTGTACGGCTCGATGGCGGACTTGTATTTGCCGACGCGCGTGACCTGCACGCCGACGCCGAATTTTTCAAACGCGCCGGCGAAGAAAGCCGGTTCGGAGGCGAGGCCGGGCATGAGCAGTTCGCCGTAGGGGTCGAGCACGATTTCGTCGGCCAGCGAGGCGAGATACATCTCGCGCACGGACGCGGAATCGAGGAAGGCGATGACGGGTTTTTGGGCGGCCTTCACGGCTTGCAGCGCCTCGCGGATTTCCTTCAGCGCGGCATAGCCGGTGCCGTAGTCGGCGGGGGCGAAGCGGCCGTGGAGAAACACGCCGGCGATGCGGCGGTCGGACGCGGCGGAACGCAGCGCGCGGGTGGCCTCGCGAAGCTGGAGGACCGGCGGGGCGCCGCCTCCGCCCGCGAGCGCGCCGGCGATGATGTTCCTGTCGATGTGCGGAGGGGCGTCGGTGATGTTGACCGACATGTCGAGCACAAGATAGGAGCCTTTTTCGACCGTGATTTTTTTCTTCCCGCCGCCGCCCAGCGACGCGATGACCACGATGAGCAGGAAGGAGCAAAGCATCGCCCCGAGCGAAAAGATGACGAGGGCGACCAGCGAACCGAGCAGCGAGGTGAAAAAGTTTTTCATGCTGCGGGGACCCTAGCCACGTGCGCGCCGCCAGCCAGTCAAAAACTTGCGTCCGGCGCGGGCTGGCGGGCGCGTCCCGCGAGAAATCCGTCGGCGGTGTAAAGGAGCAGCCCGGCCCAGATGAACACGAACGCCCGAAGCTGCGGCGCGCCCAGCGGTTCGTGATAAACGAGCAGGCCGATGAGGAACTGCAAGGTCGGGCCCAGGTATTGCAGCAGGCCGATGGTGGTGAAGCGCAGGCGCTGGGCGCCCCAGGCGAACATGAGCAGGGGCACCGCCGTGACTAGGCCCGAGCCGATGGCGAGCACGTGCAGCGAGGCCGCGGCGTGGCCGAACACGCCGCCGTCGCGGGCCGCGAGCCAGAGGAGCCATGCGGCGGCGAAGGGAAACAGCAGCAGCGTCTCGACGGTGAGCCCCTGGAGCGAGCCGAGCGCGGACTTCTTTTTCAGGATGCCGTAGAACGACCAGGTGCCCGCCAGCAGGAATGCGATCCACGGAGCATGATCGAGCCGGAGCAGCAGCAGCGCGACCCCGAGGGTGGCGAGGATGATGGCGACCCACTGGAGACTGCGCAGCCGTTCGCGCAGCAGCACGCGACCGAGCGCGACGTAGCACAGCGGCGAGAGGAAATAGCCAAGCGAGGTTTCGATGATCCGGTCATGGTTCACGCCCCACACGTAGGTGAGCCAGTTGGCCGCGAGGAGCAGGCTGGCGAGGGTGTTGAGCGCGACGAGACGCGGCGAGGCGAAGGCCGCGGCCAGCCCGCGCAGCGTCCCCTGGGCGGCCAGCACCGCGAGCAGAAAAAACAACGACCACACCATGCGGTGGCAGATGAGCTCGGTGGCGGGCACCGCCTGCAACTGTTTCCAATAAAACGGCAGCAAGCCCCAAAGCAGGAAACTGCCGCCTGCCATGAGCACGCCGCGGCGGGCCTCGGAATTCCGGGCGGCGGGCGGCGGCAGGACGGATGCGGGCGTGGGTGAGATTTTGTTCAAGGGAATTTGCCTTCCGGCGGCGGCGTGAAGCGCGGTGATTTATAAACAAAAGTCCATCAGGACTTTGATGTAATGCCATTGCCAAACCCGTTCAGCGCCCTTGTCCTTTTGGATCCATGGACAGCCGGATGAATCCGTCGAAAGCGACGAATGGATGCCTGCCGGGCATGGTGGGCATCTTGACCGCCGTCGCGGTGCGATTCGGTTGGCGGGGACGTGGGCGCCGATCAGACGGTGGTGAGTTCCTTTTCCTTTTTTGCGAGGTGGTCGCCGATGTCCTTGATGGTTTTGTCAGTGGCCGCCTGCACCTCTTTTTCCAGGCGCTTGAGTTCGTCTTCCGAAACGGCCCCGGTTTTTTGCGCTTTTTTGAGGGCGTCGAGGGTGTCGCGACGAATGTTGCGAACCTGCACGCGGCCTTCCTCGGCCATGCGGTTGGCGACCTTCACAAATTCCTGGCGGCGTTCGCGGCTGAGTTCGGGAAGCGGCACGCGGACATTGGCGCCGTCAACGGCGGGATTCAGCCCGAGGTTCGCCGTTTGAATCGCCTTCGCAATCGCCTGCGTGATGCCTTTGTCCCAGGGCTGGATGAGAATCATGCGCGCGTCGGGCGTGGAGATCGCGGCGCATTCCTTGAGGCGCATCATGGAGCCGTAGGCTTCAACCATGACGCCTTCGACCATGGTCGGGGACGCCTTGCCGGTGTGGATGGAACTGAATTCGTGCAGGGTGAACTCAAAGGCTTTTTTCATCTTTGCCTGCATTTCGGTGATGGAGGGATTGGACATGGTGGTGGGTGGGTTGAGGGTGGGTGATTGTTGTCTGGCTGGTTATTTGGGCGAAGGCGCGGAGGCGGGCGATTTTATTTTCGATTGCGCGCTGCCGCGCGGGTTCAACTGCGATGATGGCGCGGCAGCTCCCAGTCGGAAATGCCGCTATCCATGCACGAGCGTGCCCACTTTTTCGCCGTGGACGGCGCGGCTGATGGCGTGCTCGTCGTTGAGGTCAAACACGAGGATGGGGACATTGTTGTCGAGGCAGAGGGAGAAGGCGGTGGAATCCATCACGTTGAGGCGCTGCCTGAGCGCGTCGATGAAGGTGATTTCTTCGTATTTGACGGCGTCGGGGTATTTTTTCGGGTCCTTGTCATAAATGCCGTCCACCTTGGTCGCCTTCATGATGATGTCGGCGTGCATCTCGGACGCGCGGAGGGCGGCGGTGGTGTCGGTCGAGAAATAGGGGTTTCCGGTGCCGGCCGCAAAGATGACGACGCGGCCTTTTTCGAGATGCCGGATCGCGCGGCGGAGGATGAAGGGCTCCGCGATCTGGTTCATGGGGATGGCGCTTTGCACGCGGGTGACGACCCCCATCTTTTCAAGGGAATCCATGAGGGCGAGCGAGTTGATGACCGTGGCGAGCATGCCCATGTAATCCCCCGTGGTGCGCTCGACGCCGCGTTTTTCCCCGGCGAGTCCGCGAAAGATATTGCCGCCGCCGATCACGACGCCGATTTGGATGCCGAGTTCGTGGATTTCCTTAACTTGGGTGCAGACACGCTCGAGGGTGAGGCGATCAATGGGGTCCCCGGAGGATTTGCTGCGAAGGACTTCGCCGCTGAGTTTGAGGACAATGCGTTTGTATTTGATCGCCGGGGCGCCGGCGGGTTCGGGAGGTTGCATAGTGAGACTCAATGAAATCGCCGGTGGCGAACGGGGTCAAGCCAGTGCGTGGAGCGGATGGGAAAACCGGAGGGCATGGACCGATGCAAAAGGACTTCGGCCTAAAAGGACCTGCTTTCCTCTTTCTCTTTCTCCCATGCGTCACAGGGGATCGGGGAGAAAGAGGAAAGATAAAGAGAAAGAGGAAAGAAGGGGATTGGGATGGATCCTCCTTAGGAGGCGGGCGCGCTTGCGGGCATGCCGGTGTTGACCGGGGAGGGTTCGACGGCGGACGGAGGCGCCTCGGCCGGCATGGACGGGCTCGGAAGCGTGGATTGGAGCTTGGCAAAGCGTTCCCGGACGGGGGTGTCGGTCGTGATTTTCAGTCCGTGCGCGATGAGGGAGCGAGCGCCGTCGTAATTGGCGATGCGGGTCGCAAGTTCGGCGGTCTGGTAAACGAGTTCGACGTCGCGCGGGAAGCGCTTGATGCCCTCGACGAGCACGGCCAGATGCTCGTCCTTGGGCGAGGCGCTGGAGCGCGTCCATGCCTCGGCGATGAGTTCGTAGGTGTCGGGCAGCGTGGGACGGATTTTGCGGGCCTCAAACAGGAGCTGGAGTATGGAGGAAAGTTGCGAGGGGCTGAGCTCGCCCTGGGCCTCGGACAAGTGGATGCGCGCGAGCGTGGTGTAGGCGCGTCCGCGGGTGGTCTGGTCCGCGACGGCGGCTTCAAGCGCCTTGCGCGCGCGGGTGTCCTCGCCTGCGGCGTGGGCCGCGATGCCGAGCGAGGCGAGCAACGGGGCGGTCTGGTCGCCCCGGATGCTGGCCGCGCGCAGCGTGTTGAGGGCTGCCTGGGGCTTGCCGGCGATCATGAGCGCGTCGCCTTTGATGCGGGCGCTCACGCCTTCGCTGGCCACGCGCATCTCGGGCGGATCGGCAAGCAGCGGCGGGCCGCTGGTGATGGTGACCTGCTGCGCGGTGTAGGAGGTGAAACTGATGTAGCCTCGCAGTTCGACGAGGAAGCGGTTGTAGGTTTTGCCGAAGCATTCCCTGAACAGTTCAGGCGTGACCGGCTCCTTCGCGGAGCGGGTGAGGAATTCGGCGAAAGGCTTCTTGTATTTGCCGCCGGTGCTGAACAGGCACATGTGGACAAAGGCCTGGCACTGCTTGGCCCAGACGTTGTTGCCGAGGGGATTTTGCGCGACGGGCGAGTCGGCCTTGACGCCGAAGAAATCCTTGAAATTGAGCAGCGCGCGACGGCGCAGGACGATGTTGAAGTCGCGGTCGTCGATGGTGACATTGCCGATGAAACCGGGGTCGGACGAATCGCCGGAGTCCTCGTCATCGGAGGCGAGCAGCGGAGCCGCTGCCGCGCCCGCGCCGGCGCCGCGCGGAGAGGGATAATCGTCGGGGTCGTCGATTTTGCCGAAGATGATGGTGCGCTTGTCCACGTCCATTTTCATGATGATCTGGCAAAGCCCCTCCTCGAACCAGGGCGGCAGCGATGCGCCGAACTGGCTGAGCAGATAGCGCACGTATTCGCGGTAGAGCTGCGCGTAGTGATCGATTTCAAACGAGGCCGGACCGGCGTCGGGACTCTCCATCCCGATCATGGAGGGATCGAGGTCGAGGCTTTTGGTCTGCAAATCCATGACGATGAATCCCTGCTCGCGGTTGATCAGCGTGATGCTGGCGCGGCCGATATCAACCGGGGTGCCATCCTCCTTGGTGGCGGCGGGGAGGAATTGCTCGAAGGCGTTGTTGCGTCCGCAAAGGATGATGGCGGACGGCGGCGGGTCGCGGAACTGAATCGGCCAGACGATGCCAAGCGCGTCGCGAAATATGACGAAGTCGCGCATGAGGCGCTGCGTGGCGCGGGTGGACGCGTTGGACAGCACCTCGAAGCCCGGAATCGTCGTGTAGCTCCATTCTTCAGGGGGCGGGAGTTCGCGCGCGTCGGTGACGGTGAGCCCCTCCATCTCGACGACCTCGGAGGGTGGGGGAGCGGCGTCCTTTTTGGGCTTTGCGGAAAGCGGGACAAAAGCGGCGCAAAACAACGCAACCGTGGCGAAAGTCAGGCCATGAACATGGCAAAAGCGGCGTGGTTGGAAATGGGATGCCGGGGGCATATAGGTATGAATATGCAGTATCTCGCATCACCAATAAAGCAGGGCGCGAGGCCGGGGGCGAGCCTGGTTTTTGGGGTAATGGCCCGAGGTCATCAGGCCATCACATAAGAAGGAGTGGAGCGTCAAGAGTCCGGCCACGGCTGGCTGGCGTGCAGGCACTTGGTTTCCTCGACCAGCAGGCGGGCGAAGATCTCGGCGTGCGGGTTGGACTTGCGCATCCCCATTTTGCTGACAAAGGGGCGGGGCAGGGGAGAGAAGGGCCGCGTCACCAGCGATTTGGGGATCATTCTATCTACGCCTTCGGGAAGGATGGCCGCTCCGTTGCCCCCTTCCAGGGCCGCAAACAACGGGATGATGCCCTCGGCGTTGTCGGGGGACACGCGGGGTTTGATGCCGAAGGGCTTCAGCATCGCGCGCACGAGCGGCGCGTATTCGGGATAGTTGTGGTGGTTGAGATAGTGCAGCGTCACGTCGTGCAAGCGCCCGGGAGGCACTTCCTCCAACTTCGCCAGCGGATGGGAGCGTGACATCACCAGCACCGGCGGCACGCGGTGCAGTTCCGTCCACGAAAAGGCGGCGAAGTCGGCCGTGACATCCAGCGTGACGACGAGGTCGAGCTGGCCGACGAACGCGAGCCCGATCATCTCGTGCGGCGACAGGTCGGACAACTCCAGCCGGACGCGCGGCGCCGCCGCGTGGAAACGCCCGATCGCCCGCGGCATCGCCCCGCCGGTGAGCGACGGGATGTAGCCGATGCGCAGCGCTTCATATTTGTCCCCGCCCCGGACGCGTTTCACCGCCTGGTCCACCTGCGCGAGGATGTCGCGCGCCTCCTCGTGGAAACTTTCGCCCGCCGCCGTCAGCATCACGGAGTTGGCGCGACGCGTGACCAGCACGACGCCGAGTTCCTCCTCCAGGTCCTGCACCTGCCGGCTGAGCGTGGGTTGGGTAAGGTGCAGTCTCTCTGCCGCGCGGTTAAAACTGCCCTGCGCGGCGACCGCGACAAAGTAACGCAAATGGCGCAATTCCATGCCGCCAGTGTAGCCCAACCGGAAGTATGAGCGAGACCAGAAACAAGGTATTGGGCAGTCGTCCAAAAATCTGATATTCTTAAGCCGTCGGGCCTATCGCTCATTCCAGCCAACCTATACAACTCAAGGGAAAACCATGTCTCCTTATCACAAGCTCTACACCGCGCAGGACAGCGCCATCGTGTTCATCGACCACCAGCCGCAGATGACCTTCGGCATCGCCAGCATCGACCGGGCGACCCTCATCAACAACGTCTCGCTCCTCGCCCGCGTGGCGAAGGAGTTCAATGTCCCCGCCGTGCTCACCGCCGTCGAGACCGAGTCCTTCAGCGGTTACCTCTGGCCCCAGCTTCTCGATGTGTTCCCCGGCCAGGCGGTCGTCGAACGCACCTCGATGAACTCGTGGGACGACGAGGGCTTTCGCAAGGCCGTCGAGGCCACCGGCCGCAAAAACATCATCATGACCGGCTTGTGGACCGAAGTCTGCGTGACTTGGCCAACCATCGAGATGCTCGGCGCGGGTTATAACATTTACGTGGTGGAGGATTGTTGCGGCGCCACCTCGCCCGCCGCGCAGGAAGCCGCGCTTTCCCGCATGGTGCAGGCCGGCGCCGTCCGCACCACCACCATCGCCGCGCTCCTCGAATTGCAGCGCGACTGGGCCCGGCGCGACCACTACAACAACCTCATGGGTATCCTCAAGCAGCAGGGCGGCGCCTATGGCGTGGGCGTCGAATACGCCTACACGATGGTGCACAAGGCGCCGCAGTCCGCCCAAAAACCGCACCTCGTCACCAAAAAGGCCGCGCACTGAACCGCCGTCGCAGCCGCAAGGAGGGGCGCGCCTCATGCGCGCTCTCCTCGCGGTCGCGCCGGCCTTGACACGTCATTGCCCTCGCCATGAGCGATTCCGTCCCCGTCACCGTCTGGATTACCCGCACGGTGAAACCCGGCTGCGAGGCCGGTTTCGAGCGCGCCATGCACGAGTTTGCACAACGCTCGCTCGCGCAGCCCGGCCAGCTCGGCGTGCATATCACGCGCCCCGCGCCCGGTGCGGCTTCCCGCGACTACCGCATCATGCGCAAGTTCGCCAGCCGCGCCGCGCTCGCCGCCTACCACGCCTCGCGCGAATACCTCGCGTGGAACGAAGCCGTGCGCGGCCTCACCGAAGGCGATCCCCGCGTCGAGGAACTGTCCGGCCTCGAAAGCTGGTTCACGCCCGAAGGCGCGCCCCTGCGCCCGCTCCCGCAATGGAAGATGGCCCTCGTCACCTTCCTCGGCGTCTATCCGCTCACCTCGCTGCTTCCGCCGTTCTTCGGACGCCTGTTCGCGCCGTTGCATCCCCTGCTCATCAACATCGTCACCACCGGCCTGGTCGTCGCGCTTCTGACATGGATCGTCATGCCGCTGCTCACGCGCTTCTTCCGCCGCTGGCTTCACTCCTGAATTGTTCATCCCGACCCTTCCGACCTCACGACTCACTACCATGACTGCTTCATCCGCCGCCCCCGAACTCATTCTCCACAACGGCCGCATCGCCACGCAGGACGAGCGCCGCTCCTTTGCCGAAGCCGCCGCCATCCGCGACGGACGTTTTCTTGCCGTCAGCGCCGACCGCGACGTGCTCGCGCTGCGCGGCCCCGGCACCCGGGTGATCGATCTCGGCGGCCGCACCGTCATCCCCGGCCTCAACGACTCGCACCTGCACGTCATCCGCGGCGGGCTCAACTACAACCTCGAACTCCGCTGGGACGGCGTCCCCTCGCTGGCCGACGGCCTGCGCATGCTCCGCGAGCAGGCCGCCCGCACGCCCGCGCCGCAATGGGTGCGCGTCGTCGGCGGCTGGAGCGAATTCCAGTTCGCCGAGAAACGCCTGCCCACGCTCGACGAACTCAACGAGGCCGCGCCCGACACCCCCGTTTTTGTCCTGCACCTCTACTGCCAGGCGATGCTCAACCGCGCCGCGCTCCGCGCCGTCGGCTACGACAAGGACACGCCCAACCCGCCCGGCGGCGAGATCCGGCGCGACAAGCACGGCAACCCCACCGGCCTGCTCATCGCCCGCCCCAACGCCACCATTCTCTACGCCACCCTCGCCAAGGGGCCGAAGCTTCCGCTCGAATACCAGTACAATTCCACGCGCCAGTTCATGCGCGAACTCAACCGCCTCGGCCTCACCAGCGTCATCGACGCCGGCGGCGGTTATCAAAACTACCCCGAGGACTACCAGGTCATCGACGAACTCCACCAGCGCGGCGAACTCACGCTCCGCATCGCCTACAACCTTTTCACGCAAAAACCGCAGCAGGAAAAAGACGACTTCGCCCGCTGGATAAAAATGGCCAAACCCGGCCAAGGCGACGACGTCTTCCGTCTCAACGGAGCGGGCGAGATGCTCGTCTTCAGCGCCGCCGATTTCGAGGACTTCCTCGAGCCCCGCCCCGACCTTCCCGCGCGCCTCGAAACCGATCTCGAAGCCGTCGTCTCGCTCCTCGCCGCCAACCGCTGGCCCTTCCGCCTGCACGCGACCTACGACGAGTCGATCACCCGCTTCCTGGACGTATTCGAGAAGGTCAACCAGGCCCACCCGCTCGACGGCCTGCACTGGTTCCTCGACCACGCCGAGACCATCAGCGACCGCAACATCGAGCGCGTCCGCGCCCTCGGCGGCGGCATCGCCGTGCAGCACCGCATGGCCTTCCAGGGCGAATACTTCGCCGCCCGCTACGGCCACGCCGCGACCGCCGCCACGCCGCCGGTCGCGAGGATGCTGCGGACCGGCGTGCCCGTCGGGGCCGGCACCGACGCCACCCGCGTCGCCAATTACAACCCGTGGGATTCCCTCTACTGGCTCGTCTCCGGCCGCACCGTCGGCGGCTTCGAACTTTATCCCGAGGAAAACCGTCTCAGCCGCATGGAGGCCCTGCGCCTCTACACCGTCGGCAGCGCGTGGTTTTCGACCGAGACCGGAAAAAAAGGCTCCATCGTCCCCGGCCAGCTCGCCGACCTCGCCGTATTGACGGAGGACTATTTCACCGTCCCCGAGGAGCGCATCAAGCGTATCCAGTCCGTCCTTACAGTTCTCGGCGGCAAGGTCGTCCATGCCGCCGGCGATTTCGACGACTACGCCCCGCCGCCGCTGCCCGTTACCCCCGACTGGTCGCCCGCGAGCTACTTCGGCGGCTACGGCGCGCCGAAATTCTACGCACAGGCGAGCAACTTCTCCGCGCATCCGTCCGGCTGCCTGTGCCCCGCGCACCGCCCGCATTCCGTCGGCTGCCAGTGTCCCGCGCACGGGTTCAACGCGACCAGCGTGCTCGCCCGCCTGCTCAACCCGGCCAAGGCCCCTGCCGACGCCGTGCTGCGCGCCGCACCGGCCGGCGGCTTCTTCGGCCTCGGCTGCGACTGCTTCGCCTTCTGACCGCGTCCCGCCGTCACCCTCGGTAGGGCGAGGCGTCCCGCCGAGCCGCGCCCCCGCTTGTCCCATGAAACTCTTCCGCCTCGCTCTCGACGCCGTGGATACTTGCCGCAGAGATCGCCGAAATGGGCATACCCTTTCCGGCGGCCAACGCTTTCGCAGCGACCGCCGTGCAGTTCGTGTGCTGCCCGGCGGCCACATCGACCTGTATTACCTCGGCCTGCGGCGGAAGGATGCACGGTTCGACCAGGGCACGGCGCTCGAAGAGCGGCACTCGCTCGGCGCGCGCGTCTGGGGCGCGTATTCAGAATTTGACTACAATTTCGAGTTCGTCGGCCAGTCCGGCGACTTCGGCGGCGCGTCGCCGGTGACGATCAGACACCGATTGCGGCGCCCCGTCTGAATGCGGGATGGTCTGAGGCGAGGCTAAGGCGGGCAGTCGGCCTGCGACAGGCCGAGCTTCCGGGTTTTGCGTTTCAGGCGCAGTGCGACCTGGACCAGGAGGATCAATGCGGGCACCTCGATCAGCGGCCCCACCACGGCCGCGAAGGCCACGCCCGAATGCAGCCCGAACACCGCAATCGCCACGGCGATGGCCAGCTCGAAATTGTTTCCCGCCGAGGTGAAGGCGAGCGACGTGCTCCGTTCGTAGTCCGCGCCGAGTCTCCGCGCCATCAGGAAACTCGCAAAGAACATGACGACGAAATAAACCGCCAGCGGCAGGGCGATCCTGAGCACGTCGAGGGGAAGCCGGACGATGGATTCGCCCTTGAAGGTGAACATGACCACGATGGTGAACAGCAGCGCGCCGAGCGTAAGCGGCGAGACGCGCGGCAGCCAGGTGTTTTCATACCACGCTTCGCCTTTCCAGCGCACCAGCGCGATCCGGCCCACGGCCCCGGCCGCAAAGGGAATGCCGAGGTAGATCGCCACGCTTCGGAATACGTCGCCCATCGCGATGTCCACGATGTGTCCCTCGAGGCCGAAATACGGCGGGAGCACCGTGAGAAAGAGCCACGCGAAACCGCTGTAGGTCAGGATCTGCGCCAGGCTGTTCAGCGCCACCAGTCCCGCCGCATATTCCCGGCTGCCTTGCGCGAGATCGTTCCAGACGAGCACCATCGCGATGCAGCGGGCGATGCCCACGAGGATGAGCCCGGTCATGTAGTCCGGGTGGTCCCGGAGGAAGAGCACCGCGAGGAGGAACATCAACACCGGCCCGACAATCCAGTTTTGCACCAGCGAGAGGGCGAGCACGCGAAGGTCGGCGAAAACCTTCGGCAACTCATGATACCGCACTTTCGCGAGCGGGGGATACATCATGAGGATCAGGCCGGCCGCGATGGGCAGGTTGGTCGTCCCGACCGTAAACGGCGCAAAAAAAGCGTCGGGATCGCGGATGACAAAATGCCCGAGGGCCACGCCGGCCGCCATCGCGGCGAAAATCCAGACCGTGAGGTAGCGATCGACGAAGGAAAGGCGTTTGACGATGCCGGAACTCATCACGGATGCTCCTTTCTCTCCCCCGCCGCCTTGAGCTGATCGCGCCGTCCGTCCGCGTAGGCGGTGAACGTGCGGCGGATTTCGTTTCGCACCCGGCGGAAGACTGCCAGTTTTTCCTCGTCCGAACCGGCGGCCTGCGCGGGGTCTTCAAACGGCCAGTGGTGCCGGTTCACCTGGCCGGGGAAAATCGGGCAGGCTTGGTCCGCGTTTCCGCAAACCGTGATCACCGTCTCCACCGGACGGTCCATGAATTCCTTCATGTGCTTCGAGGTGTGGGTGGACAGGTCGATGCCGATCTCCCCCATGACCTGGATTGCGAGCGGATGCACGTGACCCGCGGGTTTGGAACCGGCGCTGACGACGTCGAGGAAGTCGCCGGCCGCGGCGCGGAGGATTCCCTCGGCGAGCTGGCTGCGGCAGGAATTGCCGGTGCAGAGAATGAGGACGGTGGGTTTGGTCATATGGTTATCGAGAAGAATTGTCGGTGCAGCCGCAGGAGACGCCGGTCCCGACGCCGGCGTTGAGACGTTGGAGGCGGGCCAGGTCGCGCCGGAAAACCGGGTCTTCGCATGCGCAGTCCTGGAGGCAGGCGAGGTTTGCCGCCAGTTCCCGGGGCGGCTTCGCCGGGAGGGAGTAGATCATCCAGTTGGCCTGCCGTTCCGCCCGGACGAGCCCCCGTTCGCGAAGGTAGGCGAGGTGTTTCGAGACCTTTACCTGCGGCTCGCGCAGCACTTCCTGAAAATGGCAGACGCAAAGAGGCCCCCGCGTGAGCAGGTGCAGGATGCGCAGACGCGTCCGGTCGCAGAGGCATTGGTAAATCTTAACAAGGTCCATAAAGCGGATAATACCTAAACGAGTATATACGTCAATAGGTATATATTTTGGGCGAAAAACAAATCGGAGCCAGCGAGCCGCGCGGCGGTGGCTGCCCGCGCCATCATTGATGAAAGGCAAACGCGGCGTTGAATCCTTCCGGCTCCGTGGCAAGGTGGGTGTCATGGCGCTGCGCTACCTGACCATTGATTTCAACTCGTTCTACGCCTCGGTGGAACAGCAGGAGCGTCCGGAATTGCGCGGCAGGCCGGTGGGGGTCGTGCCCGTGATGGCCGAGACCACCGGGCTGGTGGCCGTGAGTCTGGAGGCCAAGGCCGCCGGGCTGAAGCGCGGCGGGCGCGTGGCCGACGCGCGCCGCCTCTGCCCGGGCATCATGATCGTCGAGGCCCGGCCGGAGGTTTACATCGATTATCACCGGAAATTGAAAGACATCATCGCCCCGCTGGTGCCGGAGATCGAGGTGCAGTCGATCGATGAGGTGACAGCCAGCCTGGACGCCCTGCTGTCGCGCGCCGAGGCGGAAAAGCTGGCCTTGAAGATCAAGGCCGCCATCAGCCGCGAAGCCGGGCACTGCCTTCGCAGTTCCATCGGCATCGCGCCGACCTGGCTGCTCGCGAAGGTCGCCTCCGACATGCAGAAGCCCGACGGCCTGGTGATTCTCGACGACGAGGACGTGCCCGCGAGGCTCCTGCACCTTGCACCCGGCGACATTGCCGGCATCGGTCCCAACATCCAGCGCCGTCTCGCCGGGCAGGGCATCACCACGATGGCCCGGCTCTACGCCGCCACGATGGCCGAGTTTCGCGGCATTTGGGGCGGCGTGCGGGGCGAGCAAATCTGGCGCCTGCTCCATTGCGAGGATCTTCCCTACTTCGAGCAAAAAACCGGGCAAAGCATCGGGCACGGGCATGTGCTGCCGCCGGCCAGGCGCAACCACGCCGACGCGCTCGCCGTGCTGCATCGCCTGCTGCAAAAGGCCGCGATGCGCCTGCGCCATTCCCGGCTCTATGCGGGCGCACTGGGCGTCTCGGTGGATTACACCGATGGAACTTCGTGGAGCGAGCGGGTGCGCTTCACGGAAACGCAGGACACGCTGCGGCTCACCCATGTGCTGAATGACTTGTGGAGGAAGCGCCCGGGAAAATTTTTGCGCCGGACGCCGGTGCGCCTCGGCCTCCAGCTTACGGGCCTGATCGACCTGCGGATGCACACGCCCGACTTGTTCGAGGCCGGGACGGAGGACGCCCGCGGGAGGCTCTTTGCCGCCGTCGATCATCTCAACAAGGTGCTGGGCAAGAACACCGTTTATCTCGGCGGGGCCCACGGCGCCACGAAGGATGCGCCGATGCGGATCGCCTTTACCCGCATTCCCGAGCCGGAGATCGAGGAAATCGACCGCAGTTATGCGGGACGGCTCAAGAAGAAGGAAGCGAAGCCGGATTCGCCCGAACCCGAAGCGTGACGGAGGGCGTTGACCTGTTTCTGATAATCCGTCCCCGCTCTTTGCGTTTTCGCGCGTTCGCGGCGAAAACAATACCTCAAAACAACAGAATTCGGATTCTGTTAAAAATGGTCGGGCCGGAGAGATTCGAACTCTCGACCTCTTGCACCCCATGCAAGCGCGCTACCAGGCTACGCTACGGCCCGAACAAGAGGACGGGCAGCAAGCGCGATATTCCGGCCGGTGGCAAGAGGTTTTTTCATCAAGAATAATTCGGGCGATGTCACATCCTCTTTCTTCCTGCCGCGCCTGGCGAAAGAGGAAAGAAAAAGAAGAAAGCTTTTCGACAGGGTGGCATCATCGCATGAAAAAACCGGCGCTCGTAAAGCGCCGGTTCGATACCAAATCGATTTCTGGAAAGATTCCCTTACTTGCTCCGAACGGTGACCGGGATGCGGATCTCCTTGCTGGACCCGGGACCGCGCACATAGAGGTGGCCGGTACCGGGCTTGCCTCCTTCCACCGATACGGAAGTGGTGTTGCTGCCGCCGGGGATAAAAACCTCGGGCATGATGACGCTGTCGGGAATGTCGGTTGTCACATCGACGATCGTGCGCGCGGTGAGGACCACCGGACTCGCAAAGGTAAGCGTGACCGTTTCCTTTTCGGCAATGTTTATGGACGAGGGCGTAACCGTAAACTCGGCAGGGACCGCAACCGTGGAGGGAGTCGTGGCGCCGGACGGCGCAGGCTGCGCGGAATTGGCCGTGCCCGCGCCGAGGCTGCCGCCCGCCGGTGCAGGCTGCTGGGCCGGGCGATAGGCGGAGACAGGCGCGCCACCGGCATCGACGCGGAAGGTGCCGACCACGGAGTCGCCGACGGCGACGGTGTAGTTCTGGTTAACCGGGACGGCGGGCACGTAGAAGCTGATCGAGGTGGGCGAGTCGAGCTGGCTTTGCACGGAGGAGCCGTCGAAGGTCACCGTGTCGGCGGCGGTAAAGCCGCGGCCGTAGATGCCGATGCGCGCGCCGACGGGACCGCGGTTGGCCGAGAGCGAAAGCGCGTGGCGGCCGATGATCTTGAGCGTCTGAACCGGCGAGTAATCCTCGCGCGTGCTGATGATGCCGTCGCGCGACACCTGGTATTCGACGATGAAGTAGTAGCGGAGTTCGTCGCGCCCGGCGGGAATCTGATACTCGAAATCGTAAATGTCCTGGCCGACCGAGCCGGGCGTCATGGTGTAGCTCTTTCCGTCGATGATGATGCGCGGGATGATGCTGCCCTTCACCAGGCCGATCGCCTTCGGCGCGATGCGCGCGGAAATCGTGTAGATTTGCGAAGGATTGGTCGGGACGGTGGGCTGGGTGAAATTCGTGATGACGGGGGACTGGCAACCGGTGAGGGCGAGCGCCATGGCGGCGCCCAGACCGAGAATAATTCGTCTCGCGTGGGAAAGGCGGTTGGTTTGCATGGGTGTTTTTTCCAAGTTAAAGAGGACGCAAAAGCAACACAAACAACCGCCGTTGGCAATGAGTGAAATTAACAACGATGCAAAAGGCACCCGGGGCGACGCCGGGACATCCGGGTCTCATTCCTCCCCGGGACTTTATGTGCACGTGCCTTTTTGCGCGACGCGGTGCGATTTCTGCGCGTTTTACGAGGAGCGCCCGACCGCCGAATCGGTGCGGCGCTATCTGGCGGGCATGGAACGCGAGGCGGCGCTGCTGGGCGGGCCGCTGGCGGTGGAAACGGTTTTCTGGGGCGGCGGGACGCCCGGCGTGCTGGCGGCGGCGGACTTGCGGCGGCTCGGCGAGATCACGCTGTCGTGCTGCGCCGCCGCGCCGCGCGAGTGGTCGGTGGAACTGGCGCCGGGCTCGGTGACCGGGGCGCGGCTGGCGGTGCTGCGCGAACTCGGGGTGACGCGCATCTCGATGGGCGCGCAGAGCTTCCAGCCGGCGTTGCTGGAGGCGCTCGGGCGGCGGCATTCGCCGGCGCAGATCCACCGCGCCTACGAGCGGATTCGCGCGGCCGGTTTCGCCCGCGTGAACCTCGACCTGATGTTCGCCCTGCCGGGGCAGGAGGAGGACGCGTGGCTGGCGGACCTGCGCGCGGCGGTGGCGATGCGGCCGGAGCACATCTCGACGTATTGCCTCACGTTTGAGGAGGACACCGCGCTTTGGGTGAAACTTTCGCAAGGCAGGGTGAAGCTCGACCGCGAGCGGGAGGCCGCGCTTTATGAGCGCACGTGGGGGGAACTGGCGGGGGCGGGTTTCGCGCAATACGAGATATCCAACTTCGCGCGGCCCGGCCATGAGTGCATCCATAATCTGAATACATGGCGCATGGGCTCGTGGATCGGCCTCGGGCCGTCGGCCGCGTCCCAGCACGCGGGGTGGCGCGGCGCGAATCCGTCCGACCTCGATGCGTGGCTGGCCGGGCTTGCGCGCGGCGAGCGGGCGGCGACGGAGCGCGTCGCGCTCACGGAGGCGCTGCTGGCGGAGGACGCGTTGATTTTCGGGCTGCGCATGAACGCCGGGGTGGATCTGGCGGCGCTGCGGGGGCGTCATCCGGGCGCCGACTGGGCGGCGGCGGACGCCTTTGCCGCCAGGCTGGAAGGCGAGGGGCTGGCGGAGCGGGAGGGCGATACATTGCGGCTGACCCTGAAAGGCCGCCTCGTCGCTGACGCCATCGGGGTGGAGGCGCTGGGGGTGTTGTCAGGAATGCAATAACAGCTGCGAATATCGGAGGGGATTTAATCGTTCTCGTTCTCTCATTTTCTTTCCTCTTTATTCTTTCTCTTTCCTCTTTCTCTTCTCCCCAGGCAGTGCCGCCGGGAGGATAAAGAGAAAGATAAAGAGGAAAGAGAAAGAAACAGAAAATGAGAAAACGAGTAAGAGAATGAGAACGATTTGGAGAGCGGGGTGGACAGACGCGGGCGGCGTGTTTTTATTCGGCGCGACATGCAGAAGCTCCTTTGTGTTTATTGCGCGTCGAGCACGACGCTCGACCCGAAATACTACGCCGCCGCGGACGAGGTGGGGCGCGGACTCGCCGCCAATGGCTGGGGACTCGTTTATGGCGGCGGCAACGCGGGCCTGATGGGCGCGGTGGCGCGCGGGGTCAAGGCGGCGGGCGGACGGGTGGAGGGCATCATTCCCGATTTCATGATGGAGCGCGAACTGGCGTGGCGCGAGGCCGACGAACTCGTGGTGGTGGACAGCATGCGCGAGCGCAAGCGCGTCATGGCGGAGCGCGCGGCGGGATTTCTCGCGCTGCCGGGCGGCATCGGCACGCTGGAGGAACTCTCGGAGATCATGACCGAACGCTACCTGAACCTGACGCAAAAACCGCTCGTGCTTTTTAACCAGGACGGCTTCTACGACGACTTGCTGCGCTTTTTCGAGCGCATGGTGCGGGAGCGGTTCAAATCGCCAGGTGCGGGCGACGGAGGCGTGTTCGCCGTGGCCGGCACCGTCGCGGAAATCTGGCCGCTCCTCGGCCAGCCGAAACCCTACGCGCCGGACGCGCTCTGGCAAAAACGATGAGCGCGCGCCGGCCGTTGCTCGCCTTGCTGCGCGCCCACGCCGCGCTCCCGCTCGATGCGCACGAGGCGTCGATGGCGGCGGCGATCATCGCGTTTGTGGAGGCAAATCCGCGCTGCGCCGAGCGCTCGCTCGCCGAGGGGCACCTGACCGGCTCGGCGTGGATCGTGGACGCGGCGCGGCGGCGCGCGCTCCTCACGCATCACCGCAAGCTCGGCCTCTGGCTGCAACTCGGCGGCCACGCGGACGGCGGGCTGGATTTGCGCGAAGTGGCGTGGCGCGAGGCGCGCGAGGAGTCCGGACTCGCCGGCGTGCGTCCGCTGGGAACCGGGATCTTCGATGTGGACCGGCACCGCATTCCGGCGCGGAAGGACGAGTCGGAGCACTGGCATTACGACGTGCGTTTTTTGTTTGAGGCCGACGCGGACGAACCGCTCGTGGTGAGCGGCGAGTCCCGCGAACTCGCATGGGTGCCGCTCGGGGAAATCGCCGCGCGCAACCCCGAGGAATCCCTCGCCCGCATGGTGCGGAAAACACAGGCGCGGTTCGGCGCGTAAGGCAAAACCAGGAACGGATTGCCGGCGCGCCCGATGGTCTCATCCGCGGTTCTTTTTCGGCTCGCGCGGCCGGTAGTTGCTCACGTTGATGCCGTCGCCGGGACGGAGTCTGCGGAAGGCAAGTGACGAAAGGACCGTGAACGCGCCGATGGCCAGAAAGGCGTGATGCAGCCCGTCCACGTAAGGCGCGCGGTCCGCAGCGGACACGCCGCCGATGAAGACGCCGGCGACGAGCGACGCCGTCGCGATGCCGAAGCTGAGCGAGAGTTGCTGCGCGGTGCTCGCGATGCTGCTGCCCTTGCTCGCGTCCTCGTCGGCCACGTCGGCATAGGTGAGCGAATTCATGCTCGTGAACTGCAACGAGGAGAAAAACCCCTGCATGAAGGCGAGCGAGAGGATGCACCAGACCGGGGTGGCGGGGCCGACGAGGGCGAATGCCATGATGTTTCCGCCGAGCAGCACGGTGTTGGCGGCGAGCACGGCGCGGTGGCCGAGCCGCGCGAGGATCGTCCGGCTGATGATTTTCATGCCGATGGCGGCAAACGCCTGCGGCATGGTGAACAGCCCCGCCTGCCACGGCGGATAGCCGAGCCCGACTTGATAGAGCAGGGGCAGCAGAAACGGCATGCCGCCGACGCCGAGCCGCGTGACAAATCCGCCCAGCACCGAAATGGAAAACGTGCGCGTGCGAAATAGCGACAGCGCGAGCAGCGGCTCGCCGGTTTTGCGCGCGTGAAGCCCATACGTGGCCAGCAGCAGCAGCGAAAGCCCGGTGAGCGCGAGCAGCGACGACGGCGCCCAGGTGTGCTCGCCGAACACTTCCAGCACATACGACAGCGTGGCGATGCCGGCGCCGAACAGCACGAACCCGATCGAATCGAGCGGACGCGCGTCGGGGTCGCGGAAATCCGCCATGTAGCGCCGCGCGAACCACAGGCCCGCCAGCCCGATGGGAATGTTGACAAAGAAGATCACGCGCCATGGCAGCCAGTGCACGATCAGGCCGCCCGCAAACGGCCCGACGAGCGGCCCGATCAGCGCCGGGATGACGACAAAGTTCATCGTCGCGATCATCTCCGAGCGGGGAAACGCCCGTACGAGCGCGAGCCGCCCGACCGGCATCATCATCGCCCCGCCCATGCCCTGGACGATGCGCGACGCGACGAGCATGGGCGTGTTGACCGCGCACCCGCAGAGCAGCGAGCCGAGCGTGAAAAGCGCGATCGCGTTGGAAAACACCCGCCGCGTGCCAAACCGGTCGGCCATCCAGCCGCTGACCGGGATGAACACCGCGAGGCTCAGCGTGTAGCTGGTGAGCACGGCTTTCAGGCTGAGCGGCTCGACTTGCAGGCTTGCCGCCATGGTCGGCACGGCGGTGTTGATGATGGTGGCGTCGAGATTTTCCATGAACAGCCCGACCGCGATGATCCACGGCATGACGCGCTTGCGGTCGGCGGACTCGTTTCGAACGGCGCTCATGGAAGAATGGCCTGCGCGAACGGATGACGCCCGCCGCTGCGCACCCCCGCCGACGCCGACGACGGGGCCGCATCCGGGGCGGTCGCGGCTTCGAGCGCGGCCAGGTGGGCCAGCGCGTGTTCACGCCCCGCGCCGCACATTTCCCGCGACGGCCGCAGGCTCGCGCAAACGGCGGGGCGTTCCGGTTTCCCGAACAAGGCGCAGGAAAAATCCGGCCGCAACTGCACGCACGGCACGCCCGCCGGCTTGCCCTCCGGCAGGCCCGGAATGGGCGTCGTGATCGACGGCGCGATGCAACATGCGCCGCAGGCAGGACGGCAATCCACAGTGATCATGATTAAAAAAGAAGAATGCAGCTTGGACGCAAAAAACGTCAATCCGGGTGCAGGCGGAGTTATGCGTGGAATAAGAAAACATACAATCCGCCAGGGCGTTCTTTTTTCGGCGGCAATCGGACATTTTGTTTGCACGATGGACGCTTCCTGGTCCACAACCCGCAACTCGATTCCCATCCATGACTTGTCTGCCTTTGCTTGCCTCCGCGTCCGGCGCGGCCATTCCGCTGGCCTTGATCATTCCGTTTGTGCTTCTGCTCATGCTCATCGCGGTGATGCCGTTGATGGTCGCAAAGGTGAAGCACTGGTGGGAGCACAGGTATCCGTTTGTCGCGATCGGGCTGGGCCTGCTGGTGGTGGTTTATTACCTGCTGCGCATTCCCGGCGGCGGCGAAACCATCGCGCACACGCTAGAGGAGTATTTTTCGTTCATCTGCCTCATCGGCGCCCTGTTCACGGTCGCGGGCGGCATCCATATCAAGGTGAAAGGCTCGGCCACGCCGGTGGGCAACATCGTGTTTCTCGCGGTCGGCGCGGTGCTGGCCAATTTCATCGGCACGACGGGCGCGTCGATGGTGCTGATCCGTCCGTGGCTGCGCATGAACAAGATCCGGCTCGGCGCGTACCACGTGATATTTTTCATCTTCATCGTGTCCAACGCGGGCGGCGCGCTCACGCCCATCGGCGACCCGCCGCTGTTCCTCGGCTACCTGCGCGGCGTGCCGTTTTTCTGGCTCATCGAGCACGTGTTCCTCATCTGGCTGCTGGTCATCGGGCTGATCCTCGCGGTGTTTTTTGCGATTGATTTTCGCGCCTTCAAAAAGACGCCGAGCGCCGTTCAGTCCGAGATCGGCGAGTCCGACACCTGGCGTTTCGAGGGCGGATTGAACCTGTTGTTTCTGCTCGTGATCATCGGCGCGGTGTTCCTGCCCGCGAAGTTTTTCCTGCGCGAGATCGTGATGCTGGCGGCCGCGGCGGGTTCGTATTTCAGCACGCCGCGCGCGGTGCACGCGCAGAACGAGTTCAACTTCGGCCCGATTCGCGAGGTCGCGTTCCTGTTCGCGGGGATTTTCATGACAATGATGCCCGCGCTCGGCTACCTGGAGCAGCACGGGCAGGAGTTCGGCTTCAAAAAACCCGCGCAATATTATTTCGCCGCCGGCTCGCTGTCCTCGGTGCTCGACAACGCCCCGACCTACGTGAACTTCCTCGAACTGGCCGAGACCACGGTCCGCGCGGAGGAGCCCGCGGCGTTTGCCGCGCTCGGCGACGAGAAGCATGCCGCGGTGCGCCTGCTGCTGGAGCGCAGGCCGCTGCTGGTCATCGCGGTGAGCCTTGGCGCGGTGTTTTTCGGCGCGATGACATATATCGGCAACGGTCCGAATTTCATGGTGAAATCCATCGCCGAGAGCAGCGGCGTGCGCATGCCGACTTTCTTCGGCTACATTCTGAAATACAGCCTGCCTTTCCTGCTGCCGATCCTCGCGCTGGTGGGCTGGTTGTTTTTGTAGGCGGCGGTCCTTGGCGGGGGGGGCTCCGGCCCGCCCCCGGAATCTTTCTTCTTTCCTCTTTATCTTTCTCTTTCTCCCGTGCGGTGGAGAAAGAGAAAGATAAAGAGGAAAGAAGAAAGACAGGACGGCCTCGCGTGGCGGCGGATACTCGCGGGTTGCTGGTCAACTGTTGACATACGACAGGTTTGCTTCGCACGGTAAAATGGGCGGTTGTGATGCTGTTTGGTTCCCAAAACGCGCCCCGCGCGCATCGCAAACCTCTCATGCCCGTCCCCGTCAACTCGCCGTCATGCCCGTTTTTCCGCTCCAGATTCGCTCTCGTCCCGTCTGCCGCCTTATCGGTCTTCTGGCCGCCATCCTGATGCTGCCGGCGGCGGTTGCCGCGCTTCGCGCCGCCGGGCCGTCCCCATCGTCCGCCCCCGCTGCCCCCGCCGACAGGGCGTTCCTGCCTGCCTTCACCGTCCTTTTTCGCGCGGACGACCCGCAAATCGCCTTTCGCTCCGCCGGCATCCCGAAGGTTCCCTACAACGTCCCGACATGGGCCGTTGACGAATCCCGGGCCAGCAAAATCAATGTGAAGCGCGACGTCACCCAGGGCGGCGACGGCTTCGACGACCGCATCCTCGACGGCAGGACCGCCAACCGCGCCTTCAACCTCTTCGCCGCGGCCGAGCGCTCCGAACTGGCCGCCGGCACCACGTTGTCCGCGACCTTCGGCGCCTCCGCCATCGGCACGCGCACCTATGCCTTTCCCGACACCAACCCCCACGTCCGCATCGACGCCCGGCTCACTCAGTTCGACGGCAACCATTTTCCGCTGCTCACCGTCACCGTCACGCGCAAGCACGACGGCTGGCTCTCCATCGGCTACACCGGCGCGCCCGCGTTTGCCGACGCCGAGGCGGAGGAGGCGTGGCAGCCGCTCATCTGGACGGAGCGCCGCTTTCCCGCGCAACCCTACCTGACCTCCGCGCACATGTGCCCGCTGCCGGGCGCGTTTGTCCGCCACGAAGGCACGCTCTACGGCGTCGTCGCCGATCCCGCCGAACTGCCGTTCCAGCCGCTGCCCACGTTTGACAACAGCCGCTTCGGCGTGGCCGTGCGCACCGCGGAAAAAACGCTCCGCCCGATGCTGTTTTTCCCCATGCTCGGCGGCGCGGGTTCCCATGGCAAAGCCGGCGAGACGCTTGTCTTCAAGCTGCGCCTTGTCCGCCTGCCCGACACCGATGTCACCGCCGGCTTCGAGAAAATCGCGCGCGAGCTCTTCGCCTTTGCCGACCGCCGCCACAACGCCCTCGGCACGCTCAATTCCGCCCTCACCAACATCATCGACTACGGCATGAGCGACTACGCCTACTGGAACGCCCCGCTCCGCGGCTGCGGCTACAGCACCGACGTGCCCGACGCGGTGAAAAACGTCTCCTCGCTCAACCCCCTCGAACTCGCGCTCGTCACCGGGCGCGGCGAACTCTTCAGCGAGCGCGCCCGCCCCATCCTCGAATACCTGCTCTCGCGCGAAAAATTCCTCTTCAGCCTCGATCCGAAACAAAAAATCCAGTCGCCCTCGCGCGCGCTCCACGGCCCTTGCGCGCCCGTCAGCGAGTTCGCCGCGCTCCACGACATCAGCCACGGCAACACCGGCGTTTTCCTCGAAACCGCCCGCGAGCTTTTCCCGAAAAACCGCGTCATCAACCTCGACGAACCCTCGCCCGGCCCGACTTGGTGGAACGCCCTCGCGCTCTACCGCGCCACCGGGGAAAAATCATGGCTCGCCCGCGCCCGCGCCGGTGCCGACGACTATCTGGCCCGCCGCGTCGCGGCGCCCGCGACCGCCTTCGACGACCCCGACGGGCAGGGATTCTTTTTCTGGCTCGGTTTCGTGCCGCGCTGGATCGACCTCCTCATGCTTTACGAGGCCACCGGCGAACTGCGCTACCTCGACGCCGCCCACCGCGGCGCGCGCCTCAACGCCCTCTTCATCTGGATGTGCCCCGCCGTGCCCAACGAAAACATCCGCGTAAACGAGGGCGGACTCGCGCCCGTTTACTGGTATCTCGGCAAGCGCGGCTTCCCCGCCATCCCCGTGCCCGAGGAGGAGGCGCCCGCATGGCGGCTTTCCGAGCTCGGCCTCACGCCCGAGTCCTCCGGCACCGCCACCGGCCACCGCGCGATTTTCATGGCGCACCACGCGCCCTGGATGCTCCGCCTTTCCGCCCTCACCGGCGACGCGTTCCTGCACGACATCGCCCGCTGGGCCGTCATCGGGCGCTACCGCTCCTTCCCCGGCTACCACATCAACACCGCCCGCACCACCGTGTATGAAAAAGCCGGATACGCTCTGCGCCCGCACGAGGCGATGAGTTACAATTCCATTCACTACAACCACGTCTGGCCCATGGCCTCGATGCTGCTCGACTACCTCGTCACCGACGCGTGGGCGCGCAGCGCCGGCGCCGTGTCGTTCCCCGACCAATACATCGAGGGTTACGCCTACCTGCAAAGCCGCTTCTACGGCCACCGCCCGGGCAAAATCTACGGGCTCGACGGCATGCGCCTCTGGCTGCCCGACGGACTCGTCACCGGCGGCTCCGAGGAACTCAACTACCTCGCCGCGCACAACGCCGACGGCGTCGCCCTCGTTTTCACCAACCAGTCCTTCGCGCCCGTCCGCGCCCGCGTCACGCTCGATCCCGCGCGTTTCGCCGCGCTGCCCGAGGGCGCGCGCATCCGCCGCTGGGTCGCCAACAAACCGGTGGCCGGCGCGGTCTGGAATTCGTCCGGCGAAGTGGGCATCGACGTGCCCGCCGGCGGCATCGCCGCCATCTTCATCGAGGGCGCGATCCCGCGGCCCGGCTGGACGCCCGGCAACGATCTCGCGAAACCCGTGTCCGGCGGCGTGATGAAACTCGCGCCCGGCGACGCCCGCGCGATGGTGCTCAGCCTCGGCGACCGCTCCACCTGGCTTTACGCCTACCTGCGCGAGGACGACGCCGCCTGGAAAAACGCCGGCTTCACCATCACGGGCGCCCAAGGCGAAACCACGCTGAAGGACGAGGCCTTTCCCTTCGAATTTTCAAAGGACATCGCCCCCGGCGAATCCTCGTTCGCGTTTGAAATCGACGCCACCCGCGCCGACGGCACGCCCGTGAAGGGCGCGCCGGTCTCCATCTCCCTCCACTGAAATCCCCCCAACCGCATCATGCACCGACTCAACCTCGCCTTGTTCTCGCTGTTTATTCTGGCCGCTCTTCCTGCGGGCGCCGCGCTCGACGCGCCCAAGCTTCTCGCCCCCGCGAACAACGAAGTCTCCACCAACGCCCGTCCCGAATTCGCCTGGTCGGCGGTTCCCGGCGCGGCGGCCTACGAAATCGAGGTCGCGGCCGACTTTGATTTCAAAACCATCGTCCATCCGCGCACACGCGTCACGGAAACCAGTTTCACCCCCGCCAAGCCGCTCTTCCCCGCCCAGCGAATCTGGCACGTCCGGGCGCTCGACGCCTCGGGCAATCCCGGCAAGTGGTCGACGACCCGCGTGTATCGTATCCAGCCCGGGCCCAAAACAAGCGCGGCCCCGGCTCCGGCCGCATCCGCCGCCGCCGCGCCCGCCGCGAAACCCGGCAAGACCCTCAGGCTTCTCGCTCCCGCGAACAACGCCGAGGGCACCAACGCCCGCCCCGCCTTCACTTGGACGCCCGTCATCGGCGCCTCCGCCTACGAGATCGAGGTCGCAGCGGACTACGATTTCAAAACCGTCGTCGTGCCCCTCACGCGCGTGACGGAGCCCGTTTTTACTCCCGCCAAGCCGCTCCACCCCGCCCAGCGTTTCTGGCATGTCCGTGTCATCGACGCCTCCGGCAAAGCCGGCCCGTGGAGCGCCGGCTTTGTTTACAAGCTGAAACCCGCGCCGCTCGCCGAGGCCCGCCCGATCGAGGGCCGCCCGGCGGTTTATCCGGCGCACAACCAGGAGGGCATCGTCCAGCAACCCAGCTTCACGTGGGAGCCCGAGCCCGGCGCGGCGGCCTACGAGATCGAGATCGCCGCCGACTACGACTACAAGAAAGTCGTGGTGCCCGTCACGCGCGTCGAGACGCCGCGCTTCGTCCCGCTCAAGCCGCTGGCGACTTACAACCGATTCTGGCGCACCCGCGCCATCGCCGCCGACGGCAAGGCCGGCAAATGGTCCGACACGCGCATCTACAAACTCCGCGAGCCCGCGCACAAAATCAACATTCCCGCCGGCGCCACGCTGGACCAAATCCGCGCCGCCATCGACGCCGCGCCCGCGTCCTCGCTCATCACCTTCGCGCCCAAGGCCACCTACCGGCTGAAACCCGCCGAGGGCGCGCACTTCCTCGTGCTCGAAAAGCGCGACGACCTCATCATCGACGGCAACGATTCCCTTTTCATCATCGAGACCCCCACCGCCGGGGCCGTCACCATGCGCGAATGCCGGCGCGTCACCCTCCGGCGCTTCCGTTTCGACTACGATCCGCTGCCTCACTCCGTCGGCACGGTGGAGTCCGTCAATCTCGCGCCCGCCAAGGAAGTGTCCACCGTCACGCTCCGCCGCCTGCCCGGCTATCCCGACTTCGACGCGCCGCACATGCTCGCCAACTGGTCGTGGGGCGTGATTCTCGATCCCGTCATCCCCGGGCGCATGAAGGCCGGCTCGCCGCTCGTGGTGAGTTTCCCCGGCCCGAAAGTCACGCGCAATCCCGCCGGCGCGGACCTCTTCGATGTCGGCATCCCCCACGCCAATTACGGCAAGTTTTTCGCCAAGGGCGACCGCGTCGTCATCTTCGCCCGCGACCACGGCCGGAGCCTGTGCTCCGTCGAGGCAGGCTCCGCCGACATCACCTTTGACCGCGTCATCACCCACGCCTCGCCCGCCGGTCATTTCATCGGCATCAACACCTCCGACCTCAAAATCCTCTCCAGCGGCTCGACGCTGAAGGACGCCACGCGCTACTACGCCGGCAACGCCGACGGCGCCCACATCCGCGCCAATCTCATCGGCCCGTGGATCGAGGACTGCACCTTCGACAGCATCGGCGACGACGGCGTGGCGCTCTACAACAAGGGCATGGCCATCAACGCCAATCCCGCGCCCGACACGCTCACCGTCGCCGACACGTTCATGAACCTCCAGCCCGGCGACGCCTTCGTCATCTTCAATCCCTTCGACGGACAGGTCTTCGGCGCCACGCGCACCGTCACCGCCGTCAAGTCCGCCGGCCGCCAGTGGAACGTCACCTTCAAGCCCGCGCTCGAATCCAAACCCGGTTTCCCGATGGGCGACGCGACGTGGTGGAAAAACGCCCAACTTTTCAACCGCACCCGCGTGAACGCCGGTTTCGTCGTGAAAAACAACACCTTCACCTCCGTGCGCCGCTACTCGGTGATCGCGCGTTCCATCGACGGCGTCATCACGGGTAACACCATCACCGGTTCGTCCAATGCCGCCATCACCCTGCTCAACGAGCCGCACGCCTGGGCCAACGGCCTGCACAGCGAGCGCGTGCTCATCGCGCGCAACAAGATCAGCGCGTCGGCCTTCGACGCCTCCTCGTCGGGCGCCGGCAGCATCGCGGTGAATCTCCGCAGCCTCTACGACCACTCGGCGGAATTTCGTCCGAAGGACGGCCCCGTCCCGAAACCGGCGCGCCTGCACCGCGACATCCGCATCGAGGACAACACCATCGCAGACTGGAATTATCGCGCCATCCTCCTGCGCAGCGCGACGGATTGCGTCATCAAGGGCAACACCATCACGGCCTCGGCCGGGGCGTCATTCCTCAAGCCCGATGCCTCCAACATCGCCATCCTCGTCGACAACGCCAAGGACAGCGTCGTCGCGGACAACGATACCAGCGGCGATCCCCGACCGGCCTCCGCCGAACAACGCCTCTCCATCATCGACAGCGACAACATCACCGCCCGAAACAACCGCTGACATCGCGCCGGTGTAACCTATTGGGTTACGCCTCGGCGGACGCCCTCCTTCCTCTCCGCACCGGAATCATAATCCCAAACATCCACGTCACTTGAAACCTGCATCGTTTATACCATTTGTGAATGAGAATGGCACTATGGATGCCGTTAGTGGTAGGGCGAGGCGTCCCGCCGAGCCGCGGGACGTCAACGGCTCGGCGGGACGCCTCGCCCTACCTAAAGGGCCGGTCTTGTTCATAATTGGTATTATGCCGTGCTTTTTCTCCGTGCTCCTCGCAAGCGCCGCGCCGCTTCCCGTGGTCGGCGCCGCCGCAGGCCGTCCCGTGGTTTATCCGGCGCACAACCAGGCCGGCATCGTCCAGCAACCCAGCTTCACGTGGGAGCCCGAGCCCGGCGCGGCGGCTTACGAGATCGAGATCGCCGCCGACTACGACTACAAGAAAATTGCGGTGCCCGTCACGCGCGTCGAGACGCCGCGCTTCGTCCCGTTGCAACCGCTTTACCCGGCCACGCGTTTCTGGCGCACCCGGGCCATCGCCGCCGACGGCAACGCCGGCAAATGGTCCGACACGCGCGTTTATAAACTCCACGCGCCGGCGAACAAAATCAACATTCCCGCCAACGCCACGCTGGCCGAGATTCGCGCCGCCATCGCCGCCGCGCCCGCGTCCTCGCTCATCACCTTCGCGCCCAAGGCCGCCTATCGGCTGAAACTCCCTCAAGGCGACACGCACTTCCTCACGCTCGAAAAGCGCGACGACCTCATCATCGACGGCAACGATTCCCTCTTCATCATCGAAAGCCCCAGCGCCGGGGCCGTCTCCCTGCGCGACTGCCGGCGTGTCACCCTCCGGCGTTTCCGCTTCGATTACGATCCGCTGCCGCACTCCATCGGCACCGTCGTTTCCGTCAACATAACCAACGACACCGCCGGCGCGGCAGCGCCTCCAATCGAGAATCGAAAATCGAAAATCGAAAATTTTCCCACCGTCACGCTCCGCCGCCTGCCCGGCTATCCCGACTTCGACGCGCCGCACATGCTCGCCAACTGGGGCTGGGGCGTGATTCTCGATCCCGTCATCCCCGGGCGCATGAAGGCCGGTTCGCCGCTGGTGGTGAATTTTCCCGGCGCGAAAGTCACGCGCAATCCCGCCGGCGCGGACCTCTTCGATGTCGGCATCTCCTCCGCCAACCACGCGAAATTCTTCGCCAAGGGCGACCGCGTCATCATCTTCGCCCGCGCCCACAGCAACGCCTTTTGCACCGCCGATGCGGGTTGCGGGGACATCACCCTGGACCGGATCGTCACCCATGCCGCGCCGGGGTTGCAGTTTGTCGGCATCGGCTCGACCGATTTCAAGCTCCTCTCCTGCGCCTCGGTGCCGCGCGACGCCACCCGGTTCTTCGCGGGCAACGCCGACGGCGTGCACGTCCGCGCCAACCTCCTCGGCCCGTGGATCGAGGGCTGCGCCTTCAACGGCATTGGCGACGACGGCGTGGCGCTCTACAACAAGGGCATGGCCATCGGCGCCCGCCCCGCGCCCGACACGCTTGCCGTCGCGGGAACGTTCATGCACCTCCAGCCCGGCGACACCTTTGTCATTTTCAATCCCTTCGACGGACAACTTTTGGGCGCGCCCCGCACCGTCACCACCGTCAGGCCCGCCGGCGAAAAAGCCGTCGGCGGCGCGTCCGGTCACTGGCAGCAATCCGCCGCCCGCGCGGACGAGGCTTCCGCCGGCAGGGCCCCCGCCACCGCCGGCTCGTGGGACGTGACCTTCACGCCCGCGCTCGAAACCGGCGACGCCGGTTTCCCGATGGGCGACGCGACGTGGTGGAAAAACGCCCAGCTCTTCAACCGCACCCGCGTGAACGCCGGCTTCGTCGTGAAAAACAACACCTTCACCTCCATCCGCCGCTACGGGGTGATCGCCCGCGCCACCGACGGCGTCATCACCGGCAACACCATCACCGGTTCGTCCAACTCCGGCATCACGCTCCTCAACGAACCGAACTTCTGGGCCAACGGCCTGCACAGCGAGCGCGTGCTCATCGCGCGCAACAAGATCAGCGCGACGGCCTTTGACGCCTCCTCGTCGGCGAGCGGCGGCGTCGCGGTGAATCTCCGCAGCCTCTACGATCACTCGGCGGATTTTCGCCCGAAGGACGGCCCCATCCCGAAACCGGCGCGCCTGCACCGCGCCATCCGCATCGAGGACAACACCATCGCCGATTGGAACCACCGCGCCATTTTCCTGCGCAGCGCGGCGGATTGCGTCATCAAGGGCAACATCATCGCGGCCTCGCCCGGCGCGAAATTCCTCGACCCCGATTCCGACAACATCGCCATCCTCGTCGATAACACCCGCGACTGCGTCATCGCGGGCAACGACACCGCCGGCGATCCCCGACTGGCCTCCGCCGGGCGGCGGCTGGTCATCCTCGACAGCGACAACACCGCCGCCGATGGACAAGTAACAAGTGGCAAGTAGCAAGTAACAAGAAATATAAAACACCGGCGCGGCAGCGCCCTCACTCCACCTTCCAAAATCCGCTTTCCGCATTTATGAAAATCCCGAACTTTCGCTGGTTCATCATCGCGCTGGTTTTTCTGGCGGCGGTGCTGAACTACATCGACCGCCAGACGCTTTCGGTGCTTGCGCCGACCATCCAGGCCGACCTCGGCCTCGACGAGTCCGACTACGCGAACATCGTCAATATTTTCCTCGTTGCCTACACGATTTCCTACCTCGTGTCGGGGCGCATGGTGGACCGGTTGGGCACGCGCGTGGGCATGGCGGTGTTCGTGGCGTTCTGGTCGGTGAGCAACATGCTCACCGCCGCCGCGCACGGGTTCCGCTCGCTGGGGATTTTCCGTTTTGCGCTCGGGCTGGGTGAGGCGGGGGTGTGGCCGGCTGCGTCGAAATCGGTCTCCGAATGGTTTCCCGCAAAGGAGCGCGCGCTGGCGATCGGCGTTTACACGATGGGCTCGACCATCGGGGCGGTCGTCGCGCCCCATGTGGTGATTCCGCTGGCCGGCTTCGCCTTTGCCACGCACCTGCCGTTCATCGCCGACCTGCTCGGGCAGGGGGCGGGTTGGCGCATGGCGTTCATCCTCACCGGCGCGGCGGGGCTGGTCTGGCTCATTCCTTGGCTGTGGCTCTACCGCCTGCCGGGCAAGTCGCGTTTCACCACCGACTGGGAGCTCAAGCTGCTCGCCGATGCCGAGGCCGCCGAGACGAAGGCCACTGGCGGCGCGCTCAACGAAAAGCCGTGGGGCTGGGGCAAAATCCTCTCCTCGCGCGTGGTTTGGCTGTTGTTGCTCGGGCGGCTCATCACCGATCCGGCGTGGTATTTTTATCAATTCTGGTTCCCCAAGTTTTTGCACAGCGAGCGGGCGGTTCCGCAGGAGGGCCTGACGGTGACGGGCTGGGTGTATGTCGCCGCCGGCGTGGGCTCGCTGCTCGGCGGCTGGTTGTCGGGCCTGCTGGTCAAGCGCGGGGTCGCGCCCGCGGCGAGCCGTCTGTGGGTGATGCTCGGCTGCGCGCTGCTCATGCCCGTCTCGCTGCTGGTGGTCCGCGCCACCGGACTCAACGCGACCATGGCCCTGACCGCCGTCACCATCGTCGCCGCGCTCGCATGGCTGATCAACATCAGCTCCCTCGTCGTGGACGTCGTCCCGAAGGCGTGCCTCGGCGCGGTCTTCGGCGTGGTGGCCGCGGGCAGCACGGTGGGCGGCATCATCATGAACACGCTCGTCTCCTCGATGTTGTCCAAGACCGTCTCCGTGCCGAGCGGTTTCCTCAACCAGGCCGTTGACACCCTTTTCGGCCCGGTCCTCCGCGCCGTGCAAGGCGGCGGCTACAATCTCTGGTTCGCGCTCATGGCGTTCCTGCACCTTGCCGCCTGGCTCATGCTCTATTTCGGACGCATCCACCGCAACAGCGCGAAGGCCGCCGCGTGATCCAATATTTTTTCCCAACCCAACCATTTCCTACATGTTGACCAATCCACCTACGAACACTCTTCGTCCCCTCAAGACCGTATCCCTCGCCTGCGACCTGGTCGTGGGCGGGGGGGGCCTGTCCGGCGTGTGCGCGGCCATTTCCGCGGCGCGCGCGGGCCTGAAAGTCGTGCTGGTGCAGGACCGCCCGGTGCTCGGCGGCAACGGCTCGAGCGAGGTGCGCCTGTGGATCCTCGGGGCGACCTCGCACATGGGCAACAACAACCGCTGGGCGCGCGAGGGCGGGGTCATCGACGAGTTCATGGTGGAGAACACCCACCGCAACCGCGAGGGCAACCCCGTCTTTGTCGACGCGCTGCTCCTCGAGATGGTCGCGCGCGAGCCCAACATCACGCTGCTGCTCAACACCGTCATCCACGACCTCGAAAAAAGCGACGCCGACACGATCCGCTCCCTGCGCGCCTTCAACCCGCAGAACTCCACCGAATACGCCATTGCCGCGCCGCTGTTCTGCGACGCCACCGGCGATGGCCTCATCGGTTTCCTCGCCGGGGCGGCCTTCCGCATGGGCGCGGAAAGCCGTGCCGAGTTCGGCGAGGGCATGGCACCCGGCGACGAGTTCGGCGAACTGCTGGGCCACTCGCTCTACTTCTACTCGCGCGACACGGGCCGGCCCGTGAAGTTCACGCCGCCGTCCTTCGCGCTGCAGGACATCACAAAAATCCCGCGCTACAAGGACTTCTCCTCGGCCGAGCAGGGCTGCAAACTCTGGTGGGTCGAATACGGCGGGCGCATGGACACGGTGCACGACACCGAGGAGATCAAATGGGAGCTGTGGAAAGTCATCTACGGGGTCTGGAATTATATAAAAAATTCCGGCAAGTTTCCCGAGGCCGAGACCATGACGCTCGAATGGGTGGGAGCGCTCGCGGGCAAGCGCGAAAGCCGCCGCTTCGAGGGCGACCTGATGCTCGCGCAACGCGACCTCATCGAGCAAATCCCGCATCCCGACGACGTGTCTTTCGGCGGATGGGCCATCGACCTGCATCCCGCCGACGGCGTTTACAGCCCCATCGACGGCTGCACGCAATATCATGCCAAGGGCGTTTACGGCATCCCCTACCGCACGATGTATAGCCGCAATATCAAAAACCTCTTCCTGGCCGGGCGCATCATCAGCGCCTCGCACGTGGCCTACGGTTCGAGCCGCGTGATGGCGACGTGCGGGCACAACGCCGCCGCCGTCGGCCTCGCCGCGGCACTCTGCAAGAAATATAACAAACTCCCGCGCGACATCGCCGGCGCCGATTATATAAAAGAGTTGCAGCGCGAATTATTAAAACGCGGCCAATACATTCCCGGCGTCCCGCTGCGCGACCCCGCGGATCTCGTGCCCCAGGCCAGGCTCGCCGCCACCAGCGAACTGCAGCTCGCCGCCCTCGGGTCCAGCGGCCGCTACCGTCGCCTCAACGCATCCTGGGCGATGATGATCCCGGTGGCCGCCGGTCCCGCGCCGAAAGTGACGTATTTTGCCCGCGCCGAGGCCGACACCACGCTGCGCGTGGAGCTGCGCGTCAGTTCCAAGCTGCAAAACCACACGCCGGACACCCTCCTCGCCACCCGCGAAATCACTCTCAAAGCCGGCGGGATCGCGCCCGTCGAACTCGCCTTCGCCGCTCCGGACAATCCGCAATCCACAGTCCACATCCCGCATTCGCAATACGCCTTCTACATCGTGCACGCCAACCCCGCGGTGGAAGTGGCGCTCAGCGACCGGCGCGTGACCGGCATCCTCGCGCTCACGCACGAGGTGAACAAGGCGGTGGCCAAGTCGGCGGTGCAGACCCCGCCGGACGGGGTGGGGGTGGACACCTTCGAGTTCTGGCTGCCCCGGCGCCGTCCCGCAGGGGAGAACCTTGCGTGCAAGATCGATCCGCCCGTCGCGCTCTACGGCGCGCAAAACCTGGTCAACGGCCTGGCCCGCCCCGTGTCCGGGCCCAACGCGTGGGCCGCCGCCAGCGAGGACAGCGCGCCGGCGGTGACGCTGCGGTGGGCCGCACCGCAGACCGTCCGCCGCATCGTCCTCGCCTTCGACACCGACTACGACCACCCGATGGAATCGGTGCAGATGGGCCACCCGGAAAGCGACATGCCCTTCTGCGTATCCAGTTATAAAATACTGGATGCCTCCGGAAAAACCCTTGTCGAGGAAACCGGCAATTACCTGAGCCAGCGCGAGCATGTGCTCGCCGCGCCCGTGACCACGACCGCCCTGCGCGTCGAGCTCTCCCATCCTTCGCCGCACATCCCCGCCGCGCTCTTCGCCATCAGGGCCTACGCCGAATAGATCCCGGCCGCAAATCCGCACAACGCCGCCGGAGGAACATGACGCCATTCATAAAAGAAAACCGGCCGTGTTCCGAAGGTTGGTTTCGCGCGGCGGCGCGCCGTAGCGCAGGCATCCTGCCTGCCGTCTTCTTGGGCGGCGCGAAGCGCGCTGTTTTTTCATGTCCAGCCATGTATAGTATATTCCGATAAAAACCATCCGCCCAGTTTTTATATAATGAAAGAACATACCCCGGATAAACTCAGAAAACAGGTTGTCCTTCTTCTTGTCGCCGTCCTGCTGTCGCCGGTTCTGCCGGTCATTGCCGCCGCCGGTTCTCAGGCGCATTCCTCCTTCCGGCCCGGCGTGGTCTGGAACGATGAAAACGGCGCGCCCATCAACGCCCACGGCGGCGGCGTGATTTTTTCGCAGGACGACCGGCGCTATTACTGGTATGGCGAGCACAAGCTCCCGGGCCGTTCCGAGAAGCAACTCGCCGACGGCGGTGTGCATTGCTACTCGTCCGCCGATCTCCACCACTGGCGCGACGAGGGACTCGTGCTCCCCGTCGATCACGACAACCCGGGCGGCGACATCGCCGCCGGCTGCATCCTCGAGCGTCCCAAGGTCGTGTTCAACGAGCGCACGGGGACTTACGTGATGTTCTTCAAGCTCTATCCGCGCGGCACCGGCTACGACACGGGTTACGTGGGTGTCGCCACCGCGAAAAAACCATCCGGGCCTTTCACCTACCGGCACAAATTTCTCGGGGCCGGCTCGCCCAAGGGCTCGGGGGATTTCGCCATGTTCCGCGACGACGGCGGCACGGTCTGGCATTTCACGGTGCGCAAGCCCGACAAGGCGTTTGTCGCCGGACGCCTGCGCGACGACTATCTGTATCCCGCCGGCGATTACCGCGTGCTGACGGAAATCCCCGCGCACACCGAGGCGCCCGCGATGGTCCGCGCGCCGGACGGCACGCACTACATGCTCGGCTCCGGCTCAAGCGGCTGGCTTCCCAACGCCGCGCGCTCCTTCTCCGCGCCCGCGCCCTCCGGTCCGTTCACCGACCTCGGCAATCCCTGCGTCGGTGTCAACCCGCGCAACCGCCTCGGCCCCGAAAAGACCTTCGGCGGGCAAGTCTCCTTCATTATTCCCGTTGAAGGAAAGCCCGGCGCCTGCATTGCGATGTTCGATATCTGGAAGCCCGAGATGCCCGTTGAAGGGCTCTATGCCTGGCTGCCGCTTACATTTGAAAACGGACGCCCTGTCGTCCGCTGGCACGACGAATGGGACATGTCCATTTTCGACCGCCCTCGTTCTTGAACGCCTCTGCCGGCGCCCCCTGCACCGGCCTGTGCGCATATGTCCGTTTCCCAAAAAACATGCCGCCCATGAAACATCGCATCCTCCCCATCGCGCTCCTCGCGCTTTTTGCCTCTGCCTCCGCCATCATGACCGCGACCGACGGCGCGAGCGACCTCGCGACGCTTTCCATCGACACACCGGCATTGCGCCTCTCGTGGCAGCGCGGCCCTTCCGGGTGGGCGCTCACCGAGGCCGGCGCGCGCGGCGCGGACGGAAGCCTTTTGCGCGCCGGTGATCCGTCCGGGCGCTACACCATTCTCTATTCGGCCTCCGAACCGGACAACACGCCGGTCCCGTTTTCGTTTCTTGGCGGCACGGAGCCGTTTCCCGAGCCCGAGTATCGTTTCATGATTCCGAAATGGAAACGCTACGTGACCGCCGTTTCGCTCAACACCGCCGGCGAGGCGTTTGCGTTTCTGCCGGCAACCGCGTCGCGCCGCGCCGACGGCACGCTTGTCTTCGGGCACGAAACCGGCGTGGCCTCGGTGTCCGCCGAATGGCGCGCCGATCCGTCGTTTCCTTGCGACGTGCTCGTCACTTTCACGCTTACGGCCCGTCGCGCCGGTTGGTTCTCAATGGCGACGCCCGCTCTCGCCACGATCGAGCCGCGCGACCTCGCCTGGGCGGTGATTCCCGGCTATTTCAAGGGTGACAAAATCAATCCCGACTTCGTCCTCGCCAGCGCCTACGCGCACGGATTGCCCGACCGCCCCTTCATGGTGGCCGAACGCTGCGCGACCTCGCCCGCCTCGATCGCCACGGTTCGCGGCGGCGCCACGCTCGCCGTCATCGCCGCGCCCGGCGTCGCGTTGGACCCGTGGCCGGAGGACCAGTCCTCGCGTGCCGGCCAGGCGCTCGGCCTTTCCCACATGAATCGCGAGGGACGGCTTTCGCCGACGCTCTATCATCCCGTGCTCGGCAAGGACGGCTCGCGGCTCGCCGCCGGCCAGACCGTCTCGTTTTCATTTCGCTATTCGTTGCGCACGGACGACTGGTTCGGCGCGGTTCGGCATTCCGCCTATGACATCCACGGGCTGCGCGATTTTCTCGCATTGAAAAAGCCGGAGCGCTCCCTCAGCCGGCGGCTGCGCTCGCTGCACAGCTACGTGACCGACGACGCGACCTCGCTCTGGCACACCGAGCAGTTCGGCGGCCTGACCATCGGCGCGCAGGCTTACAACGGCACCGTCATCGGCGCGCAGCGCGACCGGGACAATCCCGCCGACTACGACGCCATAAAAAATTCCGACTACGGCGCGATGTGGATGCTCGCGCGCATGACCGGAGACCCGCGCCTCGTGAAGGACCGGCTGCCCTATGCGCGCAATTTCAAGCTCGTCCAGCAGCAGACCGCCCCGGGCTTTTTCCAGGGCGCGGCCACCGGCCAGTATTACCTGGCGAAATCCAAACGCTTCACGGAAGAGTGGGGCGACTACGTCGAGCCCATCGCGGTCACCTACTACACGATGCTCGACCTCGGCAACATCCTCCTCTTCGAGCCCGGCGACGGCGAACTGCGCGAACGCCTCCGGCTCGGCGCCGAGCGGCTCCTCGAATGGCAGCGCGCCGACGGCAGTTGGGCCGTCGCCTACGACCACGCCACGCACAAGGAGCTATTCACCGAGACACCCGACTTGCGCCCCACCTTCTACGGCCTGCTCGTCGCCCATCGCATCCTCGGCGACGCAAAATATCTCGACGGCGCGCGGCGCGGCGCGGATTGGTTTGTCGAAAATGGCGTCAAGCCCGCGCGCTTCCTCGGCGTGTGCGGCGACACGCGTTTCGTCCCCGATTTTGCCACCGTGCAAAGCGCGCAGGCCTTCCTCGATCTCTTCGACGCGACCGGCGAGCCGCGCTATCGGGAGGCCGCCATCGAGTGCGCCCGCCACTATGTGACCGATGTCTTTGCCCATCCCGTCGCCACGACGAAGGCAAAAAACGCCGGCGGCGTGCGCCGCCTCGATTGGGAAATCAACCAGACCGGCCTCGCCTTCGAGCACGGCGGGCTGCTCGGTTCCGGGGCGGGCGGGCCGATCTTGCTGGCGAGTTACGCGGGGCTTTTCGTCCGCATGTCGCAGCTCACCGGCGAGTCGCTTTTCCGCGATCTCGCCCGCGCCGGCACGCTTGCGCGCGACGCGTTTCTCGACCCGGAAACGCAGGTCGCCTCCTATTACTGGCGCCGCATGAACGCGGGCGCGGGCCCGTTCCCGCATCACGCTTGGTGGCAGCTCGGCTGGATCACCGACTATCTCGTATCCGAAATTCAATTACGCTCTGCCGGCGCGATCACCTTTCCGCGCGGCTTCATCACTCCCAAGGTCGGCCCGCACGCCTGCTACGGCTTCGCGCCGGGCTCGGTTTACGGCGTGCCCGCGAACCTCGCCTGGGCGGACATCGACACCGGGTTGCCCGAGGTCGATTACCTCGCGGCCCGCTCGGTGGACGGGAAACGCGCCTTTGCGATTCTCCTCAACAACAGCCCGCGCCTCGTGCGCACGACGGTGAACGCCGCCCCCGCCGCCTTCGCCGCCCCCGCCGCCTTCGCCGGCCTCGATGCCCGCGCGTGGAAATCCGCCGCGCTGCGCGATGCCTCCGGCCAGTCCCGTCCCCTCGCGGCGGCGGACAAGGGCTGGCCGATCGAAATCCCCGCCTTCGGCCTCGCCGTGATCACGCTCGAACTCCCGTCCGCCGCCACCACTCCAGCGCCATGAGAAGCGTCCTCACAATCCTCCCGCTTCTCCTGTTCGCCAGTCTCGCGATGGCTGCGGACAAGTCCTCCGAAACCTTCGGCATCACCACGCTCACGCCGCCGCGTCTCGACACCAATCCCAACCCCGCCTACTGGCCCCGCATGAGACTCTGGCAGGGCATTCCGGGCATCGAACGCGCCCCCGGAGGACGCCTCTGGGCCACTTGGTATTCCGGCGGCATCGGCGAGGGCAAGGACTTCAACTACCAGCTCCTTGTCACCAGCGATGACGACGGCCTCACCTGGTCAAAACCCGTCGCCGTCCTCGATCCCAGCCGCCAACTCCTCGGCGGCAACGGCGGCGATCCGCACCTCTGGCTCGACCCCAACGGCAAACTTTGGTGGTTCGTCCACCGCCTCATGCCCGCGCCGGGCGTAAGCCCGCGCACCTGCTGGGGCTTTTACACCGACACCCCCGATGCGCCCCGCCCGCAGTGGCATGGCCCCGTCTTCGCCGGCTATGGCTATTCCCTCAACAAAGGCATCGTCCTCGCCAATGGCCAATGGCTCCACATGTCCGATCCCTTCTCCAAAAACGACGACCCGCCATCGCCCCTCATCCGGCGCGGGGCCCACCTCTACACTTTCGACGGCTACGACAAACCCTTCACCCACCTCGGCCACACGGTCATCGACGATACGCCCTTCACCGAGCACATGGTGGTCGAGCGTCGCGACGGCTCCCTCTGGATGCTCGCCCGCGCCCGCACCCACATCGCCCAGGCGGTCTCCACCGACGGCGGCCGCACCTGGCGCGAACTCGAACCCTTCACCCGCAACTTCGGCATCAACACCCGGTTCCACCTCCAAAAGCTCGCCTCCGGGAACCTCCTCCTCATTGCCAACGACCATCCCCGGCAACGCGCCAACATGACCGCCTTCCTCTCCGAGGACGATGGCGGGACCTGGCCCCACAAGCTCGTCCTCGACGCGCGTTCCCGCGTCAGCTATCCCGACGCCACCCAGTCCCCCGACGGATTCATTTACGCCATCTACGACCGCGGCCGCTATTACCTGGACGAGCAGGAAATCCTCATGGCCAAGTTCACCGAGGCCGACATCAAGGCCGGGAGTCTCCGCACCCCCGGCAGCCGTCTCAAGCAAACCGTCAACAAACTCGCCGACGAAGGCGGTGGAGTCCGCCACAACGGCGAAGCCACCGAGATGTACAAGCAATTCCAGCAAGCCGCCGGCGACAACCCGCCGCCTGCCGGATGATGCCCGCTCCGCCCGCCCGCGCACGCAGGCTCCAAGCCATCTTCATGATGTCGAGTATTCCAAATTACACTGGCAATATCACCTATTGGATCACATTGCATCGGCAGCATATTCCTCGGCGCCAATTGAATTAAACGGAAGACAACAAAGTTTCCTTCTGTTCCAAAATAAATTTCCAAATTTTCCATGAAATGCAAATCCGCCCTCCTCTGCCTCCTCCTGCCTTTTATCCCGGTGCTCGCCGCGCAGACCAATGACCGCCAGGCATGGGCCGATCTCGCCTATAAAATCGCCGAGCCCGTCCTGCGCAACATGGCCGAGGGCAAACTCGTCCAGAACATGCCTCTCGAGCTCAGCCCTACCTGGGACGGGCGCGACCGGCGCGTCGCCTACATGGAGACTTTCGGACGTCTCATGATGGGCATCGCCCCCTGGCTCGCCCTTCCCGATGACGACACCCCCGAGGGCGTCCGCCGCAAACAACTCCGCCAGTGGGCGCTCAAGGCCTGCGCCCACGCCGTCAACCCCGATTCCCCCGACTACCTTCTCTGGCGCAGCGGCACCCAGCCGCTCGTTGACGCCGCCTTCCTCGCCTCCAGTTTTCTCCGCGCTCCGGCGGCGCTCTGGGAACCGCTCGATGCCGTCACCAAGCAGCGCTACATCGAGGAGTTCACCCAGATGCGCCGTGTCACGCCCGGCTACAGCAACTGGATGTTGTTTTCCTCCACCATCGAGGCCTTCCTCCTCTCCATTGACGCCCCCCACGACTTCTTCCGCATCCGCATGGGGCTCGCCAAAATCGAGGAATGGTATGTCGGCGACGGCTGGTATTCCGACGGCCCGCACTTCGCCTTCGATTACTACAACAGCTTCGTCATCCAGCCCATGTATCTCGAGGTCCTCGAGGTGCTCGTCGCGAAAAAAGCCCGACTCGCCAATGTCGGCTTTCCCAACGCCGCCGCCAATCTCGCCGCCGTCCAGGCCCGCATGCGCCGCCACGCCGAAATCCTCGAGCGACTGGTTTCTCCCGAGGGCTCCATCCCTCCCTTCGGGCGCTCCCTCACTTACCGCCTCGCCGTCTTCCAGCCCCTCTCGCTTCTGGCCTGGAAGGAGCAACTCCCCGCCTCGCTTCCCGAGGGACAGGTGCGCGCCGCCATCACCGCCGTCATGCGGCGCATGTTCGCTCACCCGGACAACTTCACCCCCGACGGCTTCCTCCGCCTCGGCTTCGTCGGCCACCAGCCCGGCATGTCCGATATTTATACCAACAACGGCAGCCTTTACCTCACCTCCGTCGTCTTCCTCCCCCTCGGCCTTCCGGCCGCGCACACCTTCTGGACCAGCCCCGCCGAACCCTGGACGGCGCAAAAAGCCTGGTCCGGCCAGCCCTTTCCCAAGGATAAAAAAATCTCCGGCGACAACCTTCCTGCCGCTCAAAAAAACTGAAAACCATCTCGCGCGCGGCCTCGCCGTGTGGCTCTCATATTTTTAATCCTTAATTCCATGAAGACCCTCCTCCCCCTCCTCTGTATCCTCTGCGCCTCCGCGGTGAATCCTGCCTTCGGTGGCGAAGCACTCGCCCCCGCCGGCGTCCTCGCCCACATGCACCGCGTTGCCGACTGGCAACTCGACAACATGCCGCCCACCGCCGACAAATACACCGGCGACCCCGCCTCCATGCCCCGCATCGCCAAGGCCCACCCCACGCGCCTCGACTGGACTTTTGCCGCCTACTACGCCGGCCACCTCGCCCTTGCGGGCCTCTCACCGCGCTCCGCCGACTACCTCGACACTTTCGCCAAACTCGGGCGCGAGGAAAACTGGCGGCTTCCCTTTCGCGGCACCCGCTACCACGCCGACGACCACGCCATCGGCCAGTGCTACCTCGAATACGCCCTCCGCGCCCACGACTCCGCCGCCGTCGGTCCCACGCAGGAATTTTTCGATTTCCTCCTCGCCAACCCGCCGAAGAACCCCGACGCCCTTGCCCACGACATCTCCACCAAAAGCCGCCAGTTTCTCGAAAAATGGTCCTGGTGCGACGCGCTTTTCATGGCCCCTCCGAGTCTCGCCCGCCTCTACGAATATACCGGCGACATCCGTTACCTCGACTACATGAACGACCGCTGGTGGCACACCACCGCCTACCTCTACGACAAGGACGAGCACCTCTACTACCGCGACTCCCGCTACTTTGAAAAACGCGAGGCCAACGGCCAGAAAGTCTTCTGGGGGCGCGGCAACGGCTGGGTGCTTGGCGGCCTTGCCCGCATCCTCCAGTCCATGCCCGCCGCCTATCCCGACCGTCCGCGTTACGAGCAGCTTTTCCGCGACATGTGCGGAAGATTCCTCGCCCTCCAGGGCGCCGACGGTCTCTGGCGCGCCAGCCTCCTCGATCCCGCCAGTTATCCCGCGCCCGAAACCAGTTCCACCGGCTTCGCCGCCTACGCCTTCGCCTGGGGCGTGAACGCCGGCCTCCTCGACCGCGCCGCCTACTGGCCCGCCACCCTCAAGGCCTGGCGCGGCCTCCTCTCCCACGTCACCCCGGAGGGCAAAGTCGGCTCCTGCCAGCCCATCGGTGCCGACCCGCGCAAAATCACCGAGGACGACACCGACGTCTATGGCCCCGGCGCCTTCCTCCTTGCCGGCGCCGAAATCTACAAGGCGCTCCTGCTCGAACAAAATCCCCACGGCATCCTCTCCGTGCAAAACCCCACCGGCATCCACCGCCGCTGGAGCACCGTCGAGGTCTCCGCCGCCCGGCTCCGCGAACTCACCGGCACCGACAATCCCGCCGACATCCTCGTCTTCGACGCGCTCACCCCGCTCCTCCGCGACACGCAAACCTGGCAAACCGACGCCGGCCCCGCGCTTCTCTTCCAAGCCACCATTCCGCCCAACGACACCCGCCGCTTCATCCTTGTCCGCAAGCCCGCCGGCTTTCAGGGCCCGCAACCCGTCCCGCTCGCCCACGCCCGCTTCGCGCCCGACCGCCATGACGACTACATTTGGGAAAACGACCGCGTCGCCCACCGCGTCTATGGACCGGCGCTCGTGAAAAAAGAGGGCACCGACACCAACGGCATTGACGTTTTCGTCAAATCCACCCCCGCCCTCGTGATGGACGACTTCTACAAACGCGGCGACTACCACCGCGACCACGGCAAGGGCTACGACCCCTACGCCGTCGGACAAAGCCGCGGACTCGGCGCCCCCGCCTTCCGCGCCGCCGGCGCCGGCGCCCCTTGGCACTCCCCCGGCAACTACGCCACCCACCGCCCCATCGCCGACGGCCCCATCCGCGCCACCTTCGAACTCACTTATCCCCCCGTCACCATCCCCGCCGCCGGTGCCGCCACCATCACCTTCACCGAAACCCGCCGCTTCACCCTCGACGCCGGCTCCCACTTCACCCGGCTCGATTCCACCATCGCCGTCACCCCCGTCGGTGCCTCGTTCGAAATCGCCCCCGCCCTCGCCCGCAACGACTGGCCCGGACGCAAAAAACACGCCCCAAAGCCCGCCCTCGCCGACACCCCCGACACCGCCGCGCAACCCGCCGCCTCTGACGAAAACTGGCTCGCCGACTGGCAGCCCAACAAGGGGGAGAACGACGCCACCGGCCTCGCCGTCTGGTTCCCCGCCGACACCGCGATGAAACCCGTCGAGGGACACTGGCTTCTCCCTGCCATCCCCGTGCCCGCCGATGCCGGCACCGCCACGTGGTCCGCCACCTGGTATATCGGCGCCACCTGGAGCAAAAGCTGGCATCCGACCCTCGAAAGCTGGCGCCAAACCGTCACCGATTTCATAAAAACCACCGAGACTCCGCTCCGCCTCGGCACCGAGAAATAACCCCATCGCTCCCCGTCATGCGTCTCCCCGCCGTGTTTTGTCACCCGTCCGTGCGCCAAACCTCCTGAAAAAGGAAACAGAAAAGACATGAAACGCCGCCGATTTCTCCGCGATTCCGCGCTCTGCGCGACAGGTGCCGCCCTGTTTTCCTCTTCTGCGAAAGCCGCCGCCGTCGTCTCCGCCGATGGCGCTTCCCGGCCCGCCTGCGATGCGCCGTCTCCATCCGCGCCGGGTTCGCCCGCGCTCTTCTCCGCTCCGTCCGGCTCCGCCTATGTGCGCCGCTGGAGTTCGCGCACCGCGCTCATCTGGTTCCCCGATAACCGCGCCTACTTCGACACGCCGCGCAACGAGTGGTGTTATTTCCGCAAAACCATCGCCCTTTCCGCCGCGCCCGCCGCCGCCGGACTCCGCATCTTTGCCGACGCACGCTACCGCCTCTTCGTCAACGGCGACTACATCGCGCGCGGCCCCGCCCGCAGCGACCCGCGCTGGCAGTCCTACGATGTCATCGACCTCGCCGGGCACCTTCGCGCCGGTGAAAATCTCATCGCCGTGCAGGTGCTCTATTACGGTTACAACACCGGCCAGCACCTGCCCCGCGTCCCGTGCCTAGCCGCCGAGATCGACATCACCGACGCCGCCGGCAAAACCCGCGCGCACCGCACCGACGCCTCCTGGAAAACGTTTCTCAGCGAGTCCTTCGACCGAGACGCCCCGCGCGTGAACGGCTGCCAGGGCGCCATCGAAATTTTCGACGCCCGCCGCGAGCCGGACCGCTGGACGGAGCCAGGCTTTGACGACTCCGCCTGGCCCGCCGCCAAGGCCCGCGCCATCGGCAACGACCAGATTCCCTACAACCGGCTCCTTCCGCGCGACATTCCCATGCTGGAGGAAACCACGCTCCCCGTCTCCCGCGTCTCCGCCCCGCTCACGGTCGCCGCGCACGACGACGAACCCTTTTTCCCGCAACGCGCCCGCCTCGAACTCGACGAAATCAAGACGCCGCTGGAATTTTCGATTTTCGATTCTCGATTTTCGATTGATGGCGCTGCCGCGCCGGAAGTGACGCTGACCGCGAAATGGAGCGGCAGCTCCCCAATCGAAAATCGAGAATCGAGAATCAAAAATCTCACCATTCCGAAATCTCCCCCGGATCGCGTCACCATTGTCACCCTCGACTTCGCCCGCGTCACGCCCGGCTATCTCCGGCTTGCCGTCACCGCGCCCGCCGGCACGCGCATCGACATCGCCTACGCCGAGGACCTCTACGAAGGCCGCGTCGCGCTCTTCCACCCGCCCGCCCAGCGTCCGCTCGACGCATTCATCCTCAAGGAGGGCCGCAACGACCTCGAAGTCGCCTTCGCCTGGAAGGGCTTCCGCTACGCGCAGCTCATCATCCGCAACCCCGGCGGCCCGCTCCGGCTCCACCGCGCCGAAATGCGCGCGCGCATGTATCCAGTCAATCAATACGGCCATGCCCTCATCGTTGCTCAAAGGAGCGCGGGCATTCCTGCCCGCGATTTCGCGGACAAGTTCCGAGCGAAGCGAGAAGCCTGCCATGTCCGCGCCCCCGGTCTCCCCGCCGCCGACGAAGGTGACGCTGATTTCCAGCGGAGGCTCCACGCCGTTTGCGCGCACACGTTGCGCGGCTGCATGCAGGACGGCTTCATCGACTCGCCCAGCCGCGAGCAGCAGCAATGGATGGGCGACGGACGCTGGCAGGCCGTTTACAATTACTATCTGAGCGGCGACCCGCGCCTCCACCGCCGGCTGCTCGCGCAGATCGCCTGCTCCCAGGACGCCGAGGGACTCACCAAATCCCGTTATCCCGACGGGCACGAAAACTGGTCGGCGATTCCCGCCTACTGCCTCGCGTGGGTCACCTCCTTCGAGGACTTTTATCAATTCACCGGCGACCTCGCGCCCGCCGCCGAATTCTGGCCCAACATCATCATGGCGCTGCGCTGGTTCACGCGCTACGAGAACAAGGACGGCCTGCTCGAAAATGTTCCGTTCTGGAGCTACATCGACCTCGGCGGTTATCCCGAAAAACCCGGCCTCGACATCAACCGTGGCGGCATCCTCACCGCGCTGAACCTTCTCTTTCTCGAATCGCTCCACGCCGCCTCGCGCCTCGCCGCCGCGCTCGGCGACGCCGCGGCCCGCGAATCCTTCGACACCCGCGCCGCCGCGCTCGCCGACGCCATCGCCAGGCACCTCTGGGACGATGCCCGCGGCGCTTATCCCGACTGCAAGGTCGATGGAAAGCTCAGCGACAGCATTTCCGAGCCCACCAACGCCCTCGCGCTCCTTCACCTCGACGCCGGTGCCGGCGACACTCATAGGAGCGCGGACATTCTTGTCCGCGAAATCGCGGGCAGGAATGCCCGCGCTCCCAGTCCCGCCCTCGCCGCCGCGCGCGCGCCGCGCATCCTCGCGCACTTCGGCGCGCCCGGCACCATTATCAGCAGTCCGTTTTCGATGCCCGTTGTCATTCGCGCTCTCCTGCGCCATCGGCGCGTCGGGCTCGCATGGCAGCTCGTCCGCGAGCGCTACCAGCCCATCCTCGACGCCGGTCTCGGCACCACCTGGGAGTACTGGAAAGTGTTTTATCCGACCCCCTCCGGACGCGTCCACGCGCACAGCGCCTCGCACGCCTGGGGCGCGGGACCGCTGCTCCTGTTTTTCGAGGGTTTTGCCGGCGTGCGCGCCCTTGCGCCGGCCTTTGCGCGTTTCGAAATCTCCCCGCAGCTTCCCGAGGGCATGGACGACCTCGCCTTTGCCGTTCCCGTGCCGGGCGGCAAAATCGAGGGCCGCCATCGTCGCGCCGGAAACGAAATCCGAACCGCCTTCACCGTCCCGCCAAACACCACCGCCGTCGTCGCCGGGCGCGAGTATCCGGAAGGCAACTACACCGCGACTGTCGCCCCGTGACCACCGCGCAGCGAAGGCCGGCGGTGCCCAATCGTTCCGGCCGAAGCGGCATTCTCATCGAAAATCCGCAATACCAATTCGGAGCCATTTTTAGACTTTAGCGACCTCTGTTTTTTGGAGGGCCGAGCTCCTGCGAGGCCGTCGCGGTTAACCGCCACGTTTTTCCGCGACGGCCTCGCAGGAGCTCGGCCCTCCAAAAGGATAAATCTCATTCGCAAATGGTATAATCCGGCGCCCTTGCGTTCAACCGTTGACTGACATCCGGTTTGCGCGCCGCCCCGCCGCAACGCATTGAAGTCATTGCCGTCCCCCTCTTTTCCCTTCATGTCCCCTCCGCACATCCTCCGTCCCGCGACGCTCGCGTTTTGCTGGCTTTTTTCGGTCATCAGCTTTCAGCCCCCGGTCTTTTCCTCCCCCACGCCGCTCGAATCCGGCTTCGACCAGCCGCCCGCCACCGCCCGCCCCCTCACGTGGTGGCACTGGATTGCGGGCAACGTCACCAAGGCCGGCATCACCGCAGACCTCACCGCGATGAAGGAAGCCGGCATTGCCGGCGTGCAGCTCTTCGACGCGGGCATCTACCTGCCGTCCGGCCCCGTGCGCTACGGCACCGACAACTGGCACGATCACGTCCAGTTCGCCATCCGCGAAGCCGCCAGGCTCGACTTGGATGTCTCGCTCATGAACACCCCCGGATGGTCCGCCAGCGGCGGCCCCTGGGTGACGCCGGAGCGCTCCATGAAAAAGCTCGTCTGGACCGAAACAGGCGTCGTCGTCGCTGGCGCCGAAGTTACGAGTGGCAAGTCTCAAGTGCCAAGTGTCGCCGTCGCTGTCCGGCTGCCGCAGCCGGAGGCGAAGGAGAACTTTTACCGCGACATCGCCGTGCTCGCGGTTCCTGCCGACGGCGCCCGGCCTGTCCTCGACGCCGCGAACATCGTCTCCGCGAAATCCACCTCGGGCGTCCGCCTCGACGCCGCGATTGACGGAGACCCGGCCACCGCGGCCGCCTTTCCCGCGCAGCCCTCGCATGTCCTCACCTTCGCCTTGCGCGCCCCCGCGGCCGCCTCGCGCCTCGCCCTGCAACTGAACGGCCTCGAAATGCCCTTCAAGGGACGCGGCGCCCTGCGCGCCTCCGACGACGGAACGACTTTCACCGTCGTGAAGGAATTCCAATTCGAGGCCGCGCCGGATGCCGGGGAAGCGCAGATCACCGTGGGTTTCAAGCCGGTCACGGCGCGCTTTTTCCGCGTCAGCCTTTCCACGACCAAGGCGCCAAAACAACCCGCCGCCTTTTCCATCGCCGAGCTTTCCCTGACGCATGACGCGGCCATCCCCGAGCTCCAGCCCAACCGCATCCGCATGAATGCGTCCCCGGTCCCGCGCGCCGCCGCCCAAAGGAGCGAGGACAAGTTCCGAGCGAAGCGAGAAGCCTGCCATGTCCGCGCTCCCGGTGTCGCCGCCGTCCTGTCGCGCGACGACATTCACGATCTCACCGCCTTCATGAAGACCGACGGCAGCCTCTCTGCCAAACTGCCGCCCGGGCGCTGGACGATTCTGCGTTTCGGCTTCACCTCCACCGGGGCGAAAAACCACCCGGCGGTGCCCGAGGGACACGGGCTGGAAATCGACAAGCTCGACGCGGATGCCGTCGCCTTCCAGTTCGAGCAATCCGTCGGGCGCATCATCCGCGACGCCGGGCCGTTCGCCGGGAAAACCCTCACCGGGTTGCTCTTCGACAGCTTCGAGGCTGGCTTCCAGAATTGGACGGACCGCTTCCCGGAGCAGTTTCGCGCCCTGCACGGCTACGACTTCGTGCCGCTGCTGCCCCTCGTCACGGGGCGCGTCATCGAATCGCAGGCGTTCGCCGACTGCGTGCTCCATGACTTTCGCGCCACCGTCAACCATGGTTTTAAAGAAAACTACATCGGCGTCATGCAGCGCCTCGCGCACGCGCACGGGATGAAACTCTATTGCGAGTCCTACGGCGGGCCGCTCATCGCGGCGGTCAACGGGCCGAAAATCGACGTTCTCATGGGCGAATTCTGGCTGCATTCGCGCTTCCCCTCGCGGCTCAAGTTCGCCGCCTCCGCCGCCAACCTCCTCGACAAGCCCGTCGTCGCCGCCGAGTCGCTCAGCGCCCGTCCCGAGGAGGACGGCTGGGGTGCCTCGCTGCCCGCGCTCAAGCGCCCCGGCGACCATGCCTTCGCCAGCGGCATCAATCGCTTCATCCTCCACACTTACGCGCACCAGCCCCGCGAGTCCGCGCCGGGCTTCACCCTCGGGCGCTACGGCACGCGCTTCAACCGCCTCAACACCTGGTGGCCGCACCTGCGCGCCTGGACGGACTACATCGCGCGCTCGCAATTCCTGCTGCAACAGGGCTGGCGCCACGCCGACCTGCTGCTGCTGCAAAACGAGGACCTCGGCCACGCCTTCCCCGCGACCGAACTCAAGCGCCTGCCCGCCGGCTACGACTTCGACTTCGCCTATCCCGCCAGCCTCCCGGCCATGCGCGTCGAAAACGGCGTCATCTCCCTTCCTCACGGCCCGCGCTGGCGCGTCGTGGTGACGCCGGCGTTTCCCTGGGCGGCGGAAGCCGCCACGCTGCGCTGGCTGCGCGACGCCGTCCGCTCGGGCGTGCTGCTGGTCGGCAACCCGCCCGAGTGCCCCGCCGGTCTCGCCGACCTTCGGCGACAGCAAGACTTCGACGCGCTCGTCGCCGAACTCTGGCGCGGTTTGTCGGCGGGGAAAAATCCCGAAAAACAAATCGGCGCCGGCTTCGTCTCCCGCGCGCCCGTCGGCGAGGCGCTCAAGGCGCACGGCATCATCCGCGACCTCGCGTGGCCGGGGGCGGAGGCGCTCGCGGGCGACGGCGAGTCCGGGCTGGGTTTTCTTCACCGCCGCACCGCGGCGGGCGACGATGTGTATTTTGTTTTCAACTACACCGACACCACCTTCGCCGCGCCGGTCGATTTCCGCGTTGCCGGACGCCGCCCCGAACTTTGGGACGCCCTCTCCGGGAAGCGCGCCCCCGCGCCGTTTTTTGAGACGCAGGGGGCGGTCACACGCGTTCCGCTTTCCCTCGAGACCAACGCCTCCGTCTTCGTCGTTTTCCCGGCGGGTGCGCCGCTTTGTAGGGCGCGACCTTGCGTCGCGCCGCGAATGACGGATGGAGAAAATTCGCGGCCTGACACAAGGTCAGGCCCTACCGCCCTCCTGCCCGGCACCATTTTCCTGAATGCCCGCTACTACCAGCCCGCCGCCGGCCAATCGGCATTCCGCATTCCGCAATCCGCATTGGAAGGCCCGTGGACGCTCGAGTTTGCCAACAAAACCCTCGGCACGCCGGACTCCATTGTCCTCGAAAAACTCGTCCCGTGGAACGAGCACGACGACGACGCCATCCGGCACTATTCGGGCACGGGCATCTACCGCAAAACTTTGAAGCTGCCGGCGGACTTCGCCGCGGGCGCGCGCCGCCTCATCCTCGACTTGGGGCAGGTGGCCGACATCGCCGAGGTGCGCGTCAACGGGCGTATTGTCGCCACGCTGTGGACGCCGCCGCGCCGCGCCGACCTCACGGATTTTCTCCGCGCCGGCGACAATGCCCTCGAAATCCGCGTGACGAACACCTGGGTCAACCGCCTCATCGGCGACGAGCGCATTCCGGTCGATTACGGCTACCAGCCGGAAGGCACCAGCAAGTTTACCGACGGACGCCTGCTGGAGCTTCCGGCGTGGATCAGCAATCCCGAGGGCGGCGCGAAAAATCCACGCCACACCTTCAGCACGTGGAAACACTACGACGCCGATTCCCCGCTGCACCCCGCCGGCCTGCTCGGCCCGGTCCGGCTGGAAGCCTATCGCGAACTCATCCCCTGACCCCTTTGCGCCCATGCCCGCCGCCGTTTTGAAATTCGGAATTCTTTTGGGGATGGGGGCTTTGGCGTTTGCAATTTTCCCCGCTCGCGCCGCCACGCAACCCGCCCCGCCCGCTTCCCCCTTCGTCTCCGTCACCGCGACCGGTGCCGTCGGCGACGGCGTCACCCTCGACACCGCCGCCATCCAGCGGGCCATCGACCTTTGCCACGCCGGCGGCGGCGGTCGCGTCGTCATCCCGCCGGGCCGCTTCCTTGCCGGCACGCTGTTTTTGCGCAGCCGCGTGAACCTCCATCTCGAATCCGGGGCGGTGCTCCTCGGCAGCACCGACCGCGACGCCGATTATCCCGTCCAGCCGCCCTCCGCCTACCGCTCGCTGCACGACGTGAACGGCTTCCGTTCGCTCATCTACGCGCTCGGTCAGGAGGATGTTTCGGTGACAGGCCTCGGCACCATCGACGGACAAGGCGGCGAGTTTGCCTATGGCGGCCACGACAAGGACGGACGCCCGCGCATCCTCCTCTTCATATCCTGCAAGCGCGTCCGCGTCGAAAACCTCCGCCTGCAAAACTCCGCCGCCTGGATGGCGCATTTTCTCAATTGCGAGCGCGTGCAAATCCGCGGCCTCGACGTTTGGAACCACTGCAACAAAAACAACGATATGCTCGACATCGACGGCTGCCGCGAGGTCACGGTAAGCGATTGCATCAGTGACACCGACGACGACGGCATCACGCTCAAGAGCACCGGCCCCGCGCCCTGCGAAAACATCACGATCACCAACTGCGTGCTGAGCAGCCGCTGCGTCGCCATCAAGGCCGGCACCGAATCCACCGGCGGTTTCCGCAACATCGCCATCTCGAATTGCGTCATCAAACCCACAAAATCGGATCTGAAGTTTTTCGGGCACGCCTTGGGTGGCGGCGCGATCGCCCTCCAAATCGTGGACGGCGGAGTGATGGACGGCGTGCTCGTCAGCAACATCAGCATAGAAAAAACGCTCGCCCCGCTCTCCATTCGCCTCGGCAACCGCGCGCGACCCCACACCGAGGGCGCGCCCGTGCCCGGCGTCGGCAGTCTGCGCAACGTGATGTTTCAGAACATCCGGGCCACCGGCGCGGGAAATTTTGGACAATCCATCATGGGCATTCCCGGTCATCTCGTGGAAAACATCACGTTCTCCAACATCCGCATTCAGCTCGCCAGCGCCGGGACAAAGGCGGACGTGGGAAAGGCGCTCGCCGAAAAGGAAGCCGCGTTTCCCGGGCCCACGATGTGGGGCCGTCTGCCCGCCTACGGACTCTATGTCCGCCATGCGCGCAATGTCCGCCTGCACGATGTCGTCGTCGAACCAGCCGAGGGCGAGCCGCGCCCGGCCTTTTACGCCGAGGACGCCCCCGGTCTGCTCGTGCGCGACTGCAATTTCCATGAACCATGAAAAACAACCATTAATCTCACACAAAGGCACGAAGGCACAAAGGAATGAATCATATAATGGCACACTTCCCGGCTCTTTGTGCCTTCGTGCCTTTGTGTGAGATTAAAAACCGAACCAATATTTTGGACAGACTGAACAGAATTAAAAACTCTTTCCCTTCCCTCATGCGCACCCTCCGCCGTCTCCTCATTATCCATTTTTCATTCTTAATTCTTAACTGCGCGCGCAGCGCGCCCGTGCCTGCGCTGTCCAACACCGCCGTCCGTCTGCAATGGCAACAGGCCGCCGACGGCTGGCGTCTCGTCGCCGCCGATGCGCTCGATGCTTCCGGCAACGCCGTTCCTGCCGGCGCGCCCTCGGGCCGTTACACCATCCTCTATTCCGCGACCGAGCCGGACAAGACGCCCGCCCCGTTTTCGCTCTCCGGGCGCACTGACGTTTTTCCAGAACCCATCTACAAATATCCCGTGCCGCGCTGGGCCAAGGCCACCGTCCCCGCCGCCTTGAACCTCGCCGGCGAGGAGCGTTCCTTTTTCCCGTCCGACGCCGAAAAATCCGCTGACGGCGCGTGGGTGTTCCGCCACCGGACCGATGTCGCCGACCTTTCGGCGTGCTGGAGCCTCGATCCATCGTTTCCCGGCGACGTGCGCGTCACCCTGACGCTCACCGCCCGCAAGGCCGGCTGGTTTTCGCTCCCCACGCCGACGCTCGCCACCGTTTCGCCCGGCGATTTGAAGTGGGCCGTCGTGCCGGGTTATTTCAAGGGCAACACCTTCAATCCCGACTTTCCCCTTGCGTTCGCCTACGGCCACGGCCTGCCCGACCGTCCGGTCATCGCGAATGAAGGCGCGGCCTCCACGCTCGCCTCCATCATCACCAACAAGGCCGGCGCCACGCTCGCGGTCATCGCCGAGCCCGGCGTGGTCGATCCCTGGCCGAAGGACGGCCCGGCGCGCGAGCTCTGGCGCATCGGCCTCTCGCACATGAACCGTGCGGGCCAGCTCTCGCCCACGCTCTACCGCGCGCTCCTCGGCAGCCGGGACTCGCGGCTCGAAGCCGGCGAAACGCTGGTGTTCTCCTTCCGCTATTCACTGCGCAACGACGACTGGTTCGCCGCCATCAGGCACGCCGCCTACGACATATACCGGCTCGACGATTTTCTCGCGCTCAAGAAACCCGCCCGCTCCCTCAGCCAGAGGCTCCACTCGCTGCACCGCTACGTCACCGACGACGCCACTTCCCTCTGGCACACCGAGCAGTTCGGCGGACTGACCATCGGCGCGCAGGCCTACAACGGCGGCGTCGTCGGCGCCGAGCGCGATCCCAAGAAGCCCGGCGACTACGACGCCATGAAAAACTCCGACTACGGCGCGATGTGGATGCTCGCACGGCTCACCGGCGACCCGCGCCTCACCCGCGACCGCCTGCCCTTCGCGCGCAACTTCAAGTTCGTGCAGCAACAGGCCGCCCCCGGCTTTTTCCAGGGCGCGGCCATCGGCCAGTATTACCTGGCGAAATCCCGCCGCTTCGTCGAGGAGTGGGGTGATTACGTCGAGCCCATCGCCATCACCTACTACACGATGCTCGATCTCGGAAACATCCTCCTCTTCGAACCGGGCGACAACGAGCTGCGCGAGCGCCTCCGCCTCGGCGCCGAACGGCTTCTCCAGTGGCAGCGTCGGGACGGAAGCTGGGCTGTCGCCTACGACCACGCCACGCAAAAGGAGCTCTTTACCGAACTGCCCGACGTTCGCGCAACGTTCTACGGTCTGGTCGTCGCCCATCGCATCCTCGGTGACCAAAAGTATCTCGACGCCGCCCGCCGCGGCGCGGACTGGTTTATTGAAAACGGGGTCAAGCCCGCGCGTTTCATCGGCGTCTGCGGCGACGCCCGCTTCGCGCCCGATTTCGCCACCGTGCAAAGCGCGCAAGCCTTTCTCGACCTCTTCGACCTCACCGCCGACGTCCGTTATCGCGAAGCCGCCATCGAATGCGCCCGCCAGTATGTGACGGAAATTTTCACCCAGCCGCTGGCCACCAACCAAAAGAAAACCGGCAAAAAGCGCGCGCTCTTCGACTGGCAGGTCAACCCGACCGGCTTGGCCTTCGAGCACGGCGGCAGCATCGGCACGGCCAGCGGAAGCGGCCCCATTCTCCTGGCAAGTTATGCGGGGCTCTATGTTCGCATGGCGCAAATCACGGGCGAGCCGCTTTTCCGCGACCTCGCCCGCGCCGCCGCGCTGGCCCGCGATGCGTTTCTCCATCCCGACACCCAGGTGGCGTCCTACTACTGGCTGCACTTGAACGCGGGCCCCGGCTCCTTCCCGCATCACGCGTGGTGGCAGTTTGGCTGGATCACCGATTATCTCGTCTCCGAAATCGAATTGCGTTCCGCCGGGGGCATCACATTTCCGCGCGGCTTCATCACGCCCAAAGTCGGCCCGCACGCCTGCTTCGGTTTCGCGCCGGGCAGGCTTTACGGGCGGCCCGTCAACCTCGCCTGGGGCGAGATCGACACCGGGATGCCGGAGGTCGATTACGTCGTCGCCCGCGACACCGGCGGCGCGCGCACCCACGTCATCCTGTTGAACAACAGCCCGCGCGCCGTGAAAACTACCGTGAAGGCGCCGCCCTCCGCGTTCACCGGCCTCGATGCGAAGACATGGAAATCCGCCGCCCTGCGCGCCGGCGCAGGCCAGGCGGAGGAACTCCCCGCCGGGCAAGCCGCGTGGCCCGTGGACATTCCCGCCTACGGCCTGGCGGTGCTGGAATTGAGTCCGGAAAACTGAAAATGGTAGGGCGAGGCGTCCCGCCGAGCCGTTGGCGGCTTGCGGCTCGGCGGGACGCCTCGCCCTACCCAAAGGCCGTTCTGGTCGCAAATGGCATGGCACGCGGTTTTCCTAAAGACAGGTCAACGGTAAACCAACGGGATTCTTGCGAGGAGAGGTGGCTTCTTTTGGGATGCAGCCTGTCCTCATCCTACGACCCTGAATGTTTCCCCGTTCATGTTTTCCCCCTTCGCCAGATTCTTTCAGGCCTTTGCCCTTGCATTGTCTCATGCACGGAACGCCTGCCCGTGGGTGCCCAATTTGTCATTCGTCGTCAATCCCGCCGGCGGCGATCTCGCAGCCAGTGATATAAGCCCCGGTTCTATCTAAAACACGGCAGATTGCGCGGTCGCTTGGTTGTGAATGTAAATAAATATCATATATTATAGAGATCCCCGAAACCAGTCCCCTTATTTGTATTATGCAAACTCTCAAAAATGACTTTCTTGCAGCCAAGGCGGCTTTTTCATGGCTGCCCCTGATGCTGGCTCTCGGCGGTGCGGCCATGGGACAGACGGTGATTGACGTGGACCGGAACCGCTTTGAGAGCGCCCATGCCAACGTGACCGGCACCACCATCATCAACGTCCATGATGGCGTCACCTACACTTACGAGGGGGCCGGGCTGATCGCGTCGGAGGACGGCGGTGCGCTCAAGGTGGACGGGCGCAACACCATGCTCATCATCGGCCCCGTGGACGGCGGCACGGGCAAGACCGTCTTCACCGGCAACCAGGCGTGGCGTGGCGGTGCGATTACCTTGGTCAACACCGCCAGTGCCTCCCTCACCAACGTCCGCTTCGGCGACCTGAACCGCGCCAACGCCGGCAACCGCACCATCGGCGAGCACGGCGGCGCCATCAATATCAGCGCCGGCGCCTCCCTCACCCTCCGCAATGCCGAGTTCTACCGCAACGTCGCGGAGCGCGGCCCGCGACTGAGCACCGGCAGTATCGGCGGCGGCCATGGCGGCGCCATTTACATGATCAGCTCCGGCACGCTCGAAATTTATGATTCCACCTTCGGCGCCCTCGCGCGACCCGACCCGGTGGATTTTTTCAGCGCAGGCTGGACCCCGGCTGTGAACGCCGTCTCCACCGACGACCGCGGCACCGGCAACTGGGCCATCAGCGGGCTGGGCGGTGCCATCGGCTCCTCCGCTGCCGGCGCTACCCGCATCTCCATCTATAATTCCTTCTTCTACCACAACACCGCCGCCCGCAGTTCCATCGCCGCAGGCGGCGCAGGCGGCGCTATCGCGCTGGGAGAGAACGGCGGCGCCCAGCAGGCCTATATCGAGAATACGCTCTTTTACGGAAACCGCGCCCGTGACGGACTCGGCGGCGGTGCCATCTACGTGAACGGCGCAGGCGGCGTCACCGTCACCCTCCAGGACTCCGTCTTCACCAACAACTTCACCACCGGCAATGGCGGCGCCATTTATATGAACGCAGGCAGGCTCAACCTCATCGCCACCCGCGACCTCGCCTACGAGGGCAATTACGCCGCCACCGGCGTCACCAACTCCGCCCCCTCCGCCGCCAAGGGCGGTTTCCTCTACATGAGCGGTGCCGCCATCGCCAACATCGACATCGCTCCCGGTGCCACCCTCACGATCGGCAGCACCGCCAACTCCGCCCACGACACCTTCACCAGCAATAACACAAATGCCACCATCAATGTGAACTCCGGTTCCGCCGGCGGCAGTGGCGGCGGCACGCTCGTCCTCCACGGTGCCAGCACCAACTTCAGCGGCACGCTGGCCGTCCACGCCGGAGGCGTCCTCCTTGGCGGCACCTCCGCGCGCCTCACTGGGACAAATACCGTCACGGTCAAGACTGGCGGCACCTTCGGCGGCATCGGCATCGCTCGCAATGTCTCAGTGGAGAGTGGTGGTGTTCTCCAAGTCGGACTTAATGACATGGCGGCCCCTACTGACTCACTTTTTGCCGCAACTGGCACACTGATGATGGCCAATAGTTCCAAATTTACCGGGAACGGTTATATTATGGCTGCTATAAATGAAGAGGGGAGTCCAATTAATAGCATCGTGCTTGGCACCTCTGCTGGTGATTGGGTGACTGCTGAGATATTGGCGAGTTCAACTATTATCATCAGTGGAAGTAGCTTGCTTACCGGCTCTGGTGGGTTGCTTAAAACAGGCGACGGGACATTGGAGATAAGGCGCGCGGGTGATTATGCCGGCGGCACTCGGTTGGAAGGCGGGCTCCTTGTCATTCGAGACGCCAACGCCCTCGGCACCGGCACGGTCAGCGTCAGTGGCACGAATACCGGGGTGATCTTCGGTACCGGTATGGATTTTGCCAATGCGATGGACATCTCAGGTGGCGTCACATTGACGACTTCCGTTGGCGATGTTTCGATGCAGGGAAGCATCACTGGTGCCGGCACCTTGATCAAACAGGGAAGCCGCGAGCTCATGCTTAATAACAGCGCCTCAGCCTTCACAGGCACCATCGCCATCAATCAGGGTGTCCTTTCCGGCAATATCAACGCCGCCTCCGCCGTGCGCTTCGCCAATGCCACTTACGCCGGCAATCTTGTCCGCTCCGCCGGGCAGTTGCTCGCCGGAAGTGGCAGCATCAGCGGCAATCTTTCGCTGGCCGACGGACGATTGTCCTTTGACTTGCGCGATTATGACGGAGCCATAGGGGGAGTCTTCTATGATCAGATCAGGGTGAGCGGGAGCATATCAAATTCCGGGAACACCACCATCAATCTCGACAATGTAGGGACTCAACAGACCTATTTCCTCATGTTTGGCGGCGACCTCTCCGGCCTGAATCTCGCGAATTTCTCCGTCTCCTCCGTCAACGGCGCTGCCATCACCAATCGCTATGACCCGATTCTCGGAATCGGACACTCCGGTTCCTCCTTCGCGGTCTCCCCCGGCGTGCGCAATCTCCGTGTGGCGTGGGCGGGAAGCAACACCGGCGCGCCTGCCGCGTGGGACACGCATGCCGGGAACTGGGGTGAGTCTTCCGGCGAACGTTACTTCCGGCACGGCGACAGCGTGGTCTTCGGCGCGGCTTCGTCGGGCACCATCGCCATCGACGCGGCGGGCGTGACCGTCGGCGACCTCTCCGTCGAAACCGCCGCCGGGCAATCGCTCGCCTTCACGGGCGGCGGCATCACCGGCACCGACGCGTTGACCGATTCCGACCGGCATACCGGCGGCACGGATGGCTTGGTTTACCTTGGCGGCGGTTCGACCGCCGCGGTGACCAGCAGGCTCGTCAAGACCGGCGAGGGCACGCTCGTGTTTGCCAACGACGCCAATTCGTTTGCGGGCGGTATCGAGATCCGTTCCGGCACGCTCGCATTCGGCGACGGCGGCCAGCTTGGCAGGATGGGGCAGGCAATCGATTTTATCAACGATGCCGCGTTGCGCGCCGACGGAAACACCGCGCTCGCGGGCAATGTGACCATCGCGGCGGACAAGACGGCGACGTTCGACACACGGGAAAACTCGCTCGACTTCACGGGAACATTGGTCTCGGCGGCCACCTCGAAAATCGCCAAGGCCGGTTCGGGCGATTTGTGGATTTATAATACCAACCACGCCGGGCATCTGGGCGGCACGGAGGTGCGGGAGGGCCGCCTGCTCCTCGGTGGAAACGCCGATCTGGGCAGCGGCGCGGTGCTGGTGTCCTCCAGCGCGACATTCGGCGGCCACGGCACTGCCCGGAATGTGACGGCGCTGGCGGGTTCCGTGCTGCAAGTCGGCACGCCCGACGCCATGGTGGCGGAGCAATTGACCGTCTCCTCCACGCTGACCCTGCATGCGGGCGCGCAATTGAATTTCAACATCCTGTCCGGCAATGCCGACCCGGCCTCCAGCGTGAACTCATCGCTCACGGCGGGCGGTCTGGCCATCGTCGGCGGTTCCTCGGCCAATCTTACCATCGACTTGGACCGGCTGGCCAATGGCGTCTATAACTTCGGTAATGTTTCCACTCTCACCGGCGCGAAGATCACCTATTCCGGCCAGGACTTGGGTGAGCGCCAGAGAATCACCTACGAGTCGCTGGCGAACTCCGGCACCCTGTTAATAAAAATAGACCTCCCCGATAACGAGGTGATGCGCTGGACGGGGGCGGTGAATGGCGAGTGGAACATCAACACCGCCAACTGGCAGATCGCCGCCAGCGGCTCCTCATATTGGTTTGGTGACGGCGACAAGATCATCTTTGACGGCGCCGCCGATGCCGCCAATCCCGGCAACCGCACAATAAACATCGCAGGCAGGCGCATGACGCTTTCCGACTTGGTTGTGTCGGGAACGGCGGATTATGTTTTCCGGGGCGGCGCGGAGATCATAACTGATGCGAGTTCCGCGACGCCCAATATTTCCGGGAGTGCGCAAGGCAAATTATACAAGAGCGGCGCCGGCACGCTCGCGTTTGAAAACGCGGGCAACCAGTTCAACGGCGGCATCGAAATCGCCGGCGGCGCGGTGTCGTTTACCAGGGCGGAGCAACTGCGCACCAACGGCGCGGGCATCGTGCTGGATTCCGGCACCCTGCGCGCGGCGGCGGAGCTTCTGGTGCTGTCCGAGGAAATCAAGATCGGCACGGGCGCGTCCGGCGCCTTCGACACGGCCGGGCACACGGTGCGTTACACGGGCACCTTTGCCTCCGGCGCCAGTGGGACGTTTGTGAAAACCGGCTCCGGCGCGTTGGAGCTCATGGCCGACAACTCCGCGTATGACGGCTCGATGCTGGTCACGGGCGGCGAGTTGCTGTTGCGCAATGACGCGCTGGCGCAGACACGACTCGGCGGCACGGTGCGCGTCTTGTCCGGCGGGGCGTTTGGCGGGGAAGGCGTGGTCACCGGCACCGTCACGGTGGGGCAGGGGGGCTCGCTGCGAATCGGCACGGCAGTCACCGGGCAGGAGCAATTGCAAGTGGCCGATCTCCGGATGGAGGATGGCTCTTTCCTCTATGGCGGCGGCGTGCTGGCCGGAGCCATGACCGTCGGCTCCAGTGCGGGCGGTTTGGTCACATTAAACAATATCGCAGGAAAGCCCGTCACCATCACCGCGACCACCAGCGGTCCCGGCACGCTGGTAAAGGCGGGCGGCGGCGTGCTCACGCTTTCCGGCACCGCGGCGCTCGGTCATCATGCGACTCGCATCGCGGGTGGCCTGGTTTACCTGCGCGACATTGATTCCGGCGAAATACCGACGGTCGTCCACTCTTTCGATCTTGCCGGCGGCTGGCTGGACTTGTCCGACGTGCGGGATTACGGCGACGTGCCGTTTATCACCTGGAACAATCTCAGTTTTACCGGCAGTGCCGGCGGGGTCATCGGCTATGGCGACGAAATCAAGCTGCGCGACGGCGACGTGGGCTTCCAGATCGGCGGTTCGGGCACCGGACGCGGCGTTTTTGTGGTCGTCGATGCCGGAAGCGGCACCGCCACCCTCAGCGGCAGCAGCAACTACGTGGGCTACACGCGGGTGGACAGCGGCGTGTTGAGCGTCAGCCACGACACCAATCTGGGCAACACCGACGCCTCCATCGTCGCCCCCCGCGATGTCATCCTCAACGGCGGCAACCTGCTCGTGGCCGGAGGATTCGCCAGCGAGCGCAAGATCGAGATGCGTCAGAGCGGCACGGTCATCGTAAACAGCGGCACCGCCTCGTGGCTCGACCTCTCGGGCGCCGGCGCCTTCACGAAGGAGGGCGAAGGCACGCTCTTCCTCACCCTGCCCGGCAGCGGAACCAGCGCCCACACCGGCGCGAAGACCGTCGCCGCCGGCGTCCTCCAAGGCCGCGCCAACACGCTGGCCGGCGTCATCACCAACAGCAGCACCGTGGCGCTCTACGCTGACGAATCCGATTTTCCCGCCGGCGTATTCACCGGCACCATCGTCGGCGGCACGTTTGCCAAAACTGGCGACGGCACCGCTGACATCGGTTCCACCGCAGCCTTCACCGGTCTCGCTGCCTTGCGCGTGGAGGATGGCGTGCTCACTAGCACCGGGATGCCCCTGACGCTCTCGGCTGTGGCGTCCATTGACATCGGCGACCGCGGCACTTTCAGCCTGCCCAAGGGGGGAACGCTGACGGCGGCGGTGGTTCGCAATCAGGGCATGATTCGCGTCGGCCTCGGTGCCGGCGGCACCGTGCCCTCCGAGACGCTGACCATCCAGGGCGACTATCACGGCGGCGCATCCGCCGCCGCGCCCGGCTACCTCACGCTCGGCCTTGGGCGCGTCGTGGAGGGCCGGGTGATCGAGGCCGACACCTTCCACATCACCGGCAGCGCCGCCGGAACGACCTACGTGACCTTTGCGCGCCAGACCGCAAACGATCCCTTCGCGGATAATCTCGCGAACCTCGCCGACTCGCTTCCGCTTAACGTCGTGCGCGTGGACGGTGGTGGCGGCGAGTTTCTCCAAAGCGGGCGCCTCACCTATGGCGTGAAGGACTACGTGCTCGTCTATGAGCCGGACACCGGCACGAGCCACTGGCGCATTTCCCTGGCCTCCGAGATTCCGGCGCTCGTGGCCGTTGACGCCGCGCTCATGCTCGCCAATCACGCTTCTTTCGGCGGTCTCTCCCAACGCCTCGAATCCATGGGACTGCTCGACGGCTACAAGGGGCGCCAAGGTTTCGATCTTTGGGCCAACGGCATTTACCGCCGCGACAAGTTCTCCGACACCATCTACTCCGGTGCCACCGCCAACACCTACGGCTGGCAGGCTGGTGTGGACTACACCGATGCCAACCTTTCTTTCGCCCTCGGCATTTTCGTCGAAAAAATCACGTCCGATACCGATATGCCCTACGCCACCGACACCAAATCGGATACCGACGGGTTCGGCGCCTATATCACCTATCGCCCGTCCAAGTGGTTTTTCAACCTCCTCATTCGCCTGAACAATGGCCGCTACGACGTGAACATCCCCGAGACACCCACCTTCGGCACCGATACCGGCGGTGCGGGCATCTCCGTTGATGTCGGACGTTATTACGACCTGGGCTCCGGCTGGCTGCTGGAACCGCAGGTCCAGTTCCAATGGAGCCGCTCCAATGTGGACAACACGAAGGATAGCGTGCCCGTGGCCGGCATCAACGATCCCCGCACCAACTACGCGCGCGAATACCGTGTGCGCGCGATCGAATACAGCTCGCTGCGCGGCAGCCTCATGCTCAGCCGGAGCCTCGTCACCCGGCACGGTTGGGAGGTGCGCCCCTACGCCCGCGCCGCGTATGCCGGCGAGTTTGGCGGCGACACCGAAATGACGGTATATACCATCGGTGAGACTATAAAGTATGACAATTCGCTCGGCGGCGGCTACGGCACGCTGAACGGCGGCGCGACCGTGCGCATCCGCGACCGCTTCGATTTATGGGCTGATCTGGCTTGGTATTACGCCGGCAAGATCGACGGCTATAGCATCAACCTCGGCGCCGGCTGGCGCTTTTAAGGAAAATAAAAACCAACCAATGAATTCACCGCCAGGACGCAAAGAATTATATTATAAATAAATCTCCTCCTCTGTGCTCTTTGCGCCTTTGTGGTGAATAAAGATATTTAAATATAAAACCGATTATGAAAAACCCGAATTATATTATTCGCACGACCTTGGCGGGTTTGCTGCCGCTGGTGGCAGGCGTCGCCCTTTTCGGGCAGGCGGTGGCGCAGCCCGCGGACGACGAGCCGCCCGCGCCGCCGCCGGCTGCCGTCGTCACCGGCACGGCAACTTCGGCCCAGGCGCAGGCCGACGATCAGGGCGAGGACGTCGTCGTGCTGGAGGAATTCACCGTCAAGACCTCCAAGGAAGAGTCTTACATCGGCGCGACCACCACTGCAGGCACCCGCGTGGTGGCCGATATCCTCGACCTGCCTTTTTCCATTCAGGTGCTTTCCAAGGATTTTATCGACGATTTCCAGCTCCTCGACTTCGAGGAACAGGCCGCCTACATCGGCGGCATGACGCCCGGCGACCCCGCCACCGGCACTCCCTCCAACAGCCTGCGCGGCTATGGCGTGCCTGTTTTTCGCAATGGTTTCCGTCGCACCCAGAGGCCGGAATCCAACAGCATCCGGCAGACGGAGGTCATCCGTGGACCACAGTCCGCTCTCTTCGGGCGCACCTCGCCCGGCGGCGTGGTCAACATGCTTTCCAAGCAACCCCAGACCAAGTTCAAGACCGCCGCCACCGCCATCTACGGCTCCTACGCCAACCAGCGCACCAGCGCCTACGTGACCGGTCCGCTCATCCCCCGCAAGCTCTTCTACCGCATCGACGCCGAGTATTACGACATGGAGCGCAACACTGACTACTGGTTCGACCGCACCTTTAACCTCTCCGGTTCAGTCATCTACAAATTCACCGCCGACACTGCGCTCACCGCCGAGTTTGAGCACACCAAGAAATTCATGAACGATTCCAGTGTCGGCGGCTATACCATCGACCGCTCCGCCGACCCGCTCTACGAGCAGTTTCTGGCCGACCCGCTAAACGCGGACTACGCGCAGCACTCGCCCTATTGGCGCCGCGTGGCCCTCTTCGATTATGACAATACCGCCGTGCGTGACCGACTCACGAGTTTCAACGCCGCTGGCACCGAGCGCCGCACCACGCGCGAGAACGACTCCTTTTACCTGAAACTCGAGCACCGCTTCGCCCCCGATGTCTCCATGCGCGTAAACTTCGGCTATTCAGCGCGCGACTTCCTCCAGCACACCCTCTCCTCCCTCTCCATCTGGGACCCCGACTGGCAGGCCAGCTATAATTCCGCCTACGTCCCCTCCAGCGACCACTCCGACGGAAACTGGGGGCTCCAGAGCGGAAAATGGACGCAAAATGACAACATCACCCCCGCCTATCCCGGTCGTCGCACGCAGGCGCTCCACTTCGACTACGACTACAAGGAATACGGCTTCCAGATCGACTTTACCAAGAACTGGCGCACCGCCGTCCGGCAAAGCTCGCTGCTCACCTTCGACTACTTCCGCGAAAAAAGCTCCTTCCGCCAATGGTATCTGCGGGGCGACCCCACTGCCACCACCGGCAGGAACAGCGCCCTGCGCGAGGCCCTCGCCACCATGCTCGGCTACCCTGGCGCGGCGCAGTTGCCAAACGACATCTGGAGCGCCTATGTCACGCCCGACCCCTTCCACCTCGACACCGTGCTTCCCCTGCCCGGCGGGCGCACCATCACCGCAGGGGCGCTCTACTCGCTCACTCCCCCCTACGACTCCGCCGCCTACCCTTGGACGCCGCGCAACGCCTACGACGACGTCGCCCGCATGTATAGCAATATTTACGACATGGACCGCCTCACCTACGGCGCGCTCCTCAGCCATCAGGTCTCGCTTTTCGACGACCGCGTTTACCTCATCGGCACCCTTCGCCAGGACTTCTCCGAGGTCGAGCGCCGCATCCCCTACGACTGGGTGGTCGCCGAGCACGCGCGCGCCCAGGCGGCTCACCCGCAAATCGATCTGGGCACTCCCATCGACATGGAAAACCCGGCCTCCGCCCAGATCGTGAAAGTGGGGCGCGAAAACACCGGCAACACCCGCGCCATGTCCTACAGCGCCGGTGTCTCCTACAGTGTCCTCCGGGACAAGAAGCTCATCGCTTACGTGAGCTACGGCAAATCCTTCGACCCCGAGATGCAGGTGGACCCCTTCACTGGGGAAATCTTTGGCAATCGCACCGCCACGGGCGTGGATGCCGGGCTGAAGGGCATCCTCCGTGCCCCCGGTGGCATCGTGCTTCAATACGAGGTCGCTGTCTTCAAGATCACCGAGAAAAACGCCGCGGTGCGCAACCCCCTTTGGGAGGACAACTCCAACTTGGCCAACGAGGTGGAAGACCTCGCCGAACTGCCGGCCTATTACGTGCCCGTGACGAGCAAGGGCAATGGCATGTCCATCGACATCAAGGGCGACAACTTCTTCACCCCCGGCCTGGCCTTGAACGGGAAGATCGACTGGCTCGACAAAACCTACGCCACCTATCCCGGTCGCGACGACCCCACGCAACCCCAATACCGCGTGGGCGGCCGCTTCACCAACACCCCCGCCCGCTCCTTGGGCGTGGGCGCGTCCTACAAGATCCAGTCCGGCCCGTTGAAAAGCCTGAAATTCGGCCTGAGCCACACCTACACGCCCCGGCGCCTGATGACGTATTTCGATCCGGCGACCACCAGCGCGCTTGCGCAGGACGCACGCTGGCTCCCCCGCCAGAGCCTGTGGGGCGCTTTCGTCAGCTATCCCCGGCGTTTCGGGAAGCTCTTCGTGCTCTTTCAGGTAAACGCGAAAAACCTGTTCGATGACATGACCATCACCCCCGCCAGCTACATGCCCAACGGCCGCGAGATCACCGGGCAGGTGACCGTGGAATTCTGAGCCATGCGGACAAACGAGCAAAACCGGGCATCGAGCCTGAAACTTAAAACCTCCACTTTTATGAAAATCGCGCCCCTTCTGCATCACTGGTCTCCGGTGTCACTTGCCTTGCTGTTTTTCGCCGCCCTCGCGCCCGCCGCTCGCGCGGAAACGGTCAACGCCCAAGTCACGGCCGACTTCAACGGCTATCTCTCAAACGCCGTCCTCTCCGCGGACAACAACCCCGCCCAGCTCCATGGCCTCGACACCGGCCTTGTCGTCACCAGTGGCACCAAGGACTGGCTCGGCGGCACCGGCGCTCCGCATACCTACGCCGGCACCTTGGCGTCCGGTCTCTCACCGGACTACGCCATCACCCAGTCCGCGGCCATCCCCGCCAATGTCTTCCGCGTTTACGCCCCCCGCTCCGCTGGCAACGCCCCACGCCAGACTTACCGCAACTTCATCGCGCCCATGACCGGCGCCATCTGGGGCAGTTTCCTGCTTCAGCAAAGCAAAACCGAAAGCGAGGACTACTCCGGCACGGACGTCTTCCAAACCACCGGACTCACCTTCAACGCCGTCACCATCAACCCCGACGATACCTCCACCGCCAACCGCCGCCGCATCTATGCCATCGGCCCCGATCTCGTCCTCGGCGGCACCAGTGCCACCGGTGCCGACGCCGTCACCGTCCCCGGTGTCTTCACCGCCGGCCAGACCGCCCTCGTCCTCTTCCGCCACGATACCGCCACCAAGCGCACCGACCTCTGGGTTGACCCCGCCTCCCTGCCCGCCGACCCCGCGTTGCTCCTCTCCGGCACCGGTGCAGCCTACTCCGGCACGCTCGACCTCCTCGGCACCGGCACCCTCGCCACCATCGGCCTCGGCGGAAACTACTACGTGGATGTCTCCGCCGGCAACGCCCGCAGCGGCGACCTCGACGCCCTCCGCTTCGACGCTTCCGCCCACGCCTACTACGCCGTCGCCGGCCTGCCGACTCCGCCCGATTTTCCCCGCGCCCCTGTCATCGCCGACTTCAACGACACTGCCGTCGGTCAGCTCGGCAGCAGTTCCTCCACCACCAACGACAACAAAGGCATCGGCTTCTCCAATGCCAAATGGGACGGCGGCAGCAATGACACCACTCCCGCCTTCTCCTCGGTCGTCGCTACCGGCGCCGAGGACCTCGTCGCCCCTGCCTACACCCGCCACGCCATCGTGCAATCCGGCCCCCCGCGTTGCGTCTGGGGCAACCACGGCACCGTTCCCGGCGTCATTCGCGGCGCTTGGCGCACCCTCACCGCCCCGCTCTCCGGCGAAGTATGGGGCAGCTTCCTCGTCCAAAACGGCAAATCCGAGCACAGCACCGGCCTCTACTTCAACCATGCCACCGGCGGCAGCGGCGCTCCCTCCAACCGCTCCATCGCCGCCGTCGGTACCGCCCTCGTCATCCGCAACTACAGCAACGTTGAAGTCGCCAACATCCCCAATGTCTTTACCCTCGGCGAAACCGCCCTCGTCCTCTTCCGCCTCAACACCGCCACCCAGCAACTCACCGTCTGGGTCAACCCGGTCCTCCCTGACAACGTCGTCGCCCTTGCCGACCTCACCCCGACCTGCGATATCAGCACCTCATTCACCGGTGCCGGCACCCCCGTAGAGCGTGTCGGTGTCATGATCACTGGTGGCCAGACCTCGCTCGCCGCTTCCGCCGGCAAACTTGACGCCCTCTACCTTGCCTCCGGCGATACCGGCTATTACGCCGTCACCGGCCTCGTCGCGAAACCACACATCCTCGCGCAACCGCAGTCGCAGACGCTCACTACTGGCGGAACCGCGACCTTCACCGTCAGTGCGACCAGCCAATGGCCGCTGTTGTATCAATGGACGCACGGCGGCACGGCCATCATCTCGGCCACCACCGGCACATTGACCATCCCCGATGTCCAGTCCGGGGATGCCGGGGCTTATCAGGTAATCGTGTCTCACGATGACGGTATCGGCTCGACGACGTCCGCCGTGGCGGCCCTGACCGTCGGCACACCCGAGCCGTTGGTGATCAACAGCGGACCGGATCTGTCACCGGCCGGGACGGTGGGGGCGGGCATGGCGGTTTCGATGGTGATCTCGGCCTCTGGCAACGAGCCGCTCACCTATCAATGGCTGAAGGGTGGCACAGCCATCACCAGTGCGACTTCGGCCACCTATGCCATTGCTTCCGTGACGGTCGCCGATGCGGGCGCTTACTCCGTCGTAGTGGACGATCCGGTCAACGACCCGCTCACCAGCGGTACTGTCACGCTCACCGTCGTCGGCCCGCCGCAGATCCTCACGCAACCCTCGGGCACGTCGGTCATCAAAGGCTCTCCCGCCGCGTTCACCGTGTCGGCCACCTGCGCCACCGGTCCGATCGGCTACCAATGGTTCCACAGCGGCACGGAGATTCTTGGAGCGACAGGAGTTTCCTATACTATTCAAAACGCAGACACGACCGACGCCGGCGGCTACGCGGTCAAAGTATCCAACGCGGATGCCCCCGCATACTATGTGATGTCCTCGACGGCCACGCTCACGGTGAGTCTGGTGGACATCGTGGATGCGCCGGTGATCGCGGATTTTAATGACTGCGCGGTCGGAAGTCTCAATGGAGCGTCCAACAATGGCAAAGGCGTCGGTTTCTCGGAGGAGCGGTGGAACAGCGGCAGCGGGGTCATTCAGGTGGTGGCGGAGGACTTGACCGCGCCTGCCTCCACACGCTACGGCATCGTCCAGCCGACCGCCGCGCCCTTCGCGCCACGCGGTTTATGGCAAAACTACGCCAACGGCTCCCGCCAGCAAACCCGCTTGCTCGCCAGTCCGCTCTCTGGCGCAGTATGGGGCAGTTTCCTCGTCCGCAACCTCAACCAAAACCAAATCGCCGGTTTGACCTTCAACGTTGATGGCACACTGGCCGACGGCAGCGAGACAAGCGCAACGCGCTGGCTCTACGCCAAGGGCACATCCTTGGTCGTGCGTTCCCACAGCGGTGCAGTGGTGGTCAACGAGGCGGATGTCTTCACCCTCGGCCAGACTGCGCTGGTGCTGTTTTCCTATGACACGGCGGCGCAGCGTCTCAAGGTGTGGGTCAACCCCGTGCTCACGGATACGGCGGAGGGCATGGCGGCCACCTCATCCACGTTTGCCTATGACAGCGGGGGGACGCCGCTCGACCTCTTCGGTGCCACCGGCCAGCTTTCGAAAATCGGCGTGGTGTTTGCGTCTTACACCACAACCGTCGCAAATGCAAACCGGCTCGACTCTCTCCGTCTCGCCTCCGGCGCCGACGGCTACTACCGCGTCACCGGCATTTCTATCCCCCCGGTCATCCTCACTCAGCCCGTGACGCAGATCAAGGACGTGGGCGAGCCTGCGACCTTCACGGTGTCCGCCACCGGCCTCGGGGCGCTCGCCTATCAATGGCTGCACAGCGGCACCGCCATCCCCACGGGCACGGCGGCCACGCTCACCATTCCCGCCACGGTGCGCGAGGACCGGGGTTGGTATGAGGTCGTCGTCTCCCATGCGGCCGGCGCCGGCGCTGCGATCTCCGATCCAGCCGCGTTGATTTTCCGGGATGAGGCGGTGCCGCTTGCGGTCACCTCGCTTCAGCTCATCCCCTCCTCGACCGTGCACACCGGCACGGCCGTTTCCATGATCGTCTCCGCCACCGGCACCGAGCCCATCACCTATCAATGGTTGAAGAGCGGTTCGGACATCACCGGCGCGACCTCGGACACCTACGCCATTGATCCCGTGGCGCCTGCCGACAGCGGCGAATACTCCGTGCGGATCAACGACCTCGCCGGCGTCCCGCTTGTCTCCGACACGCTCACGCTCGCCGTGCTGGGCCCGCCGGTCATCCTGACCCAGCCCGTCAGCCAGACCGTGGTGGGCAGCGGCAGCGCGAGCTTCTCCGTGTCGGCCACCAGTGTCAGCCCGATCACGTATCAATGGTCCCGCGACGGCTTGGTCATTCCCGGTGCGGCCGCTGCGACCTACGATCTCCCGCATGTCCAGATGAACGATGCCGGCGGGTATTCCGTGAAAGTGACCAACGCGGATTACCCCGACCAGTATTTCACGCTTTCGTCCACCGCGACGCTTACGGTAATTCCCACGGACAAGGTTGCCGCACCGGTGGTGGCCGACTTCAACGACTACCTCGTCGGCGACCTCAACGGCACCGCGAACAATGGCAAGGGCATCGGCTTCGGAGAGGAGCGGTGGAGCAGCGGCAGTGCGGCTGTGAAGGTGGCGGAGGGCGACTTGGCCGCGCCCGCTTCCACGCGCTATGGCATCACCCAGCCGGTCGATGCGCCCTTTGCTCCGCGCAGCCTGTGGTTGAACTATGCCGCTGGCCCCCGTCAGCAGATCCGCGCGCTTGCCAGCCCGCTCTCCGGCGCGGTCTGGGGCAGTTTTCTCGTCAAAAACCTCAACGAAAACCAATTCGCCGGACTGACTTTCAACGTCGCCGGCTCCTTGGGAGACAGCAGTGAGACGACCGCGGCATGCTGGCTCTATGCCCGGGGCGCGTCGCTCGTCGTGCGCGCCAGCGACCAATCCGAGTCGGTCGTGCCCAAGGTCTTCACCCTCGGCGAAACCGCGTTGGTTTTGTTCTCCTACGACACTGCGGCAAAGAAGCTAAACGTCTGGGTGAACCCTGTGATCGCGGGTAGTGCAGAGGCGTTCGCATCCGTCGCGCCCACCTTCACCAGCGGGTCCACGCCGCTCGATCTCTTCGGCTCCAGCGACCGGCTCTCGACCATCGGTGTCGTGCTCAAGTCCGGCGTCACTGACGCCGCGACCGCAAACCGGCTGGATTCGCTTCGCCTGAGCTCGGGCGAGAGCGGTTATTACCATGTCACCGGCTTGTCGGTGCCGCCGGTCATCGTCACCCAGCCCGATGCCAAGACCGTTGTGCCCCGGAACGAGTCCGCGACGCTCACGGTCTCCGCCACGGGCGTGGTTCCGCTTCTGTATCAATGGACGCTCTGGGACGTCCCCATCGCTGGCGCGACCGGGGCCAGCCTGACCATCCCCCACGTCCAGGCCGAGAATCAGGGCAAATACCGTGTCATCGTGAGCAATGACGGCGGCTCCGGCTCGGTGACTTCCGACCTCGCGGTGGTGTTGGTCAAGGAGGACCTTATCACGCTCGCCATCACCGGTCAGCCGGCGTTGGCCGAGTTTGGCGGCGGCATCGTGCCGCCCTACCTGCCCGACGGTGCGCCGCTCGTGCTTTCTGTCGAGGCGACGGGCACGCCGCCGCTCGAATACCAATGGCGCAAGAACGGCGTCGCCATCACCAGCGCGACGACCAGCGCGTTTTCGATTCCCGTGGCGAGGGTCGCGGACAGCGGCGACTACGATGTCGAGATCGTCGACCTTGCGCGGGAGCGAGTCACGTCGAATCCCGTCCCGCTTCGCGTCCAGATACCGCCGTCGATCATCACCCAGCCGCAAAATGCCGTGAGCTATGTGGGCGGGCCGGTGAGCTTCATGGTCGAGGCGGAGGGAACCGATATCACCTATCAATGGAAACGCAACGGCACCGACATCGCAGGCGCCGTCAGCGCGACACTGTCATTGACCAATCTCACCGCGGCCGACGACGGTGCCGCCTACACCGTGGTGGTGGCCAACGGCGTCGGCTCCGTCGAGTCTGCTCCCGCCACGCTCACGCTCGAGGGTGCGACGAAACCCGATCTTGCCGGTTCGGTCTCATCCGCCGCCGATGCCACCGTGGCAAACGGGACGCAGGCTGGCGCCAACCTCGACGGCACCGGCCTGGCCGTTTCCGCCTTCGGGGCGACGGACGGCGCACGCAAGAGTTATCTGTCGTTTGACCTGCCGCTGGCCGTGGAGTCCGTTGACGCGACCGATGCATCCCTTGCGCTGACACTTGGCGGCGATCCTTTCGTGAACGGCGGCACGGGGGCGACGCACCCCAGGAATCCCGTGCGTCTCCGTCTGCACGGCGTCATCAACAACGCCGACACCTGGGCTGAAAACACCGTCACCTGGGACACCGCTCCCGTCCGCGCAAACTCCGCCACCGCTCCCGGTGCGGGCACGGTGCCGCTTGCCGAGGTCACCGTCGATGTGGCGACCCGCCTCGCAGGAGACACGGTCACCTTCGGCGACCCGCGCATCGCGCAATTCCTCAACTGGGCCGCCGGCCGCCGCGGCGATCTCTATGGAAACGGCACGGCCAGCGACACGGATCACAAAGTGACTTTTGTCATCACCTCCATCGACGAGGGGACGGACTTCGCGGGCGTGCGGTTTGCCGACAAGGAGGCCGGTCCCGCCTCCGCGCCGGCGCTCGCCTTCGACACCACCGGAACCGCGTCCGCGGCTCCCGCCGCGCTTGAAAACGAACGCTACACCGTCACGCTCGCCGCCGACCTTGGCATCGATGTCACGGACAAGACCACCGGCGCCACCGCGCATTTCGCCGCGTCGTTTGAGGTGCTATATAATACCGCCGATCCCTCGCTCAGCTACGCGACCACGGGCGTCGCCCCGGAAATCACGCTGCCGACTTGGAAGACCGATATGCCCGAATTGGCAACCGCACCGGGCGACCGCGCGCATGATTATGGCGCGGCGCGCGGCACGCGTGTGCCGCTGCTGCCCGCCCATGCCGTCATCAGCGACGGGCAAATCACCTGGCGTTTCGCCCCGTCCGATGCGGCCATCGCCGGATTCCGTGCCGCGCTGGAACTGCCCACCGGTGCGGCCGCGCCGCGCCTCCGCTGGACCCTCGCGCCCGGCAGCGAGCGTTACTATGCGGTGTCGTTCACCGGACTGCCCGAGGTGCCCAACGAGGAAATCGACGCTTTCTACATGCCCGGCGTCTGGGATGGGCGTCGCTTCCCCGCCAAACAATATGTCATCGACGAAATCCGCGCCACCACGCCGGCTGTCCTGCGGAAAATAATCGACCAGACGGTTGTAGCCGGAGCGGCGGTGGACCCGTTTGAAATCCCCGTCCGCGTCTCCAACAAGGCCAACACCCTCTTCGGCCTTTATACCACCGACCTCACCGCGACCCAAAACCTCCCGGCGATTGCCGCGCCGCTCTACGGTGGCTTGGGCTCGCGCACGGATGGCACGCTGTCCTTCTCCGTGCGTCTCGTTGTCAACGGCGGCACGCTCGACGCGACCATCCGCGATGTCGTCACCGGCGTCTACGGCTTCCACGACTATCGCCAAAACCTCGCGGGCGGCTCGCTCAACACCGCCATCGACAACCTGGTCGATTTCCTCCTCACCGAGGACGTCGACCCGGTGGACGGCGTCGCCAAGGGCTACAGCTACTGGCGTCCCAACGAAAAGGCCAACGAGTATGTGAACGACAACCCCGACACCGTGCGCTTCCAGTCCGCCGCCACCGCGCTCGGCCTCGCCATGGTGCGCGACGATGTGGTGTATTACGAAAAACGCGCCCTGCCTTCGATCGAGTATTTTGTCTCCCGTCCGAAGGATTCCATGGTGTTCACCGGCACCGGTGTCGGCGAGCCGCTGGGCGGCCCGCTGTCCTCCTACTACGCCACCGATTACTTCACCCTCGCCGCCCTCACTGGCGGGCGCACCAGCGCCTACGCGACCTTGGCGGACCAAGCGTGGATGACAGCCACTGCCAGTGACAGCACTATCGGCGGCAAAACCCTCCTCGGCACCATTGACGCTGGCGCCACGCTCACCCGTGAGCAAGTCCTCGGCGATGTCGCGCACGGCGGCGGCTGGTCCTTCAAGCTCTGGCACTCCCTCATCGCCGGCTACAAGGCCACCGGCAAGGCCGAATACCTCGACGACGCCAAAATCCTCGCCGCCGCCTATATCAAATACCGCTACACCGAAGGCCCGGCCTCCGACTTCGTCGATGTGGCCAACTCCTTCTGGAACCAGATCGGCGGGCGCTGGGAGTCCTTGCTGGAAATGTCCGAGTTGACCGGCGACGTCACTTACGCAGAGCATGCGGCCAAGGCGATGGATGAATTTATCCGTCACATCCAGTTCGCCCCGGCACTGAACGATCTCACGGTCGATGGCTTGAGCACGGCTACTCCGGCGATCAAGTCCTCGTTGGTGTCCGAGGTCGGTCTCGCCGCCGAGGCATCCGCCTCGTCCGTCAGCCACCGGGGCATCTTCATGAGCGCTTACGCGGCGCCGTCGCTGATGCGCGTGGCGGGGCTGACCACCGATTCCTTCTATGCCGCCGTGGGCCGCTCCGGAATCATCGGGCGCTGGCTCAATTATCCCGGCTATACGATACGCGATCATTATTACGCCGACCTGCTCCGCGCCGATTATCCGCTGCGTTGGTATTCCGAATATTTGAACACCGCGCACATGAACCATCCGGCCATGCTGGCGCCGATCGCCATCGACTTCCTCATGGCGGACGCCGAATACAAGTCGCTCGGCGCGGTCAAGTTCCCGTATCAGTTCAGCGATTCGAAAGCATATTTCCGCGGGCGTGTGTTTGGCGGTGCGCCGGGACAATTTTATGGCGAAAACGGCGTCTGGCCGTGGCTGCCGCGCGGTCTCGTCACGCTCTCCGGAGAAAATGCCGTGCAACTCAACTACGTCGCCGGACACGGCAACGGCCGCCTCTATCTCACGTTCTCCAACCAGACCACGACCGAGGTGACCGCCACCGTCACCGTGCGCGCCGACAAGGTGCAACTCACGCCGGGCGGGCGCATGCGGGTCTGGCGCGACAATGTGCAGCAGAATTACGGCGCCTTCACGAATGGCGCCACCACCGTCACCGTCTCGCCAGGCGGCTTCACCGCCGTCGCCATCGACAATGCCACGCCTGTGCTCGGATTGCAGGCGGATTACCAGAACGGACATGGCGGCGCCTTGCCGGCGGAAAGCTTCAGCCAGCGCAACGATCCCCAGATCGGGCAAGTGACGGGCGTGGTGCTCTCGCTCTCCCCGACTCGCCAGAGCGCGTATGTTTACGCTTCCGCCGGCACGGCCACGCTCCAGTCTGCGACGTTGACCTACAGCATCGACGGCGGGCTGGAGCAGACGCTGCCGAAGAACGAATTCCCCTTCGAGTTCAGCGTGCCGCTCCCGGCGGGCACGCAGTATTTCACCTATTCGGTCTCCGGCACGCCTGTCGGCGGCGGCTCCGCCATTGGCGGAATGACTGATACGCTCTATCTCACCACGCCGCCGCTCATCACTCGTTACCTGCATCCCGAGAGCCAGACCAAAACCAGCGGCGAGGCGGTGCTCTTCGGCGTCGAGACCGATGACCCCGGCAATCAATACACCTACCAGTGGTTCAGGAACGATGTGCCGATTTCCGGCGCGACGTCCTCGTCCTACGGATTCCTGTGCACGACCGCCGATGACGGAAGCGAATATTACGTCGTCGTGACCAAGGGGCTTATCGATGTCGTAAGCGATCCGGCGACACTCACCGTTTCCGCCGTGCCCGACGTGGTGATCACAACCGATCCCGCTGGCACCGGCGGACCGTTGCCCGAGGGCACCGTTTTCACGCTCACCGTCGTCGCGCAAAACGCCGACAGTTACCAATGGTTCAAGGACGGCCAGGTCATTCCCGGCGCTGTTTCGGGTTCGTTGGCGCTGGCCGGCGCCGCATACGAGAGCGGCGATTATCACGTCGTCGCCTATGGCTTGGTCGCGGGTGTCCGCGGCTCGGTGGCCAGCGCCGCCGCCACCGTGATATTCACCCCGGTTCCGGGCGCGCCCACGATTACGGCGCAACCGCAGGGCAAGGCGGCCGCGACCGGCACGGCGCTTGCGCTCTCGGTCGCCGCCACCGGAGCCACGTCTTACCAGTGGTATCATGACGGCGCGGCGCTTTCCGGGGCGACCTCGTCCGTGCTGAACCTTTCCGGTCTGTGGACGGACAATGGCATTTATCACGTCGTCATTTCCAACAGCGCAGGCAGCACGGTCAGCCGGCGCGCGGTGGTCACGATCCTGCCGGGATCAGTGAACATCATCGAACAGCCCGTCGGCGGCATCATCCAGCATGGCTCCCCGTTCACCCTTTCTGTTGCGGTGGGCGGCGAAGCTGAATTTCAGTGGCGCAAAGACGGCGTGGCCATCCCCGGCGCGACCTCCGCCACGCTTGCGCTTGCCGGCAAGCCTTCCGACGCGGGCGTGTATGATGTCGTCATCACCACGCCTGTCGGAGAAACCATCAGCGCCCCGGCCACCGTGACGGTCACGCCCGACCCCGACAGCCGCTTCGCGCAATCCTCCGCGATCGCGGCGGGCGCTTCCGGCACCCTGTATGTCGCCGATGCATCCCGGCACATCATCCAGGCGATCGCCCCCGACAAAAATGTCACCACCTTCGTGGGCACGCTCGATTCGCCCGGCGCGGTTGACGGCGTGGGCACGGCCGCGAAATTCAACACGCCGGCCGACCTCGTCTCGCGCTCCGGCACGCTCTATGTCGCCGATGCGGGCAACAACAGCATCCGCACCGTCACGCTCTCCACCAGCATGGTCTCGACCTTGTTGTCCGGCACTGTTTCCGACACGACCAAACGGCTCTCCAATCCCTCCGCCATCGCGGTGGATGCGGCGGGCAACGTTTACGTCGCCGACACGGGCAACCACGTCATCCGCCGGGTCAGTGCCTCCGGCACGGTCACCACGCTGGCGGGCGCGCAGGGTGTTTCCGGCACGGCCGATGCCAGCGGCACGCAGGCGCTGTTTAACGCCCCAGCGGGGATCGCATTGCTGGAAATGGGCAGCAGCGGAACACTCTATATTGCCGACACCGGAAACCACACCATCCGCGCCATCGCTCTCGATGGCAGCGCGGTCTCGACCGTCGCGGGCCAGCCCGCCGTGGCGGGCAGCGACGACGGCCCGGGCTCCGCTGCGCTCCTCAATGCCCCGCGCGGCCTCGTCCTCGACGGCCCCGACCTCTACTTCGTTGATACCGGCAACTCACTCGTCCGCAAACTATCCGGCGGCACCGTCACGACCATTGCCGGCTACCCCGGCATCGACGCCATGCCCGGCGTGCCGGGCTTCAAGGACGGCTCCGGCACCAACGCGTGGTTCAACCATCCCGAGGACATCGCCCTCGCCCCCGACGGCACTCTCTACGTCGCCGACACGGGCAACAAGGCAATCCGCGCGATCGACACGGACGACAACGTCGTCACCCTGTCCGTTACCGCCACGACCAGCGGCAGTTCGCAACCGCCGTCTGACGGTGGCGGAAGCAGTGGTGGCGGTGGCGGCGGCGCGCTCAGCCTGTGGGCGCTGGCCCTCCTGACTCTCTCGTTGATATGGCGCCGCTGCCGCACCCGGTAAGACAGGAGCGCGGGCATTCCTGCCCGCGAAATGGAGGGACGGTCTCCGTGCCGTCCGCTCCGGCGCTTGTCAGGCAGCTCGCTTCGCTCGGAACTCTTTCCTCTTTATCTTTTCTCGTCCCACACCGGACGGCACGGAGGCCGTCCCTCCATTTTTCCCATGCACCATTCGGGTAAATTATCGACGCGCATCGGGCGCTTGGGCATCGCGCTTTGCGCGAGCCTGCTTGCGCTCAATGCCTCCGGCATCAACGTGCGCGATTTCGGGGCGGTCGCCGATGATTCCATTTGCGACCTCGCCGCAATCCGCCGGGCGGTGGCCTTTGCCCGGGCCAACAACGTGCGGGAAATCAACTTCGATCCCGGGACTTATGACTTGGAAGTGAAGAACCCGGAAAAGGAAATAGCGATCGACCTGAACGGTTTCGAGGATCTTGTATTCGCCGGCGCGGTGAACGCGGATGGCACGCCGGCCACCCTGCTTTTGAGAAAATATGAATTTTCCGGCAACATATCCGCCCGGCAGATTCTTCGCGCCATCAAGTGCAAACATATCCACCTGAAAAATTTTGTCCTGGATAACGCGCCCCGATACACCACCGCGGGCAAGGTTGTCGAAAAGGACGGCGACCGGGTGATCATGGAGATATTCGACGGCAATCCGGCGATTGACGGTTGTGTATTTTATTGCGGCAACGCCTGGGATTTGAAGACCGGCTCGCTTAAAAAAATCGGCAGCCTGACCTTCGGCGCCGATGTGGCGGCCAACGAAGGGGCATACACGCTCAGACTGCTTCCGCAAACGGCGTCAACAGCGCCCCGGCGCATGGTGCTCGCCAACGCCAAGGTGGCCGCGATGCTCGATGTCGGCGACGGCGTGAGCTGGCATTTCGGCTGGGAGGGAAACCAGCTGAATGTCACGATGAGCGAGGATGTCCGGTTGGAAAACATTCACACGTATAATGCCATGGGATTCTGCGCGTCGGTCTCGCGCTCCAAGGATGTCTTTGCCAGCAATCTCGTTTTTAAACCCGCAGGCAACCAGTTGGCGGTGGGATCGCGGGACGGGTTGATGCTGTCGTGCAACCGGGGCAGGGTGGTGATGGACGGCCTTCACATCGAGGGTGTGCGCTGGGACGGCCAGAACGCGCACGGAATCTTTTTGTGGACAAGGGAAATCATGGATAGCCGGACCGTTGTTTTGGAAAGCAGGAGGGGCTCGCAGAATGTCGAGATCCAGCCGGGCTCGTCCGTCGGATTCTATACGGCCCCGGACGAGGAACGGGTGCTGACCGTCAGGCAGGCCGTCCTGAAAAAGGACGGTGCGGGCAAATATCATTACCAAATATCCTTCGAGGAGGAATTGCCGCCGGGACTTGATTCCAGCATGCCGGTGTGCGTTTACGCCTGGAACATGGATGATTATGTGGTGAAAAACAGCCGGTTCAGGAACATAGCGGGTTGCGCCAGCCTGGTCCGGAACCGCGGGGTGAAAATAGAAAATTGTATTTATGAAAACATCATGTATCCCGCCGTGATGATCGGCCCGGCGATTCAGGAGCAGGAGGGGCCGGTGGCGCGGAATATAATGGTGAAAAACAACCGCTTTATTAATTGCGGCTGGCAGACCCGGCACGGCGCCGTCGGCGCGGTGAGCGCAAAAGTCCAGGTTTGGAAAAATGCGCTGGCCCCGTTCATGCGCGACCTGCAAATCGAAGGAAATTATTTCGAAAACTGCGATGTTGCGGTGCAGGTGGAGGATGCCATAAATGCAAGGGTCGCCGGAAACTCATTCAACAACGTCAAAGACAAGATCCTCGGCAAAAATCTCCGCGACAGCATGCTTCTGGAGTAGCGCCCGCGGGCCGCCGCCGTGCCTTCGCCGCGGTGATTTCCATCCCAATCCAACATCAAAATACCAGTCGTTATGAAAACCAAATCCATCCCATCCCTCGTCGTTTCCTCCCTCCTCCTCGGCGTCCTCCCTGCCGGCGCGGCCACGACCCATCTGTTCAACGGTCCCGACAACGCGGAGTTGCTCGATCATCTCTCCCCGTCCGGCTTTTCCACCGGCGGCATCATCCACGTGCGCGGAACCGGTGCCTCTGCCAGGGTCGCCAGCAATACGAAGAGCTTTTCGGCCGGCCGGCTCTACGTCGGCACCAGCGCCGGCGCCGGCGTGCTTTACCTCAACTCCGGCAATGTCTCTCTCACGGACGGCGCCCTCCAAACCCTCGCCATCGGCCAGACCACCCACAGCGGCACCCTTTATATCAAGGGCGGCAGCCTGGCCATCAAGGGCGGTGTCAATATCGGCTCCTCCACTCCCGGCACGCCGGGCGACGGTGCCCTCGTTATCACCGGCGGCTCCCTCACGCTCACTGATTCCGACGCGGCCAAAAAAGCCATCATCGGCATCGCCACCGGCGGCAACGCGAACGCATCCGGCTCCGTCGAAATCAGCAACGCCTCCCTTACCGGCGGTTTCATTATTGGCAACTCCTCCGCCACCGCGCCCGCCGGTGCCGCCCGCCTCATCGTCCACGGCGACGCAGGCGTCACCGGTGTCGCCAAAAACGAATTCACCCTGCGCAAGTCCGCCGCGATCACCTTTGTCCTGACTCCCGGAGGCGGTTTCAAAGCCTTCGACCAAAGCCTCTCCAATCCCGCGCAAGTCAACGACACCATCCGCATCAAGCTGGATGTTTCCCGTCTCGATCCCGCCACCGTCTCCGCCCGTTCCTCCGGCGCGATTGACCTTCTCAAGGTGAATCCGCAAACCGAGGATTTTATGTGGAATCGTCTCAAACGAATCCTGGTCCTCAGCGGTTATGACGAGGGAACCCTCAACGCGGGCGGACGGGACACCGGCACTTATGCCTTTTCCGTCAACGGTTCCAAATACACCTTGGCGTTTGGCTGGGACGATGCCGGCCGAACCCTGAAATTATTGAGCCTCTCAAAGCTCCCCTGAGCAGCGGAAATTCAAAAGAAACCGTGGCCGCATTTATAGATGGAGGGACGGCCTCCGGGTCGTCCCTTTGCACCGAGGCGGACGGCACGGAGGCCGTCCCTCCAATTCAAGCATCGTCCACAGTATAATTTGATATGCTTTATCCCTGAGTCTTTGCGCGGGACAAAAACGCGCTCATTCGCCAGTCATCGGCACGGGGATCGGCTCATCGCGCTCGACGGGGTTCCCGAAATCAGGGAAATCGCCCTGGGTCCAATGGAAGGGTTGCGCGAAAATGATGCGGCTCCAGCCATCCTTGCGCTCCTGTTTAACGTGGTAAACAAACCAGTCCTGCCTGCCATCGGGGGACTTGACGAACGAGGCGTGTCCGAGGCCGAAGGTTGTCTCGGTTGGCGCAAAGACAGGGGAGGGGTGTTTGCGCCAGGCGCCGGGCGCGAGAGGATCGGCGCCGATGAGTTCGAGCAGTCCCATTTTGTAGGTGGCCTGCCAGGAGCCGCTGGCGGAATAGACGAGAAAGATGCGTCCGTTGCGTTGCAGGATTTGCGGCGCTTCGTTGAGGCCGCGGCCTTGCATGGATTCACCGACGCGTTCCCATTGGTAGTCGTTATTGTCGCAGAGGCGCACGCGGTTTCCGGAGATTGTCCAGGGGTTGCTCATGGGCGCGGCGTAGAGCCATTGGATGTCGCGTTCGTCCTCCCAGCCGGACCAGATGAAGTAGCGTTTGCCGTTATAGGCGAGTATGGTCCCGTCAACGGCCCAGCGGTTTTTCTCTTTCGTGTCGATGTGGTCGCCGGTGTAGAGTTCGCCCTTGAAGGTGTATTCGCCCTGTGGATCGTCGGTGGCTGATTCGAGCACGATCATGCGGTGGCTGGCGTTGTTGCCGTCGGAGGCGGCGACATAGATGTACCAGCGTCCGTCGAGACAGTGGAGTTCGGGCGCCCAGATTTCGTTCGAGTAGGGGCCGGTGGCGGGCGCGCGCCAGACGATTTGGCGTTTGTCTGGCGAAGTGAGGTTGTTCGAGCGCCAGACGGCGACGCCCCGGTCGGTGTCCGTGAGCGTCCAATAGTAATGGCCCTCGTGCCGGATTACCCACGGGTCTGCGCCGACCGCGATGGGGTTTGAAAAGGTGGCGGCGGGTGGATTCCGGGGCTTGTCGCGCCTGGGGCAGGCCGTTGCGAGGAGGAGCACGGCGGTGAGCGCGGCTAAAACGAGCGGATGGGAAAGGGACTTCATGGATATCTGACTGTTTCGGATGTGCAGAGATATAAAAAGAGAACGAACGGCGGCTGCTTGTCCATCGTGTATGGCAAGTGGATGCGGTGTTTGGCGAGGCGCGGACTTGCCCCATCTCCGCGACGAAGGCGAGATAAGTCGCGGCGCGCGTGCCGCTGCTTCCAGCAGCCAATTTTAAAAGATGCGCAAGGTGTGTTTTTCCGCTAAGCCTTTTTTGAAAAAAATGCCTCGCGCACATCCGCGCTTGCACGCGCGCTTAAACGGCTTGTATGTAAAGGAGTTTCCCGACCCGCAGAACTTGCACCCATGCCGCCCCAAGACACAGAATCCGCGAGGTGGTTTGCTGAAAACCTCCAGCCGCACGAGCCCATGCTGCGCGCATGGTTGAAGAGCCAGTTTGGCAGCGGCTGCGACGTGGACGACATCACGCAGGAGGCTTTAGTGCGCGTGCTTGAGGCGCGGGTGACGCGCGAGGTGCGCTCGCCCAAGGCTTTTCTGTTTGTGACGGCGCGCAACCTCGCGCTCATGCGCGCGCGGCACCTCGCCGTGGCCAAGGTGGATTCATTAGCGGAATTCGACTGCTCGGGCATCATGGATGAGAGCGTCGATGTTCCTCACGCGGTGGCGCGCGCCGAGGAGCTTGAAATGCTCACCCGCGCGATCCAGTCGCTTCCCAACCGATGCAGGCAAATCCTCACCCTCCGCAAAATTTACGGCATGTCTCAAAAGGAGACCGCCGCCGAGCTCGGCATTGCCGAGCACACGGTGGAGATACAGTCCGTGCTGGCCTTGAGAAAACTCGATGCCTACTTCAAAAAACACACCGCGCCCCGGCGCGGATTTTGACCGACGATTTCATCCTTAACAACCGCGCTCACTTTTGCCCCACGCGCACAACCGCGCCGCATTCATGGACTCACAGGACAGAATAATTTCCGAAGCCGCCAATTGGGTGATTCGCGTGGACGCGGGACTCGGCGCCGCCGGCCAGGACGCGTTTCTGGACTGGCTCACCGCCGATCCGCGGCACGCCGCGGAGTATGAGCGGCAGCGCGCGCATTGGGCGCGGCTCGATATTTTGGCGGACTGGCGTCCGGAGCACGCGGCGCGCCCCAATCGCGACTTGCTCGCCCCGCGCAGGGAGCCGGTTTTGGCCCCGGTCTTCGCCTGGCTCGGGAAACGCCGGCGGTTGTTCGCGGGCGTGTCGTTTGGCGCGGTGGTCGCGGCGGCGTGCGCGGCGTTGTTTGTGTTTGCGCCGGCCAAAATCCCGGGCACCGCGCGAAGCCGCGCGCAGGCGGCGGTCGTGCGGGCCGGTGGAGACATGATTTCCAGCATCGAACAGAGCAAGCTGGATGACGGCACGATCGTGGAATTGAACCGCGGCGCGTCGATCACGGTTTTGTATTCGGCCACGGAGCGCTACGTGCGGCTGGACCACGGCGAGGCGAACTTCCATGTGGCGAAGGATCCCGACCGACCGTTCATCTTGAATATCGACGGCGTCAATGTGCGCGCATTGGGCACGAGTTTTAATGTTCGCCGCGAAAGCAGCGCGGTGGAAGTGCTCGTGACATCGGGCGTCGTGCAGGTGCACGCCCGTGACAACGAATCCGCGCCCGGCCCGGAAAACATGCGGGAAGACGCCCTCGTGAAAGCCGGCCAGATGGCGGTCGTGTCGCGGGAATCGAGCCTGACCGTGCAGACCGTGACGACGGAGAAGATCGAAAACCTGATCGCATGGCATCCGCGCCTGCTCGACATCACGGAACAGCCGCTGTCGAACGTGGTGGAGGAGTTCAACCGGCGCAACGCGCCGATCCGTCTCGTCATTGCGGACCCGGAGCTTGCGAAAACGGCGGTGAGCGCGACGCTGCGTTCCGACCAGGTGGAGAATCTGGTGCGCATGCTCGAAGGCGGTTTCCGTGTGAAAGCCGTGCGCAAAGGCGACACGGTGACATTGCGCAAGAAATTGAGCGCGGGGTGATGCCCCTCCTCTGGCAGGGCGCAAGTGCGGCTTATAGTGTTTTTTCAACACTGGTCCAAATGGTAGGGCGAGGCGTCCCGCCGAGCCGCGGCTCAACCGGTGGCTTCGCCCCACCAGCGCTGCCACGCCAATGTTGAACGGAAACATTATATAATCTGATGCGCTGAACGAGCGTCGCCTTTGCGGGGAAGCAGACGGCAATGCCCCTGCGCGGGTTTGGCCTTTCCCGGCTTTCGGTGCGTCGAGCGCTTCTTCGTATCGCAGGCGGGCTAGTTCAGGGCAGGAGCGCGGGCGCGGAGGCGCCGATCAATTTTAGATATGCGGCGGCGTAACGGCGGCCGAGTTCGCGGGCGCTTTTGGCATTGAAGTGCAGGTTGTCGCGGAGGGGCGTGAGGCCTTCGCTGCCAACACAGGCACAGTTGCGTTCTTTTGAGGCAAATGCGCGCAGACCTTCGTTGAAGGCGTCGATGCCTTCGCTGTCCTTGCGTTGATAAAAGCAGCCAATTTCGCCGATGATAAACGGGATGCCGGGCGCATTGAGGTCGGCACGAAAATCGGCAATGAGGTGGCGCAGACTTTCCTGGTAGCGGGGTATGTCTGATTTTCCGAGATCCGATTCACCTTGGTGCCAGAGTATCGCTTTGAGCGTACCTTGTTTCATGGCTTTGCGGGCGCGAGCGATGGCGTTGTTGTAGAGTTCGCCCCCTTTTTTCCAGCGTGCGATCGAGGTCCCACCGACAGCGCACGGGATGAGGCCGACTTGGATCTTGGGCAGTGCCTCGGAGACGGTGCGGCCGAAAGTGCGTCCGGGACCGACGGCTGCAATATCTTTGTCGAAGTGCAGCGGGTCTGTCGCGGGCACCCATTTTTGATTTCTGTTGAATGTCCAGACGCGCGGGGGCGCAATTTTGTCCTGTTCTTCGAGTTTGCCCCGGCCCGCCATGTTGGATTGGCCGACAAGCAGGAACAGGTCGAGTGACGTATTTGCCGGGAGCGTGGCGTTCGTTTTCCGGTCTTGGGCAAATGCGAGTGTGAGTGGCGTGAGAGCAAGTGCCGCGATGAGGACGGGCGCGATTGGTATTTTCATGGCATGGGTTTCCTGATCGGGGTTGTCCCTAATCTGTGGAGCATGCAAAAGATTCCCTGGTGACAGTTATTCATCTGATGCCGGCCCGGAGCCTTTTGGCCCATAGACTTCGACTTCGCTTACAAAACAGTGGGCCGCCGGGTATCCCCCCTTGCCGGGTTTGGGGTGATTTTCAAGAAAGGTGAGACGTATATAACGAGCGGCGGCGGGTTTGAAGGCGTAGAGGTGACGGTTCTCCGTTCCCATTTTGAAATCATGTTTTCCGACGGTCGTGAAATTTTCGCCGTCTTCGCTGATCGATGCTTCGATGGTTTTGGTGAAACCGATTTTCGGCACGCCGGTGTGGATGTACGCAATGGTGCTTTTCCCCTCCAGATCGATGGTGACGGCCTTGGGAAATTTTCCACTTTTGCCGGTGGCGTAGGTGCTCCCTTTTGCCGAACTCCACACGCCGTCGGTCAAGCCGCCATCCCATCCACTCATATTGATGTCGCTGGATTTATGGGTTTTCCCGAACGCGATGTTCGGGCCAATATCGTCCGGCAAATCCGCCGCTCTTGCCATGGAGAGTGAAGGGCTGGTGATTAGAAGTCCCGCAAGCACGGGCAATATCGAGGTTATGCGTGTCATTGTAATGGAGGTCTTATGTTTTTTGGGCAGGCAGAATAAATGCCGTTGGTTCAGCGCCACTTGTTTTTGCCGAGCCACTCCAGGCAGGCATCGGACCAAGCGCGGGCCTCGCGTTTGCTTTGCAGCGCGTAACCGTGGCCGCCGGTCTTGTAGATGAGCGCCGTGCAGGGCGCGCCGATCCTTTTCATGGCTTCCACGTAGAGCTTTGTGCCGGGATAATACGCTTTGTCGTCTTCGCTGTGCACGATGAGCATGGGCGGGATTATGATGTTGAGTTCGCTGTCAATTTTTTCGGACTCGCGGCCCATATAGACAGGGTAAACCAGCACGGCGAAATCGGGGCGGCAGCTTTGCCGGTCGATTTCATCAATGGCGTTGTAAGCGCGCTCGTTGAACCGAAGGCCCGCCTTGGCGCCGAGATTGCCGCCGGAGGAGAACCCAATCACGCCGAGGCGCTTGGGATCGATGCCCCAGTCTTTCGCGCTGGCGCGCGAGAGACTGATGGCGCGCTGGAGATCCCGGAGCGCGCCATCGCTATTCTTGGGCACCCGGTATTTCAGGACGATGGCGCTGATGCCGTTTGCATTCAGCCAAGCTGCGATATCGGTGCCTTCCTTGTTATAGGCCAGATAGTCAAAGCCGCCGCCGGGGCAGACGATCATTGCCGGCGCGGGCACGTCCGTTTTCGGCGCGGGAAATACTGCCAGCGTCGGCAGACTGACGTTTGTGATGCGCTGGACTCCGTCATTGCGCGATGGCATGTCGGCTTCAGGCTCCCTGGCGCCGCGTCCGGGCATTTTTCCGCCGGGCCATACGTCAACGGTAATGACTTTTCCCAGTGTGGCGGCAGTGTCGGTTTTCTGATCCTGGGCAAATGCGAGCGTAGTTGGCGTGAGCGCAAGTGCCGCGATGAGCGCGAGTGGGGCTGGTATTTTCATGGCATGGTTTTTATGGCGTTTGTCGTTCCTCGGCTTGCTCGGACTCCAATGCGGACCGTTGCCGCGGAACGGATATGCGGGCCAGCCTTCGGTGTGGGTAAGATTTGATTGCGCTGTTATCGGGGAAAAACTCACGGGAGGGTGGAGTGGCGTAATTGCGGGCTAATTCTGAGAGCGCGACGACGTTGTGCGCGCCAGAGCGGCGTTTTGGGAGGGCATGGCGACCGGCTGACCGGGCGCGACGGGTATGCCGAAGTCGGGGAGACCGTCCGCAGTCCACGTGAACGGTTGCGCGAAGATGGCGCGTGACCACCCGTTGGCGCGTTCGCGTTTGGCGTGATAGACATGCCAGAATTGCGTGCCATCGGGCGAGGTCGTGAACGAGCCGTGGCCGACGCCGAAGGTTTTGTCAGTGGGTGAAAAAACGGGTTTCGGGTGTTTCCGCCATGCGCCGGGTTTGAGAGGATCATCGCCGATGAGTTCGAGGAGGCCGAGTTTATAGCTGGGTTGCCAGGAGCCGCTGGCGGAATAGATGAGGAAGGTGCGGCCGCCGTGCTGGAGGACTTGCGGACCTTCGTTGAGTCCATTGTTCCTGGGACTTTCGCCAACGTATTCCCATAGGTAGGTGTCGTTTTTGCAGATGCGCACGCGGTTTCCGGAGACAGTCCAGGGATCGCTCATGGGCGCGACATAGAGAGATTGGTCGTCGCCGCCACTTCTCCAGCCCGACCAGATGAAATAGCGCTTGTCGCGATGTGTGAGGATCGTGCCGTCGATAGCCCAGCGATTTTTGGTTTTCTTCGCTATGTTATCGCCGGTGTAGAGCTCGGCTTTGAAGGTATAGGCGCTCAGCGGATCGTCGGTTGCGGATTCGAGGGTGATCATGCGGTGGTTGGCGTTGTCGCCATCGTCGGCGGCGACGTAGATATACCAGCGACCGTCGAGGAAGTGGAGTTCGGGTGCCCAGATTTCCTTCGAATAGGGGCCGGTGCCGGGCGCGTGCCAGACGACATGACGTTTGCCAAGGGATGTTAATGTGTCGGATTTGCAGATGGCAACGCCGCTGCCATTTTGCGACAGGCACCAGTAATAGTATCCATTATGCCGCACGACCCATGGATCGGCACCGGCGGCGATGGGGTTGGTGAAGGTGTTCGCGGAAGCGCGGGAGCAGGAGAGCAGGGAAATGCATAATGCGATCAGCGGGAAAATTCGTCTGATGGTTGGCATGAGGACCTTCGGGAAAATATATGAGCGTGAAATAGGTTTTGTATGTTGGACTGCACGAAAGGAGCGGACGGACAAGTGATCGTGGCATGTGCGATGAGCGCATCCAAAGATGCGTTTTGCCCGCATTTCCTCTAAGCCAATCAATCTTTCATTGCGGAAAAGATGATTTTTCTAGCGGATGCACGGCGCTGGAGCATCAGTAAAAGATACCCATGCTTACCCGCAACAACAGAGATAAATCGCCGCGCGCACAGTCGCACACATTTTTATCCGCCAGAAAACACACGCTGGTGTCGTGCCTTGCCACGGCCTGTCTCGCCGGTCCTGCTGTGCACTCGGACGCGGCTCAATCATCCGCCGCCGCGGATGCGCGTCCGCCAAATATCATCCTGATGATCGCGGATGATCTCAGCTTCACCGACATCGGCTGCTACGGCAGCCCGAACGCACGGACGCCGAACATCGACCGGCTGGCCTCGCAAGGCGTGCGGTTCGCGCATTGCTACAACGCGATCGCCATGTGTGTGCCGACTCGAAACATGCTCTACACGGGGCTGTTTCCGGCGCGCACCGGCAGTTACCGCAATCACACGCACAGTTATCCGGGCACGGTGAGCATGGTGCATTATTTCGACCAGCTCGGCTATCGCGTGGGACTTTCGGGCAAGGTGCACGTTGGCCCGCGGGCATCATTTCCCTTTGAAGCAGTGCCCGGTCTCACGACCGAGACGCTCAGCGCCACCGACGACTACACGCTTGATGGCATCAAGGGCTTTATGACGCGGGATTCGAGGCAGCCGTTTTTCCTCGTCACCTCATTCATCCAGCCGCACATGCCGTGGACGATGGGCGACCGCACACCATTCGACCCCGGCAAGTTGACGCTGCCGCCGCACTGGGCCGACACGCCGCAAACCCGGGCCGCGTATGTCCGGTATCTGGCCGAGGTTTCGTTTCTCGACAGGCAAGTGGGCGACGTGCTCGCCGCTGTCGATGACGCGGGGCTGCGCGAAAGCACCATTGTGATTTTCCTCAGCGAGCAAGGCGCGCAATTTCCCGGCGCAAAATGGACCTGCTGGGACCAGGGCCTGCACGCGGGCGCGCTCATCCGCTGGCCCGGCGTGGTGAAACCGGGCTCGGTTTCGCGCGCGCTCATCCAATACGTCGACTTCGTTCCCACCCTTTTGGACATCGTGCGCCGTCAGGGAAGCCGCGCCGCACCGTCTGCGGAATACGACTTGGACAAACTGCATCTCGACGGGCGCTCCTTCATCAACGTGCTTTTTGGGAAAACCGACGAGCATGGCAAATACGCCTACGGCATTCACAACAACCATCCCGAAGGGCCGGCGTATCCGATCCGCTCCGTGCGCACCAAGGATTTTTCCTACATCCGCAACCTGCTGCCGGAAGAGCGCTATGTGATCAAGTTTATGCAGCTCGATCCAAAGCAACCCTATTATCCCTCGTGGGTGAAAGCCGCAGAGCAAGACAATCCGCGCGCCGCCGCCGCCATCAGGCGGAACGAATTCCGTCCTGCCGAGGAGCTGTATGATTTGCGAAATGACCCTTGGGAGATGAACAATCTCGCAAATTCACCGGAGCATCAGACCATCTTAAAAGAACTTCGTCAGGCGCTTGATGAGTGGATGACGCAGCAACACGACACAGGCGCGGCGATGGATGTGCCGTTGGAAATGGCAAAGTAAACAAAATTTTCGGTGCGAGCAGCTGTATGTTTGAAAAAATATCAAGAATTTTAGAGGATTTTTTTTAACACGGCATCTCAGTGCCAATTGCCATCCCTAATTATCTTCTCATGCCCCGGCCCTAAATACCCTCATGCATGCAAGTGAAATTCACTTGCATGGGAAAAATTTCAACACCTCCACATCAGTTAAATCATGAAAAAGTTACCACCTTCGCTTGGAACTGCCTTTATATCCCGCCCGTGGTTGGCGGCGCTTTTTTTGTCCGTCGCGCAGCACCTGACAACCGCCAATGCCGGAGCAGAGACCCAATACAGGTTTGATGCTGATGATACCACCGTGATCCTTAAAAACTATCCGAACCTCACGGAGAATCTTGTGAGCGGCGGAACCAACGGCGTGGCTGCGACAGGCAGTCGCATAATCTTGCAGGAGAACGGAAACCTTTATGTGGGGGTCGCGGGCGATCCGACGATTCCCGGCAGCGGCTTCGAGAGCATGACAATGGAGGGTAATGCGTGGCTGATCGGCGGCACCATTTCGCTGACCGGCACGGGTGCGGAGACATTCCATGTGAAGTCGGGCACGGTTACTGTTGGCGGGCCGTTGTCTCGCATGGGCTGGATTATTGCCACAAATGGGGATGGTCCGAAGGCAACCATCGACGCTGGCGCGACCCTGGTCATCGGCCAAGAGGGCGATCATTCCACCATTGTCGGAAACGGTAATCTTGTGACCGACGGCGTGATTAATAACGGGGCTCTTGTTTTTTCCAGATACAATGCCGTTTTTGCCGATACAATTTCGGGATCGGGCAATGTTATGCAGACTTATTCCGGCCTGACTTTGTCAGGGTCGAATTCCTATAGTGGCGGCACGTTTATCCAAAGCGGCTCTGTTATTGCCACAAACGGTTACGCGCTCGGCACAGGAAATGTCGATTTTCTAACCGCCAACTGCACTCTGGCGATGAACCTGACAACGCCGGCGGATGTCGTGTTTAATAATGGGTTAACTGGCAAAGGGGTCTTCCTGGTAAACATGGGTAGCGGCACAAACGTATTTAGTTTTGGTGATGCGGTCGGCAGCCAGTATAAAGGCACCATGTATATGCGGCAGGGCGTGTTGGATTTGGGCGGCGTCCCGGCGACTTCGATACTTGCGAATGCCAGCCTCTATTTCTCGGTTCCTTCTGGCAGTACCCAGGTCACGATGCTCGTTGGCAATGGGGCCAAGACCATCGGCCGCCTTGTCATGGAAAATACTGGCACTGTAAACAGAACCGTCGGCACAGTCGTGTTTAATGCCGATATTTCAAATCCGGGAACTCCGGTAAACAACAGCCAGTTGAGCGTCGGGGATTTCACATTGGTGTCCGCCGGCACTTATGGCATCAGTGGAACCATCCGTTTGGCCGAGACGAGCGTCTCGCCGCTTGCAGTGCCTGCCCTGCCCAATACCAGTTTGTTCGAGCAGGATGATGCCAATATCATCACGCAGCTTGTCAGCGCTTCCGGATCGGTTGCGGTGAATGCGTCCAATCTCAAGCTCGTCGATGCGAATAACGCCGTGATCACAAACGCGCAAACCGGCGATGTGATGCAAGGCATCAGCGGCACGGTGGCGAAAGCCACCTACGATTATCGTCTCACAACCGGTTCCAACAACGACGGCCTCTATGTGAACTACGGACTGACCAACCTTGAAATCCTCTCTGGCAAGACGCTCGATTTGCGAAACAGCGGCACCGGTGGAATCGCAGCCAATACACTGAGCGCGCGACTCACCGGCGCGGGAGGCATGGACATCAACGCGACCGGGGCCATGTGGCTCAACGGTGTCGGTAACACTTATTCGGGCGCGACCACGGTTAATTCCGGCACGGTAATTATAGGCGAGAACAAGGCTTTTGGAAATACTTCCGGCGTACATATTAAGTCGGGTGCGCACGTGGATATGAATGGCCGCCTGCTGACAGTCGGCCAGACATTGCTGCTCGATGAAGGTGCTTCCTTAAACACTAACGGCGGCTATCTGCGACTCGTAATGACGGCGACGACAAGCGTCGATTCATCCATCGCGGCCAATTCCCTTTCCGGCGGAGGAACCTTTCGCATCGAAATCCCCACAAGCGGCTCGGCCAGTGTGATCTTCGAGGGTGATAATCCGAACTTCTCCGGCACCATGTCGGTGGCAAACCAAAGCACAATGGGGTCGAAAATCGTCTTGAAAACGGCGGACGCGCTGGGTGCCGGCACCATCTATGCGGGTTACGGCGGATCGTTTGTTTATCAAAATGTTTCGGGAACGATGCGGACACATTCCCTGAACAACAGCGGTTACGTCATATTCGAATCGTCCACCTTGTTTATGACCGGCAATACGAGAGCCCACACCAATCTCGTGAACTCCGACGTTACGTTTGGGCCCACCGCCGGCCTGATTGGCTCCGGCACGGTCAGGATCGATGCAAACTCAACCATGCGCCTCGGCCTGATCTCGCAGGTGACAGTCAGCAACCCCCTTGTTTTCGAGGGTGGCACGCTTGATTTTGTCGCGCCGACAAGGACCGAGACCCCTCGAGCGACCATCAGCAACCTTATCGGAACGGGCACCATCTGGGTCAACGCCAACCCCAACACCGGTGACAGCAACATCATCACGTTCAGGAATGTGACGGGCAATTTTAAGCTTAATGTCAGGATGATGGAGGAAGCTAGGACGGACGAGCAGATCATGCCCATCTACTCGTCAACGCTCCCCAATATCCAGGACATGGTCACCCTGGCCGATGGCCAGGTGGAATCCGGCGCGTATGTGTTCAATCTCGTGCAAGGCACTGGTGATAACATTTTCATGCCGGACACGAACATGTGGTATCTGGCCGCCGACCACGCTCGGGTTAGTCGCGCAGCCAGGGCGATCGTCGCCACCGCAGCCGCCGTCGGCGCAGAGTGGCATTACAGTCTCGATTCCGTTACGAAACGCATGGGTGACCTGCGCCAGGAATTCCGCTCGGATTCGACAATGCCGAATGGCAACTTTTGGGCGCGGGCCGGAAACCAAAGCATCAGTGCAAAGGAAAGCCTTTGCGGAGCGGCGTTCGACGAGGACATGTGGGTGATCCACGCAGGCGCGGACAAAGCCTTCCGATCCTCCTCCGCGGTGACATTTGCCGGCATCTACAGCGGGGCGGGGCGCGTGGATCGCACGTTCACCAACCTCGGCGACGGCAGTTCGGACTCGGTCAGCGTCGGCGTATATGCGACCCGGATCACCGATGGCGGCTGGTTCATCGACCTCGTCGGCAAGGAAGACATCATTCGAAATAAATTCAACGCCACCTCCAGCGACGGCACCCGCATTCGAGGCAACTATAAAAGTAATGTCTCGTCAGCCTCGTTGGAGGTCGGCAAACAAATCTACTGGGGCAAAAAGAAAAACCAAGGCTGGTGGCTGGAGCCCGGCATCCAGGCCGCATATGCCTCGTTGAAAGGCGAGGACTACACAACCGACAACGGCATCGACGTCTCCATCAACACCTCCAACGCCCGGCAATACCGTGCGCAACTGCGGCTCGGCTATCGCGACAGAGGCGCCAAGATTCAGCCCTACGCAAAAATCGCTGCCGCCTACAATGCCAGCAGTGGAGGCGAAATCATGGCGGACAGCCGCGAACTCCAGGCCGATTTTGACGGCACGCGCATCGAGGCCGGCGTCGGAGCCTCCTATCTCATCAACAGGAGAAACCAAGTGTATTTTGAATATGAATATGCAAGCGCCGGCACCTACGAGCGGAAATGGTCGGCCAGCGTCGGTTGCCGCCACGCGTGGTAAACAATACAACCAACCCGGCAACCAAGCGTAACCATTCAGACCAGCCCCTTATGAACAACCTCAAGCATCATTCTCGCGGTATGAAATTTATCTTTGTGCTTTCCCTGGCATCGCTCGTTGGCGCATATCCCGCGCTGTATGCGCAAGACTCCTCGGAATCCGCCCCGGTTGAGGCAGCCGAGCAAGCGCAGGGCGCCGGCCAGATCGAAGGTCGCGTGTATTTTCCGGCGCAGGACCGCTATCTGGAAAACGTGCGCGTAACAATCGAAGGCACTGATAAAGTCGCGTTTACTGACGACACTGGCTCCTACCACTTTGCCAATGTGCCGGTCGGAAGTGTGAAAATAATGGCGATATTCAGCGGCTTTGATCCACACAGCAGAACCGTGACCGTCGTTGCGGGCTCAACGACCAATGCCGACATCGACCTCTCGGCGGAGGTGAAAATCACCGGCGCGGATGATGTGGTAAAGTTGGAAAAATTTGTGGTTGTCGGTTCTCGCGAGGAACTCGGCTCCGCGATTGCCGACCAGGAACAACGCTATGCGGTGAACATGAAAACCGTGGTTTCCACCGACGAGTTCGGCGTCAATCCCACCGGCAATATCGGCGATTTTTTACGCAATCTCTCCGGTGTTGAAGTCGATGTGGATGCCGGTGGCGAGTCGCGTGCCATCGGCCTCAGCGGCGCTGATGCAGACTATGTGCCCGTGCAGTTGGGCGGGTTCGATTTTGCCAGTGCGGCGTCCGAGGGCATCACGGGGCGCACGGTGCAATTGCAACAATTCTCAATGAATAATCTCAGCCGTCTGGAGGTTGGATTCGCTCCCACGCCGGAAACGCGCGGCGACTCGCTCGGTGGCATCATCAACATGGTGCCGCGCGGCGCGTTCGAGTCCAAAAAGGCGAAATTCAATTTTTCCACGTATCTGATCATGTCCGATCGTGAGTTCACCTTGGGCAGAACGGCTGGGCCGCTCTACGAGCCCGAAAAAAAGACGAAACCCAGTTGGAATTTTTCCTATACGAACCCCGTGACAAAGAATTTTGGTTTCACGATCTCGGGCGGTTATAACTATTCATCGGTTATCGACGATCAGAACAATTACACATGGCGCGGTATCACCAGTATGTATGGCAGCTCTTCCGATCAGTTGTATCCGGCGCCAGACGTGCCGAATCCTTACTCCGCGCCATATATTTCGGCGTACACATTCGCAGTGTCCTCCTATATCACCGAGCGCACATCGGCCGCCATCACGGCGGATTGGCGTCTGGGGCGGGTGGACCGTCTTTCCTTCGGCCTTCAATACGCTTACATGGATCAGGAATACGGAACGCGCACCCGCCAGATCACCTTGGGCACGGGCATTGATCTCGCCAATACAAGCATGGAGCACGTGGAGGGGACGGGCTATGTGCGCAGCCCGGCTACATCGCGCAAAAAGATTACCAAAACATGGATGCCGACACTGGCCTACAGGCATCTTGGCTCGATATGGAAAATTGAAGCCGGCGCGGGCTGGTCGCGTGCCGATTTGGAATATTCTGATACAAGCAACGGGTATTTCCGTTATGTCGCCGCCGACCGCGGTGCGCTGAAAATCATCATGGATAAAAGCAGCGGAGAAAAAGTCCCGAGTAATATCGAGACCTATGTCGCAGGCTCCGACACGCCGGTTGATTACACCCGGATGAACGAGTATGTTATCACCATGGCCCAAACGCGTCCTGCCGAGAACTACAACGAAAAGCGCACCTACTTCGCCAACGCCCGCAGGGACTTCATGGTGTTTGGGGTCCCCGTGTTTCTAAAGGCGGGTCTGGATATCAGGCACCAGATAACGGACCAAACGAGTTCCGGATACATGAATTACAGGTACCTCGGCCCCGATGGCGTTTATCCCGCAAACTCAGGCTACGATCGCCCGAACAACAGCACGACGCCAGCCGCTTCGGATAATGATGCCGCCGGCTTTGAGGAAAACTTCAGCTATCCGCAGGTGACCAAGCTCTTTGGCCTGGGAGATTTCCAATTCCTCAATAATGCCCTGGCTTATAATTATTTCACCGCGCACCCATCGTATTTCCGCGCCGTGGTTCCGGAAAGTCGTTATACCGAATCACGTCATGGCGAGGAAGTCATCTCGTCGGGGTATCTCCGAGGAGACCTTTCTTTCTTAAACAACAAGCTGAATCTGGTCGGCGGCGTCCGTTTCGAGCAGACGCATGTGAGTGGTGATGGTCCCTTGCGTGTCGCCGCCGCTGACGGCGTGCCCTCGCACTGGGTTGAACGCGGCACGCATAACACGAAAGATTACGGCAATTGGTTTCCGAGCGTGAATGCCCAGTATAAATTTGGAGCCAAGGAGCAATTTGTCATTCGCGCCTCATGGTTCGAGTCAATCGGACGTCCGCCCTTTAGTATCTATAATGGCACCCTTCAGCTGCCCGATCTCAGCTCGGATCCATTCACCAGTTATATACAATTGAACAGCGGCACTTCGGACCTGAAGCCTTGGACGGCCAACACGTGGCGCGGCGAGATAAACTACTATTTCTCAAAAGGCGGCCTGTTTAAGATCACCGCATTCACTCGCGATTATACAAACCGCCATGTGGTAACCATATATCCCGTCACCGATGAATTGCGCGCGCAATACGGCATCGGCCCGGAATACCAGGATTACTTTATATCCACCAGGACGAACTCACCCTACAAATTCACACTGAGGGAACTCTCGATCGAGTATCGCCAGCGGCTGACGTTTCTCCCGGATTGGGCCCGCGGCTTCAGTGTGTCCGGAGCCGCGACATGGCGCACAAAGTCGGGCACTGAAGCGGATACGGCAACCGGGTCTGAATACGCGCCCCGTTCCTTCAAGGCGTCGCTCTCTTACAATCGCAGCCGCCTCAGCGCCCGCGTGGCCTTGACCTTTCGCGAACGCTTTGTGTCGAATATATATGAAAATAATGACAACATAGAGCCCGGTACGCGTGAATACGGCTGCAGCCTGACCACATTGAAGGCCGAGGTGTCATTCAAAATCACCAAGAAGCTTTCCATATATGCGCAGGGTGACAACTTGCTGGACAAGCCATACAGGGAATATGAAGCGGTCAGCCCAAGCACTCCGGGCGGTGCCCAACTCACATCCACCCGCTCTTCCGGCATCCGCATCACCTTTGGCCTTCAGGGCAGTTATTAATACAAACAAGCAAATTTAACCCCTTAACCTTGCACAAACCCATGAAATTGTCGCATACTTCTCCGTGCAAAACACAACGTCGTCTCATACAATGCTCCTTCACCTTTGTGCTGATGGCTGCATTTGTAGGTCTGCCCCAAAACGCGCATGCCGCGGATCGTACGTGGACGGGTCTTGGCGCCAATACGCGTCCCAGCACCGCGGCAAATTGGTCCGGCAGCACGGCTCCCGTCGCCAGCGATACGATTATTTTTAACGGGTCGGGCACATTCTCACAGAAGGGCGAGCCGGAAAATCTTTCGTTTGATTCTGGCGGCGGTGCCATCACCCTTGGTGGTAGTAGTGGCATTGAGACGATTCGGCTTACCTCGAGTCAGACCACGGATGTCCTCTTCACCAGTAATACGACATTCCTGGCAAACACCAATTATATGCGTTTTAATGGTGTGTCATCGGGCACTATGATAAATATCCAACTGGAGGCAGGTTCCGGTTCCTTTACCATCGATGGAGATCATAGCGACGGTGTCCCGTTTCGAATCGTCATGCGCTCTACGACCGCTGCCTCAACCTATCATGTGTTTCTGAATAATAATCCATCGGGCGGAAGCAAAATAGTTTTGGGCGCGGACGTTATATTTACAATAGGCGGCGGTCAGTCACGTCATACTATTTTTGATGGCCCTGGCGACATCGACTTTAATGGACGCTGGCTCATCGGTACCAGCAGCAGACTCTACAAAAGAGGCACCGGCATCCTGACTCTGGCAGGTGATAATATGGATAATATAAATAATATTTACAATCTGAGTTCTTCGAGCCAGTTTACAGGTGGTTTCTCACTGGAAGAAGGCCGGCTAAACATAAACAATCCCGGTGCGCTTGGCACCGGACAATTCAGGATCAGCGAAGGCACCGCCATTGATAATACAAGCGGCTCCGCACTCGCCGTAAGCAACACGCTAAATCCGAGCATCGCACTCTATGGAGACTTCACTTTTCTCGGCTCAAACAACCTGAATCTCGGCACAGGGCAGGTCACTTTGACCGGCCCTGTGCGCACCATCACCGTGTTGGCGGGACGACTTGAGTTCGGTGGTCCGATTAACGGGGAGGGGATTGGTTTAACTCAGGCCGGCGCCGGCACATTGGTCTTAAGCGGCAATAGCGCGAGCCACACCGGCGCGATAGCAGTGGCGAACGGCGCGGTGATGGCCAATGGCTCAATTGCCCAAAGCACAGTGACAGTTTCCAACAGCTCGGCTTTGGGTGGCTTCGGCACCGTGGGCATGGTGGCAATGGATGCCGGCAGCACTTTGCGGCCGGGCGATCTGGCATTGATCGTTACCGACACCGCCATGATGGCCTCAGGCACATTCACCGGCACAATAGGCGCGGGCTATTCCACGTTGACCATTGATAAATCTGTATCTAATGCAGGTGAGATTTTGCATTTTGCCTCGGGCGCGGAAATGGAGTTCGCGCTCGGCAAGGGCCGCACAAACACGAAGATTGCGATCATCAATAGCGGGTCAGCGGCAACGCCAACCGTCGCGTTCGATAACAATGCCATCAAGATCCACGATCTGGCCGCCGGGGCGGCCGAGCCGGGCGACTATGTGCTCTTCGCGACCGGCGGCTTGTTTGATACTGACTTTTCTGGGCTGACTGTCGATCCCGATGGCAACATCACGGCGGGACTCGCCGTGGTGAATGAATCGGCTTATATTCAGCCGGGCTTTGGATATAAACTCAAGAAAACAGCCGCGGGCATTGTATTCAGATTATATCATGCGCCAGTTATTACGGGTGATGATCCGACGATTGCCGTCAATGGCTGGAATTATCAGAACAATATAACGATAAGCGGCGAATTTGATACGAGCGGTGTCACCGGTTTGCCCGCCGGCTTGTCATACAATCCCGCCACGCATGCGATTTCGGGCGTTCCCAATGATGCGGCGGCTATCTATACTGCGACGATTACGGCGAGCAATGCCGCCACCACGGCAACCAAGATAATTACAATCGAATTACGCGACGCCGTGCCCGCGCCCGTGTTCACCAGCAACCCCATTGTCGCCGCACCCCTCGCGCCGTTCAGCTACACAGTCACTGCGGACAATCTTCCGCAGTCGTTGGCAGTGGTGGGCGGCTTGCCTGCGTGGCTGGCTCTGACGCAAGATCCCATCACGGGTGTCTGGACAATTTCCGGTACGCCGACGGAAGAGGGGGCGTGGACGATTGTATTGGAGGCGACAAATCCGTCCGGCACCACGCAGTTCACGTTGACGATCATCATCGCCGATTCCACTGCGGCGCCTGTGATTACCAGCGCGACGAGCATGGTGTGGGTGGTCAATTATCCGCTCAACTATCAGATCATCGCAACCGGCAGTCCTGCGTTTTATAATGTCAGCGGCACGCTTCCCGCGGGAGTGGCGCTCGACTCGTTCACCGGCGCGATTGCCGGCACTCCCACCGCAGCCGGCATATCAACCGTGACGATGCACGCGATCAATTCGACCGGTACCGGCAGCGCGGCGTTGGGCATCGAAGTCTTGACGAGCATGGACCAACCCCGGATCACCAGTTCATCCACCGCAACCGGGCTTCTGAATCAAGCATTCAGTTATACGGTCACCGCCGCACCTTATATAAATTCGATTGCGGTGACGGGGATGCTGCCTTCATGGCTCACGTATGATGCCGCCACCGCCACGCTTTCCGGAACGTGTGAGGGAGATGCCGCCACTTGGTCCGCCTCCGGCTCGACGTGGCCGGTTGTCGTCGAGGCATCCAACGTCGTGGGCACCGTCACCGGCACGATCAATGTTCTCATCAAAAAAGCCTATCCGATTCCGACCCTTACCAACTCGGGCACCGACACCTGTTATGTGGGCAGATCGTATAGCTACCAGATTACCGTCAGCTCGACAGAGGGAGTCGAAAGCTACTCAGCCAATGGCCTGCCCACCGGCTTGGACGTGGATCAGTTGACCGGAGAAATCTCGGGCGTGCCGACTTCCACCGGCACCTATACGATCGACTTGGGCGCAACCTCTTCTGGCGGCACGGGGACTGGCCAGTATGTCCTGAATGTCGTGGCTGTTCCGCCCGGTCCATTTATCACCAGCCCCGCAGCAGCCGATGGTGCGTCGGGACAACCGTTCAGTTATCAAATCACCGCGGAAACCCCTGTGACGACTTACGGCGCCACAGGGCTTCCTCCAGGGCTTTCGCTCGATCCGGCCACAGGTCTTGTCTCAGGCACGCCCACTGTCGGCGGTTATTACTTGGTGGAAATCAGCACGACCGATGCGAGCGGAACATTTGTCGCCACGGTCGCCATTTCGCTTGTGCCGGCCAACTCGACTCTCGTGACCTACGCGGGCGAGATGCAATCACCAGGTTTCATCGACGCGAGCGGCACCGACGCGCGTTTCGATCAACCCTCTTCGGCGGCGATTGATGTTTCCGGAATCATCTACGTGGCGGATTTTGCCAACAACGCGATTCGCGCTATCGCGGCAGATGGCGTTGTTTCGAGCTACATTTCCAACGCCACCAGCCCCGCCGCCATGACGGCCGACTCCCGCGGAAATATCTATTATGCCGACCAGCAAACCAACACCATCAGGAAGATCCTGCCCCTTGATAAAACCGTGTGGACGGTTGCGAACGGACTGCTTGCCCCCGGGGGCATCGCGGTTGACGCATCGGACAATATATATATCACCGACAGCGGAAACAACGTGATCAAAAAAATCTCCGCCACGGACGGCACGGTATCGGTCGTTGCGGGCAATGGCGCAGTTGGCTCTGCCGATGGTGTCGGCACTGCCGCGCAGTTCAACTTACCCCAGGGGCTTGTCTGCGACAAGTCCGCCAACATTCTCTATGTGGCCGACATGTTGAACAGCACACTCCGCGCAGTGAATCTCTTCACGAGGACAGTGACCACGCTCGCCGGCCAGGCCGGCGAGGACGGTTATTGGGACGGCGTCGGCAGCGTTGCACGCTTCCGCACACCGCAAGGCCTCGCGATTGACGCCGCCGGCTTCGTCTATGTGGCCGATACGGGAAACAGTACGATCCGCGTGTGCGATCCCAAGACGGGATTGGTCGCCACACTCATAGGCATTCCCCGGCAGGCAGGCGCCATCGACGGCTCCGGTGCCACCGCCCTCATGAATCTTCCGGCAGGCATCACTGCCGATACCACCGGCACGGGGGACATCTATGTCATCGATTCCGGCAACAGCGCGATTCGCGCGCTGCTTTTCCCTCCCAGCATCGCGACGCCGCTCGCCAGCGGCACCATCAAAGCCGGACGCCCGATCACCCTGGACGGAAGCGCGTGGGGGGCGCCTGCGCCGGTTTATCAATGGTATAAGGAAGGCGTTAAGCTAACCGGCAGCCAAAGCAAAACCCTCGTGCTTGATTCGGCGAAAGCAAGCGATGCCGGCTCGTATCAAGTCATGGCATTCAACGCCTCAGGCACCGCAAGCAGCTCCATGCAACTCGCCGTCGATACTTCCAGCGGCGGCGGTGGCACCATCATCATCGACGGCGATGGCGGCGGCGGTGGCGGAGCACCCGGTTTCTGGTTCCTGCTTGGAATCGGCGCGCTCGCGCTTTGCCGTCGGATTTTCAGCCGCGCAAACAAACATTGAGATTAATGCGATTGCGCACAAACGCCTACCCCTGGATTTCGTGATTGGGATCAACGCACTGCGACCAACGCACCGTTGCCTCCCAACACGCAATCCAGGTTCACTTTTTAATACCAATCACCAACCAAGCAACGTCTCACTCACAAATTGAAGATCGGTACTGGGTATTAATTTCTGCGATATGGAATCGAGCTGAAATCCACAGCCCGCGGTGCGACAAACGCCACAAAAAATAATACGAACCATGAAAATGCCGCTTCCACTTGCGCTTATCGCCCTGTTTGCACTCGCGTCAATTACACTGGCACACGCCCAGGATACCAAAACGGTCAAAGCCGGGCCGCTGCCGGCGGCGGTTTTTAAAAACCTTGACGCAGGCAAACCGCAGACCGTCGTTGTTTACGGCACCAGTTTGTGCGTCTCAGGCGCCTGGGTTAAAGAACTCGATGCGTATTTGAAAAAACTCTATCCCGGACGGATCACGTTCATTAATGCAGCGAGCGCCGGACAACAATCCAGGTGGGGGCTGGCCAACTTGGAGAAACGCGTCCTCGCAAAAAATCCCGATCTGGTTTTTATTGAGTTTTCGGTTAATGACGCGGCTGCGAAACACGATATTTCCCTGAAAAAGTCGGAAGCCAATCTCGATGAGATGGTGCGGGCGCTGCGCCGGCAGAATCCTCAAGTGGACATTGTCCTGCAAACGATGAATCCCGCATGGGATTCGGATGCGCCGAAGGCGGGAGGGAAAAAATACGGCAGCGACCGACCGAAACTGGAAAAATATTATGCCGTCTATCGCGATTACGCGGCCCGCAACAATCTGCCGCTGGTCGATAATTATCCAGTGTGGAAAAGCATTCAAAAGAAGGAACCGAAACGTTTTCAGAAAATGGTTCCCGACGGCATACATCCCGACGCCGCCGCGAGCCGCGAGGTCACATGGCCTGCCGTAAAGGCATTGATGGAACGTGCCAGAGCCTCCAGTGCCGGCGCCACTGAAGCTTCACGCTAAATACGCACGATAATGAACACACGCTTACGATTACAGACACACATAATGCATCGCATCTGTTTTGCAATCATTGCGTTTTTATGCGGCGGCAGTCTTGTGCATGCCGAGAACGGTTACGAACTCTGGTTGCGTTACCGGTTTGAAGAAAACGTCGTCCGCCGCAACGAATATATGCAATATTGCGGAGGCGGGATCGCCGCACCGGAGGCGCTCAAGGACGGAGCTGCCCACGCGGAACTCAAGCGCGCGCTTCCGGTGATTCTCGGGAAGGCATTTCAAGCAAACAATGCCAGAGCCGGATGCATTTACTTGGGCGGGCGTGATGACCATCCGGCAATCGCAACGCTCATCGGCAGCGATGAACTTGCCGGCGTGGGTGACGAAGGCTTTGTAGTGCGCACCGGCTCGTGGGAGGGACGCCCGGCGACAGTCATTGCGGCAAACACGACACGGGGCATATTATACGGGACGTTTTCATTGCTGCGCACACTGCAACTCGGCGAACCGCTGGAGGAAATGCATCTTGCCGACGCGCCCAAACTGCGTCACCGCCTTGCCAACCATTGGGATAATCCTGTCAGGGGCTCCATAGAGCGCGGTTATGGCGGGAAAAGTATATTCAACTGGGGCGAATTGCCGAAACGCATTGACTCGCGATTGCACGACTGGGCGCGTTTGCTCGCGGCGATGGGGCTCAACGGGGTTGCCGTCAATAACGTCAACACGGCCAAAAATGACCTTGAAGGCTGGAGGCTCCTGACCCCTGAGTATTTGCCCAAACTCTCGGCGCTGGCCGGCGTGCTCCGGCCTTACGGAGTAAAATTATACATATCGGTTAATTTTTTCAGCCCCATGATCGTGGGTTCGCTGGATACCGCTGACCCGCTGGACCCGGGCGTGCGCAAATGGTGGCAGGCCAAGGCGGCGGAAATATACAAAACGATACCGGATTTCGGCGGCTTCCTAGTCAAGGCCGATTCCGAAGGCGAGCCCGGACCGCTCAAATACAAACGCACGCATGCCGAGGGAGCAAACATGCTTGCCGAGGCGCTCGCGCCGCACGGCGGATTTGTATATTGGCGCGCATTTGTATATAATGCAAGGGGCGACCGCACACCGCAGGCCTATAATCAGTTCAAGCCGCTTGACGGGCGCTTTGATAAAAACGTGCTTTTGCAGGTCAAAAACGGCCCTGTCGATTTTCAGGTGCGCGAACCCATTTCGACTCTTTTCGGCGCGATGCCCCGCACCGCGCTCGCAGGCGAATTTCAAATCACCCAGGAATATACAGGGCAGGACAAGCATGTGTGTTTCCTTGCGCAAATGTGGTCGGATGTGCTGCGTTTTCCGCTGAAGGGCGAAAAAAATGATATGCGCATGTGGAATACAACCGGCGCCATCGCAGGTGTGATGAATATAACTGACTCGCCCAACTGGACCGGTCATCTGCTGGCCCAGGCCAACACGTATGCCTTTGGGCGCCTCGCTTGGAATCCGGACACTTCGCCGGATGCGATCGCATCGGATTGGACAAGACTCACGTTCGGGCGCGATCCGGTCGCCGAGAAAACCATAGTCTCGATTTTGCGCGATTCATGGCCCGCCTATGAAAATTATACAACGCCGTTCGGCATCGGAATGCTGTCCGACCGAAACAAACATTTTTCTCCCGATCCGGCCGGGCGCGGTTCCGTTCACAATGCGGATTCCAAAGGGATGGGAACCAACCGCAATGTCGCAAAAGGCTCGGGTTATGCCGGACAATTTTCCGAGCCCTGGCGTTCCAGATATGAAAAGCCGGAAACCTGCCCGGAAGAACTTTTATTATTTTTCCACCATCTCCCTTACACTTACAAACTCAAGGATGGCGCGACGCTTATACAGGCATTTTATGACAGGCACAATGAAGGTGTGGCCGCCGCGCGTGATTTTCTGAGGCGTTGGGAAACCCTGCGTGGACGCATAGACAAGGAGCGTTACCAGCAAGTCCGGAAAAAGTTATCCGAACAAATCGGCTACGCTGAAGAATGGCAGCGCTCGATAAATGACTACTTTCAGAAACGCTCAGGTATTTCCGACACAAAAGACCCTTCTTGATAAAAATCATGCCTCTGTTCCAAAACACTATGAAATTGAACAAGCTCTGCGTCATTTCCTGTGCCGTACTTGTTACGACTGCCATCGTGACCGCATTGTCTGCCGCACAACCGGCAATCACCATGACTGCGTTCGGAGCCCTGCCCGATGGTCGTGCGGCGCAACTCTACACGCTGACTAATTCCCAAGGCGCCCAGGTCGCGATCACAAACTACGGAGGCATTGTCGTGCGCATCGTTGTCCCGGACCGCGGGGGCAGCATGGCTGACATCGCGCTGGGTTATGAAAATGCGGGCAAATACGCCGCCGGTTCGCCTTATTTCGGCGCGCTCATCGGCCGCTATGGCAACCGTATTGCGCACGGCAGGTTTACACTCGACGGCAAGACCTACAAGCTCGCCACCAACAATGACCCCGGCGGCATCCCTTGCACGCTCCACGGCGGCAATGTCGGCTTCGACAAAGTACTCTGGTCCGCCACGCCGCTAATGGAAAAGGACGCTGCAGGGCTCAGGCTTCATTACGTGAGCACGGATGGCGAGGAAGGCTTTCCGGGCAATCTCGATGTCACTGTCACCTATTGGTTCAACAACGCCAACGAACTCCGCCTCGAATACTCCGCCACGACCGACAAGGCCACGCCGGTCAACCTCACGAATCACTCCTACTTCAACCTCGCGGGTGAGGGCGGCGACACGATCCTCAGCCACATCCTCACGCTCAACGCCTCGAAATACACACCCGTTGACAAGGGCCTCATCCCGACCGGCGAAATCGTTCCCGTCGCCGGCACGCCTTTTGATTTTACCACGCCGCACGCCATCGGCGAACGCATCGATGCAGCCAACGAACAGCTCATGTTTGGCAACGGCTACGACCATAACTTCGTTGTCGACCGCGACTCGCCCAAACGCTCTGGCGATCTCGTGAAAGCGGCCGAAGTATATGAACCCATGACTGGTCGCGCGATGGAAATCCTGACCCAGGAGCCCGGCATCCAATTTTATTGCGGCAACTTTCTTGACGGCAGCAACATCGGCAAGAGCAACAAACCCTACACCTATCGCACCGCGTTCGCGCTGGAAACCCAGCACTTTCCCGACTCGCCCAACCGGCCGAACTTTCCGAACACAATCCTGAGACCCGGGCAGCGTTACGAAACAGTAACCATATATCGCTTCTCCGCCCGTTAAGGCGCAAGCGAGCTCCAATTTTTTTAATAAACCGTCATGACCCATTTAAAATTTCTACGGACAATTTTCCTTCTCGTCGCCGCATCGCTTTTCGGCGCGCAATCCGTCCGCGCCCAAGTCACCCTCACGTCTGCCCTTGATGAACCTAACGTCTTCGCTCTCCGGCACGACTCCGTCAAAACCGTCATCGTCTATGATTCAAAGGATGCCGAAGTCGTGAAGAAATCCGCCCGCCTCTTCGCCGACGATATACAACGCGTTACCGACAAAACCGTCTCCGTCGGCACCAAGCCCGTTGAAAATTGCGTCGTCGTGGGCACACTCGGCCAAAACGCACTCATCGACCGCTGGGCGTCCGAAGGCAAACTCTCCGACACCGACGCGCTCCGCGGCGCGTGGGAATGCTACACCATCCAGCTCCTTCGCGACCCCCAACCCGGCATCAAGACCGCGCTTGTCGTCGCAGGCAGCGACCGGCGCGGCGCAGCCTACGGTCTCCTCTCGATTTCCGAACTCATCGGCGTATCGCCATGGTATTGGTGGGCGGACGTTCCGGCTGCGAAGAAAACCGAGATCATTCTTCAGGTAAACAAGACCACATCGAAGCCGCCGACCGTGAAATATCGCGGTATCTTTATCAACGACGAGGACTGGGGACTCGCGAATTGGGCAAAAAACACATTCGAGCCCGGCGTCAAAATCGGCCCCAAAACCTACGAAAAAGTATGCGAACTTCTTCTCCGTCTGAAAGCGAACTACCTTTGCCCGGCGATGCATGGATCGTCGCATCCGTTTAACAAGTTTCCCGAAAATGCGGAAATCGCCAACAGTTACGCCATTGTCATGGGGTCCACTCATTGCGAGCCGCTTCTCTTCAACAACGCGACGGAATGGGATAAAAAAACGATGGGGGATTGGAACTATGCAACCAACAGCGACACCATCAACAGCGTGCTCCGCAAGCGCGTGAAGGATAACGGCAAATACGAAAACGTCTATACGCTCGCCCTCCGCGGCCTGCACGACGCGGCGATGCAAGGCAGCGCCAACATGGATGATCGCGTGCGCCTCATGGAATCCGCGCTCATCGACCAGCGCCAGATACTGACCGATGTTTTGAAAAAAACGCTCACCGATGTCCCGCAGGCCTTCTTTCCCTACAAAGAAGTTCTCGATGTGTATTCGCGAGGCCTGAAGGTGCCCGACGACGTCACCATCGTCTGGGCTGACGACAACTACGGATACATGAAACGCCTCAGCAATCCCGCCGAGCAAAAGCGCCCGGGGCGTTCGGGCGTGTATTATCACGTTTCCTATCTCGGCAAACCGCACGACTACCTCTGGATGGGCAGCACCTCGCCTGCGCTCATGTATGAGGAATTGCGGAAGGCCTACGACACCACCGCCGACCGCATCTGGCTCCTCAACGTAGGCGACATAAAATCCTGCGAGTTCCACCTGCAGCTCTTCATCGACATGGCCTGGAACATCAATGCCTTCAACTACGACAACATCGCCAATCATCACGCCAGATGGCTTGCAAAAAATTTCAACGCCGAAAGCTACCGCGATTACCTCAACATCACGTCGACCTTCTACCGTCTCGCCTTCTCCCGAAAACCCGAGCTCATGGGCTGGGGCTATGAATGGAACGTCGACCAAAGCCGCCATGAACGCGTTACCGACACCGAGTATTCGTTTTCCAACTACAAAGAGGCCGAAAAACGCCTCGCCGACTACGACCGTATCGGAAAAGCCGCCGACCGCCTCATGAACGCCCTGCCAAAAGAGCAACAGCCCGCCTTTTTCCAACTGGTCTATTACCCCGTGCGCGGCGCCGAACTCATGAACAGAGTGCACCTCAATGCGCAGAAAAACCGCATCTACGCCAGGCAAGGCCGCGCCGCGACCAACGAGATCCGCGACGAGGTGAGAAAATACTACGAAGAGCTCAAGACCCTCACCGCCATTTACAACAACCAGCTCGGCGGCAAATGGAACGGCATGATGTCCCTGCGCATGGGCGGCCCCACGACCTACCATGAGCTTCCCCCGACTGAAACTGTAGAGCTTCTCGCCGAACCCGCTTTCGGAATCCAGGCCGAAGGCGAGGACGTCCAGCTCGGCACCCGCAGTTACAATGCGCTCCCGTGCTTCAATCCCTACCTCACCCGCGCCTACTACGTGGATGTCTACAACAAAAGCGCCCAGCCGCTCGCGTGGACACTCACCACGTCCGCCCCGTGGATTGTTGTCAGCAGAAACGCCGGCGCCACCGCGACCGAAGACCGCATCATGGTGGCAATTGATTGGAGCAAAGTTCCCGCCGGAGAGGAAAACCTCCTCGGCACAATCGAAATCGCCGCCAATAACATCAAACGGCAGGTCCTGGTCTCCGCCTTCAATCCCGCGACACCGGCACGCGCGGAAATCGGCGGCCTCTATGTCGAGGACAACGGCTGTGTCTCAATCCCCGCCAACGGATACGCCCGCAAAACGGAAAATGGGAGAATCAAAATGCGCGCCATCCACAATCTCGGTTACGAAGACAAATGCGTGCAGCTCGGCAATCCCATCCAGTCCATGGAGCGTCCGAGCAACCTGAAATCCCCCAGCCTCGAATACGATTTCTATACCTTCCACGCCGGCCCGGTGGATGTGTACACCTATGCGCTCCCGACCTTCCCGATATTCGAGGATCCCAATTTCGCCGGTCACGAGACCACGAACGTCCATACACGCTTCGGCATCTGCATCGATGACGGCGCGATACTCACGCCCACATCCTCGTCGTTTGAATATGCGAAAGACTGGTATGAAAGTGTGTTGCGCAATTGCGCGATCAGGAAAACCACGCTCTACATTTCCAAGCCAGGAAAGCACACGTTGAGGGTGATTTGCGGCACCCCCGGCATCGTTCTCCAGAAGTTCGTAATCGACCTCGGCGGCATGAAGCGCTCCTACATGGGGCCGCCCTCGACACGGGTTCCTGCAAACGAATAATCGCAGCATGGCGCTGCATCCCCTTACCGTTGATATGAGGATATTATATACAATCGCACTCTGCGCAATGACCGCGGCCTCTGCCTTGCCTTGCATCTCCCGCGGCGGGGGTGAGTCGGCTGCCGTCGCGTATAAAAACCCGCTTGATGTCGCATTCGGCGACCCGTTCATTCTCCGCGCCTCCGATGAGAAATACTACATGTACGGAACATCCGAGAATGAAAAAGGGTTTCGCGCCTGCGTATCCGACGACCTGGCGCATTGGGCGGAACTTGGGCGTGTTTATGAAGGCGCGCTGCCGGAATCCTGGACGCTGAAAAATTTCTGGGCGCCGGAGGTCTATGAGATCAAAGGGAAATACTATATGCTTTTCAGCGCCGATTGGAAGGAGAACCCGGCCAATGAACTGGAAAACTTCCGCATCGGCGTCGCCGTGGCGGACAGTCCGGACGGTCCGTTCAAAGATTTGATGAACCGCCCAATCTTCGACCCCGGCTATCCCATCATCGACGCGAATCTCCACTTTGAAAACGGGCGCGTGTATTTGTATTATTCACGCTGCTGTTATAAAAATCCGGTCGCAAGCGAGATCGCGGACTGGGCCAGAAAGCAAGGCTGGTTTCAGGAAATCGAGGAAAGCTGGGTGTATGGCGTGGAAATCAAACCCGATTTCTCCGGCATCATCGGCGAGCCGGAGTTGCTGCTGCGCCCGCCCGTGAGGATGGACGACAAACAGGCCGAGTGGGAAAGCCGGTCCGTCACCTCGCGCGAGGTCAACCGCCGCTGGACGGAGGGTTCGTTTGTATTCAAGAAAAACGGCACTTATTACATGATGTATTCCGCGAATTATTTCGGCGGCAAGAATTATGCCGTGGGCTACGCCACGTCGGATAACCCGCTCGGGCCGTTCCGGAAGGCCGGCAACAATCCCGTCCTGCAAAAGAACACGGACCGGGGCGGCGATGTCACCGGCACGGGACACAACATGGTTTTCACCCACGCCGATGGCACGATGTATTGCGTGTATCACGGGCGCACCACAACGACTGGCGACAAACGGATGGTGTTTATCGACCGGATTGAAATCGCGCCCGACGGAAAACTGACCGTGGACGGCCCGACGACGACGAGGCAGATTATCAGGCAGGCTTGCGGCCCCGGACAAACTCCAGGTCTTCACTGATGCCATTTTCGAGCCGTTTATAGACTTATCAAGGTAGCGTGAAGCCTCCGGCTGAGACGCGGCTCGGCGAGGACGCCTCGCCCTACCTAAAAATATAAATTTCGGTCGGAAATGGTATGATTCATCGCGAGTTCACGGCGGTCATCATGCGCTTTTGTCGTCACCGGGGCGTCGTCGTTCCAAACGCAAAACGCCCCGGCATTTTTGCCGGGGCGTCTGGTTTGCGGAAAATAATCGCGGGGTTCCTGCCGTGTTCGCGGCGTTTTATTGTGCCGCGGGGGCGCTCGTGCCGGAGGCGGCGGCGGGAGCGGGCGGCGGCGGAGGAGTCACATCCAGCAACTCGACCTCGAAAATCAAAGTCGCATTCGGCGGAATGCCGGAGCCTTGGCGCGGCGTCGCGCCGTAACCCTGCTCGGCGGGGATGTAGAGTTTGATTTTTCCGCCCTTGTTGATCTTCTGCATGCCCTCGGTCCAGCCGGGAATGACCTCGTTGAGCACGAACGAGGCGGGTTCGCCGCGATCCACCGAACTGTCGAACTTGGTGCCGTCGATCAGCGTGCCGGTGTAGTGAACCTTCACGGTATCCTCGGGTTTGGGATACACGCCTTCGCCCGGCGTGAGGATTTCGTAGGCCACTCCGCTGGGAAGGAAGACCACGCCGGGCTTGCCCTTGAGGGTCTCGAAAATCGCCATGTTGTCGGACTTCAGTTTGGCGAGATACGCCTCCTGCCTGGCACCGAGAAATTCCTGCAATTGCGGGCCGGCCGCCTCCAGCGTCACCGGTGCTTCCTTGCCTTCACGGGCGAGTTGCATGCCCCTCGCCAGCGCGGTCACCTGTTCCTCGGAAAAACCAAGTTCCTCCAGTCCGTTTTGTTTGCCGATGAACCAGCCGAAGACCTCCAGCAATTGCGCTTCGGAAAGCCTCGGCGCGGCGGGAGCGGCATCGGCGGCGGGAGCCGGCGCGGGAGTTTGGGCGCAAAGTCCGGAGGCCAAGCCAAGCGCAAGGATGAGAGTCAGCAGGGAGCGTTTTGATTTCATGCGGTTTGAGGAAGGTCTGTTAGTCACACTATCCGGCGTTTTGTGCCGAGTAAGCCGGTCAACCTGTGGGGCCGTCCCGACAAACGCAACTCAATCCTCGTCGTAATCATACAGTTTCGGATCGCGCCGGGCGGGCAGGCGGCGGCGGATTTTGAAGCGAAACCGTCCCTCTTTCTTTGCAATCCCGTCCGGCGGGCCGCCCTCCGCGCCGTCAGCGCCTCCGGCATCGTCCATGGCCCCGTCGTCGGCGTCGCCCAGTTCGTCTTCCAGCGATTCCGGGTCGGCGCCTTCCTCGAGTTTGCGCACGACATCCTCCATCTGTCCGTCGATTTTTTCGCCGGTGAGCTCGGCCATGCGGCGCATCATGCGCGCCATCGCCCGCGGGTCGTTTTCGTCGACATGGGCAAACTCGCGTTCCATGGCATCCATCGCCGCCTCCATGCGCGGATCGTCCGAGGCGGGCTCGCCGCCTTCGCCGGGGGCATCCGGCGCGGCGGCGGCCGACTTTTTCGCGCGGTTCATGACTGCAAACGACGAGACCATTTTTTCCATGCGCCATTTCGGGTTGTCGGGGCATTGGGGGATGGTTTGTCCCTGCGCGAGCGTCTTGGCGAAAAACTGGTAGATGGTGTAGTTGTCCGGGCAATAATACTCGTAGATCGGCATGACGCGGCAGCTTGCGCGGCGTGGAAAATTTCTCAAGCCCGCGCCGCGCAAGCCGCCGCATTTCGCACCTTCACCCGCGCTCCCGCCCCGGCCCGCGCAACTGCGCCCCGCGCATCACCGCGCCGTCGCCGCGCCGCGCCTTGAGCACGTCCACCGCGCTGGCCAGGCGCTTCCGCCGTTCGTCGTCCGCCGCGCCAAACAAATCCAGCTGGCGCGGCCCGTCATCGACGCCCGACAGCTTCACGCTCACCAGCCGCAACGGGCGCCGCTTCGTCCAGGCCTTGCGCAGCAGCGGGGCCACCCACGGATAAAACGCCGTTTCCAGGTCCGACGATTCCGGCAGGGTGTGCGCGGCCGAGGCGTGTTCAAAGTTTGGATACCGCGCCTTCACCGTGACCGTGCGCACGCGTTTCCCGTCGGCGCGGATTTGCGGCATGAGCGCGTCGATCATGCCCTTCGCGACGCGCTCGATTTCCTCAAAGTCGCCGATGTCGCGGGCGAAGGTCTCCTGTTGCGAATACGATTTCGCCTCCTCGTGCTCCGTCTCCACCGGGCTGTCGTCCTCGCCGCGCGCGGCCGCGAGCATTTCGAGCCAGCCGCTCCCGAAGATCGCCTGCAACTCCGCCTCGCCGCGCGCCAGGATGTCCGCCACGCGGGCGATGCCCAGGGCCTTGAGCGACGCCTCGGTCTTCGGGCCGACGCCCGGCAGCCGGCCGATGTCGAGCGGAGCGAGAAACTCCGCCTCGCCGCCGGGCGGCACCACGACGAAACCGTGCGGTTTTTGCAGCTTGCTCGCGACGGCCGACACGAGCTTGTTCGTCGCCACGCCCAGCGAGACGGGGATTTGCAATTCGTCCCAGATCCGCCGCTGCAACCCGCCCGCCACCGCCACGATTTCCGCCTGCGTCCCGTGGCCGCGCGGCCCGAGGTCGATGTAGCCCTCGTCGATCGAGCGGCGCTCAACCAGCGGCGTGAGCTCCTCGCACAAATCAAACATGCGCCGCGAATACTCGCCGTATTTACCCGAGCCGTGGTGAACGAGAATCAGGTCGGGACACACGCGCAACGCCCGCGCCGTCGGCATCGGCGTATAAACCCCGCAGGCGCGCGCCTCGTAGCTCGCCGACGAGATGATGCCGCGCTCGCGCCCGCCCACCGCGACCTTTTTCCCGCGCAGCGCCGGGTTCAACGACTGCTCCACCGACACGAAAAACGCGTCGGCATCGAGATGGACGATGGCGGGCAGCGGCGAGGCGGACATCGGCGTTCTGGAAATGCACCGGACACAATGCCCGGGACAGGCCGCCGTCGCAATCCGGCAATTTCGCCCCACGCCCGTGCCTCGCGAAACGATTCAAAGTGAGGACATCGCGCCCGCCCTCTTTCTTCTTTCCTCTTTATCTTTCTCCCGCCAGAGCCACCGCCCGGAAGATAAAGAGGAAAGAAGAAAGAAGAAAGAGGGCGGGCGCTTCGGGGTGAATTGCGCCCTGCACGCGGGACGCGCGCGCTCCCCCCGAACCCTCGGCCCTCGCCGCCCCCGCGAAAAAACGCGCATTGCGAATAACCGCTGCTTGTCAGGACGCGCTTGTTGTTGTTTGTTTGCCTTCGCGATGTCCGCCACGACCACAACCCAGACGCATTCCGCCGGCCCGTATGTAGCCTCCTTGGTGCTGCACGGCGCGGTGGTGCTCACGATTGCGTTGTCCGCGATGGTGTTTCAGCAGGCGCAGCTCAATTCTCCCAAGATATTCGAACTCGTCGCCGGGGAGGGCACCAACTACGCCGCCACCGAGGCGCCCGCGCCGTCGCCCGGCGTCAGCTTTGAGCGGCCCGATGTGCCGATCATCGAAACGCCCCTCCAGGCGCCCGAGCCCGAGCCGCAGCCCGTCGTCCAGCCGGTGCGGCCCGTTGTGGCGCAGCCGACTCCGGTGATCACGCCGAAGCCGGTCGAATCGCCCGTGAAGCCCGCGGAAAAACCAAGGCAATCGACCACGAGCTGGCAGGAGTTTCAGCAACAAAACAAAGCCAGGACGCGCGCCCAGTCCACCGGCGCGACTGCACCCTCCGGAGCCAAGTCCGCCGCGGTTCCGAAAATCAGGGTGCGCGGCGTGACCGGCGGCACCGGCAGTGCCGAGGGCGCGGGCGGCAATGTGTTGAGCCGTTCCGCCGACCAGGATTTGCTCGGCCTGTACCTCGCGCAACTCCAGCGGCAACTCAAGGCCGCCCACGAAAAACCGACCGGGCTCGGCGATCACCTTTCCGTCACGATTTCCTTCACGCTTTCGGCCACCGGCGCGATGAGCAATGTGCGCGTGACGCGCTCCTCCGGCAGCGCCGAGTTTGACCAGTCCGCGCTGGCCGCCTTTCGCGCCGTGCGTTCCATCGGCGAGCGTCCCGACGGGAAAACCGACACCCGCACCGCCGTCTTCAAGATGAGCGACGAGTAGGGGCCTGGCGGCAAGTGGCAAGTATCAAGAAGCCGGATACACATCGCGGTGACTCTCCCTTGATACTTGCCACTTGTTACTTGTCACTTCTTTCCAGCCAGACGTTCTGGTAGCGGTGGATGCCGAGAAGGGACGGCGTCCAGCCTTTCACGTCGGAATGGATGAGAAAGACGCGCGTGCCGAAAAAAACCGGGGCGATGGGTCCGCCGTCGAGCAGGATGGCTTCGGCGCGCTGGAAGAGTTCGTCCCGTTTCTGCCTGTCCATCGTGCGGTTCGCCCCGGCGATGAGACGGTCGTAGTCGGGATTGCTCCAATGGGTCTGGTTGTTGCCGCCATCGGTCACGAACATGTCGAGGTAGGTGCCGGGGTCGTTGTAGTCGCCGACCCAGCGCGAGCGGCTGATCTGGTAATCAATCGTGCGCTGGTGGTCGAGATAGACGCGGAAGTCGCGGTTGGCGAGCGTGACGTTGATGCCGAGTTCGCGGCGCCACATTTCCTGGATGGCTTGCAGGACCTTCTGGTTCACGGCGTCGGTGTTCATCTGGATTTCGAGCACGGGAAATCCTTTTCCGCCGGGGAAGCCGGCGTCGGCGAGGAGGCGGCGCGCGGCGTCGAAATCGGTGGGCACGCGGGCGGCGGAGGTGTAGCCGGCGGTGTTGGGCGGCGTGAAAAAATGCGCGGGCTGGCGGCTGCCGTGGAGCAGGTCGCGGCAGATGACTTCGCGGTCGATGGCGAGCGCGAGGGCGCGGCGGACCCCGGGCCGGTCGAGGGGCGGGACTTTTATGTTGAAGCGGAGGTAGAAGGTTTCGAGGAGCGGGTCGATGCGCAGGGATTCGGGGGCGGCGCGGCGCCAGGCGGGAATCTTTTCCGGGAGGAGATCGTAGGTGATGTGGACCTGGCCGGCGCGGAAGTTGTGCTCGTCGGTGGCGATGTTGTCGTTGGGGAAAAAGACGACCGCGCGCAGGCGGGTGTGCTCGGCGTCATAGTAGAGCGGGTTTTTCGTGACGACGATGCGATTGTTTGGCGACCACTCGGCGAGGACGAAGGGGCCGTTGCCGACGAGGTTGCCGGGGCGCGTCCAGGCGGTGCCGCGCTGGTCGAGTTTGCCGTGCTTGAGAATGGTGGGAGGATGGACGGGAAACCAGGCGGTGTGCGCGAGGAGCGCGAGCAGGTGCGGGGTGGGGTGGGCGAGGGTGAGCCGGAGCGTGAGGGGATCGAGGGCGCGCGCGCCGACCTGCGAGAAGTCCGCGAGCGCGCCGGTGTTGTAGGCCTCGGCGTTTTCCAGCGGATAAAGCATGTAGGCGTATTCGGAGGCGAGCGCGGGCGAGAGCATGCGCTGCCACGAGGTGACGAAGTCGGCGGCCGTGACGGGATCGCCGTTCGACCAGCGTGCCTCGGGGCGCAGGTGGAAGGTGTAGGCGAGGCCGTCGTCGGACACCTCCCAGCGGGCGGCGGCGCCGGGCACCGGCTCGGAGGTCGCCTCGTCGAAGACCGTGAGGCCCTCGAAGAGTGCGATGACGATGTTGTAATCGGTGTAGGCGGTGATGATCTGCGGGTCGAGGTCCTGCGGTTCGGCGCCGTTGCCGAGGAGGAGCGTTTGCGTGCGGAGCGCGGCATCGACGGGCGTCTCGCGTTTGCCGCAACCGGCGAGCATGGCGAGCGACGCGAGGAGGACGGTGGCGAGCAGGGAGGCGGACGAGTGGCGGAGCATGGATCGGATAATGCGCGTGCAGCAGAGCAGGCCGCGCCGCCGCTGTAAAGCGAGGCGCGCGGCAATGAGGCAAAATCGCGTGAAAAATCAACGTGGCGCCGCCACCCGCCACCTCGGGCGCCGCCGCCTGATATCACAAGCTGCGATGTTATACCATTTCTGAACGAGCTTTATATTTTAGGTAGGGCGAGGCGTCCCGCCGAGCCGTTGGCGCTCGCGGCTCGGCGGGACGCCTCGCCCTACCTAAACCGGACGGCACGGAGGCCGTCCCTCCAATGCACCCGCGCAACGTCCGTCACAAGAATGCCAGCGGATGATAGGTTTTGCCGAGGATGGCGTCGGTCGGGCAGTTGAACCAGCGGTCAAGCATCGTGGCGTAAACTTGGCGGAAGTCGGTGCTGAAGGCGAGGTCCTGGTTGCGCTTCAGGTCGAGCGAGGGTGGCCTGCCGTGGAGGCCGCCTTTGATTTTCGAACCCATCACAAAGAGCGGCGCGGCCGTGCCGTGGTCGGTGCCTTTGCTTTCGTTTTCCATCGGGCGGCGGCCGAATTCCGAAAAGGTCATCGTCACGACCTGGTCGGAGAGTCCGTGCGCATCGAGGTCCTTTTGAAACGCGGCGAGTCCCTGCGAGAGTGTGCGCATGAGGTTCTGGTGCGTGGTGGCCTGGTTGTAGTGCGTGTCGAATCCGCCGAGGGAGACGAAATACACGCGCGTCGAGAGGCCGGCGGCGATGAGGCCGGCGACGTTGCGCAGGGATTGGGCGAAGTTGTTGCCGGGGTAGGCGACGCCGGGTTTATAGTCGGACAAGACTTTCTGGACGCGCTTTTCGGTGACGAGCGCGTCCATCATGGTTTGCTTGAGGAAGCTGTTGTTGTCATGGCCGTCGGGGTCGGCCCCGGCGGATTCATTGACGAGGGTTTCGAGGAATTTCAGGTTGTCCTTGTTTCCGCGGCGGCGGAGCAGGGCGGGGTTGAGGCCGAAGGTGGAGTGCGTGTGCCCGGCGAGAAACGATTGCGGCACCTCGCCGCTGAGATGGACGGCGAGCGGGTCGGCCTCGGCCGCGTTTGCAGGGATGCCGGGCGCGCCGGCGCAGGTGTTGTCGAGAAAGCGGCCGATCCAGCCGGTGGATATGAAGCGGTCGCTATCGCTGGCGGATTCCCAAATCTCGGTGGAGCGGAAGTGCGAGCGGTTGGGGTTGGGATAGCCGACGTTTTGCACGATGCCGAGCTTGCCCTCCTGAAAGAGCGCGTTGAGTTCCGTGCAGCCGGGATGCAGGCCCAGGGTGCCGGAGAGGCGCAGGACGTCCTTTTTGTCGATGGCGAGGGTGGGGCGCAGGCGGTAATAATGCGCGTCCTCGAAGGGGATGACGGTATTGAGGCCGTCGTTGCCGCCGGCGAGCTGCACGATGACGAGGATGCTGCGGTCGCGTTCCGGCGCGGGCGTGGCGGCGAGGGTGGACTGGACGAGGAACGAGGGCGCGAACCGGCTGAACGCGAGCAGCCCGATGCCGCCGCCGGCGAGCCTGAAAAATTCGCGGCGCGTGGTGGGAAGGGGATTGCTTTGATTTTTCATAAAGGGAGATGGTTTTTATCTAACCGCTAGGGGGCGTGAAATGGAATCATGGGAAATTCTAAAATTAACAGCAAAGGCGGCAAAGGTCGCGAAGAATGGACATGAGTTATTATACAATGGCATGGTTTCAGTCTCATGGATTTTCATCGCGCTTTTTGCGTTCTTTGCTGTTAAAAATGAACTTTTATAAGTTGCCTTATATATTAAATAACCGCGAAGAGAATGGGAAATCAGCAGAGTTGGTATTCGGGCGACTGTAATAATGTGATGGCGGTGTCGCGGATGCGGGTGAGGATGCGCGACGGTTGTTTGTTGCCGTCGCCGGTGAGGTGACGGATGATGCTTTCGCGGTAGTCGGCGGAGACTTTCACGGGCAGAAACACCTGCAAAAAAATATCGGCGATCTGCTCCGGGGTCATGTCAACGAAGCGCTGGAGGGCCTGGTTGTTGACGGTGAAGCGGTCGTTTCCGGCGGCGTGCGCGGCGTCGAAATCAACCTTCTCGTCGGCGTTTATTTTCTTCTCGTCGATGGGAGTGAAGAGGCCCTGGGCAAACTGGCGGCGCGCGCTGAGCGTGGCGGAGTTTATCCAGGAGCGTCCGCCGACCCAGCCGCGGACATTGGGCGGGTTGTATATATGCAGGCCCATCTGGCGGAGCGGCGCGACCGTGAGGCGCGGCGCGGGCGTGACGTCGAGGCGCAGGTCCTGCAGCAGGCCGAAATAATATTGAAGCGGGTTTTTTATGAAATTGCCGCGATAATCGGGCGCGAAGAAAAGGCGGCTGCCGAAGAAACGATGGGCGAGGGCGCGGAGGTCGTGCTTTTGGCCGGCCCACCACGCGCCGAGCGCGGCGAGCTGGTTTTCGTCGACGGGGTGGTCGGACAAATAAAAGCGCGCCATCTCGCGCGGGACGAAGGTGGCGGCGGCGGGCCGCCGGAAGGCGAGGTCGATGATGTCGTCGCCGGTGAACGCGCCGGTCTGGCCGAAGACGGTCTTGGGGGAGTTGTCGTGCTGCTTGGGGGCGAAATAAAATCCGCCGTCCTTGTCGAGGCGGTAGCCGGTGAAGGCGCGCGCGGCCTCCTTGATGTCTTTTTCGGTATAGTTGCCTTCGCCGAGGACGAAGAGTTCGAAGAGCTCGCGGGCGAAGTTTTCGTTGGGCGCGTCGCGCTTGCTGGCCTGGAGGTCGAGATAGCGGATCATCGCGGGCGAGCGCGAGACAGCCTTGGCCAGCGTGGCGGCGGGGCCGAGCGAATGGCGGCGGAGGATGTCGTGATGCTCCCAGATCTGGTCGGAGCGGTTTACCTTTTCGTAGCTGACGACGTAGATGTCGCCGAGGAAGAGCACCCATTTTTCCTGCGCGGAGATTCGCGGGTGCGCGGCGAAGGAAAGCCACTGCACGGCCATGCTTTGGAGGGACTGGCGCGAGCGTTCGCGGGCGATTTTCTGGAGTTCGCGTTTTTCGTCGGGCGTGGCGGCGGCCTTGAGTTGCGCGGCGTGCTCCGGCATGCCGTTTTCGTATTCGACAACAGGCTTTGGTTTATCGAACAGGGCGATTTGGGCGGGAAAAAGGCGGTCGAGCGTGGCGGGCAGCCCTTCGTCCACGGCGCGCTTGATATCGGCGGGTTGCGCGGACCATGCGGCGCGCCGGAAAAGGTGGCGCGCGGCGGCGGCGTCCCACTGTGCGGCGGGGAACGGCCGCCATGCCTCGTCGGGGGGAAGCGCGGAGGCGGGCGGGCGGGCTGACCGTGACGTTGAGGAGACGGTGGTCGTTTCCATGCCGGTGAAGACGGCGCTTTAGCAAAGTGGTTTCAGGAAGCGGGGTAAAAGAATGGTGAGGGTTTTTGGGAAATCGAACCATTTATCTCACACAAAGGCGCCAAGGCACAAAGGAATGAATCATAACAGCGCACTTCCCGGCACGTTGTGCCTTCGTGTCTTTGTGTGAGATAAAAACCGAACGATTTTTTTAGAGACCCAGCGCGGTCTTGTAGAGGCGGGGCACGCGCTTGGTCACGGAGCAGAGCGTTTCCCACGGGATGGTGTCGGCCCAGTGGCTGAATTCCGTGACGGTAATCTCCGCGCCGCCTTGGCGTCCGACCAGCACGCATTCGTCGCCGCTTGCGACACCGGGGATGTCGGTGACATCGACGATGGTCTGGTCCATCGTCACGCGGCCGAGCACGGGACAGCGGGCTCCGCGGATGAGGACGCGGGCGCGGTTGCTGGCGGCGCGGGGGATGCCGTCGCCGTAACCCGCCGTGAGCACGGCGATGGCGCTGTCCCGCGCGAGCGTGTGCGTGCTGCCGTAGCTGATGCCGGTGCCGCGCGGGAGTTGTTTCACGATGCCGACGCGCGTGCGAAAACTGAAGACAGGCTCGGTGTGGACCTGGGCGAGCAGCGAGTCGCGGCGGGGCACGATGCCGAACTGGAGCAGGCCGACGCGGACGGCGTTGAACGGGCCGGCGGACTCGAGGGTTTCGAGGCCGGCGCTGTTGTCGGCATGAATGAAGAGTTGCGAGAGATCGAGGCGCGGGCAGCAGGCGAGGGCCTTGAGGAAGCGGCGGCGTTGCTCGGCGGTGAAGGCGGGGTTTTCGTCGGGGCTGGCAAAGTGCGTGAACACACCGCCGAGCCGAATGTGCGGGGCGGCGAGAATCTCGGAGCAGAGTTTTTCGGCATGTTCGTGCCAGACGCCGAGGCGGCCCATGCCGGTGTCGATTTTCAGGTGGACGGTGACGGGACGCCCGCTGGCGCGCCCGACGGCGTCGAAACGGCGCACCTCGTCGCTGGTGGAGACGGTGGCGATGAGGTCGTAGTCGGCGAGGTGGCGGTCTTCCTCGGGAAGCAGGGGGCTGAGCAGGAGGATGGGCCAGCCGGGGCCGATTTCGCGAAGGGCGGCGGCCTCGGCGAGGTTGGCGACGGCGAAGAGGTCGGCGCCGGCGTGCATGAGGCGCGCGGCGGCCTGCGGGAGGCCGTGGCCGTAGGCGTCGGCCTTGACGACGGCGACGTAGCGCATGTGCGGAGGCAGCGAGGCGCGGATGAGGCGGAGATTGCGCTCAAGCGCGGCGAGGTCGATTTCGGCCCAGCAACGGAGCGGGAGTTGGCTGAAAGGAGGCATGGGAAAAAAGTGACAAGTATCAGGTGGCAAGTAGCAAGTGGCAGGTGGCGGGGGATGAGGATACGAAGAAAGGGAAAGGAGCGCGGCGGGCGGGTGTTGTTCTTGTCACTTGCCCCTTGTCACTTGTCACTTTCCCGCGCAGCGGGCCGCCGGTGAATTTGCGGGGTCCAGGTTTTATAGGCCGGTTCCTCGTGGAGAAACGCATCCGGCTCGGACGCGGGCGCAAAGAGCGGTGCGTCGGCGAGCGGCGGGAGCAAGTCGGCGAGAACGTAGGGGACGGTGCGGACGCGTTTCGCCGGGCCAGGGAGCGGGGACCAGTGGCGGAAATAGTCCGGCATGACGAGCGCCGTGGCGGCGTCGGCATCGCCAAGTTCATTGGCAGGGACGCGCTGGAGCGGGGAGATGTTTCCCGAGGCATCGACGGCGACGCGGTGCCAGGTATCGCGTCGCGCGTCGGCGATGACGGCGAAGTCGCGGGCGTTTTCGGTGCGCGCGAGCGCGCGGGCGACGAGTTCGAGGCTGCAATACGAATACACGGGACGCGGGCGGAGCACGTTCCATGAGCGGATGGCGACAGCCGCGGTGCGGATGCCGAGCACGGAGCCGGGACCGTCGCAAAACACAAAGGCCTCCACGTCGTCGAGCCGCTGCCGCGCACGGGCGAGAAGTTTTTCCACCCCGGCGAAAATCGCGGCGCCCGCCTCGGCGTCGCCGGTTTCCCAGCGCGCTCCGCCGCGCCGGGAAAGCAGGCCGGTTTGCACGCGCACGGAGGCGGCGTCGATCACGAGGAGCACTTGGTGCGCGTCGAGCAGGGCGTCCAGCGAGAGCGGTTGAAGGACGGGGGCGGGCCCGGATTGTGACTGCGGCGCGGACATGGTTGATGGCGTGACGACAAAGGCAGGAGTGTGATGCCGGATGCGGCCGGTTGGCAAGCGGCGGTCTGTCCGCAGGGCAAGAAAAAGTTCCACGGCGTCCGGGAGGGACGGCGCGCTGCCAGTAATTTGTATAACAGGAATCACATTTGCAATCTTTCGGGCATGCGTTTTTTTAGCCGGCGATGAAAGTATTTGCCCTGTTCCTGCGCCGCCCCGCGTTTCTCGCGTGCATTTTGGCGGGAGTTTTTAGTTTCGGCCCAGGCCTCGCCGCCCAGCCGACCGCCGCCTGCAAGCCAGCGACGCGCGACGCCGCCAAGGTGCTCACCATCGGCAACAGTTTCGCGGATAACGCGACTTCGTTCCTGCCGCAGATCGTCGAATCCACCGGGCGCAAGCTCGTGCTTTTTCGCGCCAACCTGGGCGGCTGTTCTCTTGAGCGTCATGCGCGCCACCTGAACGCTGCGCTCGCAAACCCGGACGACCCCGAGGGCAGTCCTTATCGCAACAACCCCGGCGTGCTCGGCATCACCGGCAAGGACAAGGTCAGCCTGCCCGAGGCGCTCGCCGCCGTGGACTGGGATTTCGTCACGATTCAGGAATGGAGCCAGCGCAGCTACAAACCGGAGTATCAGGAGCCCTACGCGAAGCAAATCATCGACGCGGTCCGCAAACTCGCGCCCAAGGCCGAGATCGTCATTCACCAGACCTGGGCCTACCGCGAGGATCATCCCTTTTTTCAAAAAGACGACGGCTTCACCCAGCAGAAAATGTATGACGGCCTGCGCGCGGCCTACAAGGAGCTCTCCGCCCGCTACGGGTTGCGCATCCTGCCCTCGGGCGACGCGATGCAGGCGGCGCGCGGCACGCCGCGCTGGCAGTATCGGCCCGATCCGGATTTCGACTTCAAAAACCCGCCCGCGGGCCGGGTCCCCGACCAGAAAGGCAGCCTCAATGTCGGCTGGCGCTGGACGAAAGACAAGAAGGGCAAGCAGGTGTTCGGCCTCGATGCCATCCATGCCAACGCCGCGGGGCGATACCTGACGGGCTGCGTGTTTTTCGAGGGCTTCTACGGGGTCGATTGCTCGGGCGTGACCTTCGTGCCGGATGACTTGACCAAGGATGACGCCACCGACCTCCGCCGCATCGCGCATTCCGTGTCGCTCGGAAAATGCAAATCGACGTGCGTCCCTGCTGACGGAAAACATGCGCCGTCCAATGCGAACAACAACAACAAACCATGCAAATCCGGAACGGTGGCCGGGCCCGCGTGCTGCAATGCAAATTAGCGCAGTTCAAGAGCGTCTATCAAAAGGAAAAATTGAGAAAGTCTGTTTTAACACAGAGGACACGGAGCGCGGCCCACAGAGGTCACAGAGGCCAAACTGGAAAAAGATATCTCCCCTCTCTGTGCCCTCCGTGTCAGAGCTCTGTGTTCTCTGTGTTAAAACAGACTTCATACTATTTCCCAGTCATTTATAGACATATCAAGGAAGGGCGAAGCCTCCGGCTGGGCCGCGGCTCGGCGGGGACGCCTCGCCCTACCTGAAATATAAATTCTGTTCGGAGATGGTATCATTTGCCTCTTCGCGTCTTTGCGCCGGTTATTTTGTTAGACGCTCTAATAATGTCGCAGCCGGATGAAAGATATCCGTTGGCGCCGGCGATGTAACCCATTGGGTTATATTGCATCGGCTGCGGTTCTAGTTAAAGGCCCGGGTGGGCAGTATTGAAAGAGGCGGATTATTGGCCCGCGTCGGACTGGCGGAGCAGTTCCAATTGCTCCAGGCCGAGCGCGGTGTTGTAGATGCGGAAGTTGTCTATTTTCCCGTCGAGCCCGCGATTTTTTCCGGAGGTGTTGCCGAGGATGAGCGGCTTGCCGGTGGCGGGGGCCATTTTGCCTTTATAGGAACGGGCGCCAGCGACGGTCACCTTTTCATCGGTGTTGCCGGCGTAGAAGCGCACCATCGAGCCGTCCCAGGTCACGGCGAGGAACACCCATTTGTTTTTGGCACCCGTTATATTAAACCCCCGCCCTTTGTCGCAGTAGTCGGAGACGAGGGTGGCGCGGGTCTTGCCGTCGCCGATGCCGAGTTCGACAGCCGTCTTGCCGTTCATTTTTTTCGGGGCGTAAGTGCGCAGGACAAAACCGTTGGTCTGCTTCGTGGCGCTGTCGGTTTTGCCAAAGAGACGCACGGCGCTGTCGAGCGGCTGTTCCGAGGTGAACCACATCGCGACGGTGAACGCCTCGAGCGAATCGAGCGCGGCAAGGCTGCCGGCGGTTTCGAGGCGGGAGTTGTTGGCCGGAGTGCCCGCGCCGGCGGTGGTGTTGGCGGTCGCGTCCCAGGCGCGGTCCGCTTTTTTGCCGGAAACACCGGAGCCCGCGTCGCCGGCCTTCTGCTTGTCGCCCTTGCCCGCGATGGCGTCCTTGGCGGAGCCTTGGCTCGGATAGCTCTTCGCGCTGGCTTCGTTGAAGTCGTAATGCAGGACCGGAGTTTGGGCGGAGATGAGCCCGGCAGCGAAGGAGGCGGCGATGCAGACGAGGAGACGGAGGCATTTAGTCATTTTGGACAGAAGGGTAGGAGGTTGCGGTTGAGCGCACGACAAAGGGCTGCCGTGCCCGGGAATTAAAGAAATATGAAGCAGCAAAAACGGTTTAGCAAGAACGAAGTTTGCCTTTGGCGCTCTGCGCGGGGTCCATGCCAAAGGGATGCAGGCGTGCTGTGTGCTCCCACGCAGGCAGAAAATGCGCCTGCGACTTTCCGGACGAGTGATAAAAGTTGACTTTGGCTAAATCATTTTAGCAGGCTTTCCGGCGCCGTTTTCCCTGCTTTCTTTCACCCTCCAATCGAATTGCCCTCATTTTTTACCATGTCCGCGCCCGCCTTGTTACGATTCATTTTCGCCGCGTTTCCCGCTTTCTGCCTGCCGTTGTTTTCGGCGGCGCATGCAGGCGGCGACGCCTCCGCACCCGCCGACACGCTCCCATTAAAATCCGCCGCTCCGCATGGACTCGGTCCGCTCACGCTGCCCATGCTTGGATTCGATTTGCTCGGCGCGGTGGATGTGGATGGCTCAGGTCACGCGGATCTGTTTCTCGGCCATCGCACCTCGCGCGGCGGCGTGTGGCTCTGCAAGTGGCTCGAAACATCGCCCGACGGCGCGCCGGTGTTCGCGCCGCCCGCGCCCGTGAAAAGCCCGCTGCGCGAACGCGGCGCGGTGTTTCGGGTGGCGGACGGCGGGATTCATGCGTTGTGGGTGGCGAAAGGCGATCTCGTGCACACCGCGTTTGACCGGAAACGCATGGCGTTTGTCGAAAGAGACCGGCTGCCGCTCGCGGGGTTCAGGCTTCCGAAAACACCGCAGAGCATCGGCGTGCGGCCGAACGCCGACGGCAGCCTCGATCTCGTTTTTGAAATCGCCGACGACACCAAGGGGCGCTCCGGCGATAATCGCGCCGCCGACTGGAATCCCTACGGACCGGACGGCGTGTGGACCGGCGGATTTTCGTATCGCCATCTCTGGAGCGCGCGGCTGCCGGGATTGCTGGAGCCGCCCGCCTCGCCTGCGCGACAGGCGTCGGCCACGCAGCGCGAGGTGTATTTCACGATGCGCAGCCTCACTCCGGTCAACCTGGGCCCGGGCCATGCGCGCGGTTTCATGAGCGGTTCGCGCCAGGGCAACCTCTACTATTTCCCGCCAGCCTCATCCGCGCCGGACGCCCCGGCAAACGCCGCCCCCGTCTTCGCCCCGTCGCTTCCCGCCGCCGGGCCGGACGGCGTGGCGCTGCGCCACCCGAGCATCCAGCCGGGCGTCATCGCGTATCCGAATCCTGATACGAAGTGCGACGGGCTGCTCGCGGCGGGGGAGGGCGGCATCTGGCATTATGAGTTCGCCGGGCATTTCACCGATGACGGCGCGCCGGTCTTCGCTCGTCCCGCGCCCGTGCTCCAGCGCGACGCCGACCTCTTCGCGGGCGCGCTGCCCACGCCGACCGTCATCGACTGGGATGGCGACGGAGTGCTCGACATCGTCGCGGGCAACTCCGAGGGCTTTGTGCTCTTTTTCAAAAACACCGGCGCCGACGCCGCGCCCGCGTTTCTTCCCGGCGAGCGGTTGCGCGCCGGCGGACGCGACATCCACGTGCAGGCCGGCTACTCCGGCAGCGTGCAGGGAGTGCAGGAGGCGCGCTGGGGCTACCTCGGCCCCAACGTCGTCGATTGGAACGCCGACGGCCTCCCCGACATCGTGATGGGCGACATCACCGGAGACATCACCGTTTACATCAATCGCGGCACGCGCGACGCCCCCGCGCTCGAGGCCGCGCGCCCGCTCTATTGCGACGGCCTCGACCTCCACGGCATGTGGCGCGTGCGGCCCGCCGTCGCCCGGGCCGGCTCGCGCACCGCGCTCATCATGGTGGACGGCGACGACCACTTCCACCTCTACTGGCGCATCGACGACTACAATGTCGCCGACGGCGGCAAACTCACGCTCGCCGACGGCTCGCTCATCAGCGCGAGCAGCGGCCCGGCCGGCTCCACCGGACGCTGCAAGCTCGACCTCTTCGACTGGGACGGCGACGGCGCGCTCGATCTCGTCATCGGAACCTGCCGCACCAATGCGATCCCGAACAACAAAACCGGGTTTCCGCAGCCCGCGCTCGGCGAACGTCCGCCCGCCACCGTGCTCTTCATGCGCAACGTCGGCGGCAACACCGCGCCCGTTTTCGCGCATGCCGTCCCATTCAGGCACACTGTCACGGGCAAACTCATCCAGCCCGGCGGAGCGCACGAGAGCGGCGCGGTCGGCACGCTGCTCGGCTCCACCGACGGCAGGCCCAACCTCCTCGCCTGCGACGAAGCCGGGCGCATGTATCTCTACCGCGGCGCAAACCTGGAGCCCGCGCCTCCCGCGCCCGCCGCGCCGCCGCCTCCGCCGCCGCGCACGGCGTGGTTCGACGAGGCGCGCTTCGGGCTTTTCGTGCACTGGGGCGTTTATTCCGTCCATGCGAACAACTGGGATGGCAAAAACCGCGCCGACCTCGGCCACGATTCCACCTGGCTTTTTCAACGCATCCCGATTCCGGCGGCCGATTACAAAAAACTCGCCGCCGGCTTTACCGCCGCCGGCTACGACCCGCGCCGGTGGGCGCGCCTCGCCGGCGCGGCCGGCATGCGTTACATCGTGCTCACCTCGAAGCACCACGAAGGCTTCGCGCTCTGGCCCACCGCCGCGCCCGCGTGGAACGTCATGGATTCGCCCGCCCGCCGCGACCTCATCGGCCCGCTCGCCGCAGCCGCGCGTTCGGAGGGGCTGCATTTCGGCCTCTACTATTCGCAATCGCAGGACTGGATGAATCCCGGCGGCGGGAAGCGGAATCCCAAGCGCAGCCTCCCCGGCGCCAAACGCGACCTTGACGACGGCGACGGCTGGAGCGAGGAGCACAAGGGCGATTACGACGCCTACCTCCAAAAGGTCGCGCTTCCCCAAGTCAACGAACTGCTGCGCCGCTACGCGCCCGACATCCTGTGGTGGGACACGCCCATCCGCATGACGCCGGAGCGCGCGCAACCCTTCCTCGACCTCGCCGCGCGTTATCCGCGCATGCTCATGAACGACCGGCTCGGCGGCGATCGCGGCGGCGCGCTGTCCGGCGATTTCTCCACCCCCGAACAATACGTCCCGCCCGAGGGCCTTCCCGGAAAACGCTTCGAGGTTTGCATGACCATGAACGATTCCTGGGGCTTCGCCTCGGACAACGACAACTGGAAATCCGCCGCGACGCTGCTCCGCATCCTTTCCGACACCGCCAGCAAAGGCGGCAACCTTCTCCTCAACATCGGCCCGAAGCCCGACGGCACCATCCCGCAACCCTCCATCGACCGCCTGCGCGAAATCGGCGCGTGGATGCGCGTCAACGCCCAGGCGATCCACGGCACGCAGGCCAGCCCGTATCCGCGCCAGCTTCCCTGGGGCCGGGTCACGCGCCGCCCGCTTCCCGATGGCGGCGAGGCGCTTTATTTGCACATCTGGGAATGGCCCGCCGACGGACGCCTCCTGCTGCCCGCGCTCCACCAGCGGCCGCGCGCCGCCTCGCTCCTCGCGCCCGGCGCGGGCGGAGTCTCCGCGCAAGCCGCGCCCGAGGGGCTGGTCGTCCACCTGCCGCCCGGCCCCGCGCCCGACCCGCGCATCACCGTGCTCGCGCTCGCCTTTGCCGGGCCCGTGAGCGTGGAAATGGACGCGTTTCTTTCGCCGGACAAACAAGGCATGTTCACCCTCGCGCCCCTCGATGCCGACCGCCACGGCTCGACCGCCGGGGTCATGCAGATTCACGGTGCGGGCGCGGATGCGTTCATCGCCGACTGGTTCGAGTCGCGCTGGTTTCTCGCCTACCGCATAAAAACGCCCGCGCAACAAACCTGCCGCGTCACCGCCGAGATCACCTCCGCCGCGCCGGTCTCGCTCCGCATCGAGGCCGGCAAAAAACGCGTCACCAGCGAAATCCCCGCCACCGGCGGCGCGGACAACTGGCGCGTCGTCGAACTCGGCGTCATCGAACTCCCAGCCGGGGAAACCGCCCTGCGCCTTCGCCCCGTGTCGGGAAAATGGGCGCCGATTAATCTCCGCACCGTCACCGTCGCGCCCGTCAACCAATGAACCCGACCACCGCCCGCCGCCTGTTCCGCCGTGTCTGCCTCCGCGTTTGCGCGCGGACGGCGAAATGGCTTCCGCTCCTCGTTTTCGCCGCGCTGCCCGTCCTCCCGGCCCCCGCCGTCGCGGCCCCTCGCGACGACACGCTGCCGCTGAAATCCGCCGCGCCGCGCGGGCTCGGCCCCGTCGCGGTGCGCGACACGCTCACGCACGTGGTTCTCGGCACGGCGCGCGTTTACGGCTCCGCGCAGCCCGACCTGTTTGTCCTCGGCGGCAGAAAGCCCGTCACCGTCAATCTCTTCAAATGGCTGCGCACCTCCGACGACGGCGCTCCCGTCTTCGCTCCCCCGGTGCAAGTCGAGGCGCCCTTCAGCGCCCGCGCCTTCGTTTTCCAAACGCCCGACGGAGTCACGCACGCGCTCTGGCATTCCGGGAAAGAGGTGCGCCGCGCCGTGTTCGATCCGCGCGCGCTCGCGTTCATGCCCGCCAACACCATCGCCCTTCCCGACCTGCCGGCGGGCATCCAGGGCGTCGCCGCGCTGCCCAATCCCGACGGCTCCTGCGAACTGATCCTCGAATTCAACGGCGACAGCACCCCGAAAGGAAACACCGGCAAAAACGCCTCTTCGCCCGACTGGCGCCCCTACGATGCCGCCGGCATTTCCACGCAGGGCATGCGCTACCGTTTTCTCGCCGCCGCGCACATCGAATCGCCCGCCGCCACCGCCGCGACCCATGTCCGCCAGATTTCTCCCACGCGCCGCGAGGTGTATTGGGGCATGCACCAGATCACGCCCGTCGATCTCGGCGACGGACGCGAACGGGGCCTCGTCACCGGCGGGCGCCTCGGTGTGTTCACCTATTATCCCAACGCCGATCCTTCCGGCCTCGTCACGCCGCGCCGCGCGTTTGTCGTCGGCCGCGACGGCAACATCCTTCGCCACCCGAGCGTCTCCGCCGGAGTGATGGCGTATCCCCGGCATGGCGCGGCAGACCAAGCGGGCGGCCGCGGCCTCAGCGACCTCATCGCCGCCGGCGAGGGCGGACTATATTTCTACAAGTTTACCGGTGAGTTCACCACCGCCGGTTCGCCCATCTACGAAGACCCCTCGCCGCTCCTTCAGGAAAACGCCGACCTTTACGCCGGCACGCTCCCCGCGCCCAGCGTGTGCGACTGGGACGGCGACGGTGTGCTCGATTTCCTCGTCGGCAACTCGGAGGGCTTTGTCCTCTTTTTCAAAAACATCGGGACCAACGCCGCCCCCGCCTTTCTTCCCGGCGAACGCATGCGGGCCGCCGGGCGCGACATCCACCTCCAGGCCGGCTACTCCGGCAGCGTGCAAGGCACGCCCGAGGCGCGCTGGGGCTACAACTCGCCCACGGTCTTCGATTGGAACGGAGACGGCCTTCCCGACATCATCATGGGCGACATCACCGGCAACTACACCCTCTACCTGAACCGTGGCGCGCCCGGCGCGCCCAGGCTCGACGCCGTGCTCCCGCTCTACTGCGACGGCCTCGACCTGCACGGCACCTGGCGCTGCCGCGCCGCCGTCGCGCGCCTCGGCGGCCGCATCGCGCTCGTCATCGTGGACGGCGACGACCAGTTCCACCTCTACTGGCGCATCGACGACCGGAACGTCGCCGACGGTGGCAAACTCACGCTCGCCGACGGCTCCCTCATCGACACCAGTTACGATCCCGCCGGAGGCACGGGCCGCTGCAAACTCTCCTTCTTCGACGCCGACGCGGACGGCCTGCCCGACCTCGTCATCGGCACCGGACGCCGCTCCGCGATTCCCGACAAGAAGCGCGGCTGGCCCATGCCCTCGCTCGGCCAGCGCACGCTCGGCACCCCGCTGCTCATGCGCAACACCGGCACGTTGGAAAAACCGGTCTTCGCGACGCCGGTCCCCTTTGTCCACAAAAGCATCGGCGTCATCCAGCCCGGCGGGAGCCACGAGCGAGGCGCGGTGCTGACGGAACTCGGCGGCGACGGCCCGAATCTCCTCACGGCCAACGAAGGCGGTCAGCTATTCCTCTACCTCGGAAAAAACTTCAAGGCCCGCGAACCGTAGGCCGCACCCCGTTTTGTCGGGAGCAACTCAAAGTGATGTCACCGCCGGAATCTTTCCTCTTTATTCTTTCTCTTTCCTCTTTCTCCCTGCCCGTGCCTGACGAAAGATAAAGATAAAGAGGAAAGAAGAAAGAGGGAATGACACAACTTTGAGTTACACCCCCGTTTCGTCCCGCCTTCAAAAACCTCCTTGCGCCGCGTCCCCGGAAGTTGTTCGCTCGAAATTCCTTTTCACTTTTTCCCATGAAAATCCTAGTCGCCGACAAGATATCGCCCAAAGGAGTCGAATACCTGCGCAAACAGCCGGGTTTTGAAGTCATCGAGGCCTACGGTTCCTCTCCGGAGAAAGTGCTTGAGCTGGTCAAGGACGTGCACGCCATCGCCGTGCGCTCGGAAACGAAGATCACGCGCGAAGTGTTCGCCGCCGCGCCGCTCCTCAAGGTCGTCGGCCGCGCCGGTGTCGGCGTGGACAATGTCGATGTCGAGGCCGCCACCGAGCACGGCGTCGTCGTGATGAACACGCCCTCGGGCAACACCATCGCCACCGCCGAGCTCACCTTCACCCACATCCTCTGCGGCTCGCGCCCCGTCGCCCAGGCCGCCGCCTCCATGCGCGAGGGCAAGTGGGACCGCAAATCCTTCAGCGGCGTCGAGCTTTTCCAAAAAACCCTCGGCATCGTCGGGCTCGGCCGCATCGGCGGCGAGGTCGCCAAGCGCGCCATCGCCTTCGGCATGCGCGTGCTCGCCTACGACCCCTATCTCGCGCCCAGCCGCGCCAAGGCCATGCAAGTGGAGATCGCCACGCTCGACGAAATCCTCGCGCAGGCCGACTACATCACCGTGCACATGCCGCTCACGGACGACACGAAATACATGATCGACGAGGCCGCGTTCGAGAAATGCAAAAAAGGCCTGCGCATCTTCAACTGCGCCCGCGGCGGCATCATCAAGGAAACGGCCCTCCTCGCCGCGCTCAAATCCGGCAAGGTCGCCGCCGCCGGCCTCGACGTGTATGAGGACGAGCCGCTGGCCAAGGACAGCGAATTCCGCCAGCTTCCCAACGTCGTCCTCACGCCGCACCTGGGCGCGTCCACGAAAGAGGCGCAGGAATCAGTCGGCATCGAAATCGCCGAGCAGATCGCCGACGTGCTCGGCGGCGGCGTCATCCGCAACGCCGTCAACATGCCCTCCATCGACGCCGCCGCGCTCAAGACGCTCGGGCCCTATCTCGACCTCGGCTCCAAGCTCGGCACGCTGGTCCAGCAGATCTCCCCGAAGCAAATCGCCTCGCTGCGCATCACCTATTGGGGAAAAATCGTCGAGCTCGACGCCAATTCCATCACCCGCGCCGTGCAGCGCGGCTTCCTCCGCAACATCAGCGGCGAGCAGGTCAACTTCGTCAACGCCCCCGTGCTCCTCAAGCGCCTCGGCATCCAGGCGGACGTCACGAAATCCAACACCGACAGCGGCTACAGCGAGCTCATGGCGGTCGAGGCGGTCGCCGCCGACGGGAAAACCTATTCCGCGCAAGGCACGCTCATCGGCAAGGGCAACCAGCCGCGCATCGTCGGCATCAACGGACGCGAGGTCGAAATCGCCGCCGTCGGCAAACTGCTCGTGATCGAGAACGAAGACCTGCCCGGCATGGTCGGCACCATCGGCACGCTGCTCGCGAAGGACAAGGTCAACATCGCCGACATGTCGCTCTCCCGCCTCACGCCCGGCGGCATCGCCTACATGCTGGTGCGTGTTGACACCGAGCCGGGCCCCGCCGCCCGCGACGAAATCAAAGGCAACCCGCTCGTGAAATCCGCGAAGTTCGTGCAGCTCTGAGCGCACAAGCCCCCGGACAGAAGCAAAGGCAACCTCTCAAAACGCGGCCGGCAGCGGCCGCGTTTTTTTTACGACTGCCGATTTTCCCGCTGGAGGGACGGCCTCCGTGCCGTCCTCGTTCCCCTGCGGCGGACGGCACGGAGGCCGTCCCTCCAAAAATCGAAAGGCGAAGGGGGCTGGAATGACCGCAGCCGCGCCCCGCCTGTTTAACGCGCGTTAAAATCGCAATCTTCGCAACAAGTTTTCTTTGCAAGTCTCTTGTTTCCACTCACGCTCATGGCCTATGTCCAAAGTCGCCCTGCTTAAACTGGAGGAAAAGGAAATCGCGCTGCCGCTGGTCGTCGGCTCCGAGGGAGAGAAAGCGGTGGATATCAGTCGTCTTCGCTCCGACACCGGTTACATCACCTTCGACGAGGGATACGGCAACACCGGCTCCTGCCTGAGCGATATCACCTACATCGACGGCGAGGCCGGCATCCTGCGCTATCGCGGCTATCCCATCGAGCAGCTTGCCGAGCATTCCGGCTTCGTGGAGACCGCCTACCTCGTCATCCACGGAGAACTGCCGAAGCCCCGCGAGCGCATGACCTTCGCCCGCCTGCTCTCGGAAAACGCCCCCATCCGCCAGGGCATGCTGCGCTTCATCGAGAATTTTCCGCGCGACGCGCATCCGATGGCCGTGCTCTCGGCCAGCATGAACGCCCTCGGCGCCTATTATCCCCATCTGGCGAGCAACAACCACCAGAACGACCTCGAGCACTTCGACGAGGCCGCCGCCGTCGCCATCTCGAAGGTGCGCACCATCGCCGCGCACACCTACCGCGTGAACAACGGCAAGCCCTTCAACTACCCGCGCCCGAATTTCGGCTACTGCGAGAACTTCCTGCACCTCATGTTCTCCGAGCCCTATAACGAATACATCTCCACCGCCGAGGTCGCGCAGGCGCTCAACCTCTTCCTGCTCCTGCACGCCGACCACGAGCAGAACTGCTCCACCTCCACGGTGAAAATGGTCGCCTCCGCCGGCGCGAATCTCTTCGCGTCGGTCTCCGCCGGCGTCAACGCGCTCTGGGGACCGCTGCACGGCGGGGCCAACGCGGCCGTGATCGAGATGCTGCAAAAAATCCACAACGACGGCGACGACGGCACCCGCTTCATCGCCGCCGCGAAGGACGGCAAAGGCGACCGGCTGATGGGCTTCGGTCACCGCGTGTATAAAAACTACGACCCGCGCGCGAAAATCATCAAGGCGAGCTTCTACCGCGCGCTCGACAGCCTCAACATCAAGAACGACCCGCTGCTCGACATCGCGATGAAGCTGGAGGAGGTCGCCCTGCACGACGATTACTTCGTGTCGCGCAAGCTTTATCCCAACGTCGATTTCTATTCCGGCCTCATCATGCGCGCCATCGGCATCCCGGTGAACATGTTCACGGTGATGTTCGCCATCGGACGGATGCCCGGCTGGATCGCGCAATGGCGCGAGATTGCGCAAAACCCGAAGATGAAGATCGCGCGCCCGCGCCAGATCTACACCGGGCCGCAGATTCGCGACTACGTGCCGATGGAAAAGCGCGCGTAAGGCTGCCCTCCGCGGCATGAGTCCGCTCTTCCGCCGCGCCGCATCCGCCCCGCGGCGGTTGCGAAGCGCGGTGGTTTATTGACTGATGGGACGCCGCCGCTCCGCCGCAGGCATCCGCGCGACATCGGTTATACCCTTTGCGAACTGAAATGGCATTTTTGAGCCACTCGCCCCGCGCCGCCATCCCCAAAAACATGGGCGGGGACGCCCATGCCACGCCACCCGCCGCCTTCCGACTGCGCCGCTAGGGCGACAATCTTGTCCGCAACGGGTATTATTGGGTTCAAATTTATCGGGACATCGGCATGGGGCGCGTCAGGGGCTTGTCTCGCCTCCCCGTCGGATAAAACCCGCCTCATTGGAAATCGGACTGTAATATAATAAAAAATATTTCGCTGCTTTCAGGCACGGGCGGATCGAAATCAGTTCTCCTGGCGAATTACGGGACCGGGTTTTCGGCGATTCTCCATATAGGCGGCTCAGTATGTAAATAGACGCGTTTGTATATTATTTATATAATTAGGCATTATTAATACGATCGTGTTAGTAATGTTTCCTCCTGTATTTTGCAATTGCCCTAATGTATTAGTTTCAATATACTAATGGATTCATTGCATCTTATTTATAAAATGGAGTGGAGTTGCCATGGCGGTTCTATTCATCGCAGGATGAGAAGGATCATTTTTATGGAAAAAATGTTTTATTTTTTTGGGAAAAGAATATCTGATTATCGACTCAAATATAACCACTGATGGATGTCGCGCGCCGCGTTGTATCCGGCCGGGCAGTCATCTTCGCCAAGAGACAACTCAAGATGCCAGAAAAGGACATGAACGCCACCTCCTCCAACACGCTGCCGATGGTCCGTTATTCTTTTGTCGTTCGAGGACGCATGGAAGGCGGATATCAGGTGCAAATCAGAGGACGCGTTTATGCCAGAAAGGAATCCTATTATCAGGCGCAGGCGTTTGCCTATGATTCCATACTAAGGTCGATACCCTCTTTTCAGCCGGACGAAGATGATGCCATCGCATTAAAAATGCTTAAAAGGTAAAAAATCAGTAATAGGCTGCGGGTAATAAATTCATCGTTTCATCATCTTACCAATTAAATTAATCTCTTAACTGGCTAATTTTCGGTTGGACTGGAAAGTCGATCTTCCTTTTGCAGATCAAGCACGGAAACCCCTGAGCATACTCCTAATTGAGGGCCGCAAATCGAGCATAGCAACGTCATGAAACGCGAAAATGAGCCAGCATCACAGATGGAAAAGACGACGCGCCCGCGACGTCTCAATCGCTCCGGCGTGCGGGCGCGGGCGCAGATATTACTCGGTGCCTGCAAGGTATTTGCCATCAAGGGATACGGGGATGCCAGCATCCGCGACATCGCCAACGAGGCCGACGTGATTTTCGGCTCGGTGATCTATCATTTTGGGTCCAAGGAAAAACTGTTTATCGAAGCCGTGCGGCGTTATTTCCTCGGCGCTCCGCCTCTGGTCAACTGCTACAATCCTGTCTTGGAACTCGGCGGCGCGCCCTCGCCGCAGGAGGTGGCGGACGCGATCCATGAAACGGTGCGGCAGTTGATTGCGGCGATTCATGCGCCCCAAAGCCCGGAGTTTTTGAACGGCCTGATCCTGCGAGTGCTGGCCGACGGGCACAAGGGGGCGCAAACATTGATCCTGGAGCATTTTGCGCCGTATCAATACCGGGTGATGAATGTGCTGGCTCGGGTTTGCCCCAATCGCATCGAACGGGATTTGCACGCCTGGTTCGACCTGTTTTGGGCGCAATTTTTTTATCCGATCACCACCCGCTCGCTCCGGCTGCTCGATCATGGCAGGGAACGCTATTCCGAGGAATGGCTTCGCTATGTATCGCACCGGATTGCCTGGTATCTCTGCATGCCGCTCGGCCTCCCCGAGCCGACCGGACGAGTCGACCGGCCGGTCAGGGACTCAATCAAGGCGCGGGCGGCCGCCCGCGCCTTGGGCGACGACTACGGTCCGGGTGCCGGTGCTCCATTCGCCCGATGATGATGCCGCCCGCGTGCATTTGTCGGGTTTTCCCCTTTATGCCCAAATCCCCATCGAACTCAATGGTCCCAGAACGGACCCTGCTGCTGGTTGACAGCGATCAATGTTACCGGGATGCCGTGCGCACGGCGTTCGAGCAATATGGTTACACCGTGAAGTGCGCCCGTGGCGGCGTGCAGGCGCTGGAGTTGTTGGAGAGCCGCGAGGGTGCTGCGGTGCAGATGACGATTCTGGCGCTGGAGCTTGGCGATATTGATGGCGGAGCCACCGCGGTCCGCATCCATGCATTTCGTTCCGACATACGGGTGTTTATCATGTCCGAATTCGTGGACGAAGTCATGGTGGACGACGGGCTGGGCGGCCCCCCAATCGAATTTCTCCGCAAGCCGCCGTCGCCCGCGGATTTGGTCGTCTCCGTGGGGCGGATATTGGCGGGCGGCGTGTGCTGATGAATATCTCTTGTCAAAGTGGAAACATCCACGGCACCAGCAGCACGCTGGCCACCAGCACCAGCAGGGTGAACGGCACGCCGATTTTTACGAAGTCCCAAAAACGATACTGTCCGGGGCCGAGCACGAGGGTGTTTACCGGCGACGAGACCGGCGTCATGAAAGCCGCCGATGCCGCCAGCGCCACGATCATGGCGAAAGGCATCGGCGAGGCGCCGACCCGGCCGGCCAGGCTGAGCGCGATCGGCGCCATCAGCACGGCGGTGGCCGTGTTGGAGATGAACAGGCCGATCAGGGCGGTCAGGACGAACAGGCTGGCCAGGAGCATGTGCGGGCCGGCGTCGCCGAGCAGGTTGAGCAGGCCGTTGACCGCGAGCTCGACGCCGCCGGTTTTCTCCAGCGCGAGGGCGAAGGGAATCATGCCGGCGATCAGGACCAGGCTCTGCCAGTTGATCGACTTGTAGGCGCTGTCCATGTCCACGCAGCGAAACAGCCCCATGAGCAAACAGGCGCCGAGGGCGGCCACGACATTGGGCACGACCCCGGAGATCATCAGCGCGACCATGACGGCGAGGCTGAGCAGCGCCCAAGGGGCCTGCTTCAGGGCCGGGGCCACCTCGTCAACCTCGGCGGGCAGGCTCAGCACGATGAAATCGTGGGTCAACGGTTGCAACTGGCGGATCGATTTCCACGGGCCGATCACGAGCAGGGTGTCGCCCATGCGGAGCTTTTCCTCCAGCAAGGCGCCTTGCATCGCCGTGCGTTCCCGGCGCAGGCCGACGACGTTGAGATTGTGTTTTCGCCGGAGGCCGAGTTCGAGCACGGTCTTGCCGATCAGGCCCGAGTCCGGCGGCAGGGCGATTTCGGCCATGCCGACCTCGCGTGACTGGTCGGTGAAATAACTGCCGCGCAGGGGCAATGGTTCGAGTTTCAGGCGGGCGCGCATCTCCGCGAGGTCAACGCCGGGCTCATGCACATCGACCAGCAGGATGTCGCCCGCGAGCAGTTCGGTGTGCGCGTGCGGCGTGAGCAGCTCGGTCTGGAACCTCAGCCGCAGTTGCCGCTCAATGCCCACGATGTTGGCCTTGTATTGGCTCCTGAGGTTGAGATCCAGCAGCGCCTTTCCGACCAGCGGCGAATCGTCGCCGATGCGCAGGCGATGTTCGCGTCCGGCCAGCTTGTACTCCTCGATCAAGTCATGGAGCTTGCGGCGGGCGCCACCGTCGCGCGCGGGGTCGTCTCTCACCGTCAGCCAGCGGCGGGCCACCAGCATGTAGCCGACGCCCATCAGCAGGATCACCACGCCGATGGGCGTGAAGCTGAAGAAGCTGAAGCCGGCGAAACCTTCGCGCTTGAGCGTGCTGTCCACCACCATGTTCGGCGGTGTGGCCACCAGTGTCATCATGCCGCTGATCAGGCCGGCAAAACTCAACGGCATCATCAGCCGCCCGGCCGGGATGCGCAGCCGCGCCGCCACGCTCAGCACGACGGGGATGAAGATGGCCACGATGCCGGTGGAGCTCATCACCGAGCCCAGCCCGGCGACGGACAGCATCAGCAGCACGAGCAGCCGGGTCTCGCTGTTGCCGGCCTTGCGCACGAGCCAGTCGCCGAGCCGGTAGGCGACGCCGGTGCGGACGAGTCCCTCGCCGATGACGAACAGCGAGGCGATCAAGACCACGCCCGGATCGCTGAAGCCCGCGAGGGCCTGCGGCATGGTCAGAATTCCGGAGAGCGGGAGAACGAGGATCACCAGCAAGGCGACGACGTCCATGCGCGGCTTGTTGGCGATGAACAGCCCCATGCAGGTCGTAAGCAGGGCGAGAACGAGGATAAGGTCGGAATTCACGGGAGATATAAATCGGACGCGGAAGCGTGCGGGAAAACGAAAAGTAAATAGAAAACCAGAAGGCGAGGCGTGAAACACCAAAAAAGGGGATTCCGCGCCGTTTTCAGCGATCTCGCCGGGAAGCGGCCCTCCACCCAAAGTCTCATTTTGGAGGGACGGCCCGGAGGCCGTTGCTCCAAAAAGACAGGGGCGTTAAAATTATTGGCCCCGGCACGTGTCAACGATTGACCAATTCGGCCCTTTTCCGGGTGAATGTCCCGCCTATGGTCGGGATGGTTCATGGCCCCTGTTCTCCCCTCGCTCAAACTTAAACTTCCAACTTAAACTTAAACTTGTTTGGTTCGTCTCCCCGCCCATCCCCTCACCATGAAAAAAGCATGTTTGCCGTCCCTCCATTCACGCAGGAATTTTCTTAAAAAAGCCGGGCTTGCGTCCGCGGCCTCGCTGCTGCTGCCGCGCGGGCTTTTCGGCCAGGCGCCCGCCACGCCGCCCAACTCGCGCATCAACATCGGGGTCATCGGCCTCGGCAAACAGGCGACGGGGCACATCACGACCTTCGCGAATGACGAGCGCTGCCGCGTCGCCGCGATCTGCGACGTGGACGACGAGCGCCTCGCCTACGAGAAGGCCCGGATCACGCGGCTGGCCGGGCAGCGCGGCGAAAAGGCGGACGTGGCCTGTTACAAGGACTTCCGCGAGTTGCTGGCCGATCCGTCCATCGACGCCGTCGTCATCGTGACACCCGACCACTGGCATGCCATCCAGGCGATTCTCGCGGCGCGCGCGGGCAAGGCCGTGTATTGCGAGAAGCCGATGACCTTCACCATCGAGGAAGGACAGCGCGTGGTGGACGCGGTGCGCGCGAGCGGCGTGGTTTTCCAGACCGGCTCCCAGCAGCGCAGCGACTCCGGCTTCCGCCGCGCCGTGCAACTCGCCCGCGCCGGGCTGCTCGGGGAAATCAAGGAGGTCTGGTGCAATTTCGGACGGAAGTATCCGGTCATCTACAACTGGCCCGCCGAGGAGGTGCCGCAGGGCATGGATTGGGAAATGTGGGTGGGGCCGGCGGTGATGCGGCCCTACACGTCGCATTTCCTGCCGCGCATGATGGGCGGCGACCCGCCGCGCCCCTACGGCCACGAGTGGGGCGAATGGCGCTGGCATCTCGAATACGGCAACGGCCTGCAAGCCGACTGGGGCGCGCACCATCTCGACATCGCGTTGTGGGGCCTGAACGCCGACGGGCGCGGCCCGAAATACGTGGAGGTTTTCGAGAGCAAAAATCCCGCCATCCCCTCGGACAACCGCCACATCTCCTACACCTTCGCCAACGGCGCGAAGGTCGTTTACGGCTGCCCCGACGACGTGAAACGCGAGTCCGGCGGCGCGACGATGGTGAGCTTTGTCGGCACCGAGGCGACCGCCTCGGCCGCGCGCGGCGGCAAGTTCTGGGTGAACAAACCGTCGCTGCGCAATGTTCGCTTCGGCGACGAGGACAGCCCGGTTTATGTGTCCGACGACCACCGCTCGAATTTCATCGACGCGGTGCTCACGGGCCGTCCGACGATCTGCCCGGCCGAGATCGGCCAGTCGAGCTGCAACATGTGCCTGGTCGGCAACATCGCGCACCTGCTCGGGCGCAGCCTCGAATGGGACTGGCGCACGCGCACCTTCGTCGGCGACGAGGTCGCCAACCAGTATCTCTGGCGCGAAAACCGCGGCGAGTGGGCGAAGGTTTAGGAGGAATTAATAATTACAATTAATAATTAATGATTCGGACCAAGGCCGCCGGCGCCATGATGATTAATTTATAATACATTGCTCGATTTCAATCATATGAAAAAACTCCCCGCTCTTTGTTTTGTAATCTCTATTATATTTTCCACGGCGCTGTCCGCGCAGGGCTGGTATCCTTACAAGGACGACCCGGTGCTCACGGACAGGCAGAAGGCGGAACTCGACGCGGCGATGCCCGCGCGGGCGTCCGTCGCGCCGGCAAAAAAACGCCGGGTGCTCGTGTTTTCCCGCACGAGCGATTTCCGCCATTACCAAGGCATCGTGGTGGCAAAATATGTGATTGAAAAAACCGGGGCGCAGACCGGCGCGTGGGAGACCGTCGTCAGCGACGACCTCGCCAACTTCGAGCCCGCCGCGCTGCGCCGCTTCGACTGCGTGGTGATGAACAACACGACGGGACGCCCGTTTGCCGAACCGCAGCCGGAATTGAAAAAAATGCCCGCCGAGAAACAGGCGGAAATACTGGCCCGCGACGCGCGCCTGCGCGAAAACCTGCTCGCCTACGTCCGCGAGGGCGGCGCGGTCTTCGGCATCCACGCCGGCGGCGACACCTACCGCAACCGCAATGCCGGCGAATATTTCGCCGGGTATGTCGATATGATCGGGGGTAACTTCGTCGGCCATCCGTGGACGGCGCGCGAAACGAGCGTCGTGGTGGTGGAGGACCCCGTTTCGCCCGTCACGCGCGGCCTCTGGCCCGCCGGTGAGTTTACGGCGCGAAACGAAATGTATATGTTCGGCGACGCGTTCGACCGGAACAAGCTCCGCGTGCTCATGGCGCTCGACCTCGCCCGCTGCGCGCCGCGCCCGAACGCCCGCGCCGATGGCGATTGCGCCCTGGTCTGGATCAAAAATTACGGCAAGGGGCGCGTCGCCTACAGCGCGTTCGGCCACGACATCGCCCTGTATCTCATGCCGGAAATCCAGGAATTGCACACGCGCCTGCTCCAGTTCGCCTGCGGCGACCTTGCCGCCGACACGACTTCGATTCCGAAGCCGAAACCGCCCGCGCGTCCCGCGTTTATCACGGATGAGAAACCGTTTTTCCCCGCGCCGACCGAGGCGCAAATTTGCGCGCTGGAAAACTGCGATTACGGGCCGGCGGACAAGGACGCCATCGACACGCTGGTGTTCGCGACGTATGGGCACAACGGCGACGCGGCGTTTTGCGCGGCGATGGAGGATTTTCTTCTGCGCGAGCTGGAGTCGGGCCGCGGCACATCCCGCTACCGCACGCTGCTCGCCCATCTCGTCGAGGCGGTCGGCGTGCAAAAACAGGCGGAGCGTCTTGGCGCGCTTGCAAAGGCCGAGAAGGACGAGGCCGTGCGCTCGCATCTGGCCGAGGCCGCGGCGCATTGGAAACGCGTCCCGTCCGGAAAGGACAAGGACCGTGCGATTCCGTCCGCGATGCCGGACAACGCGCGCGAGCTGGGCAATGTCATCGGCTGGCTCGCCGCCAACGTCTGGGCGCCGCTGCCGGGCTGGCTCACCTTTGACGCGCTCGACGACACGATGAAGCCGCGGCTCGCCTACGCGCTGGCCGAGCGCAACGAAGACATTGGCAGCGTGAAAAAACTCGCCCCGAAAACGCCGGAACTCGCGCTCGCGATAGGCTACGCGGTGTGGAAACGCGGCGGCGCCGCGGGCGACCTCTCGCGCCTGCTGTCCTTCGCCCCGCTGCTCGACAAAAAACAGGCCGCGCAGATGGCGGTTTATCTTGCGTCCTCGGCGGTGCCGGGCCGCGCCGACCTGTATGCGGCGGCGCTGGGCGCGGGAAACCCGGACGAGGCCGCGCTCGCCGGGGCGGCGCTGGCGCTGATGGACCTGTCGGACTTTTCCAAAAAATTCCTCGCCGGCTACGACAACGCGCCGGCGGACGAAAAACGCGCCATGCTGAAAGTCTGCGAGTCGCTCGCTGACGACACTGTTTTCGCGGAGCTCATGCGCCGGCTGCCCGGCGAAAAGGACGCCGCGCTGCGCGGCGCGATGCAGCGCGCGCTGACGCGCATCTCGCAGGCGCTTTTCACCGCGCCGATGTTCAACGCGACGACCGCCGCCTATGAGAAAAGCGACGCCGCCATCCGCGCGTTCTGCCTGCGCTTCGCCGTGCTGCAAGGCGACGCGGACGCGGTCCGCTTCTGCCAGCGCGCCTTTGACGACGGCTTGAGAAGCGACGCCATCCGCACGCTGGGCGGCTGGAAAAACCAGACCGCGTTCGACGCGCTGCTCGCGATGGCGAAGGCTTCGGCCGACGGGCGCGACAAGATGCTCGCGCAGGTTTCGCTCGCCAATGTGATGAGCCGCGCCGGCGTGCGCGCGGACGTGCTGGAGTATGTGCTGAAAAACGCCGTCCGCCCGGAGGAAAAGGACGTGGCGCTGAAAGCCGCCGCGGATTTTCCGGACAAAAAGATCGCCGACTGGCTGGCCGCCAACGGCTACGACAAACAGGCGGAGACCGTGCGCGAGAACCTGAAGAAAAAGAAGAAGTGAACTGCTGACCGGGGCCGGCGCGTTTTCCTTGGATGACACTGGCCCGGAGGGCTTCGGCATCACTCACCACCGTGAATTTGCGTGGCGCGCGGAGCGCCGTGTGCCGGCGGGGACGCCGGCGCTCCCAGTCGCTGGCGCGTTTTCGGACGGGCCACGGCTGCGGTGCGGGCGGTCACGCGCGTGAGCGACTGGGAGCGCCGGCATCCTGCCGGCACACGGCAGCCCGGAAAGACGGCGCTGGCGGGCTCGCCTCCGCTTCGCTCCGGGACCGCGCCTCCGGTGCGACCATTTCCACGCTGTCGCGCTCCGTGCCACCGCATTCCAAAGGGTGACAGGCGGCGGCGAAGAGTGCCGCTTACCAGAAGGCCCGGCGCAGGCGCAGCGGTTCGTAGAGGGCGGGATTAATTTCGGTGAGGAAACGGCTGGCCGTTAGCAGCATGCCGCCGGGACCGGCCTTGGTCGCGACCTTGGGATAGCAGAGGTAGAGTTCGTTTTTGGCGCGCGTGACGGCGACATAAAAGAGGCGGCGCTCCTCCTCGACATCGCCGGCTTCGATGGCGCGGCGTCCGGGGAACTGGCCGTCGGCCAGGCCGATCACGAACACCACGTCGTATTCGAGCCCCTTGGCCTGGTGCACGGTCGTGAGTTTCACGGCCTCGGCATCGGGATCGACCTGGCGGTCGCTGGTCTCTCCGTTGAGCAGGACGATTTGCGCGAGAAAATCCTGGATGGTCTCGAAGCGGGCGGCGAAGCCGGCGAGCGCCTTGAGTTCGTCGAGGCGCTCGATGTAGTCGGCGAACGCGCCGCGAAGGTAGTCGCCATACCAGCCGTCGATGGCGATTTCGATGGTCCTGGCGGGGCCGGCGGTGCGCATGGTCTCGGCGACCTCGGAGAGCGAGTCGCAGAAACTCGGCCAGTCGGCGCGGGCGTCCTTGGCGACCTTGGTGAGCACGTCGTCGGTGTGAAGCGCGTCGATGAAATCCTTGCGCAGGAGGGCGGCGTGCTCGCGGGCGGCGGCGTGGATTTTCTGCGCGCCTTTTTCGCCGACTTTCGGAAGCAGGCAGGCGATGCGCTGCCAGGACATTTCGTTGCCGGGATTGTAAACAAAGGTGACGAGGGCGACGATGTCCTTGATGTGCTGGCGGTCGAAAAACTTCACGCCGCTGGTGATATGGTAGGGGATGGCGGCGCGGGAGAGGACGAGCTGCATTTCCATGGCGATGAAATGCGAGCGGTAGAGGATGGCGATCTGGCCGGGCGAGACGCCTTCGTCCTCGATGAGGGCGCGGATGCGTTTGCGCACAAACTCGGCCTGCTCGCGGTCGTCGATCGTCTCGACGACCATGGGTTTTTGCGAGTGGGCGCGGGCGGCGCGGAGTTCCTTGTCGAAGTGGCGGCCCTTGGGCTGGGCCTCGAGGACGCCGTTGGCGAGGTCGAGGATTTCGGGAGTGGAGCGGTAGTTGGTCTCGATGCGGTGGATGACGGTGCCGGGATGGCGCTCGGGAAACGTCATGATGTTTTCGAAATCGGCGCCGCGCCATGAATAGATGCACTGGGCGTCGTCGCCGACGGCCATCACGCGGTGGTGCTGCGCGATGCGGTCGATGATCTGGGACTGGAGCGTGTTGGTGTCCTGGTATTCATCGACGAGGAGGTGGCGGAAGCGGTGCGCGAAATACTCGGCGATGTTGGGCGCTTTTTCGAGGAGCTCGAGCCAGCCGGTGAGGAGGTCGTCGTAGTCGCAGACGTTCTGGGCGCGCTTCTTTTCGGCATAGGCGGCGGCGAAGGGCTGGATGGCGTATTTGATTTCCGAATACTGGGGGAACTGTTTCTCGACGGTGTCGGGAATGGACTGCCGGGTGTTGCGGGCGAGCGAGATGATGCTGAAGAGCGGGCCGGGGCGCGGGTTGGTCTTGTCCTTGAAAAAGGCCTTGTCCTCGGTGTCCACGGTCTGCTTGAGGAGCGTCTCGGATTCGTCGGCGTCGAGGATGGTGAAATTTTTCGGGAGGCCGATTTCCTCGCCGAACATGCGGAGCGCGCGGTGCCCGATGGAGTGAAAAGTGCCGCCCCAGAAGCGGCGCGGCTCGACGCCGGTGAGCTCCTCGACGCGGTGGAGCATTTCCTTGGCGGCCTTGTTGGTGAAGGTGAGCAGGAGGATGTCGCCGGGGCGGACGCCTTGCGAGAGCAGGTAGGCGACGCGGTAGGTGAGGGTGCGGGTCTTGCCGGAGCCGGCGCCGGCGAGGACGAGGAGCGGGCCGGGCTCGGCGGTGACGGCGGCGTATTGCTCGTCATTGAGCGCGGCGCGGAAGTCGATGGCGGGGATGCCGGCGGGCGGCGGCGGCGTGGCCGGCGCGAAGGGCTGCGCGGCGGACGGGAGCGGGTCGTTGGTTTCGAAGGGGGAATCCATTGTGTGAGCCGGGGAGGTTCGTGGATTCGGCGGGGTTTGTGAATCGTAATCGTTCTCGCCGGGCGCGCGTTGCCTTGTCGGAAAACAGAGAGAACGAGCAAGAGAACAAGAACGATTGAGTGGGGGAGGGGGGAGCTCACATCCGCGTCAGGCGTTCGCGCGCGGGCGGCGGGATGGCCTGCGCGAGCGTTTCCGGAGAGAAAATTCCGGGGGGCAGGTCGAGTCCGGCGGCGGCGGCGGTGAGGTCGAAGCGGGTCTTGTCGCGTGTCTCGTCGTTGCGGAAGTCGATTTCTTTCATCAGCCACTGCTCGTCCACTTTCTTGAACGAGCCGAGCTGCATGGTTTTCAGGACGCGGCCGTCCTCGCCGATGACCTGAAAGCGCATCATCGCGTGATAAGCGGAATCGACAAACATGCGCACGCCCGTGATCGCCGGGTTTTGCGCGGCGATGGTCTCGGGCGGATACATCAAAAACGTCTGCATCGGCCGGTCGCCCTGGCGGGTGACGCCTTCGTAAACGAAATCGTCCCAGAAGATGAACGGCATTTGCAGATCAAACGGCGTCAGTTCCGTGCCGCCGAGCGGGGCAAACATGGCCGACGCATCCAGGCGCGCCGTCATGCCCGGCTCCTCCCCGTGCCAGTTCCAGATCGCGCTGGCCGGGCCGTTTTGCACGAGCAGGCGCTGAGCCGCGCCCTCCGGCGAGAGCTGGAGTTCGATGCGGGAGACCGGGCCGTTCGGGTTGCGCCCGCCCCAGGCGCGGCAGGGAATGCGTTTTTCCGCGCCGCGCCGCGGCATCACGCGCAGGTCGAATTCGAGGTAATAATCCTTTTCGATCCCGCGCTGGCGAAAATCTTCAAGAATACCGCGGCCCTTTGCCTGGTCGGGCGGCGCGAGCTGCACGTAATGGGGTTGCGGGCGATAGCGTTTCGACTGCGCCGCAAGCGGTCCGGCCGTCGCGCCCAGAAAAAAAACAAGGCAGGCGATTCGTGCCGCCTGCCTGATGAAAAATGCGTTCGCGCTCATCGCCCGGTAAAGAAGTGCCGGAGGTGCCGCCGGTCGCGGTCGTTTACGACGCGGGAGCGGGGGCCGTGGCCGCGGGAGCTGTGTCCTGGGCGGGAGCCGTCTCGTTGGCGGGGACGGGCGCGGGTGTCGTGTCAGGGGCCGGAGTTGCGGGGGCGGCGGGCGCCGGGATATCGGGCAGGGCCGTGGCCGCGCGGTGGTGGCTGTGCGTGTAAATGTGCCCGAGATAAAGGAGAAAGGCCAACACGAAGAAGATGATCGCCGTGGTGCGCGTCGCGCTGGTGAGCACATTGCCGGTCTCGGCGCCGAAGGCCGCCTCGGCCGCGCCGCCGCCGAGGGTCGCGCCCATGCCGCCGTCGGTCTTCGCCTTCTGCATGAGGATGATGAGGACGAGGAAGAGGGAGACGATAACAAGAATGAAAGTGCCGATGCCGATGAGGATGTTCATTTGGAAAACGGACAAAACAGCATTCCCCGCCTGATGATGTCAACAATCACTTGCAGGCTTGGCGGAACGGGGCCGGTCGCACAATGGGTAGCGGGGGCGCGGCGGGAAACCGCCATTCCGCCCATGCCGCCAAACGAAAAGCTGGCCATTTTCCCGTTCCGGCATTCATTGTTTCCCTGCACATGTTCGAATCCCTTACAGACAAACTGGGCCAGGCACTCCGCAATCTCCGCGGCGTCGGCAGGCTCTCCGAAGAAAACATGGAGGATGCGCTCAAGGAAGTGCGCACCGCGCTCCTTTCCGCCGATGTCCATTTCAAAGTCGCCCGCGAATTCGTTGACCGCGTAAAAACGCAGTGCGTCGGCCAGGATGTCCTCAAGGGCGTCTCCCCCGGCCAGCAGATCGTCAAGATCATCCACGACGAACTCGTCCGCCTCCTCGGCGAAGGCAGCACCGAGCTTTCCGCCGCGCGCCCGTTGCGCGTCCTCATGGTCGGCCTGCATGGCTCCGGAAAAACCACCTCGGCCGCGAAGCTGGGCAAGCTCCTCAAAAAACGCGGTTACAAGCCCTTCGTCGTCGGCTGCGACATCTACCGTCCCGCCGCCATCGACCAGCTCGAAATCCTCGCAAAACAGGAGGAGCTCGGCTTCTACGCCGACCGCGCCTCGAAGGATGTCCCCGCCATCGGGGCCGCCGCGCTCGACGCCGCCCGCGCCGCTGCCGCCGACGCGATCATCTTCGACACCGCCGGACGCCTCCAGATCGACGCCGACCTCATTGAGGAAGTCAAAAAACTCCGCGCCCGCGTCAATCCCGACGAAGTCTTCCTCGTCGCCGACGGCGCGCTCGGCCAGGAGGCCGTCAACGTCGCCAAAACCTTTCACGACGCCCTCGCGCTTACCGGCCTCGTCCTCACCAAGCTCGATGGCGACGCCCGCGGCGGCGCGGCCCTCTCGATCAAGACCATCACCGGCGTCCCCATCAAATTCGTCGGCACCGGCGAAAAGACGGCCGACTTCGAGACGTTTCATCCCGACCGCCTCGCCTCGCGCATCCTCGGCATGGGCGATGTCGTGTCCCTGGTCGAAAAGGCGCAGGAGAACATCGACCAGGCGGAGGCCGAGCGCATGGCGGAAAAGCTCCGCAAAGCCGACTTCAACCTGGAGGACTTCCTCGCCCAGATGCGTCAGGTCAAGAAACTCGGTTCCATGGAAAGCGTCCTCGGGATGCTTCCCGGCATGAACGGCGTGAAGCTCGACGCCTCCGCAGAGAAATCCATGGCCCGCACCGAGGCCATCATCCTCTCGATGACCACCCAGGAACGCCGCAAGCCCGAAATCCTGAATGGCAACCGCCGCCTCCGCATCGCCAACGGGGCGGGGGTGAAAATCGCCGAGGTGAACCAGCTCCTCAAGCAATTCCAGCAAATGCAAAAAATGATGCGCATGCTGAAGGGCAAAGGCGGCCGCAAAATGATGCGCCAGATGGAAGCCATGCAGTCGCAAGGTGGCGGGATGCCGCGCATGTGATTGCCCTCCCGCAATGAATTTAACCGGCCAGGCGCGCTCCCTTCTTTCCTCTTTATTCTTTATCTTTATTCTTTCTCTCTCTCCCCAGCCTCGCGCCGGGGAATGGATGAAAGTGAAAGATAAAGAATAAAGAGGAAAGAGAACAAAAGGGAGGGCGAGAACACGAACGATTTAATCCACTATATTAATCCGTCATAATCACCATGAGCCACTACACATTCCCCCAGACATTCCGCGCACTCTATGACAAAGCCGTCGCGCTTTACGCCAAGGGCCAGCGCGGGGCCGGGACGTATTTCACGTCCGACGAAACCGCGTTCCTCGCCGCCAACGGCATCACCGCGCAGCATCTCTACGACTACGCCGAGGATCACAACAACTACGACGGCGAGCCCGGTTATGACCGCGCCCTCGGCATCGAACTCGTGCGCCGCGACTACTACCTCAACCAGCAGGGCGGCAAAACCTCCTCCGCCATTCTCGACGAGTCCCGGCTCCCCGCCAAGACCGACGCCATCCGCGGCATCGAGTGGCTCCCGCGCCTCATCCCGAAGGCGAAGGCCAAGCTTCGCGGCGAGTTGCCGTCGTCGCTCATGTATTGCTGCGGAGGCGACCGGGGCTTCTTCAAGCAGCATGACATCCTTCCGCACGAATTCCTGAACCTGGTGTGGCGCTACGAAAACAACGACGATGCCATCATCAACTGGGTCGTCCGCCGCAGCGCCTCGACCAAAGGCTAGGGCCAGGGATGGATTCGACCGTGGGGGCTTCGCAGGCGAAGCCCTCCACGTGGCTGTCCCTTGGTTCCAGCGAGGTTCCTTGAAACCGGTGTTGCACAAAGGGCGTCATCCTGCTTTTGCATCACCTTACTGAACAGCCCCTCAATGAAAAAAACTCTTCCGGTCCTGTTAGCGCGAATCGTTCTGCCCCTCTGCGCCGTCGCATTCCTGTCCTCCTGCGGCACATTTGGGGACTACGGCAGCGAGGTCACCGTCGCCGCCGACCGCACCAAGGCCGGGGCGAAATTCGTTCCGCCCACCGCCGAAAAACCCGCCTACTATTATCTCGTTTCAGTCGGCGCGCTCGAACTCGGCGCGGTTTACGCCGGAGAGCAAAAACCCCCGGAAAACAGCGAGGTCGAGCCCCAGATCGTGCAGACGCTCGCGAAACAGCATTATATCCGCGCCACCGCCGCCACGCCGAAACCATCGCTCGTCATCGTGTATGCCTGGGGCAGCATCAATCCCGACGAACTCGACACGGGCGATCCCGAGATGCCCCCGGCCCAGCTCAATCGCGGCCAGATGCTCGCCCTCGTCACCACCAACAAAACCGACACCACCCCCAACAGCATCGACATGACGCTGAACGTCCCCGATCTCTCCGACGGGCGCTACTTTCTCCTCATCGGCGCCTACGACGCCAAGTCGTTTGAGCCCGGCAAAAAGCGCGCCATCCTTTGGCGTGCAAAATTCAGCACACCGAATTCCAGCACCTCCCTCGCCGCCGCGATTCCCGGTCTTCTCGACAAGGGCGGCGACTTCCTCGGTCAGGACGGCCTGCCCGCGACGATCTACGAGAAGATCCGCAAGGGCACGGTCACGGTCGGCGAGGCCGAAGTCGTCGAGAACAAGCCGGGCGACGATGCCGGCCAGGGGGGAAAAAACGCTTCGTCCGCGAAACCCGAATGATGTCCCTTGTCGTTTGGATTTTTGGAGGGACGGCCTGTGGGATTGCGTGGCATGGGCGTCCCCGCCCATGTGTCCGAGAAGTTTGCGGCGCGGAGCGCCGTCCACGGGCGGGGACGCCCGTGCCACCCGTCCCGCTCCTGACGAAAGAGAAAGATTAAGAATAAAGAGGGAAGATGGAATGACACCGCTTTGAGTCGCACCCGACGGCCGGCCGGCCGTCACAAAACACTCGCTCCCCGCCGCCACGGACACGCATACTCCGCGCATGAGCATGACATGGCTGGCCGACGCCGATTTCGACACCGCATGGGCACACCGCGCATGGAGCGATTTTGACGCGTTTCCCGACAAGCGCCGCGCTCTTGTCATCCTGCCCGTCCACGGTTTTGCCGACCACGGGCTGGGCCTCCCGCTCGATGCGGAGGAAGCCGCCGGTGGCGCCATCCTCCGCCGCGCCGTCACCAAGGCAAAGTCCGTCCTGCCGCTCGTCGTCCTGCCGCCGCTTCGCTTCGGGCTCGCGCCGTATCCGCACACTCACTTCGGGCTCGATCCCGATGACGCCCACGCCCTCATCCGGGAAATCTCCGGCGGCGTGAAGGACGCCGGTTTCACCCGCCTCGTTTTTTTCTGCACCAGCCCGTGGAACAAGGAGCTCGTCGATGCCGCCGCCATTGACCTGCGCGCGGAGCCGGGCCTCCAGACCTTTGTCATCAACCTCGCCGGGCTCGGCCCCGACTTCCACCCTGCCGGCGCCGGCCGCGCCGACGCGCAGGCCATTGCCGCGCATGTGCTCGGCGTCACGCCCGACACCGGCGGGGCGCGCCCCGCCGACGTGCGCGACCTCGCGTTCCGTCCCGGAAATTTCCGTCAACCCGCGCCGCTGCCGCCGCCGGTGCTCGCGCCCGATCCCGTCGCGCTCATCGACAGCACCGCCCGCCATCTCGCCCGCCTGCTCGCCGAAATCGACGCGCATCCGCCCCTCGGCGCCGACCCGCGCGCCGCGGCCAGTCACCGCGCGCCCGTGATGCTCCCGCGCCTGCCGGAAAGCTATCCTGTTTCCACCGCCGGGAGCGCCTTCGCCGCGCCCTACCGGGCGCGCTACCTGCCTGCGCTCACGCAGGCGCGGCTCGATGCGTTTGCCGACAAGGCCCGCGCCCTCGTCATCATCCCGACCGGCGCCATCGAACAGCACGGGCGCCACCTGCCCGTCGGCGTTGACGCGATTCTCGGCCAGGCCTGGCTCAACCACGCGCTCCCGAAGCTTTCCCCCGCCGCCGCGCCGCGCGTGTTTGTCGCGCCGCCCGTCACCTGCGGGAAAAGCAACGAGCACGCCGGCTTTCCCGGCACCGTGAGCCTTTCCGCCCGCACCCTTCGCCGCCTCCTGCTCGCGCTCGCCGCGCACCTGCGCGGCCTCGGTTTCCGCCACATCGCCATCCTCAACACCCACGGTGGCAACAGCCCGGTCATCGTTTACACCCTGCGCGAAATCCAGACCGTGCTCGGCCTGCGCGCCGGCATGCTCGGTTTGCCCCGCCCGGCGGACCTCTCCGCGCAGGAAGCCGCCAACGGTTTCCACGCCGGAGAATGGGAGACCGCGCTCATGCTTGCCTGCGCCGGCAAACTCGTGCGCATGGACCGGGCCGTGCGCGAGCATCCCGCGCAGGTTGACGATCCCGGCGAACTCCGTCCCGGCGGCGCTCCCGCGGTGTTCGCCTGGCTCACCAGGGACATTTCGGCCTCCGGGGTGATGGGCGACGCAACCGCCGCCACCTTGAAAAAAGGCGCGCGCTGGCTCGACGAATCCAGCACCGCCCTCGCGCATCGGATCGAGGAACTGCTGCCGTGAATCGGCCGGCCCCGGCTGGATCACGCAACCGGTCAAATAGATGTATGCAGGCATCCCGGCCCCGGCCCGCGAAAATGCAAATTCCTGCCTTGCCGTGCATTTTCTCCGTTTTGCCTCCCATTTGACTCTCCCGCGTCCTCGTGAGAAATTCCGCCGCATGTGCACGCGGCGTTTCCCAACGACCTTTTTATTCATCGCGCTGGCGCCCGCTCTCGCGTTCATCGGGTGTCCCGCCGCGGAATCCGCGGCGCCGCGTCCGCGTCAGGTCGCGGTGCCGCCTGCGAAAATCCCTTTCCCCTACGAATCACTCGATGTGCGCAACTCGTGTTTCGTCGAGTCCGTGCATTTTTACGACGCCTACCAACAATGGCGCGCCACCGCGTCCGACGGCGGCGATGCGGGCTGGGCGCGCGTGCTGCAATGGGGGCACCTTGATGACACCTCCGCCGTCGGCCTCGGCCACGCCGTCGCCCTGTGCATGGACAACGGGAAACTCTGGATGTATGACGTGAATTTCGGCCTGTCGAAGCTTTCGGTCCCGGCCTCGCGCCGCGGCGACCTGACCGACGTCGGACCGGAGGTTTACGCGAAATACCCCCAGATCAACGCGGTGCTTGGCAGATATCGCGACGATGCCGGGCGGATTTCGCCGGCTGCCGCGCCGGCGCCATTCCTCGAAAACGACAAGAACGAGGACATCCGCGACGCGACCCGCGTGGCCAGCGAACTGGGCAGGTTTCGCCGCGCCCGGGTGTTTTTGTTCGATTACAAGGACTCCCGCGGACGGATGAGGCACGGCGCGGCGACGGCGTTTTCGTTTTCCAACCGCCTCTGCGTGTATTTCCCCGACAAAGGCACCCACCTGTCGTCGCGGATGCGCGCCGTCGCCGTGGAGGACTTGCGCGTGATGCGGGGGCTCACCCGGCGGATTTATCCGGGGGTGCTGGATGTCCGCTGGCTCGAAGCCGCGCCGCCGCCGGATGCGAAAATGGCGGGGACTTCCGGTCCGTGATGGGCCTGGCCTGGCGGGGGCGGGGCATCCGCCCATGTCCGGGGTGGGGCAGGGCGGCGCGGGGGCCTTGCCGCCCGCCAATCGCGCTCCGTAACTTCCCGCCGCCGGACGCGTCTTGAATTTCGTGCATGACACTGTTTCCATCCTCGCACCATGCCTGATGACGCCGCCGCGCCGTATGACTACGCCCGCTCCTTGGAGCGCGTGCGCGCGGGCGACCAGTTGGCGGCGCGCGAGCTCGTGGAACGGCTCTATCCGGTGGTCATCCGCATCGTCCGCTCCCACCTGCCGCGGCGCGTCCAGGAGGAGGATCTGGCCCAGGAGGTGTTCATGAAAATGTTCTCCCGCATCGACCAGTATCAAGGGACAATGCCGCTTCCGCACTGGGTGTCGCGCATCGCGGTGACGACCTGCATCGACCACCTGCGCGCGCAAAAACGCCGCCCCGAATTCCGCTGGGCGGACCTTTCCGAGGGCGAGGCCGACATGCTCGACCGCGTGCTCGTGAGCGACCAGGCGGCGGACGCGGGCGATGCGCTTGCGTCGAGCGAACTCGTGCGCAAACTTCTCGACCAGCTCAATCCCTCCGACCGCATGGTCATCCAGTTGCTCGACCTCGCGCAAAAATCCGTCGCCGAGATCAGCGAACTCACCGGCTGGGGCAAAACACTCATCAAGGTCCGCGCTTTCCGCGCCCGCCGAAAACTCCACAAACTCTTTCTCGAACTCAAACAAAAGGAACGCTCATGAATCCTTTGCAACCGACACCGCCCGAGTGGGCCCGCCTCGCCGCCGCCGCGCGCCGCGCCGCCGATGTGAGCGACGCCGCCGCGCCCTATGGATTCGCCGTGCGCGTCGTCGCCCGCGCCATGGGCATCACCCAGCCCGCCGCCGCCTCGCTCTTCGCGCGGTTCTCGCTGCGCGCGCTCGGGTTCGCCTGCCTGCTCGCGATCGCGAGCGTCGCGCTCAACTACGGCGCGATCGTGAACGCCATGCAGGAGGATATCGCCACGCTGGGCGAACCCGTGGCCCTCGTTGACTCGTCCGACCAAGCCTCGTGATGAACAAAAACGTCCTCGTTGCCTTCGCCTTCATCGGCATCTTTTTGTGCGGCGCGATCACCGGCGGCTTTCTCTCGGTGCGCTACGCCCGCGGCCTGGTGCAGAAAAAAGCCGTCGAGCAAATGACCGCCGGGCAATGGCGCCGCATTTCCGACCTCGTTGACCTGACCGAGGAGCAGCGCGCGAAAATCACCCCGATCGTGCAGCAGTTCGTCAAGGAACAGCAGGTTCTGCGCAAGAACACGCAGACGCTCGCCGAGAAGCTCAACGCGGACATCGAGGCCGTGCTCACGGACGCGCAACGCGAGGAATTCGCGAAGCGTCGCGAGGAAATGCGCGAGACCGAGCGGCTCTGGCAGCGCTGGATAAAGGAGCAGCGCGCCAAATACGGCAACCGTCCGCCCAAATCGAAGCCGAAGGACGGATCGAGGAAGTGAAGGGAACGCGCGCGCGAAAGTTTTCTCCGGCGCGGGCAAAACACGGCTTGATGTGAAGGGCGGTCCGGCGCAAGATTCCCCTGCGCCTTGCGCGTGTTCATCCAACATTCATAAACTTCCCGCATGAAACTCATCATTGCCATCATCAAACCCTTCAAATTGGAGGAAGTGAAAGAATCCCTCGCCGGAATCGGCATCGAGGGAATGACCGTTACCGAGGTCAAGGGCTTCGGACGGCAAAAAGGCCATACGGAGATTTATCGCGGCAGCGAATACACGGTGGATTTTCTCCCGAAGGTGAAAGTGGAAATCGTGGCCGAGGACGAACTCGTCGCCAAAATCGTCGACACCATCAGCAAGGCCGCCAAGACCGGCAAAATCGGCGACGGCAAGATCTTTGTCGTGCCCGTGTCCGACGTCGTCCGCATCCGCACCGGCGAACACGGCGACGCGGCGGTCTGACCCGGCGGCAACACCTTCCTGTTCCTCGACCCGGCCTTGCGCCGGGTTTTTTGTTGCACGGCGCCATCGGTTTGCGCGCCGTGTTTCGCACTATGGGCAAAGTATATGCAACTTTGCGTTCCTCCCTGTGTTTTCAAGGATGAGCGCATGGCCGGGCACGGTCGTGTTTTTCCAAAACCAATACCTGAAATATCATGAAAAAACTCCTCTTCCTTTTTGTCATTTTCGGATTGGGCCTGGTGGCCCCGGCCGGCGACCGTGTCGCCGACGCCGCCGCGCTGCCCGGGGCTGCGACAAAATACATCGCGCAACATTTCCCGAATGAGACCATCCAGCGAGTGACGGTTGACGACGATGACAACCGGAGGCACGACTCGAAATACGAAGTCGTGCTGGGCAACCGCGTGGAGCTCGAATTCAATCCCAAGGGCGCCTGGCTTGAAGTGGACGGCGGTGCCGTTCCCCTTCCCGAAAGCGTGCTGCCCGCGGCGATTCTCGAGTATTTGAAAAAGAATTACCCGGACCAGCCGGCGACAAAAATCTCCGCGGAGCGCCGCGGCTATGAGGTCAAATTGCTCAACCGCGTGGAGCTGAAGTTCAACAAGGACGGCAGGTTCTTGCGCATCGACAAGGATTGAAAAAACCGGCGGCCGATGCCTGCTGCCTCGCGGAGTCGCCGGCTGTTTCTGAAAGACTGATTAGAACGGCGAGGGCCGGGCAGAAGCCCGGCCCTCGCAACATTTCATAAATCGAGAACGATTTTGTGCGCGCTCCCCCGCCTCGCGGGCAGGGGCGCGGCGCTCAGACGACGCCCTGGTCGATCATCGAGTCGGCGACTTTGCGGAAACCGGCGATGTTCGCGCCGAGGACGAGGTTGTGCGGCTCGCCGAACTCCTTCGCGGTTTCGGACGAGATGCGGAAGATGCCGCGCATGATGCCTTGGAGCTTCGTGTCGACCTCCTCGAAGCGCCATTGCTGCATCGAGGCGTTTTGCGACATTTCGAGCTGGCTGGTCGAGACACCGCCGGCGTTGGCCGCCTTGCCGGGGCCGTAGCATATCTTGGCGGCGAGGAAACGCTGCATCGCCTCGTGCGTCGAGGGCATGTTGGCGCCTTCGGACACGCAGAGGCAGCCGTTTTTGAGCAGCGTGTCGGCATCCTTGCCGTTGAGTTCGTTTTGCGTGGCGCTGGGGAATGCGGCCTGGCAGGGCACGGTCCACACGCCGTTCTGGCCTTTCGGGTATTCGCTGACCGGCGTGTATTTGGCGGACTTGCGCTCGGCGGTGTAGGCGGTGAGCCTTTCGCGGCGCACTTCCTTGATGTCCTTGAGCAACGCGAGGTCGATGCCCTCGGGATCATAAATCATGCCCTGTGAATCGCTGACGGTCACCGCTTTTGCGCCGAGCTGCTGGAGTTTCTCGATCGTGTAGATGGCGACGTTGCCGGAGCCGGACACCGTGCAGACTTTTCCCGTGAGGCTGTCGCCGTGCGCGTGCAGCATGTTTTCGGCGAAATACACCGCGCCGTAGCCGGTCGCCTCGGTGCGGGCGAGCGAGCCACCCCAGTTGACTTTTTTGCCGGTGAGCACGCCTTCGTAGTGCCCGGTGAGGCGCTTGTATTGGCCATAGAGATAACCGATCTCGCGCCCGCCGACCCCGATGTCGCCGGCCGGCACGTCGATGGTCGAGCCGATGTGGCGGTAAAGCTCGTTCATGAACGACTGGCAGAAACGCATGATTTCATTGTCCGACTTGCCCTTCGGATCGAAGTTCGAACCGCCTTTCGCACCGCCGATGGCGAGGCCGGAGAGGGAGTTTTTAAAAATCTGCTCAAAACCGAGGAACTTGATCGTGCCCGCGGTGACGCTCGGGTGGAAGCGGAGGCCGCCTTTGTAGGGGCCGACGGCGGAGTTGAACTGGATGCGGTAGCCTTTGTTCACGCGCACCTCGCCGGCGTCGTCCAGCCATGCGACGCGGAAAAATATCTGCCGTTCGGGCTCCACGATGCGGTCGATGATGTTGTGTTTGAGGTATTTTTTCTCGCGCTCAAACAAGGGGCGGAGGGAATTCAAAACTTCCTCCGCGGCCTGGTAAAACTCGTCTTGGGCGGGACTGCTTACTTTTAGGTAATCAATGGTCTTTGCGACGTATGGCATGGATTTATCTTGGGACAGTTATTTATGGATGGGTGTTTTGTCACCCCGTCAGTGCCACCCGCGCAACAGGCGAAGTTCGCGACTCCACCTCTCACAGGGGCTGCAGCGCTGGGGCAGGGGGACAGACGTAAAGAAACGGGCATCCCTTTGACAATAAAATTTCGTTTGCATCCATCGATTGGGAAATGGCTGGCGTTCAGTCCCGGTCGTTTCGCCCGTTACTCACAATCCAAACAATTTTTGAAAACCGCGCCACCGGTTCGCGAGAAAACGACCGGGCCAGCCTGCCGACCGGTCGCTGCCCGGCACGCGTTTCGTCAGCAAAACCACGCCGGTGCCCATGAACAGTTCGTCGAACAGCAAGCTCATGCCGCGGCAATAGCTCCAGAACGATTCCGCCCGCGCCGGGCGGAATCGCAATCCCGGCGAAAACGCGATCGCCTCGCCCCAATTCGCGCGCCGCGCCGGCTCGCGTCCGCTTTCCCCGTCGGTCTCCATTTGCTCCACTTTCACGCCGCGCCGGCTCGCCACCACCAGGCGGCACGGCCCCGTGAATTCCAGATGGCGGAATTGTCCCGACACACATGCGCGCAATCCCGGCGCGCGCCAGTGGCCGCGGATCTGCACCGGCTCGTCCGCGCGTCCCACCACGCCGGCGAGCCAGCGGGGGCGCATCACCAGCGATGCTCCCTCCGCCACATGAATGATGGTGAGTTCGCCGCCGCCTCCGGCGCCCATGCCGATCACACCGCGCAACGGCACCCGGCGCGGCGCGCCCGCGTGCGTGTTGCGCAACTCCACCAGCCGCGCCATGCCGCACATCAGACTCGAAAGCGGAAACCGCCACGACAGCAATGCGCGCCGCCCCTGCGCCAGCCCTGCGGTGACCTCGGCGCCCTCGTCCGCCACAAAACCCCGCCGCACCAGCAACCGCTCGCCCGGCCAGAGCTGCACGCGCACCTCCGTTCCCGTCTCGCCCGCGAACGGCATCTCCCCTTCCTCGTCCGTCAGCCGCGCCGGGTGCCTGCGCGTCACGAAGGGGGCAAATCCGTAATACAAAATCACCAGTCGGAACCAGGGCCCGACCAGCACCAGCACGATCACGGCCAGCGCGGCCCGGCGCCAGTCGTTCCACGCCTGCAATGCATAAAAGCCCGGGCCCGACTTCGCGCGCGACACCCGGCGCGCCTGCTTGTCCACCGCCACGATTCCGGCCTCCGCGTCTTTCCATGCCTGCAAGGCGTCCGGCAATTCGGCGTCGATCCCGGCAATCCGCTCCGCCGCGTTTGCCCGGGCGGTCTCGGCGGAGGCGAGCCGTTGCACGAGCGCCTCGTGGCCCTCGCGCTTTCCGAGCCAGCCAAACCAGCCGCCCTTGCGTTCGTGCAGCCCCTCCACCGTGCGCGCCGCCTGGTGCAGCTCGACTTGCCGGGCAATCGATTCCGACTGCAGCGCCTCCAGCCGGGCTTCCGCCGCCGCGAGCGTCTGCTCCTGCGCGGCGCGTTGTTGCGCGAGGCCGTCCAGCACCGCCGCGCGCCGTGTTTCGACCGGCAGCGGGTCATGCGCCGCCAGCCACCACGCGCGGCCCGCCAGCAACGCCGCCGCCAGCAGCACCCCCGCGCCCAGCCGCGCGAGAAACCGAAACAGAAATTTTTTTAAAACGAAAGCCACGCTCCTGTCACGATGCCACACCCGCCCGTCCGATTTCAACCGCACAAAAGAAGGGTCGTCGTTTTTCTCGCCTTTCAACCGCCATCAAGCCGGGAAGTTTCGCGGCGCCTGGGCGCTTCCGGCGTCGGCGACCACCCGTCCAGCAAATGCCGCAGCGCCCAATACGGGTGCTCCAGCAGCATGCGCGGCCCGGCATGGCGCATCACCGCGGTGATCTTTGCGCGCATGTCCGGCCTGTAGCAATGCACGGGACATTTCTGGCAGGTCGGCTTGCCTTCCTTGAAGACGCAGCGCGACAGCCGCAGCGCCGCATACGCGCGCAGCTCTTGGCAATCCGCGCAATCGTCCACCTGCCGCCCATGCCGGTCGCGGCAGTGCATCGCGATCATCGCCTGCACGGTGTGATATTCGCGCTGTCTCCGAGGTCCCAGCGCGCGCCAGTCGCAGCCGGGCGCGCCCGCGCTGCGCGGCGGATCAGATGTGGCCTTCTCCACGGGAAACCTTTTTATCGGCATCCGCCGCGCCGCCGCCCATGCCGAGGGTCAGCAGCATCGCAAACGCGCCGAAAGCCGCGCGCACCGCGTGCGGATGGGCCGGCGGCAGGTGAAGCAACGCGCCGGCGTCGAGGCGCTGCCATTGTTCGTTGAACAAAAACTCGCACGCCCCCTCCAGCACCTGCACGACGGCGCGATGCGGACTCGCGTGCGCGGTCAGCTCCTGCCCGGCGTCGAAGACAAAGTGCACCACTCGCAGTTCGGGCGACTGGAGAATGGTGCGGCTGACGATGCCGGATGCCGCATTGTCGCGCAGTTCGGCAAGAGAAAGCGCTTGCGCGGTGTCGGCGGGGAGCAAGGTGGATGTTTTCATGCGCCGCCAGCTTAGCATGCCGCGGCGCAGTCCGCCTTGACTTGCGTCAACGATTTTCGCCGACGCGCCACAGGCGCGCCGCCAGAGCATTTGCGAGCCAAGGCACCCATTCCCGCAGGCACACTGCCAGCGAAAGCGGGCGTGTTTTAAGCCGAATGCTCCGGCGTATGCAGGGATTGACACAGGGATGGATTCCTCCCGTCCGCGGCCAGGCGGAAAACGCCGGTCTGCCCGGTTTGCATGATATAAAGCCCATCCTCCGGTGATGGTATTGATTCATGTCAAGGCGCGGATGCCGTGATAATGATAATATTATCCAATATCATTTATCGGGCACACGGGCGGGACAAATGCAATTTGCCCATTTTCTCCCTCCCGTTCCGCCAATCTTTCCCATTCAAAATGCCAGCAATCACCAACGCACCATCCGCCGCGCAGCCGGGCTCCGCCTCGCGCTCGCTCGAAAACCTGCCCGGCCACTGGGTTCTCGCCCGCATGGGCAAACGCGTGCTGCGTCCCGGCGGCATGGGGCTGACCCGCCGGCTCCTTGCCGCGCTCGACATCGGTCCCGCCGATGATGTCGTCGAGTTCGCGCCCGGGCTCGGCGCCACCGCGCGCCTCGCGCTGGCGAAAAAACCGGCGAGCTATACCGCCGTCGAGCGCGACGGGGCCGCCGCCGAAACCGTGCGCCGCCTGCTCGCGGGCGGCGTCCAACGCTGCATCGTCGGCAACGCCGAGGCCACCGGCCTGCCCGCCGCCCGCGCCAGCGTGGTTTACGGCGAGGCGATGCTCACCATGCACGCGCCCGCGCAGAAGGCCGCCATCGCGCGCGAGGCGTTTCGCGTGCTGCGCCCCGGCGGGCGCTACGGCATCCACGAAATCGCGCTCACGCCCGACACCGTGGACGAGGCGACCAAGCGCGACATCCTGCAATCGCTTTCCCACTCGATCCGCGTCGGTGCGCGCCCGCAAACCCTTGCCGAATGGAAAGCCCTTTTCGAAAACGCAGGCTTCCGGGTGAAAACCATCCACACCGCGCCCCTGCATTTGCTGGAACCGCGCAGGCTCATCCAGGACGAAGGTTTTTTCCGCGCATTGAAGTTTGTTTTCAATGTCATGCGCACGCCCGAGGCCCGCCGCCGCGTGCGCGGCATGCGCGGGGTTTTCAGAAAATACGCCGGGCATCTTTCCGCCGTGATGATGGTGCTGGAGAAACCCGCCGGATAAATCCGGGCGGCTTGATATAAATCAAGAAAAACGGCATTCATTATAAAAACTCATTTCCGGGGCTTGTGAAGGTCGCGGGCATTTATCATAAAAATGCCATTGCCATGCCCAGTGAGCAAACTCCAAGACCCGCCGGCGACGGCCGCCGGCTGCCGCGCATCCGCGTGCCGCGTTATCTCGCGGCGGCGCTGGGGATGCTCGCCGGGCTGGGCGCTTACGTTGTCCATATTTCCAACGCCTTTTCCTATCTGTCCGACGACCCGGCGGCCTGTGTGAACTGCCACATCATGGGCTCGTATTACGCCAGCCATGCGCACAGTTCGCACAAGGGCGCCGCCACCTGTAATGACTGCCACGTCCCGCACACCGGTGTGTTTGCCAAATACGCCTTCAAGGCCAGGGACGGCCTTTACCACGCCAGCGTGTTCACGCTGCGCGGCGAACCGCAGGCGATGATGATAAAGGAGGCCGGGGCGAATGTCGTGCAGGCGAACTGCGTGCGCTGCCACGGCCGCCTCAATGAAATCGTCGCCCCCGGCGCGCCGGTCACGCTCGCCGGGAAGCTGCATGGCGAAGGGCACCTTTGCTGGGATTGCCACCGCGACGTGCCGCACGGCACCGTGCGCAGCATCTCCTCCGCGCCCGACGCGATCGTGCCCTATCCCGAGTCCGCCATGCCCGCATGGCTGCGCGCCGCGCGCGGCGAATCCCCCTCGCCCCTCCCGCGCTGACCTTTTTGCCTCACTTTCCGCATCTTTTTTTATTAAAAAACCCGCGCCCGTCATGAAAAAACGCCCCCTGCCAGGCTGGCTTGTTTTCGCCGCCTCCCTCGTCGTCACCTTCGCCCTCGGCCTGCTCGCCTCCTCCATCATGGAACGCCGGGCCGAGGCGTTGCAGGTCAATACCCCTCTCGCCGCCATCAAGCCCTTCGAATCGCGCAACTCGGCCTGGGGCGACGCCTATCCGCGCCAATACGGAACACTCCGCGACACCCGCGACATGAGCTTCACGCCGCCCGTCGTCGGCGCGCACGGCCTCGACGCCCTCGGTGAAAACCCCCGCCAGGTCATCCTCTGGGCCGGCTACGCCTTCGCGAAAGACTACAATCATCCCCGCGGGCACGCCTACGCGGTCGAGGACGTGCGCAACACCCTGCGCACCGGCGCGCCCATGAAACTTGGCGAGGGCCCGCAACCCGCGAGTTGCTGGGTCTGCAAATCCCCCGATGTGCCGCGCCTCATGAACGAACTCGGCATCGACGAGTTCTACAAACGCAAATGGTCCGATCTCGGCGGCGAAGTCACCAACCACATCGGCTGCGCCGACTGCCACGACCCGAAGACGATGAAGCTCTCCATCACGCGCCCGCACCTCGCCATCGGCTACAAGGCCGCCACCGGCCGCGACATCTCCACCGCCAGCCACCAGGAAATGCGCACGCTCGCCTGCGCGCAGTGCCATGTGGAATATTATTTCGACAAAACCGCCGTTCCCGGCGGCCAGGTCGTCACGCTCCCGTGGAAACACGGCTTTACCGTCGAGGCCGCGGAAAAATACTACGACGAAGCCGGCTTCACCGACTTCGTGAACCCCATCAGCAAAGCGCCCATCATCAAGGCGCAGCACCCCGACTACGAACTCTGGCAGATGGGCATCCACGGCCAGCGCGGCGTCTCCTGCGCCGATTGCCACATGCCCTACACGACCGACGGCAGCCAGAAATTCTCCAGCCATCACGTCCAAAGTCCGCTCGCCGACCCTGGCAAATCCTGCCAGGTCTGCCATCGCCAGAACGCGGGCGAACTCCTGCGCAACGTCACCGAGCGCCAGACCAAAATCGCCGACATGCTCGCCCGCATCGAGCAGCAACTCGTCCACGCCCACTTCGAGGCCAAGGCCGCTTGGGATGCGGGCGCGACCGGGGACGAGATGAAACCCGTCCTGCAACTCATCCGCCAGTCGCAGTGGCGCTGGGACTTCGTCGCCGCCTCGCACGGCGCGTCCTTCCATGCGCCGCTCGAATGCGCGCGCATCCTCGACGACGGCCTCGCCCGCGCCGGCGAGGCGCGCCTTGCGCTCGCCCGCATCCTGGCCCGCCACGGCCAGTTGGACCCGGTCGCCCTGCCCGATCTTTCGACCAAGGAAAAAGCGCAAAGCCATCTCGGCCTCGACATCGCCAGCGAGCGCGCGGCCAAGGCCGAATTCATCCGCACTGTCGTCCCGCAATGGCTCCGGCAAGCCCGCGAGAACGGCACCCTCGACGAAAACGCCCTCTGACCCGCGACCGCCGCCGCGCGGCGAAGCCCCGCACGCGATTCCGCCCGGGATTCGGTGCGGTGTCGAGGCGGGCGAGAGAATCCGGTCGCGATCAACCCAAATGCCCTCCGCCATCCCCCACGCCAACACCCTCCCGGCGCGCCTCGCCTGCACGCAGGCCCTGTCCGCCGCCACGGGCGTTTACGCGGCGGGCGTGGCCATCCAGCTTGTCACGCGGCGCGCCATCCCCGAGCCCGCATGGCCGGTCAATTTCATCCTGCTCGCGGCGTTTGCCGCCGCGCTTGTCATCACGGCGCTGGCCGGGCGCCGCTCGCCCTTCGTGCGCTGGCTGCGTTCCGTGCCGGTTTCCATCAGCGCCATCGCGCTCGTCCTCGTGCAAGCCGTGCTCATGGGCACGCTGCGCCAGTCGCCCGGCGCGGGCATCCTCGGCGACGTGATGCACTCGTGGCCGTTCGTGCTCACGATGTTTTATTTTCTCACCAACCTCGGCCTCGCCACGGTCGCGCGCGCGGTGCCGTTCAAGAGAGAAAACCTCGGCTTCCTGCTCAACCACCTCGGCCTCTGGATTGCGCTCTCCGCCGGCATGCTCGGTGCGGGCGATCTCGCGCGGCTCGCGATGGAACTGCGCGCCGGCGCGCCCGAATGGCGCGCCATCGACCGCTCGCACGCCGGCCATGCGCACCTCGTCGAAATGCCCTTCGCGCTGGAACTCCGCCGCTTTGAAATGGACACCTACGCGCCGAAGCTCGTCCTGCTCGACACGAAAAATAACACCATCGCCGCCTCGCGCGGACGCGCCCCGGTGGAGATTTCCGCGCCCGCAAACTCCCGCGCGCCCGATGGCGCGCCGCTCCAATCCTCCACGCTCGGCGACTGGAGCGTTGACATCCTCGAATACATTCCCGAGGCGCTCGGCTTCGCGGACAACTATCACGCCATGCCCGGCGAACCCGGCGCGGCCCCCGCGGTGCGCGTCGCGGCCCGGCGCCATTCGGCAAAAGAGCGTGCGCGCCACGGGTGGGTCTCTTGCGGCAGTTTCGCCACCATGCCCGCCATGCTCGAACTCGACGACGGCCTCGCGCTCGCCATGCCCGACCCCGAGCCGCGCCGCTTCGCCTCGCAAGTCGAGGTTTTTGCGCCCGGCCGGGAAAGCCGCGCCGCCACCATCGAGGTCAACCGGCCGCTCGCGCTCGGCGGTTGGAAAATCTACCAGCTCAGCTACGACCAGCGGCGCGGGCGCTGGTCGCAAACCAGCATCGTGGAACTCGTCCGCGATCCGTGGCTGCCCGGCGTTTACACCGGCGTGTTCATGATGATGGCGGGCGTGTTTTTCCTCATGGCCCGGGCCAGAAGAAAGGCGGCCGCATGAACGCCGCGCCCTGGATGCAGTTTCCGTTCTACGCCGCCGCCGCCATCGCGTGCTGGCTGCTCGCGCTTGCGCTTCAGGCCCGCCGCGCCACGCGCGACCGCCACCGCCTGCACGCCGCCGTCGCGGCGCTCGGCGCGCTTGCGCCGCTCGCGTTCGCCATCGTGCTTTGGATCACACTCGAACGCCCGCCCATGCGCACGCTCGGCGAGACGCGCCTGTGGTATGCCATCTTCACGCCGCTCATCGGCGCCGCCGCGCATCTCGCATTCCGCCAGCGCTGGCTTCTCAACTACGCGCTCGGCATGGGCGCGCTGTTCCTCGTCGTCAACCTGCTCCGCCCCGAGGCGCACAACCGCGCCCTCATGCCCGCGCTCCAAAGCGTGTGGTTTGTGCCGCATGTGCTCGTTTATATTTTTGCCTACGCGCTCTTCGCCGCCTCGTCCGCCATCGCCGTGCGCGGGCTTTGGCGCATGGGGCGGGCGCGAGCTGTCCGGGACGGCGCCCTGTCCGCCCCTGTCGTCGGCGAAGATGCCGCGCACCTCGGCCTCGCGGGTCGGCTCGTTTATCCCGGCCTCGGTTTCCTCACGCTTGGGCTGCTCTTCGGCGCGCTCTGGGCGAAGGAAGCGTGGGGCCATTACTGGACGTGGGACCCGAAGGAAACCTGGGCGCTCATCACGTGGCTCGGTTACCTCGCGTTCATACACATCCGCCATTGGCTCCCCGCCGCCACCAAGGCTGCCCTCTGGGTGCTCGCGCTCTCCTTCGTCATCCTGCTCATCTGCTGGTTCGGCGTGAACTACCTCCCCTCCGCCGCGCAAAGCGTTCACACCTACACGCAATAAGAATCTCTTCTCAACGAATTCCGGCTCCAAATCGGCCACGCCTTCCGCACGGCGGTTTCGTTCCCGGCGAAAGCCGCATCGCCTTTTGAGTTTGGCCCAACCTCCGCTTGCCACTGTCACCGCGCCGGCCATGATTGCGGAGATCATGGAAAATTTCACGTACCACAATCCCACGCGCATCCATTTCGGGCGCGGGCAAATCGAAAAAATCTCCTGCGAGATCCCGGCCGGCGCGCGCGTGCTGCTGCTGGCGGGAGGCGGCTCGATCAAAAAGAACGGCGTTTATGACCAGGTGAAAAAAGCCCTCGGCGCGCGCGTCACGCACGAGTTTTTCGGCGTCGAGGCAAACCCCGATTTCGACACGCTCATGCAGGCGGTGGCGCTCGCGCGGCGGGAAAAGAGCGACTGGGTGCTCGCCGTCGGCGGCGGCTCCGTGCTCGACGGCGCGAAACTCGTCGCCGCCGCCGTTCCCCACGAGGGCGACGCGTGGCAGATTCCCGCCACGCACGGCGGCGCCATCACCGCGCCCCCGCTGCCCATCGGGGCGGTGCTCACGCTGCCCGCCACCGGCTCCGAGGCCAACGGCAACGCCGTCATCTCGCGCCGCGCCATCAAGGAGAAACTGGCGTTCTACCATCCGCTCGTTTATCCGCGCTTCTCCATCCTCGATCCCGAGACGACGTTCTCGCTGCCCGAACGGCAGGTCGCCAACGGCATCGGCGACGCGTTCTGTCACGTGATCGAGCAATACCTCACCTTTCCCGCCGCCGCGGAAATCCAGGATCGCTTCGCCGAATCCATCCTGAAGGTGCTCATCGACGAAGGACCGAAGACGCTGGCCAGCCCGCACGACTACGATGCCCGCGCCAACCTCATCTGGGCCGCCACTTGGGCGCTCAACGGCGCCATCGGCGTCGGCGTGCCGCAGGACTGGGCCACCCATACCATCGGGCACGAACTGACCGCGCTCCACGGCATCGACCACGCGCGCACGCTGGCCATCGTGCTGCCCGGCCTGATGCGGGTGCAGCGCGAAACCAAGCGCGGCAAACTCGTGCAATACGCCGCGCGCGTCTGGGACCTGCACGAAGGCAGCGAGGACGAGCGCATCGACGCCGCGATCGAAAGCACGCGCGCGTTCTACGAGTCGCTCGGCATCCGCACGCGACTCTCGGACTACAAAATCAAGGCCGATGAGACCGCCGTGGAAGTCGCGCGCCGCCTCGCCGCGCGCGGCGAGACCGCCATCGGCGAACGCGGCGACATCACGCCGGCCAGGATCGAGGAAATCCTGCTGCTCGCGGCGTGAGCCCCGCGCATGCCGCGTCGTGCCTCAGGCGCGTTTTCCCTCGGGGCGCGCCGCTGGCACCGCGATCATTTTCACCATGCCGGAATCGACCATGTCGGTCACATTCCCCAGGGTGCCGTCCTCGAAAAACATGATGTGCCAGCGCCGGGTCGCCCCGCGTTCCCCGTGTTCGTTTTTCACGGTGATGCCCAGAATCTGGACCCAGCCGTAATAGGTTTTTTCTCCCCGGTAGCGGCCCGCCTCCATGACCGCCTTGGCCAGGTCGCCGAACTCGACGATGGCGGATTCCGGTGCGTTGAGCGTGGAGATGGCAAATGTCCGGGCGCGCTCCCGCGCCTTTTCCGGCGGCGGGCCGAAGTCATGATGCGAGATCGATTTGGAGGCGGAGGCGCATCCGGCGAGGATGAGGAGGGCGAACGTCAGGAGCGCGAGGGGCGGAAGACTGGAGGGTTTCATTGCCTGCTCTTGTGACTTCGCCGGACGCCGCGGGTTTCACATTTTTCAGACGGCGACACCGCGATACAGGCCAAACGCAAAAGCCTCGCAACCGTTTCCAGTTGCGAGGCTTTTAGAATGGAGCCGAGCATCGGACTTGAACCGACGACCCATGCTTTACGAAAGCATTGCTCTACCAACTGAGCTAGCTCGGCAAAAATGAGATGCTGGGTTTATCGGCGCGGAGGGCGTCACGTCAACCCGGATTTGCCGGGATTGATTGATTTGGGGTGCGTTTGCGATTGTCGGTGCAGAGTGGCGGCGAGGCTGCGCCGTGATCCGCGCGGCGCATTTTCCGCGTTGCGCGCGGAGCGGAAGGCAGGCGATGCTTTGGCCGATCTCATCATGGCCCGCGAACCCATCCAGTTTTTCAACCGTTACACCAGGCAAATCGAAACCGAGGACATCTACGGCGAAACGTGGATGCGCCTCGTCTATGAAAACCCGGTCGGACGCCTCCTGCTTTGGGCGCTGGTGAAGCGGAAGTTTTTCTCGTGGTATTACGGACGGCGCATGAACCGGCGCTGGAGCGGCTCGAAGATTTTTCCGTTCGTCGTGAAATACAACCTCGATGCCGACGAGTTCGCCAAGTCAATCTACAAGATGCGGACGTTCAACGAATTTTTCTCGCGGGCCTTGAAACGCGAGGCGCGTCCCATCGTCGGCGGCGAGCGCGTGGCGGTGTTCCCGGCGGACGGGCGGCATCTGGCGTTTCCCGACGTGGATGCGGCGGAGGGATTTTATGTGAAAGGCTCGAAGTTCACGCTCGCGGAACTGCTCGGCGAGGGCGGGCTGCCGGAAGCCGGACAAAAGCTGGCGCGCAAATTCGCCGGTGGCGCGATGCTCATCTCGCGGCTGTGTCCGGTGGACTACCACCGCTTTCATTTTCCCTGCGCGGGCACGCCGGACGAGGCGCGCTTGATCAAGGGTTTTTTGTATTCGGTGAGCCCCATCGCCCTGCGCCGCAACATCGACTACCTCGTGCAGAACAAACGCATGCTCACGCTGCTGGAAACGCCGGTCTTCGGCACGGTGGCGCTGCTCGAAGTCGGCGCCACCAATGTCGGCTCCATCCAGCAATTCTACGTGGAAAACCGCCCCGTGGCGAAAGGCGAGGAAAAGGGGTTTTTCAAATTCGGCGGCTCGTGCGTGATCACGCTTTTCGAGCGCGGACGGATAAAATTCGACGCCGACCTCGTCGCGCAAAGCCGCGAGTGCCGCGAAACCTACGCGCGCATGGGCGATCGTTTGGGCGAGGCAGTTTGAGCCGCGTCGCGCCACGGCGCCTGCAAACCGCGGCGAAAGAGCGCTTGCCAACCCAAAACGAACCCCGGCAAGCTCCCCGGCACACTTTCCGCGCCCGGGTGGTGGAATGGCAGACACGACGGTCTTAGAAGCCGTTGCCGCAAGGCGTGCAGGTTCAAGTCCTGTCCCGGGCACCACATAACAAGCTAAATTACAGATAGTTGGGAAAGAATCCCTAAAATTACTGACAGAGTTCTGACAGAAAAGCCTTGAATCTGGCAGGAATCCCTTCACTACTCCCGGCCATGAAGTCTTACGAATGGCCCGAACGGAGCAGCATCATTATTGCAGAGATTGAGAACATCAAAGCGGGGCTTGCCTATGGCACGTCGTGGCAAGTTCGCATTCCCGCCAAGCTCACGGGGGGCAATCGTGAACGCCAACAGTTCCCCACGGAGGATGAGGCGAAGCGACATGCGGAAGACCGCCTGTTGGCATTGCGCAAGCACGGCTCCTCCTTTGCAGAGATTCCACCAACCCAACAGAAGGAGGCCATAGCCGCTTGGGGGCTGTTGAAGGAAGCGGGGATTAGCTTCATGGAGGCAGCCCGGGTGGCTATCGATGTCCTCCGTCCGGCTGGCGGGACAAGGACACTGGCTCAAGTCTGCTCTGAGATGAGCACCAGCAAGGAGGCCCGGGCCAAGGCCGGGGAGATGGACATGCGGACGGTTGGGGACTTCAAGCAAAGGACTGAAAGACTCGTGAAGGCCCTTGGGACCAAGCCCGTGAATCTCGTTACCGTTGACGACGTGAAGGATTGGCTGGACGGGCTCCGTAAGTGCTACTCTCAACGGACAACGCTGAACCATAGGAACTGTGTAGCAGAGGTCTTGAGGCACGCCAAAGCCAGCCGCTACGTCAAAGACAACGTCATGGAGTTCTTCACCCGTGAGGATTACGCCCGTCTTGGAGGGGAGAAGGCCATAAGGAAGACCTCCAATGCAAAGGCCCTCTCCGTAGAGGATGCCGGAAAGCTTCTGAATGCGGCGGCAGCGGAGAAGGGACGCCCCCTGCTTGGGTCTCTGGTGCTGCGTCTCTTTTGCGGACTCCGGACGGCAGAGACATACAAGATGGATTGGAAGGATATCCATGATTCAGACTCCAGCCCCTTCGTCCACGTCCCGGAGACAATCGCCAAGAAGCGGAGAAACCGCCTTGTGACGCTGCCGGAGAACGCCCTTGCATGGCTGTCCCTTTGCACGAATCGGGAGGGCCTTGTATGCCCCGGGAATGACCAGAACCGCTACGGGGATTCCGTGGCTAAGTTGGCACGGTCTGTCCGTGTGAAGATTCCCAAGAACGGGACAAGGGATTCCTTTGGCAGCTACCATTACGCCTTGCATGGGGATTCAGTGAGGACGGCGGCTCTCATGGGCCATAAGCAAGGGGATGATGTCCTGTTTGCTCACTACCGGCAGCTGGTGCGGAAGGAGGATGCGGAACGTTACTTTGCCCTGTCCCCGGATGCGGAGGGCAAGAAGGTTGTTAGGTTCAGTGGCAGCATAGGCAAAGCCGCCAGCAAAGCCCGCAAGACAGCGTGAGGAGTATGGGACAGGACGGCCCCGGCCTATATGACCAGAGAACCGTTTTGGTTGTCCTTTGGATGTGACGGTTTTACCCTACCACCCTTATGACCAACAAACCGCCCAAGCGGGACCAGCTAGAGACCCAAGCTAAAGAAGCCAAGAAGGGTTCCCGTTGGTCTTCCGCTTGGGAAGTTCTCTGCCTAGTAATAGGCGTTCTAGTCTGGTTGTGCATTGTCGGACAAGTTCACAGCTACGTCACTAAGCCTTGAGAATGCCCCCATTGAGACATCCGAGAGGATTCTCTTGGGGTTGCTCCCCAAGGGGTTGGATAATCGTCCGACCATCGGGAAGGCCACCGAGGAGGAGCAAAATGAGACTTCTGCTATCCCCTCGACACCAAGCTCTTAGCTTTGGCTACACTTATGACCAAGAACGGCCCTGGCATCGGGGCTTAATGGCCGTTTTGAAAGTCCTTGAAATGCAGGCCGTTGGCTTTGGCCACATATATGACCAAGAGGCCACCCCAAGGCCCCTGCTAATGCGACACAATCTCGTCTGCGTATGAGTATCTGTATTCTGTGACATTGAAACTCCTTGAATCCCTGATAGTTCCCCCGAAAATCCCCGCTGCCGATTCCCATGACACATCCACACAATCACGCTCTAAGCTTCTTCAGCCATGACGCCCACGATGTCCGGGCCATCACCATTCGTGGCGAGCCTTGGTTCGTTGCGGCAGATGTCTGCCGTGCTCTTGACCTTCAGTTTGAAGGCGGGGCAACACGATACCTTGGCTATCTAAGCAAAGACCAGAAGCGTCTGTGTGCTGGAAGCACTCTCAACCGCCTTGCAGGAAGGCCCATCTTCCGGGGGCACAAGATTGCGCTTATCTCTGAATCAGGACTTTACCTGCTCATCTTCCGTGCCCATCGGTGCAACCCCACCGCTGAACGTTTCCGCGATTGGGTCACCAGTGAAGTCCTCCCGGCCATCCACCGGGACGGCGCTTACTTCATGGGAGAGGAACGTGTGAGGACGGGAGAAATGAGTGAAGAGGCTTTGATGGAGAAGGCCGATAGGCTCATTCAAGAAAAGCTAAAACGAATCAAACAACTAAAAGATAGGAAGTTGGACGGCTCACCCTCAATAATTGTTCCGCTTCTTCCACCCAACCACCACCACCAATGAACCCCACCAAGAACCCCGGTGGCAAAGCCACCACCAAAACCCCAATCCCTGAAGCCCCCTCACTAACCCGGAAGGACGTTGCACGGCTCTTCCAAATCTCCCCCCTCACAGTCTGGCGCTGGGCACGAGATGGGAAGCTTCCCAAGTATCGTCTTGGGCCGGGCGTCGTCCGCTACCGCCTGTCCGATGTCACCAGACTTGCGGAGGCAGCTAGCCAAGAGTCCAACAGCAAGCCCGGAGTGAAGCCGGGAAGAGGCAGAGCCACCACCAGAAGCATTGGATACACCCTCCCCGAAGGAATCACTGAGAACATTCAGAGGCTCCGGCAGGGGCAAAGCTTGTAGTAAACACCGATTGATTTTCACAGCATGAATAAAAACCAAAGACACGTTATCCGGATACTAGCCAAGTCGTATCAGTTGAACCCCACCAGCATTTCTCAGTTACTCACAAAGAGCCAAATGACCCAACAGGACGTGGCGGACTTTTGCGGGACCACGTGGATAACGGTTAGAGACTGGAAGCGGAAAGGATATCTGAAGCCATCCATGCGGAGGGAAGACGGGGCTGATTTATTCAGTCTGGAAAGTCTGCAACTGATTTTGAAAAATGCGATAGGCTCCGGGCTGGCTCCCGGTCTCCTTTCCATCAAACGCAGAGGCCCCGCTAAAAAGCGAAAAACAGCGCCAGTTCCAACGACTCCGGAAACGGCGGAAGACTACGGCTTTTGAGGGAGATTCCGTCCCCCTAAGTTTCGACGGTCATTCTGTTGACGACGACTCCCCTTATTGACGACAACAAAAACAAGACATACAGGGAGTTGCCCCATTTCCGACAAAACAGGAGAAGACAATAAAAGACAAAAGAACTTCAGGCCCTCCCTAAGATACTAAGGAACCCTCCTGAGAAGTCCTTTTGATACTCAATGAGGTGTCTATGAGTCTCCTCATTGAGTAACTCTGGTTTTATTTAAAGTGTGTCTACGTAGTAGTATCTTTAAGAGAACCAGAGACCTTCCTTCTGTTCACCAGACGAACTCTAAACGAGGACCAGAGGAGAACACTGGGATGCCTGTTTTGTTGGCCGTCTGCCATCGCTGAAGCATTCCCCGCCAGTGGCAATACCACCACCCACCCAAGAGGCTCCGTCTCCACCACCATGACTACCACCACCACTCACCCCGCCCTTACCATTGACCCAACTGCCAAAGCCCGGCATGCCAGAGCCCTTGAAATTGAGGAGGTCTGGAATCAGGCCATCATCCGCATGGAACAGTTCGCGGATGAACATGAGAACCCCCATGAGTTCCCGCTAGGCGAACGCCTCTCGTGGTGCCTCATGCAGCTACGAGTTTACCAAGTGCCGGAAGAGCTTGCCCCCGGCTTCATCCTTTCCGCCGTAGTCCCCGTGATTGTCCGGCTGGTATCGGCTGGCAGGATACGGGATGCCCGGAGAGTCGTTGAGGCTCTGAGGTCTGTTCCCGTTGACGCCACCGGAACCAAGCTCAAGGACGTTCTCACCGCAAGGCCCCTGCTCGACTGGCTGGGAAGAGAGCTGGGAGATTACTGAAGAGGGTAGATACCGGTAGAAATTTTGCTAGTATCCACCCTCCCTGATTCCCGGCTCCCGCTTGCAGGCCCCTCCCCGGATTCTCTGCCGGAAGGCTTCAAAGTTTGAAGGCTTCTCCCTGCCGGAAGGCTGAGAATTTCTCAGGCTTTCAGCACACGCATGCCAAAACCGTCAAAATCGTGGAGGTTTTGTCAGATGGCTATGTCCATATGGACCACCCCTCTACCTCAACGATTTTGCGGGGGGCCGCACACGGGAAAGGGCCTTCCTGAAAACGACCTCAACCCCAATTCAACCGCCAACAACCCAAACCCCTTAAAACACGTGAACACGTGAACACTGAATCCCCTATCTCTGCTTCACCCCCAAGCTCCTCTTACACCAAAGAGAACCCAATGCCCCTCCCGCTTGAGTTCACCCGGAAGCTCCCGGGAAGCAGCATCAGCCGCCTTCGCTACACCCAAGTCAAGAGAACCGGGAACATTGCCCTTTATCAATTTGGCCGGATAGACCCGGGCTTTGAGGTTGTCAGAATACGAATAGCTAAGCCGCACTCTTTGCCTTCTGGAAGCTCTCTGCCTTGGCATGAGGTCTATCCGTCAACGGAAGACTTTGGACGCGATGGCTGGTATTACCGGCATGAGGAAGACGCCTTGAAGAAGTTCCATGAGCTGGCGGAGGCTTCCGAAAAATAATGCTTGCCATCAGGCCCTCCATGACCTAACGCTACCCCCGCGTTTTTTACGGAGACGCCCGGCGTAGTAACCGGAGTTAGAAATACAGGATAAGATTTGAGGCCGCATCGAAAGCGGGGAGGGCTACTGTATTGGCCCAATTACTACCCCCGCCAGTAGGTGCGGCCTCTCTATTGTCAGAGCTAAAACAACACACACACATGAAACGTAACACCCGTAAAGTAGTAACCATCACCGGCAGCAACGAGGTCAAAGCCCTCGCCAAAGCCTGTGACAAAATCAAAGCATCCGCCCAGGTTCTTGCGGCCCTCTCTAACGCCAAGCAAGGAGCCTCCCGCCAGCAACACAGGAACCTTCATCTCTCCGTCGTCCTTCCAGATGGCATGACTCACACGAAGGCCCGGAGCCTCATCCGGTGGAGCCTTGGCGTTGAGCCGGAAGCTCTCATCACCAGTGCCATTGAACAGGCGTTGCGTGAGAAGACCTATCTGACGCCCTTTGAGATTCGCTTGGATGCCTCCAATGCCCGGAGGCTCCGGGAGTATGTCAAGGTGACCGGGGACACCAATGTTCTCACCGCCGCCGGTCTTGGCGAGCTTGTCGGAGAATACCTCAGTGAGGAAGGCCGTGTGAATATGGCCTATGACTTCGTTCTCTGGACTCAAGGCAAGGCCGCCCCCATCGCTCCCCCGGACGCCGGTGACCCGGAAGGTTCGGAGGTGTTTGACGTGAACGTCTCGAATGATGTTCTTGCCTTCGTCAAAGACCTCCCCAAGGCCAAACAGACCAAGCTCCTTACGCCCATCATCAATGCGGCTCTCTTTGCTTGGCTCAACGAAAACACCGTGGAAGAAGCCGCCTAAGGCCCATCCCCATCCCATCATCATTCCAATGGACCTCCCGGCATCGTGCTTGGGAGGTCTTTTTATTTCCCCATGTGTCACCCTGCCGTTGGCTATGCAATAGCCGCCCTTAGCACCGCTGCCAGTATCGTTGGTCAGAACCAAGCCGCCAAGGCCCAGGAATCCTACCAAGAAGACCTGATAAAGACCAACAACGTCAATGCCACGAAGTCCTCGGAAACCCTCCGGGAACAACAGGCGAACCAGCGAGAGGCCGCCTCCCGTGAGGCCGAGCAGGCCCGCATTGCAGGCCGCAAGGCCGCCGCTACAGCCTCCACCGCTGCCGGTGAGTCCGGCGTTGCAGGAGCCTCCGTGGAGGCCCTCCTTGGTGAGTTCAAGGCCGAGGAAGGCCGCTACAAGGAAGCCCTTGCCCGTCAGACCACGATTAACGACAGCAACACTGAATCCCAGATCGACGCCCTGAAGACGGGAGCCAGCTTCCAGAACATCCAGACTGCCCAACCCATCGCCCGCCCCAACTACTTTGCGGAGGGCCTGAAGCTGGGTGGGCGATGGCTAGATATTTATAACATTCAGAAGGCAAAGAAGCCGCCCCTTGTATGAGTAATAAACAACCAAGAAAACAGGTAGAATCCCCCATCCCCCATTCTCCGGCCCTCCGCATTCCTGATGCCATCCGCTTCCCCTCAACGGCGGGGGCCGCCTCCGGGCGTGCCCGTGGTGCCATCATGAGTGAAGGCATGCTTCAATTGGCGGACGCGTTGGACGACATAGAGCCCGGCATTCTGGAATTAATCAAGAACCGGACGGCGGAAGACCAACGCGCCGCACTCACCACCAGCGAACTCAAGGCCGCAGCCGAGGACTCAAAGACCAAGCTTGGCGTGCTAAATGGAAACCTCAAGGAACACCTTGAAGCCGGGGGCATCAGCCGTTTCCAGCTTCCGTATGCACAAATTGGATACTCAAGGAGGGCCGGGCAGGATATAGCATCCGCCGAACTCTCCACCCTCCTTGACTCACGGCTTGCGGATGCAACCAAGGCGGACGCCCCATTTGACCCGGAGGGCGTGATAAAGCAGGCCACCGATGAGATACGCTCACAGCTCCCCAAGGACAACGTTTACGCCCTCCAGGGCTTCCAGCAGGAAGCGGACAGGCAGGCGGAAACGTTCAGGCGCAAGGCCAAGGCCGTGCATGAGCAAAAGTTCGTTCAGGCCCAAGAAGCCCGCATTGGTTCCCGCATTCTGGACTTTGCGGACGCCTACGCCTTCTCGGACCCGGACAACAAGGACGCCATCAAAGCGGAGGTTCACCAGTTCATTTCCACCGTCAAGGAAGAGGAGATGCCCCGTCACCGTGTTGGCCCTCTGGTGGCATCCAAGGCCCTTGAAGCCGTTCAGGATATTCTTAGCCAGAACCCCACCGCCACCGATGAAGCGGAGACCGTTCTTGACCTGTTCCATGACTATGACCTCACCGGACAGGGCGGGCTCTTGGGGAAGGCGTCGGCCTCCCGCCAGTTCTTCATCACGGCCCGGCAGGAAATACGGAAGGCGGCTGAGAAGTCGGAGACCGTTGACCTTGAGGTCACCAAGCGCAACGCCACCGATAGGCAGCTAGGGGCGGATGCAGCCCTTGCGGCCCTTGCTGAACTCGACGGACAGACACTCGACAAGGCAGCAAGGAACCGCCTTGCGGACTCCTTCCGGAAGAGCGAAGACGGTAGGAATCCCCAAAAGCTTTCCGGCTATCTCCAAACCCTTGACCGGGCCATCTCCCAAGCGGACAAACAGGACGACGATAGGGCACTTTCTACGGCCTCCCGGATGCTTGCCACGATTGACCCGGCCAAACTGGATGAGGCGGAAAGCTTCATCCGGCAGGCAGAGCAGAGAGGGGACCTCCGCGCCCTCACTGTTGCCCAACAGCTAGAACCCGCCTTGAGAAAGGCCCGGAGCCTGTCCAGCATTTATGACACACGATGGCTGGCGATTGCATCGACCAAGCTCTACGGGGAAGACGTTGACGGTCCCGGCACGCTCACCCCCACCTTCACCATTGAGGAAACCCCGGAGCTTCCCGGCCTCTCACAGGACGAACTCCGGGAACACCAACGCCAGACACTCTCATTCTTTGAGCAGGCGGCCCAACGCCACCTTGTGGAAATGTCGGAAGGTGACCCGATGAAGGCCGTCCAAGTTCGCGAAAAGGCCCGGAGTGAAGCCTATGTCGATACGGTCAAATATGCGGAGAACCTTGCCAAGGAAATGACCAAGGCAAAGGTGTCCGGCCTGTCTGACAAGAAGGAGAAAGACCTTGAGGCCCGTGTAATTCGTGGGGATGCCATGAGAGGCACCCTGTCCGTCGAGGCATCCGATATTCTGGAATCCCGCCCGGGCTGGCTGGCCAACCTCCGCCTTCTGCCCGACCCGGCAGCACTCGCCAAGAACTGGAAAGAACCCCATTTGCCAGACCCGGACAGCCAGAAGACACCCCGCCAACGCTGGCTGGAAGAGGTTGCCAGACAGTCTCCCGGCAGCGAACCCCACGCCTTGGCCTATGCCGTCGTAAAGAGCGCGGAAGGCTATTCGCTGGAAGAGATGAAAGCGGGCCGGACAAGTGAGGGAGTCCCCCTCAACCCCCGCCTCATTAACTGGCGAAACGTGCCCCTCTTCAAGAACCGGAAGGAACTGGAAGCGGCGTATTCAAAAAGGCAGGACAAGAACAGCGTATTTAACGAGGTCCATCTCTTGGTTGACCCCGGAAAAATCCACAGTCCCCAAGAGCTTTACCAACAACAGGCCATCCTCCTTGGCCGATAAAACATGCCCATGATAACCGACAGTATGACCGCCCCGGAAGGCGAACAGGATTACCTCGACCAAGAACTGACAAGAGCCCGCCAGCGTTCCTTGGCCTCCCGCCCGGAAGACGACACAGCACCAACCCCAAACCCGTCCGTAGTCCTTGACACTCTCGCCGCCCCCCTCCGGGGCGTTGCGGGGGCCGTCCAAAGCGTCTATGGCCTTGCGGACTCTCTGACAGGGGACGCTCTTCCCGATTGGGACGAGAATCCCCTTGGCAAGTCCCAAACCACCGGAGGGCAGCTGGTGGAGAACGTCGCCCAATTCCTTGTTGGGTTTGTCCCTGGCCTTGGCATCGCCAGCCGTGCCGGTGGCATCCTCAAGACCTCCATGCTTGCCCGGAGTGCCGCTGCCGGGGCCATTGCAGACTTCACCGTGTTTGACGGCCATGAGGAACGTCTGAGCAACCTTGTCGAGAAGTTCCCGGCCCTCTCCAATCCCGTAACAGAATATCTGTCCGCCGATGAGTCAGACAGTGAAATAGAGGGACGGCTAAAAAACACGCTGGAAGGTCTCGCCCTTGGTGCCCTCTCCGATGGATTCATGAAGGGGCTCAAGGCCTATGCCAAGGCCCGCAAAGCGAAGCTGGCAGGGGCGGGGCCAGAAGCCGTTAACAGCATTCTGGAAACGGCGCCAAAGACGGACATTGAGGATGCCCTGATTAACCAGAAGAAACCCAAGGAAGTCCCGCCAGCCCCCACCACCACCACCGCCACCCCCCCGGAAGTCCCCGGCTCCGTCACCAAAGCCACCGAAACCAAACTAGCCAACGATGGCATTGATGGCTTGGCCCGGCTCGACGTTGAGAGCGGGCATCTCTTCCAGTCCCCGGAAAAGTCCATAGGCCGTTTCGTGGATGACTCTGACGGGATGGCATCATTCCTTGAGAAGCGCGCCGAGTTCATTCGTGAACGGGACGCGGCTGCGGGCCGGAAGAAGTCCCATGAGACTATGGAGGTTTCCCTAGCAAAGGCTGACGCGGTCATTAAAACCATAGCTAACAAGTCACCGGAAGCCATCTTTGCGGGCTTCCGGGGAAGTATCGCGGACATCCAGAAAGCCCAATCAATGTCAATAGCAGCTTCAGACGTAATGCTGTCTATTGCAAAGGAGGCGAAGTATTACGCTGAACTCGTGGCGAAGGGAGACAGGAGCAACCAGAACATCCTTCAGGCCGCACGTTCCCAACAACAGCTCACGGAGCTTATCTCAATCGTGTCCGGCTTTGGAACAGCCCAGGGCCGGGCTTTGAAGGCCCGCCAGTTCATCCGCCTTCAAGAGATAAAGACCGGGGAGATAGCCCGGCAGATTGTCAACGAACTTGGGGGCACTGGCTATTGCTCAAAGGAACTTGAGAAGCTGGCGGCTGCATCCTCCCCGGAGATGGCCGGTAAGCTCATTGCCAACCAACAGACGCTTGGGGGCCGCCTCCTCCGGGCTCACAATGAGTATTGGCTGAACGGCATTCTGAGCGGGCCAAAGACCCATATAGTAAATGCCATCGGAAATACCTTCACGACGCTTTACCTGCCTCTTGAAGGGGCTATAGGTGCGCTCTTCCGTGGGGACGTGCCAGCCTCGCAAGCCTTCCTAAAACAATACGTCTACATCATGGAATCGGCAAAGGACGCTTTCAGCTTTGCAGCCCAAGCGTTCAGAACCGGAGAGCCCGTCTTTGACCGGGCCGCCCAACTGGCGGACACCAAGCCTTTCCGCAACGCCATTGATTGGGGAACCATCACCGGACGAACTGAACTCACCAGCCAAGGACTCATCCGGGAGGGCAGGGAGACCCTTGGGGCCTTCAAGAATCTTGAGTTCTCCGGTCTCTACCACATGGTCAACTTCCTTGGCGAGGCCGTGAGGATGCCCATGCGGTTCCTCACCACCAGCGATGAGCTGTTCAAACAACTGAACGGACGCTCTGCCGCAAAGGCCAAGCTCTGGCATCAGGGACGCTCAAAGGGGCTCACCGGGGATGCCCTCTCTGATTACGTTGACGACGGTATCCAGAAAATCATTACCCAATCCGGGGAGGTTTACAGTGAAGCCGCCGTCACCCGTGAGGCCATCCGGCTTGCGGAAGAAAAGGGGCTTCAGGGAATCGACAAGGCGGACTTCGTTGAGAAGCACGTTGCGGATAATTGGGACCCCTCCCGCTCCGGTCTGGCAGAGTTTGCCGGGGTCGCCTCCTTTGCCCGTGGCGTTGCCCAAGAAGCAACCTTCACCCGTGAGCTTGGGGAGTTCACGCAAGGACTCCAAAACCTTGCCCGTAGGAATCCCCTGTTTCAACTGGTGCTGCCCTTTATCAAAGCACCCACGAACATCCTCAAGTTTGCTGGACAGAGAGCCTTTGCGTTCTCGACGCTGCCGGAGGGTGTTCAGTTCCCCATACTCTCTAGTATCCAGAAGCGTCACGCCTTGGAGATGGCGAGTGAGGATGCCCTGGTCCGGTCACAAGCGGCAGGCCGTAGCGTCATGGGGACAGCCCTGTTCAGCATGGGGGCCATAGCCGCCCTTGAAGGAAAGGTCACCGGCAGAGGGCCGGAAGACCCCAAGGAAAGAGCGGCTCTCATGGCAACCGGATGGCAGCCCTACTCACTCGTTTTCCCCAACGATGAGGGGGGCAGGACATACGTTTCCTACCATCGCTCAGACCCTGTTGCCCTGTTCCTTGGCCTTTGTGCCGATTGGTCAGAAGCGGCGGCCCGGCAAGACCCTCACAATGCGGAGGGGCTGGAAGCCATCATTGCAACAGCAGGGGTTGCCCTCTCCCAGAACGTCACCAGCAAGGGCTACCTTGCAGGGGTGTCCCAAGTTCTTGACGCCCTCAACCAGCCTCAACGACACCTTGAACGCTTCGCTCAACAACGCATTGCCTCCTACGTCCCCAACATCCTCAACCAAGTGAGGGGAACACTCGACGGAGACAACGCCTTGAGAGAGGTTCGCTCTTATTCTGACGCCCTGCTTAACCGTCTCCCCGGACAGGCCCGGAAGGTTGAGCCCAAGCGGAATCTTCTGGGAGAGCCCATTGATTCAGCCTTGGCCCAAACCCCTCTGGCTTGGGGCAACCCCTTCATCCGTTCACGGGAAAAGGGCGATGCCGTCTTTGACGAGATTGCACGCCTTGGGCACGGATTCAGTCAGCCCCCGGTGACCTATCGGGGCCATTCATTGCTGGACTACCGGAGCCCGTCCGGGCAGTCCGCCTTTGACCGATGGCTAGAGCTTCACGGGGAAGTAAAGCTGAACGGCAAGACTCTCCGGCAATCTCTGGAAGGGCTCATCAAGAGCACTGCATATCGGAAGCTCCCGGAGGCAGACCCCGCCTTTCAGGACAACCCACGGGCGGAAGCCGTGGGTAAGATCGTTAGTCGCTACCGGAGAAGCGCAATGGAACAAGTTCAGAAAGAGTTCCCGGAGCTTCACCAAGCCCTCAAGGTTGACGCTGAATCAGCCTTGACCCGCCGCAAGGAGGGGAGGGCTCGTCAGCTTCAAGAGCTTTTGGATAGTCAATAGACCAACCGCCAGCGTTCCCAAGCCGTCCTTCTGGGTTTCCCGGAGGGGCGGCCTTGGCGGACTGGCGGGGCAACTTGGGGAAAAAATCTGAGCTGATATATACGTAGCGGGGCGCGGAGATTCCCCCCGTGCCCCCTCCCTTCCTACGCACGGGCGCGCATGACGCGTTACGCTCACACGCTCACGCGCACGATACCGCGTCTAGGCGTGTGGGCGCGTAGGAATCCCACTCAAGTTCCCCCATGAACCAAAGCAAAACAAACACTCCCGGCCCCTTGAAAGCTCACAGAGCCCAACAGGGCGGGAATCAGAATGTCAAAGACAGCATTGGAAGGACAGCCTTCCTCATCGGTAGTGGCAAAGCCACGATCAGAGAGCATCCGAAGCAATCCTCCGGAGTGCATGAGCCGTGAAGAGGCGGCCATTTACCTTGGCGTCAGTATCCGATGGCTGGCCCGCGCCATTGCCACCAAGAGGCTCCGCGTTGCCCGTCTTGGCCGTAGAGTCATTATCCGGCTGGCAGAGCTGAGGCGGCTTGTTGAGCTGGCGGAAGCCGTGGCAGCATGACCGTCCCGGAGTTCTGACAAGTTCTGCCTGAAAATAAGCACTTCAGTGCACTTCCAGACATCTCAAGACATCTCGTTTACATCCGTAAGGCATTGCTCCTAGGTAAGTTAATCGGATTCAAGTCCTGTCCCGGGCACCAGCGCCGATCCGGTCGGCGATCTCTTCCAGCGGATAGGTGATGATCTCCGCGAGGGTGGGGTGATACCACGGGGCGCGCAGCATGTCGAAAACCGTCGCGCGCATCGCCAGCGGGGTGTTGAAACAGTGGATCAGCTCGCCCGCCTGCGGGCCGACGATCTCGGCGCCGAGCAGGCGTCCGCGTTTCGGCTCGGCGATGACCTTCACGAAGCCGTAATTCTCATCCATCAGGATGGACTTGCCGTGATCGTTGAACGGATAGCCCGCCGACAGGAACGGCACGCCTTTTTCGCGCAACTCCCCTTCGAGCACGCCGATGGTGGCGAGCGCCGGGCTGGTGAACACCACGTTGAGCAGAAGCGCGTTGTCGATGGGCTTCAGGTTCGGAACGCCAGACGCATGCCGCGCGGCCAGCTCGCCTTGCGCGACGGCGAGGTGCACGATGTCGTGCGGGCCGCAGACGTCGCCGCCCGCGTAGATGTGCGGCGCGCTGGTCTGCTGGAAACGGTTGACGGCGATGCGCCCGCCGGCGCGGAGTTTTACGCCGGCGGCGGCGAGATTCAGGCCGTCGGTGAGCGGCTCGCGTCCGAGCGCGTTGAACAGATGGCGGGCGCGGCGCGTGATGGTTTTGCCGCCGTGCTCGAAGGTGGCGGCGACGCCGCGCGCGCCGGCGGCGGCTTTTATCAAAGGAGCGCGGGCATTCCTGCCCGCGATTCCACGCGCGTCGCGGACAGGAATGTCCGCGCTCCCGTCATTGTTGCCGCCGCCGACGGCGGCGACGCGCAGGATTTTCGTGCCGGCGAAGAGCTCGATGCCGTCGTCGCGCAAGGACTGCGCCACGACGCCCGACGCCTCGGGCGAGTGGTCGCTGAGGATGTGCGCGCTGCGCTGGACTTGCACGACGCGCGAGCCGATGCGCCGGAGGAACTGGGAGAGCTCGCAGGCCACGATGCCGCCGCCGAGCACGAGCACGCTCTCGGGAATGAAATCGAGGTCGAGCACGTCGTCGCTCGTCCAGGCGGGCGTCCCCGCGAGCCCGGGTATCGGTGGAACGGATACGCGCGAGCCGGTGGCGACGAGGATTTTTTGCGCGGTGAGTTTTTTGCCGTCGTCGAGTTCGACCGTGTGCGGATCGGCAAAGCGGGCGTGGCTGCGGAAGAGCTTGTAGCCGCCGGACGCGAGCGCCTTCGCTCGATGGTCGGCGAACTCCGCGATGATTTTTTTCTTTCGCGCGTGCATCGCCCGCATGTCGGCGGCGGCGCGGGGAATTTTGAGGCCGAAGGTTTTCGCCTTTTGCGCGAGGTGCAGCACCTCGGCCATGTGGATGAGCGTTTTTGACGGCATGCAGCCGCGCAGGATGCAGAGTCCGCCGAGTTCGCGCGCGCCGTCCACGATGGCGACGCGCTGGCCGAGCCCGGCGGCGACGCGGGCCGCGTTGAATCCGGCGCTGCCGCCGCCGATGACGAGAAAGTCGAATGGTTTCATGGAATGCCGCGCATCTTCATGCAAGAAGCCCGGGCGAGGGAAGCCTCCATCGCGCGCTCACGCGCAGATCGACGCATGGATTTCCCGCGATTTTTCCGGCGAGATCAGTTGCCCGACCAGCGCCAGCCCGAAGTCGAGCGCGGTGCCCGCTCCTCGCGAGGTGATGATTTTCCCGTCGATGACGACGCGCTCGTCGGCAAGGCGCGCGGGCAGTTCGGCGGCGACGGAGAAGTGCGCGGTGTGGCGGCGTCCGGCGAGCAGCCCGGCGTCATTGAGCACGGTCGGCGCGGCGCAAATGGCGGCGAGCCAGCGTCCGGCGGCGGCCTGGGCCTTCACGAGCGCGGCCACGCGCGGATCGGCGCGCAGGTGTTTCACCCCGGGGCCGCCGGGCAGGAAAAGCAGGTCGTAAGTGTTGCCGGCGACGCGGGCGAGCGTCGTGTCGGCGCGCACGGTGATGCCGGTGCGGCCGGTGACCGGCGTGTCGTCGGCCAGCGCGGCCGTGGTGACCTCCACGCCGGCGCGGCGCAGGAGGTCGATGGGCGTGACGGCTTCGATTTCCTCAAAACCCTCTGGCAAAATGGCGAGAACTGTGGGCATGGTTTTAATGAACATATTCAAAATGAGCGCAGATGCACCCGGAAAATTTTTGGGCAGGCGGCTGGTCGTTTTCGGCGCGGGCTACGTGGGCGGTGCGGTGGCGCGCGAAGCGGCGGCTCGGGGGATGAGAGTGACGGCGTTGACGCGCAATCCCGAAAAGGCCCGCGTCCTCGCTGAGGCGGGCGTGGATGCGGTCGTCGGCGAACTGGCGGACGACGCGTGGCATGGGCGCATCGCGGAGCGCGGCGCGGATTTTGTCTTGAATTGCGTGAGCGCGGGCGGCGGCGGACTGGAGGGATATCGCAGAAGCTACGTGGACGGCATGCGCTCCGTGGCTGGTTGGGCGGCAAAAATGCGCGGGCTGGCAGGCCCCGGCCAAAGAGGGATTGGCATGTTGGTTTACACCAGCAGCACGGCGGTTTATCCGCAGACCGGCGGCGCGGTGGTCGGCGAGGAGGCGCCGTGCGACGGACGAGCAACCGGGGGCGGGGGCGACGGACGCGCGCGGTTGTTGCTGGAGGCCGAGCGGCTCGCGCTCGCGATGCACGCGGAGGGCACGGCGCGCGGCGTGGCGGTGCTGCGGCTCGCCGGCATCTATGGGCCGGGGCGGCACCAGTTGCTCGACAAACTGCGCGACGGGGCGGATGAGCTGCCGGGGCGCGGTGATTATTATATGAATCTTGTCCATCGCGATGACATCGTCGGCGCGATCTGGGCGGCATTTTCCAGTCCTGAGGCGCAGGGTGTTTTCAACATCGCGGACGACAGCGCGGCCACGCGCGGCGAAATCTGTGGCTGGCTGGCCCGGCAGCTCGGCCGCGCCGCCCCGCGTTTTTCCGGCGTCGCGGCGGGCGGACGGCGCGGCGCATTGTTGCACCGCCTCATCGCCAACCGCCGGGCCAAGGCCCAATTGGACTGGCACTTGCGTTATCCGACATTCCGCGAAGGATATGCGCCGGTTCTTTCGCGTCCTTCCGGCGATGGGCGGGATGATTGTTGTGGCTCGGCAGGCGGATAAAATCGTTTTCGTTCTTTTACTCGTTCTCTCTTTTCCGCTTCCGTTTCCGATTTCCCGATGTTTTGAAAAAGAGAACGAGAACGATTTTGCGCAACCCCCGGACCCGGGAGTAACTCAAAGTTGAGTCACTCCCTCTTTCTTCTTTCCTCTTTATCTTTCGTCAGGCACGGGCAGGGAGAAAGAGGAAAGATAAAGAATAAAGAGGAAAGATTCCGGCGGTGACATCACTTTGAGTTGCAACCCCCGGACCCGCCTCCCGCCAAAATCTCGTTGCACCCGTCCCGGTCAACCGGTTGGATTTTTCGCTTTCATTCCCATATCAAAGCCCGCCTCATCAACCTTATGCCACAAACCATCGCCGTCCTCGACTTTGGCTCCCAATACACGCAGGTCATTGCCCGCCGCATTCGCGAGTGTCAGGTTTACTCAAAAATCTACCACTTCGAAACACCGGCCCAAGTGCTGCGCGACGACGGCGTGGCCGGCATCATTCTCTCGGGCGGCCCCAGTTCGGTCTTCGCATCCAATGCGCCCATGCCCGACCGGGCCATCTTCGACCTCGGCGTCCCGGTGCTCGGCATCTGCTACGGCGTGCAGCTCATGGGCAAGCTCCTTGGCGGCAAGGTCGCCAAAAGCCAGCGCCGCGAATACGGCCTCGGCTCGCTCGGCATCCGCAAAAAATCCCCGCTCTTCGCCGGCCTCCCGCGCAAGCTCAACGTGTGGAATTCCCACGGCGACAAACTCACCGCGCTCCCGCCCGGCTTCGCCGCCGTCGCCCGCACGGAAAATTCCGAGTTTGCCGCGATTCTGGACGCGCGCCGCCGCTTCCACGGCATCCAGTTCCACCCCGAGGTTTACCACACCGAGCACGGCATGGACATCATCCGCAACTTCGTCTTCGGCGTCTGCGGCATGTCGGAAAACTGGACCACCGCCGATTTCATCAAGCACACCGTCGCCGACATCCGCGCCCAGGTCGGCAAGGGCCGCGTCCTCCTCGCCCTCTCCGGCGGCGTCGATTCCTCCGTCGCCGCCGCGCTCCTCCACAAGGCCATCGGCCGCCAGCTTGTCTGCGTTTACGTGGACACCGGCCTCATGCGCAAGGACGAGACCGCCAACATCGAAAAACTCTACGCGAAGCATTTCAAAATCGACCTTCGCGTCGTGGACGCCTCCTCCATCTTCCTGCGCCGGCTCAAGGGCGTCACCGACCCCGAGCAAAAGCGCAAGATCATCGGCAACACCTTCATCGAAATTTTTGAGAAAAAAGCCCGCGAACTCAAAACCCGCGAGCACATCGAGTTCCTCGGCCAGGGCACCATTTACCCCGATGTCATCGAGAGCGTCGCCATCGGCAACAATCCCGCCGCCCTCATCAAGTCCCACCACAATGTCGGCGGCCTGCCCGAGCGCATGAAATTCAAGCTCGTCGAGCCCCTTCGCCAGCTCTTCAAGGACGAAGTCCGCCGCGTCGGCGAAAAACTCGGTCTCCCCCGCGAAGTCGTCTGGCGCCAGCCTTTCCCCGGCCCCGGCCTCGGCATCCGCGTCATCGGCGAAATCACCAAGCCGCGCCTCGACGTCCTCCGCGAGGCCGACGCCATTCTCCTCGAGGAAATGATGGCCGCCGGCCTGTATTATAAAATCTGGCAGAGCTTCTGCGTGTATCTCCCGGTAAAATCCGTCGGCGTGATCGGCGACGAGCGCAACTACGCCGACATCATCGCCCTGCGCCTGGTCGAGAGCATAGACGCCATGACCGCCGACTGGGCGGACCTTCCCCGCGAGCTTCTGCAAAAAGTCTCCAACCGCATCACCAACGAAGTCCGCGGCGTGAGCCGTGTCGTCCTCGACATCAGCTCCAAGCCGCCCGCGACGATCGAGTGGGAGTGAGCCGAATTATATGAGCAAGCTGAACGTAGACCAAAAGAACATTAAAGGGTTGCTGGCTGACAAGTCCGCGAATTTCCTGATTCCCGATTATCAACGTCCATATGCATGGGAGGAAGATGAGTGCCAGACTCTTTGGGATGACATATTCACCTTTGCGTTCCCGGACAACGACGTGAACGCGTTCAACAAAAACGACGAATACTTTCTGGGGGCTATCGTCACCTACAAGAACGACAACCATCAATCCGAGGTGATTGACGGCCAGCAGCGGTTGACCACAATCCTGCTCCTGCTGCGGGCGTTCTACGACAAGTTCGGGTATATGAAGGACAACGCTTCGCAGGATATGAGAAAGTATATCTCCACCTGCATTTGGATGACGGACGAGTTTGGAAACGCAGACATGGCAAACCTGAAAATTGATTCGGAGGTGGCCACCGATGACGAGAAAGAGGAGTTTCTTTCCCTCCTGAAACACGGACTTCCAGTCAAAACGGCGCATAGCAAATACGCAAAAAACTATCGGTTCTTTGAAGAAAAAATAAACAGCTTCATCGCTAAATACCCCTCGTATCTGCCATTCCTGCCCGCGCGGATTCTCAACAACTGCATCCTCTTGCCCATAGAAGCCGATTCGCAAGACACAGCCCTCCGAATTTTCTCTACGCTGAACGACCGTGGACTGCCTCTTGCGGACGCCGACATCTTCAAGGCGCAGTTCTACAAATACTACGAAAAGCAGGGGACAAAGGCCGACTTCATCGACGACTGGAAAGAACTGTCCTCCGGCACCAAGAAAATATTCCATCCCATCAATGGCACTCCGATGGATGAGTTGTTCACGAAATACATGTATTACGTTAGAGCATCCGAGGGCAACAAATCGACCACGACTGAAGCCCTTCGCAAATTCTATGAGGCCGACAAATACCGCCGTCTGCTCACAGATCACACGATTGGCGACCTGAGGATACTTTTGGCTTTCTGGAAGGCAGTGGCCGAACAGGACGAGAAGCGGTTCTCCGAGGATGTGCTGAAAAAGCTGTTTGTGCTGAAATACGCGCCCAATGGAATGTGGGAGTATTTCACCACTGTCTACTTTCTGTCATATCGGGACGAGGCGGGCAATCTGGATGATGCCGGATTCAAGAATTTCCTGTCGAAAATTACAGCGTTTATATTCGCCTACTCGCTTACCAATCCGGGCGTGAACGCGCTCCGCACTCCCGTCTATGCTGAAATGCTGAAAATCTATAGAAAGCAGCAATGCGACTTTGCGGATTTCAAGTTTGACACGGAACATATCCGCAGGGTGTTGGAGAACTACAAATTCACGAACAACAGGACGGTGACCCGTTCGCTGATTACATGGTATGCGTTCACCTTTGACGGGCAGAAGCGGCCATCCTCCGATGATGGCGACTTCGACATCGAACACATCTATGCCAAGGAACGGCACAACAAGGAAAACAAGCTCGAAAACCCGGATAATCTCGAAGAGTTGGGTAACAAGATATTGCTCGAAAAATCCATCAATATCCGTGCGGCGGATTACAAATTTCAAGACAAGAAGCGTTATTACAACGGCTATGCTGATGCCAAGGGCAATAGGCATTCAGCGAGCATGATTATCGAGTATTGTGAGCTGGCACAGAAAGACGATTTCACCGAAAAGGATATCATGGAGCGCGACCGGAAGATACACGACAGGTTCATTGCCTATCTCGAAGCGGAGGGGTTGCTGAAAGATTACAAACCGATGATCTAACGTGCATATAATAGAATAAGTAGTGCAAGTGTGCGCTCAAAAAATCCGAAGACCAGATGTCTAAATGGAATAAATCGTGGCGCAACCTGCTCTTCATAGAGAGCAACCTTGATTTCCTGAAACCAGACGGACGAAATCAAAATGAACGCCATATTAAGCAAGTCCCCTGTTCGCTTCATATCGTCAGTCTTATGCTCTCTTTGACATTGCGCACGCGGTGATTGCAAACGCCCTGCCCGACCGCTAATCCATTTGCTTTTCAATTTCTCACAACTTCCCCTCCCTATCCATGCTCCTCCTCTCCACCACCTCCAAATCCTTCGCCGACGAACTCGCCGCGTTTTGCAGCGCCGCGTCCGCGCCGAAGGAAATCCAGGACAGTGTCGCCGCCATCCTCGCCGACGTCCGCGCGCGCGGGGACGAGGCGGTCGTTTACTACGCCGCCAAGTTCGACGGCGCGAAGCTCCGCGCCCGCGAGATCCGCGTGAAGGAGACCGACCTCGCCGCCGCCGCCAAGACCCTCGCCGCCGCCGAGCGCAAGGCCATCCTCGCCGCCCACGAGAACATCGCCGCCTATCACCGCAAAAACCTCCCCGCCGGATGGCTCGGCAAAAACAAGCACGGAGCCGAGGTCGGCGAGAAGTTCGACCCCATCCGCCGCGTCGGCCTCTACATCCCCGGCGGACAGGTTCCGCTCGTTTCCACCGTGCTCATGACCGCCACGCTCGCGAAGACCGCGGGCTGCCCGGAAATCGCCGTTTTCACCCCGTCCGATTCCTCCGGGCACGTCGCCCCCGCGCTCCTCGCCGCGCTGCACCTGGTCGGCGTGACCGAGGTTTACCGCGTCGGCGGCGTGCAGGCCGTCGGCGCGATGGCCTACGGCACGGCCAGCATTCCCGCCGTGGACAAATGCTTCGGTCCCGGCAACGCCTACGTGTGCGAGGCCAAGCGCCAGGTTTTCGGCGTCATCGGCGTGGACTCGCTTCCCGGCCCCAGCGAACTGATGGTCATCGCCGACGAAACCGCGCGCGCCGATTACGTCGCCGCCGACCTCCTCGCCCAGGCCGAGCACGGCTCGGGCCGCGAGAAGATTTACCTCGTCGCCACGTCCCGCGAGATCATCGACGCCGTCAACGCCGAGATTGACGCCCAGTTGAAACTCATCACCCGTGCCGGGAAAACGCAGACCGTCCTCGCCAACGGCTACGCGGCCATCGAGACCGCCGGTCTCGCCGAGGCCGCGCAAGTCGCCAACTACGTCGCGCCCGAGCACCTCGAAATCATCGTGAAGCCCGCCGCCGAGAAAAAACTTCTCCGCGAGATCACGACCGCCGGCGCGATTTTCCTCGGCAACCACACGCCGACCGCGCTCGGCGATTTCACCGCCGGCCCCAGCCACGTGCTGCCCACGGCGCGCACCGCGCGTTTTTCCAGCGGCCTGCGCGTGACCGATTTCATGCGCCGCACCAGCATCGTCCGCTACGGTCCCGGCACGGTGAAAAAAGGCGGCGAGGTCACCTCCGTGTTCGCCGCCATGGAAAAACTCGACGCCCACGGGCGCTCCGTGAAAATCCGTTGCTGAGCGGTCAACGCTCCCTCGCGCCTGCGCGCACCGATTTCTCCTCGGCCTCGCAGATTTGCAGCGTCGTCAGCGCATCCTGCGCCGTGACAACCTCCGGGCGGACCCCGCGCGCCACGCAGTCCGCGAAGTAACGGATCTCGGCATCGTAGCCATCCGGCCCGCGCCAAGCCACCTCGCGCGTCTTTTTGCCGGCTTCCGACAGCCGCCACGCGCCGCCCTTCGCAAAATCGGTCTCGATGGTCGCGCGCTCGAAATTAATGGAAAAGCCCATGCTGAATCCGCCCTGGTGCAGCCAGCTTCCCTCCGCGCTTACGAGCGGTCCGCCCGGATAAATATAATGCGTCACCACGTGCTCGATTGAGCCGTTCGCGGAAATCACGCCGCGTGATTGGACGCGTTGCGGACGGCCAAAAATATAATTTATGAAATCGGTGTCGTGGATGTGCAGGTCATACAACGCGCCGCCCATGTCCGCGCCCGCGTAGGTGTTGGTCGTGCTCCAAGCCGGCCTCTGCGAGACGCGGCGGAAAGCCGCCGCCAGCGCGCGCCCGTATTTTTGGGTTTCGACGAGTTCCTTGAGTTCGCGCCAGCCCGTCCAGAATCGCATGCACATCGCGGGCATGAGAAATCCCTTCGATTCCGAGGCCGCGCGCAGGATTTTTTTTGTCTCCGCCGGGGTGCGCGCGAGCGGCTTTTCGCAAAGCACGTGCCTGCCCGCCCTCAGCGCCGCGATGACCTGCCCCGGATGCAGCGGCGTGGGCGTGCATATATCGACCAGATCCACCTCCGGGTCGGCAAGCAACGGCCCAAGCTCGCGGTATGTTTTTAATTTCGCGCCCAAATCCAGGCCGCCCGAATCGCTTTTTATATTGCCCGCCACGCCCCGCAGCACGCCGTTCTCCGGCAGCCTGGTGGCGTCGCAGACGGCGACGATGCGCGCATTGCGGATTTTTTGCCACGCCCGCAGATGCGTGACGCCCATGTAGCCGAGACCGACGACGGCAACATTAACGCGGCTGGATTTTGTTTTCATGCCCATGATATGGAAGGATCTAAAAATTGAACAGAAGGCAACGAAGAGAACGAAGAATAACCAAGGATGCTGCCTGTTTAATTCTGCTTAAATTAAAATAAATAAATTATAATCATGATTTTCTTTGTTTTTTCTTCGTTATCTTCGTTCCCTTCTGTTCAAAAATGAATTTTTAGAACCTCCCATATTATACGAATTTTCCAAGGAATTCCCGCCCCTCGCGAATATCCTCGACGCGCTGCATCCCGGCCTCGCGCTCGATTGCAAAATCGCCGCCATAGCCCAGCTCGCGCAACGTCTCAAAGAAATGCGCCCAATCAACATCGCCCCGCCCCGCCGGGACCTCCTCGCCCCATGCGCCGGGCGTTTTCGCATGCCTGGCGTCCTTGATGTGAATCTGCCGCAGCCACGGCGCCAGCGCGCGCAGCGCCGCGACCGGGTCGCCCTTGCCGTAGAGAATCATGTTTCCCGGATCGAAGTTCACCCCGATGTTATTGTTTTTGCCGTCCGCCAGCTCCCGCATCAACTCCGCCAGCTCCCCGGCGGTTTCCTGCCCCGTCTCCAGTCCGAGCGCGATTTTTCTTTCCGCAAAAAGGCTGGCGAGCGTCTCCAGCCGTTCCTTCATCACGGGGAAGCCCGCGTCCGTTTTGCGCGGGAGGAAGCCTGCGTGAAATGTCACGAGTTTCAAGCCGAGACGCGATGCAATCGCCGCGCCCTCGCGAAAATTCGCCAGGTTTTCCGCCCACGTGGCATCGGGCGCGATGCCGCCGGTGCGCTTGATTGATTCGAGCGTTGTATAATCCTCCCCGACGCAGCCGAGCATGCCCGAAATGACGGTTATATTATTTCTGGCGAGCAGGCTTTCGATGCCGTCCCACGCCGCCGGGGTTTCGCGCAAGGGGTCGAGCGCCAGTTGCACGTTGCGAATGCCGGTGCGCACAAGCCGCTCAATCAACTCGTGCTGGTCGCGCGCCTGCAACGACCAGCTGCAAACCGCAAGGCGTCCGGGCATGGGTGCGTGGATGGGCATCATGGTGTGTATCGTAGGATTATTGGTTTTTCGCCGCAGCGGGAGGAAGAGGGGAAAATTAGGAATTATACCAATTACGAACGAGATTTATCCTTTTGGCCGGCCTCTGTGCCGGTCCGGTTTGGGTAGGGCGAGGCGTCCCGCCGAGCCGTTGCGGCTCGCGGCTCGGCGGGACGCCTCGCCCTACCTGAAATATAAATTCCATTCGTAATTGGTATTGGAAAAACAAACCCTGCGGCTTCGCCGGTCTGTTTATAATTCATGTTTCGTGTTTTCTAATTCCTGACTCCTGATTTCTAATTTTTTCTACAGTCCGGCGACTTCCCAGCCTTTGCGGTATTTGCTGCGGACGAATTTGTCCGCGGCCTTGAGGTCGAATTTCAACGCGGCGCTGTCCCACTTGAGCGTGGTCTTGGGGAAGCGCGCGGCGACGCCGCCGAGGAGGACGGCCTCGGTAAGCGGGCCGGCGTAGTCGAAGCCGGCGGTGGTTTTGTCGTTGCCGCGGCAGGCCTCGACAAAGGTTTTCCAGTGGTTGGCGCCTTTTTCACGGGGCAACTGGTAGCCGGCGTGGCTTGCCGTGGGGAAGAGCTGGGCGCGCGCGATGTGCGGCAGCAGGAGCGCGCCGTTTTCGCCGACAAACAGGGTGCCCTGCTCGGGCAGCTTGTTGTCCTTGAGTTTGTCGAGTTCGACGAGGCCGGTGATTTCGGCGGGCGGACGCTGGGCGCCGTCATACCAGAAGAGGCGGAACGCGCCGCCGGTGGTGAAGGGCGTGGGGGCGAAGGTGAGCGTGACACGGGCGTCGATGCCCCAGTTGCCGTGGGCGGGGGCGGGGCCGTCGGAGCGGACGGAGATGGGCGAGCCGAGGCCGAGGCCGCCGAAGACGGGGTCGAAGATGTGGCAGGCCATGTCGCCCAGGGTGCCGGTGCCGAAGTCGAGGCGTTTGCGCCAGTTGGAGGGGTGGTAGTAGTAGTCTGCCTTGGCGGGGTTGTCGCTGATGTCGCCGATGTAGGGGCGGGCGTCGCAGACGCCGAGCCAGTTGTCCCAGGCGAGATTTTCGGGCACGGGGTCAATGCGGTCGGGCTTGGGCGAGGGGTCGCCCCAAGTCTTGTAACACCACGAATGGGCCTCGCGAACCTTGCCGATGGCGCCGGCGCGGAGGGCGGCGACGGCGATGCGGTAGTGGGCGTTGGAGTGGATTTGGATGCCCATCTGCGTGACGAGCTTTTTCGCGCGGGCGATTTCGCGCATCCGGCGGACTTCATACAATTCGTGCGCGAGGGGTTTTTGCACGTAAGCGTGGAGCCCGAGGCTCATGGCGGACACGGCGATGGGCGCGTGCATGTGGTCGGGCGTGGAGACATTGATGCTGTCGAGCGAGCCGCCCATTTTCGCGAGCATTTCGCGCCAGTCGCGGAAGAAGCGGGCGTCGGGAAACGCCTCGCGCGCCTGGGCGGCGAGGGATTCGTCAACGTCGCACAACGCGGCGATTTCGACGCCGTCGCAACTGGAGATTTGTTGCAAGTCCTGCCAGCCCATGTGGGCGAGGCCGACGGCGGCGTGGCGAAGGCGCCCGGAGGGCGGGTTGGCGAGGAGGCCGCGCGTGACAAAGGGCGCGGCGAGGGCGGCGGCACCGACGGTTTTAAGGAAGGCGCGGCGGGTGGCGAGGGCGTGGCGGGCGTGCATGACGGAGGCGGTTGTTGGTGGATTTTGGCCCGGGATTTGTCCGGGTTGGTTCAGTCAAGCTGGAGGATGGCGAGGATGGGCAGGTGATCGGAGGCGACGGGTTCGTCGAGAGTGCGGGTTTCGAGGACTTTGAAAGGGTCGGCCGAGCGGTGGAAGATATAATCAATGCGGTTTTCGCGGTCTGGGGTGGCGTGTTTGCCGAGAGCGGGGGCGGCGGTGTCGGCCCAATGTTTTTGCAGGGCGGCGACGGGGGCGGAGGAGGGGCGGGCGTTGAAGTCACCGGCGAGGATGACGGGGGCGGGATCGTCGAGGAGGAGTTCGTTGATTGTCGCGGTCTGGATGGCGCGCTCATCGGCGGAGGCGACGGAGAGGTGGGTGCAGGCGAAGCGAAGCGCGCGTTTGCCGGGAAGGCTGAGGCGGGCGACGAGGAGGCCGCGCTGTTCTTTCTGGACGGGCGGGGGGAGGAGCATCATTTCGTGGCGCTCAATGGGAAATTTGGAGAGGATGAGGATACCGTATTCGCCGCCGCGGTAGTTGATGGTTTTGCCGAAGGCGTGGTCCATGCGGAGTTTTTCCGCGAGGACGCGGGCCTGGTCAACCCGCCCGGTGCGGGTGGTGTCGCGGTCAACTTCCTGCACGGCGACGAGGTCGGGGGCGGCGGATTCGATGACGGCGGCGATGCGGTCGAGGTCGAGTTTTTTGTCGGTGCCCTCGCCGTGGTGGATATTATAGCAGAGGACGCGGAGGGTTTGGGGTGCGGCGGCCTGGTCAGGCTGGATAGGCTGGAGGGGTTTTATGGAGATGTTGCGAAACTCGACGGGATCGTTGTGGCCGGCGAAGCCGAAGTGGCCGCTGGCGCGGTCCTTGCCCGGATGTGGTTTGTCGCCCATGAACTCGGTCACGGTTGACAGGTCCGCGTCGAGGATGGGCGCGCCGTTCAACTCCACCTTGATGGTCGGGCCGGCGACGGTGACCTCCTGGTAATTCCATTCGCCAGCAGGCCGCTGGTAGCCTCGGTGCGCGCCGACCATGCCGTAGGCGGAGCCGTGCGCCTGGCGCGGGTCGATTTTTTGCCCGGTGACTTTTTCGTAGTCGGCGGCGAGTATTTGCAACTCGCACATGCCCGCGTAGGCGGGGTTGCCCTTGCCGGGATAGCGGATGGCGAGGCCGTTGTTGCCGCCGGGGGGCAGCTTGAATTCGAGGCGGGCGACGAAATCGGAATACTCGGCTTCGGTGTAGAGTGTGCCGCCTTTTTTGGGCTGCCAGACGATGGCGCCGTCCTTGACGGCCACGGCGGCGGTCGCGCCCGTCCATCCGTCGAGGTTTTTGCCGTTAAAGACGGATTCGAACCCGTCAGGGGAGCGGTCACGCAGGAGGGCGGTGGCCTCGGCGCCGGAAATTTCGCGGATATAGAGGTCGCGCCAGCGGATTTCGGAGCCGTGTGTTTGCAACTGTATCGGGCCGCGCGCGGGCACCGGGGCGCGCTGCGCGCGCGGGAGTTTGCGGTCGTAATAGTTTTCCATGACGGCGCCGTCCACGGTTTGTTTTCCGTTCAACCAGACCCAGACGCGCGACCCGGCCATGATGACGCGCAGGCTGTTCCATTCGCCAAAAGGCTTGTCGGCAAAGACGAGCGGGTCCTTGCCGGGCGCGCCGGGGCTGTTGTTCCAGAGCGCGCCGGAGCCTTTTTGCGCCCCGTTTTTGAATTCCTTCGGGTTGGTGTGGTCCCAGATTTGCACCTGCGGGCACCCGCGCAGGTAAACGCCGCTGTCGCCGAGCGGGAGGGCCTTGTATTCGAGGAGGAGTTCGAAGTCGCCGTAGTCGTTGCCGGTGGTCAGATACAGGCCCTGTCCGTCGTTGACGAGTTCGCCGTTTTCGACGCGCCAGTGGGCGCGGATGTCGGCCAGCGAGGCATCGCGTTTTTTTGCGAATTCCTCCGGCGGCAGCGCCATGTAAACGCGCGGGTCCTCGGTCTTCGCGCCCCACCAGCCGGCGAGGTCGCGTCCGTTGAAAAGCGCCGCGAACCCGGCGGGCGGCGAGGGGAGTGCCTGCGCATGCAGGAATGCGGCTTGCGCGAGTATTCCGGCGGCGAGGGCACACAGGGCAATTCCCCGGGGATTGTTTTTTTTCTTCATGGGCAATGCGTGGCAAAAGGGATGGCTGCGGGGTGGGGGAACGGTGGTTCAGGATTATATATCAATGACTATTGAAAAACAGATTTTTGCGGGAGGGACGACCTCCGTGTCGTCCGCTTCGGGAGGAAAGCGGAAGAACCGGAATGGACGACACGGAGGTCGTCCCTCCAAACCCTGTCTCTGCCAACGTGTCATTTTGATTTATAAAAATGCTAGAGCTGGGCGTGGCCGAGAAATTCCTCGGGGGAATAGCGTTTGAAGGCCTCGATGGCCTCGTATTCGGCGAGACCGAGGATGTTGTAGGCATCCGCGATGGCGCGTCCGCGATCTTCGCTGCGCTGCCAGAACTCGCGGTGGTCGTCGCCGGCGAAAAGCGCCGTGTCCTTTTGCGTGGCATGGCGGAAGATCGCGCGGCGGCGGCGCAGGACTTCCTGCGGGCTGAGGGGCACGGCCATGTCGATTTCATCCGGACCCCACGAAGCCCATGCGCCGCGGTAGAGCCAGAGCTCGGTGCCGGCGACCCAGTCCTTTTTGTCCGCGGCGCAAAGGGCGAGCGCGTCGCGGAGCGCGTTGAGGCAGAGGCGGTGTGTGCCGTGCGGGTCGTTGAGATCGCCGGTGGCGAAAATCTGGTGCGGGCGGATTTCGTCGAGGATCGCACGCATGACCCGCAGGTCGGCATCGGCGAGCTTGCGATGACGGTCGGCGTCGTGGTGGTAGAACGGCAGGTCGAGAAAATGCAGATGGTCGAGCGGCACCCCGCAGACGCGGGCCGCGGCCATCGATTCGTGACGGCGCACGAGCGCCTTGAGCCGGGTGATTTCGGGCGCGGCGGGAAGCGCGCCCGTGTTTTCAAAGGCCGCGCAAAGGGCGGACGCGGAGAAGTCCGGCGGCGGCGTCCCGGGAGAGGCCGCGTCGATGGTGTCGCGCGCAAAGAGGAGCGCGCGCCAGAGCGCCTCGTCGGAAATGGCGTTGGCGCCGGACACCTGGCAGGCGACATGCACATCGTGGCCGTGCTCGACGAGCCGGCAAAGCGTGCCGCCCATGCCGATGACGGCATTGTCGGGATGCGCGGAGAAAATGAGTATCCGTTTCGGGAATACGGCGGCGCTGGTCGAGCGGAGCGGGCGCGAGGGCGCGTCCCCGGGGCGCGTGCGCGCGGGGTCCCGCCCGCCGGGCCAGCCGGTGATGGTGTGCTGCATCTGGTAGAACCCGGCGAGGTTGGCGTCGTAGGCGGAACCGTGGATGCGCAGGAGGTCTTGCAGGCCGGATTCGTTGTAATCGTCGTTGGTAAGCTTGAGGATCGCCTTTTTCCGCCGCAACGAAAGCCAGATGATGGCCCGGCGCGTCATGCGCGCATCCCATTCGAGCCCCTGATCCTCGAGCGGGCCGAGGAGCCAGGGTGCGCGATGGCGCGTAAGCTCGCCCGCCGCCGCCAGGTCGGTGATGAACAAGGCATTGTCGTGCTCCTGGAGAAAAGACGCGGGACAGTGCGGGGTCACCTCGCCCTCGACGGCGGCGCGGACGACGGGCGCCTTGTGCTGCCCCCAGGCCAGCAGCATGACCCGCCGCGCGCCTAGGATGGTGCGCACGCCCATCGAGACGGCCTGCCGGGGCGTGTGTTCCTCCCCGCCAAAATCACTGGCGGCGTCGCGGCGGGTGAGCGGGTCAAGCGTGACAAAACGGGTGCGCGACCGGCGCGCCGAACCCGGCTCGTTAAAGCCGATATGGCCCGTCCGCCCGATGCCGAGGATCTGGATGTCGATGCCGCCCGCCTCGGCGATTGCCTGTTCGTAGCGCCGGCAGGATTCCTCCGCATCGGCGGCAGGCGCGTTGCCGTCGGGAATATGCGTGTTTGCGGCGGGGATATCGACCTTGGCAAAAAGGTGCGTCCACATGAAGTGGTGATAGCTTTGCGGATGCCCGGGCGGAAGATTCTGGTATTCGTCGAGATTGAAGGTGACGACATTTGCGAAACTGAGGCCCTCTTCGCGGTGCATGCGCACGAGTTCGGCATAGAGGCCGAGCGGTGTGCTGCCGGTGGCAAGGCCGAGGACGGCCCGCCGCCCCTGGCGCTGGCGCTCGCGGATGAGCGCCGCGATTTCGCGCGCGACGCAACGGGACGCCTCCGCGTTGTCCTTGAAAACGGCAAGGGCGACATGCTCGTGGCGGTTTGGCGCAAGGATGTGCTGGCTGATCATCGAGAGGAAAGCTCGCGGGCTTGGCGGTTGGCGATTTTTGCAATCCGGCGTTTCTAAAGACTTGCTGATGATACCCGGGTCGTGGTCTGTTTTGAATGGCAGAAACGACTATGTTTTTAACAAAAATAACAACCCGGAGCGCGGCCAGAAAGATGCCCTCGCTGGAAAAACTGCTGGCCCTGCTGCCCTCCCCGGCGCATCCGCTGGCCGGCAGGCGCGCGACGACGCTCGTCCTGCCGGACAACATCGCCTGCTTTTGCCGGCGCTCCGCGTCCGGCCTGAACCGCCCGCAGCGCGGCCGCGCGCTGCACCACCGGTTCGTGCTCATGCTCGCGCTCCGCACGGGCGTGACCGTCCGTGTGGACGACACCGACGTCTCGTTGGGCGAGGGCAAGGGCCTGCTCGTGTTTCCGTTCCAATTCCACGACTACATGGACGCCCGGCGCGAGGCGTTGCAGTGGCTGTTCATCACGTTCGACATGGTCAACGACGGCTCGCTCGAGGCGCTGCGCTACCAGCCGTTCGACATCACGCCGGACATGGTGCGGATCATGGCGGACCTGGTGGCGGTGTATTTGAAAACCGGCGCGACCGCCGACGACTTGACGACGTTGCTGCTGGCGCTGTTGCTCGCTCATATCAAGCGCCCGCGCGCGGGCGCGCGCAAACGGGGGCAAAGCCCGGCGGCAAGCACCTTGGCGGGCGGCCGCGCCGCCGGAGGCCCGGGCCTGATGACGAAGGTCAACGAGCTTGCCGAAGAACGCGCCCTGCCGCCGAGCGTGAAGGAAATGGCGGCCGCGCTGGGCATCAGCGCGAGCCATTTGCGGACCCGGTTTCGGGAATCGTGCGGCGTGACGATCGGCAGGCACGTGCGGTGGCTCCGGCTGGAAAAGGCGCGCGGCCTTCTCCGATTAAGCACGCGCCGGGTGAGCGAGATCGCGGAGATGTGCGGGTTTTCATCCGTCTATACGTTCAGCCGCGCGTTTCACGCGGCCTACAGCGTGGCGCCGCTCGAATATCGCAAGGGCGCCCACATCCAGCCGCGGAAATCGACCAGACGCCGGTGAGGATGCCGGCGCGGAAATGGCCCGTCCCCCGCTTACTCGCTGCGCAAATCGACCCTGGCACCGGCCAGACCGTCGCTTTCCGCAGTGAGCGTGATCGCTCCCGGGGAACCGGGACGGCTTCGGATGATGACGAGAGCGAGGGCGTTGTAGGCGCGGCGCGCGGTGGAGCGGAATGCGGTGTGATCGGTGGCGTCGCCGTTGTCCGTCGCGATGATTTCGGCCGGGCCGGTTACATGAAACCGGATGAGATTACGTGCGCGCGGGACCGGACGACCGTCCCTGTCGGCGATCGTCACTGTGATGAAAGACAAATCCTGTCCGTCCGCGCGAAGGGCGGCGCGATCCGCGCCGAGCGTGAGTTTCGCGGCGGGACCGGTCGTGGTGCGCGCGGCCTCGGCCCACGGGCGTCCATTTTTCCAGGTGAGAACCTTCAATTCGCCGGGCTCGTAAACGATCTCGTCCCATCGGAAACGATATTCGAGCGGCGAGCGTTTTTTGCGTCCGAGGGATTTTCCGTTGAGAAAAAGCTCCGCCTCGTCGGCGCTGGTGTAAACGTGCACGGGGGTGATTTCGCCGATGCGTTCAGGCCAGTTCCAATGCGGCAGGATGTGCGCCATCGGCAGATCGGGCCGCCAGCGGGCCTGGTAATGGTAGAAACGGTCTTTCGGAAAACCGGCGAGATCGATGATGCCGAAATAGGAGCTGCGCGCGAGAGTGCGGACGCGTCCGAGTTCGGCCAGTTCCTTTTCGGCGCGGGCGCGCTCGACGGGATCGGAAAAGTTCAGGAGATTGGTCGCGTCGTCGTTGTAGGGCGTGGGCTCTCCGAGGTAGTCGAAACCCGTCCAGACGAACTCGCCGAGCACGGCAGGATTTTCATCTTGGGCGCGCCATTCGTCATCGGGTGTCGTGGCCCATCGGGGGGCGTAAAGATCGTAGGAACTGACCTGGTTGTCGGCGCGGCCGTCGTTTTTGTTTTCGCCGACCGGGAAAAAATACTCGCCGCGCGAGCTGATGGTCGATGCCGTCTCGGCGCCGAGCAGCGGGATGTGCGGGTGCGCGGCCCGGAAGCGCGCATATTCGTGCGGCTTGTAGTTATAGCCGACGATGTCCATCACAGCGTGGAACCCGCTGTAGCCCGAGCGCACGCCGTTGAACCCGCAGGCAATGGGACGCGTGCGGTCCTCCTCGCGCACGATGGCGGCGAGGCGGGCGGCGAGTTTCCAGCCGTCGGAGCGACCCTGCTCGCGAATTTCGTTGCCGATGCTCCACTGAATGACGCACGGGTGGTTGCGGTCGCGGCGGACGAGGGCGCGAAGGTCCTTCTCGTGCCAGTCATCGAAAAAGCGGCTGTAGTCGTCGCGTTTCTTGCCCATCGCCCAGCAGTCAAACGCCTCGTCCATGACCAGGAAACCCATGAGATCGCAGAGTTCGAGCAATTCGGGCGCGGGCGGATTGTGGCTGGTGCGGATGGCGTTGCAGCCCATCTCGCGCAGGATTTCGAGCTGGCGCTCCATCGCGCGGAGATTGATCGCTGCGCCGAGCGCGCCGAGATCGTGGTGCAGGCATACGCCCCGAATGGGCACGCGTTCGCCGTTCAACAGAAATCCGCGGTCTGCAGTCGTATCTGTTTTTCGGATACCGAACGGCGTCGTCACGCGATCGACGAGCGCGCCGCTCGCGATGACCAGCGTCTCGGCGACATAGCGGTGGCGAGCAGCGAGGCTCCAGAGGCGCGGGGCGGCGAGGGTGACGGTGTGCGAATAGTTCGCCTGGCGCGCGGCGTCCACCTTCACCCGGGCGGGTTCGCCGAGGGCAACGGGCGCGCCGGCGGGACGGCCTTGCGCGTCCGCCTCGAAGACGCGCAGGGCCAGCTCGACGTTCGCGCCCGTTGCGGTCGTGTTGTCCAGCGTGACGGCGATATCGACGGTGGCGGCCTCGCGCGTGACGACCGGCGTGGTGACAAAGACGCCCCATTGCGCGACGTGCACGGGATTGGTTTTCACCAGCCAGACGTTGCGGTAGAGACCGCCGCCGGGATACCAGCGCGAGGATTCGCGGGCGTTGTCGAGACGGATGGCAAGGGTGTTTATCTCGCCGGGTCGCAGGTGAGGCGTGAGATCGACGCGCCATGAGGTGTAGCCGTATGGCCAGCCGCCGATGAGCCGGCCGTTGAGCCAGACGAGGGCGTTGGACATCGCCCCGTCGATATCGAGATAGACGCGGCGTCCGGCATCGCTGGCGGGCGAGTCAAAGTGCTTGCGATACCACGCGGTGCCGAACCACGGGAGCTTTCCGGTCTCGCCGGGCAAATCTTGCCGGAAATCACCCTCCACGCCCCAGTCGTGCGGAAGGTCCAGCGCTCGCCATTTCGTGTCGTCGAAGTCCGGCTGCGCCCAGGTTGTGCCATTCGTATAATTGGCGTCGGGAGTCGGTGTCCCCGCGGGTGCGCGTCGCGTCGCGTCGGCCAGCAGGTGGTCGCCGGTCGGCAGCACCCAGTCGCGCACGCGTTCGTAGTCCAGCGCGCCGCCGATGTGCGCCGGGTCGCCCTGCCGGAAAAGCCACCCGTCGTTGAACGCGATGCGCTCGCGCACGGACTGGGTGGAATCGGCATTCGAAATCGTGAGGGCGGCGGCATCAGCCGCGCCCAGCGCGGGCGCGGACAGCAGGCAGAGGAGCGCCGTGGATTTTTTGATGTGGCGAGGCAGGCCGGGTTCGGCGCTCTCGGAAGACGGAGTCTGGCTCATGGGGTGGATGGAAATTCGCAGCATGGTAAAAGCTCCGGCCCGAAACGTCTTTACCATAAAAGGTAATTATATTGTTGTTTTGGCCATGAGAAAGAATGCGCGCCAGAGCCCGTTCCACATGCACCTGCTCAATCTCGAGACCGGGTGGGAATATTCGCGCAACATCATCCTCGGCGCGCGGCATTACGCGTTTACCACGGGGCGCATCAAGCTCAGCAACAGTCCGCTCAAGCGCGGCACGGACCTCGCGGCCATGGTGCGCGAGCAGCATATCGACGGCATGATCGCGCTGGTGCGCGAAAAGGCGGTCGAGCGAAAGCTGCTCAGGCTGCCGGTGCCGTGCGTCAACATCTCCAACGTCATGCCGTCGACACGGCTGCCGCTGGTCACGCAGGACGACGAGGCGGTGGGGCGGCTGGCGGCGGAGCACCTGCTCGCATGCGGCTGCACCACATTCGCATGCTGGGGGCAGCGCAACGCGCGTTTCTCACAGGAACGCATCAAGGGCTTCCGCCACACGCTGCACGGGCGGATGCCGTGGGCGAAGTGCGTCGTGGGCGAGGGCCCGGCCCTCCTGGCGGAGGAAGGCGCGCCGCTCATCGCACGCATGCGCGCCTGGCTGGGAAAACTGCCCCGCCAGCTTGGGATTTTCGGCGTGCTCGATCCGTTTGCCCTGCACCTCATCCGCGCCGCCCAGGAGATCGGGCGCAATGTGCCGGAAGACATCGCGATCATCGGCGCGGGCGACGACGAATTCTGGGTGGATTTCGAAAACGTGCCGCTTTCGAGCGTGAAGCTGCCGTCGCGCCAGATCGGATTTGAGGCGGCGGCGCTGTTGCACAAATGGATGGACGGGCGGAAAGTGGCGGCCCTGCCAGGCGAGTTGCACCTGCCGGTGACAGCGGTGTCCGCGCGCCGCTCGACGGACGTGCTGTTCGTCGAGGACGAGGCGGTGGCGCGCGCGGTGGCATTCATCCGCGAGCACGCATCGGAGAATGTTTACGTGGAGGATGTGGTGCGCGCGTCGGGCATTTCGCGCAGCGGCCTGAAAGTGCGCTTCAAGCAGGCACTCGGCCGCTCGATCCTCAGCGAAATCCAGCGCGTGCGCATCGCGCGCGTGCAGTATTTTTTGCGGACCACGGACATGAAGCTGACCGCGATTGCCGAGGCCTGCGATTTCCCGAGTTCGCCGCGCCTGAACGTGCTTTTCCGGCAGGCCACCGGCCAGACGCCGGGCGAATATCGCGCCATGTTCCGGCACGAGTGACGGGATACGGGGCGGACCCCGGGCAAAACCATGCGGACGGGATTCATGATGCTCATGATGTTGGCCAAAACGACAAAATTATTGCCGTTTTCGGTAAAGACGTTTCCGCCGTCTTCTGACATGATCGGGACATCCTCGGTATTTTCCCCTTCCCCGCAAATCATCCCATCGTCCCCGGTTGCCTTATGAAAACACCCTTGTCGCTTTTTCGTTTTTCGCTGTGCGTTGGCGTGGCCGCCTGTCATGCGCTCATGGGGGCCGTTTATGAATGGACACCGGATGGCACCCAGGAAGGCGCGGCATCGGGCGGCGATGGAGTGTGGAGCAGCACCGGCGTAAACTGGTGGAGTTCCAGCGCGATGAACGCATCCGCATTCGGTACCAGCGCCAACCCGCTCGGCGGCGCGGGCAGTGACACCTTTAACTTCATGGGCGGCGGCACGCTGACCAAGAGTGACACAAGCTATTTTGGAGACGGGAACTACAATCAGACCCTCTTTTTCGCCGCCGACAGTCGCTATACGATCCTAGGCCAGACTGGTTCCACCGGCCTGCTCGACGGGCAGCATTCGCGTCTGCTTTTCAACCTCGCTCCTTCCGCACTGCTCACCTTGGGAGGCGACGGAAACTGGATCGGGGTCGCATCTTCCTATGATAACGGCGGCGCGGCCACCGCCAACGCGGGCCTTACGATCGGCGGCGGCGGCGCAATGGTGCTCAAAGCCGGCGCGTGGCTGCGCAACAATAGTGACAACACCCGTCTGGTGATCAAAAACGGTTCGAAAATAGCGTTTGGCGCGGGATCGCTTTACGCAGGAGTGGGCAAGGATCTCGGCTCCATCGGCGGCGCGTTTTCGGGCCTTTCCCGCATAGCCATCGACGGCGGCACGCTGGAGGTCGATGGCGGAGTTGTGCACGTCGGTTACTCGGAACTCGCCAACGAGTGGCGGCGCGGTTTCGGCATCGTGATCGGCATGCTCACGGCGGCCTCGGACCCGAACGACTCGGTGTTCACGCTCACGAGCGGCACCGTGGTCGCGCTGGGCGATGCCCGGGGGAATGATGCCAATTACGCAGGCCTCCTTTTCGCGGGCAATAACGCCACTTACAAAGGCGGCATCGCCAACCTCAACGGCGGGACGCTCGTCACCACCAACATCAGGACGCGGAACGATGTCCGGGCCGAATTGAACCTCGACGGTGTCACCATCGTCGTGTCCACCGCCGCCGCCGGCGCGACGGTTGTCCCCACGCAAGCGCAGCTGCGAACGAGGCTGGATAATTTCATCACCGGCTTCAACACCGCCGCCACCAACCGCATCAACCTCGGTTCGGGCGGCGTGACATTCGACACCTCGCAAATCGACACCGTGGCGCTCGGCGGCGACTATGCGACGAGCGTCCTTTCCGTGATGGGCGGCGCGGGCGGGATCACCAAAACGGGTGCCAACACGCTCGCGTTGCGCGCGGTCAACACCTACACGGGCGCCACCGTGGTCGAAGGCGGCGTCCTCCGGCTGCAAACCGCGGGCGCGATCAATGCCAGCAGCGCCGTCACTGTGGGCGCGAGCGGCACGATTAATACTTGGGGACTCAACCAAACCCTGCAAAATCTCGACGGAGCGGGCCTGATCGTGATGGGAGCCGGCAGCCTCGCCGTGGCAAGCACTGCTGACACCGCGTTTTCCGGTGCCATCACCAGCAATGTCACCACCGCCGGTGCGATCACCAAAAGCGGCGGCGCGACCTTCACGCTGGCCGCGCCCAGCAACAGTTATTATGGGGCGACCATCATCAATGCCGGCACGCTGCGTGCCGGCGCGACCGATGTGCTGGCCGGCAGCAGCACGCTGTCCATCGCGAACGGGGCCGTATTCGACGCGGATGGGCACGACCAGTCTTTCAAGAACCTGACCGGCTCGGGCTCGCTCACGCTCGGCGCGGCCACGCTCACGGTGAGCAACAGCACCGCCGACAACGTTTACAGCGGTATCATCTCCGGGGCGGGTGGCCTCGCCAAAACCGGCGACGGCGTTTTGGCCCTGGACGGCGTCGGCACCTATACGGGAACGACGACGGTCAATGGAGGGCTTCTGCGGCTCCAGGCAGCCGGTGCGATTGATGCCAGCGGCGCGGTCAACCTCGGCGCGAGCGGCACGATTCAGCTTTGGGGCCAGCCGCACACATTACAAAACCTCGGTGGATCCGGTCTGATCGTCATGACCTCGGGAGAGTTGACCGTCGCGAGCAGCATGGACACCACGTTCGGCGGTGCGATTACCAGCTATTCTACCACAGGAGGGCTGTTCACCAAGACTGGCAGCGCGACCTTCACGCTGGCCTCGGCGGCGGAGCACTGGGGCGCAACCACGGTGGCCGAGGGCACATTGCGCGCGGAGACGGAAAACATCCTCGCCAACAGCCGCGTGCTCGCCATCGGCGCCGGCGCGGTCTTTGACGCCAACAACCATAATCAAACGATCAAGGGACTCATCGGCTCGGGCACGCTGTTGCTGGGCACCGGCACGCTCACGCTCAATGACATCGCGGACAGCGCCTTCGATGGCGAAATCTCCGGCGCGGGCGGTCTCGTGAAAAACGGCACCGGCACCCTCGCGCTCGGCACTGCCAGCGCGAGCTTCACCGGCCTCGCCACAGTCAACGCCGGAACGCTTCTGCTCTCCAGCGGGCTCACCCATTCCGGGCTCACGCTGAAGACCAACACCACCCTCGGCGCTGTGGGTGCAATCGCGGCGCTCACAGCGGAAAACAATTCCGTCATCCGAATCGGTGATCAAAGCGGTGTGACCGAACAGACCCTGACCGTGAACGGCGCGGCGAGCCTCACAGGTGTGACACTCACCTACGATCTTTTCGCCGGCAACGCCAGCGACCGGCTCGACGTCGCCGGCGCGCTCACCAACGGCGGCGGCAATACCATCGACCTGACCACCTACGAGATCGGCGCATTCAACCTCGGCAACGGACTGGCCGCGTTGGGCGCCGATGTGACCACCACCATCCTCATCGAGGGAGCAATGATTGTTCCCGGCGGACGCCAGCAGGCATCCTTCGACACCACCGAAACCGGCTATCTCAAGCTCGTCACCGAATCGGGCGAGAGCGCGTTGCGCACCTGGACCGGCGCGAACGGCGCCGAGATCAACTCCTCCGCGGAAAACTGGAACGAAGACGACCGGCGCTTCGCGCGCGGCGACACCCTTGTATTTGACGGCAGCACCGACGCTCCCAACGCGGCGAACCGTGTCATCACGGTTCAGGCTGCCGGCGTGACGGTTTCCGGCATGGAAGTCAGCGGCACCGCCGACTATGTGTTCGACGGCGGCCGCATCGTTGCCGACAAAACCAGCGCCGTAGGCACTGTTCTCGCCGCCCCGACTGGAAAACTCATCAAAACCGGAGCGGGCACGCTCACGCTCGACAACGGTGCCAACGACTTCAGAGACGGCGTCGATTTCGGCGGCGGCATCCTCGCCCTCGGAGCCGACACCACGCTCGGTGGCGGCCCGCTTCTCGTCACAGGCACGGACACCACGCTTCGCACCGCGGGCACACTGGGTTTCCGGCTGGAAAACTCAGCCGGCATCGCCCCGGACGCCACGCTCGTCCTTGATGTGCTCGACGCTTCTGCGACCGCCACGCTCGCAGGCAGCATCAACGGCTCCGGCGTTCTCTCCAAAACCGGCGCGGGCGTGCTTGCGCTCACCGGCTCCAACGCCCATGCCGGCGGCACCCGGCTCGCCGCCGGCACCCTCGCCTTCGCGCACGACCACGCCCTTGGCGCCGGCGCGCTCGTCCTCGAAGCCGACGCGGCCACCGTGCGTTTCGACGCCGATGCGCTCTCCGTGGGCAACGCCATCGCGATAGGCGCGCACGCGGTCACGTTCGACACCGGCACCCATGCCGCCACGCTTTCCGGCACGCTTAGCGGGGATGCCGCCGGCGTGTTCACGAAAACCGGCGGCGGCACGCTTACCCTTTCCGGTTCAAGCACCGCCTTCCACTCCGCGCTCACCATCGCCGAGGGCATGCTTGCCTTCACCTCCGCCGACAGCATCGGCACTTCCGCGACCGCCGCCGCGACCATCGCCGCCGGTGCCACGTTCGCCATCAACCAAGCCGCAGCCGGCGACATGATTTTCGCCCGCCGGCTCGACGGCAGCGGCACGCTGGACATCACGCTCTCCTCCGGCACCGGCAGGATCGGCTTCGCGCAAACCGCCGCTGGCGGAGCCTGGTCCGGCAACATCGCGCTGGATCGCGGCACCCTCGCCGTCGATGAAAACGCCTATGCGCTGCTCGGCGCAAGTTCGTCCGGCACGCTCGCAATCCACTCCGGCGGTCTGGCCGATGTCACCGCCACCGGCACGCTCAACGCCCTCGCTCTCGACGGCGGTTCCGTGCGCGTCACGCTCGGCGCGGACCATGCCACGCCGCTCGCCGTCGCGCATCTCACCGTCACAGCCGGCAGCACCATCGCGGCCAACCTTGACGGTCCCGACATCCCGAACCCAATTGTCAATCCTCCCGCCTCGCCCGACTCCGCCAACCTCTTCGACTTGGGCCTCTCCACCGGCATAAAACTCATCGACGCGGAAAACGTCACCGGCATCGGCGAAGTCCTGGCCGTGACGCGGCTCGACGGCACCACGATCGCCTCGCCCCTGTTCGTCGATGTCACGCAAAACGGGGCCAAGGCTGCCACCGCCACCTACAATTACAACGCCACCGCGCAGGCCGACGGCGTGCATCTCAGCTACGGCATCACCGCGCTCGACATCCTTTCCGGCCAATCGCTCATCCTCGATAATGCCGGTGCCGACACATCCACGCTCACCGCCGGTCTCGGCGGCGCAGGGGGCATTGATGTGCGTGCGTCGGGCACGATCACACTGTCCGGCAGCATCGGTTTCACCGGCGCGACCACGGTTTCGCGCGGCGCGTTGAAGCTCATCCATGCCGATGCGCTCGCAAACAGCGCGTCCGTCACGCTGGCGGAAAACACCACGCTCGATGCCGGTGGCCAGAACCAGACTTTGCGCAATCTCTCCGGCGCGGCCGGCAGCGCCATCGATCTTGGCGCGGCCGGCTCGCTCACGCTCGATAGCGATGAGGGCGTTGACACGGTTTTCGCGGGCGGCATCAACGCCACCGCAGCCGCCACGCTCACCAAAACCGGCTCCGGCGCGCTCACGCTCGGCGGCTCCAGCACCCACGGCGACACCGTCATCTCCGGCGGCACGCTTCGCGCCTCGCGTCTCGATGCGCTCGGCTCCGGCGAGGTGACTATCGCCGCCGGGACCACGCTCGAATTCAACGGCGCCAGCGGCAATCTCGACCGGGCCATCAATACCGGTGGCTCGCGCCGCGGCACACTCGCGTTTGTGGACAGCGCCATCAACCTTGACCGCGCCTACGCCAACATCGCAGCCTTCGCCATCTCCGGCCGCTCGTATGTGCGGGTCAACGCCGCCGGGGCGTTCGGCGGCGGCTCCGGCAGCGTCAGCGTCCGCGACGGCGGCGCGCTCGAGATCGGCGCCGTCTCCGTCGCGGTGGCCGGCCTGACAATGGACGGCGGCGCGCTGTTGTTTTCCTCCGCCTCTTCCGCGCTTACTTCCGCCTCGGGCACCGTTTCATTTGCGAACCATGCCAGCGTCGGCCTGGCCGACGGCTCGATCGCGTCCGGTCGTTACACCTTTGTATCCGCCCGCTCACTACTCAGCGACAACGCCAGCAATATCCCCGATTATGCGCCCTACCAGCACGGCAAGCGTGTCGTCGTCTCGCGCGCCGGGCAGTCGCTCGTGTTCGACGTCATGGACACTGCCGCCCATCCCGCCAAGGATGCCGCGATGGTCTTCGACACCGTGCTCGCCTCGCTCGGCACCATTTATGGCCGCATGAGCGAGTCGCTGGCCGATCCGCTCATCTCCCGGCAGTCCGGCGACCCTGCATGCGGATTCTGGACGCGCGGCTTTGGTTCCAGCGCCGACTACGAGCAGACTGCCGCGCAGCCCGGCTTTAAGGATTGGAGTTACGGCATGGCGGTCGGCTGCGACCGGGTTTTCGGCGAGCGCCTGCTGCTCGGTCTTTGGGGCGGTTTTGCCACCAGTGCTCTCGACACCTTCAACGGCGCGGCCACCGACGCCGACCACCAGCTCGGCGGGGTTTACGCCGCGCTCAAACTCGGACGCTTCCACCTCGCCGCCGACGCCGCCTTCGGTCTGCTCCAGACCCAAAGCACGCGCGACGAGCAGACCGGCCGCGCCTATGGCAGCTACGATGGGGATTATTTCGCGGCGGGCGGGGAGATCGGTTTCCGCTTGTTTGAATGGGCGGGAGGCTCCCTCAGCCCGACCGCCGCGTTGCACTGTATCGATGTGCGCGTCGACGACTATGAAGAAAGCGGCCCGGGCGCAATGCGCGTGTCCGGTTTCAACCAAGACCGCGTCCTCAGCGTGCTGGGCATGAAGGTCGCCCATGGGTTCACCCTTCCGTGGAACCGCCCCGCGTTTCTCGACGCGCGCCTTGGCTGGCAGCAAACCCTGCGCGGCAACACCGGTTCGGTTGACATGGCTTTCGCCAGCGACCCTCTCAATTCTTTCGCAGTGACAGCCGGCGGCTACTCCAGCGGCAGCCTCGTGCTAGGTCTCGGCCTGCGCGCCGCCTTCACTGACTCGCTCTGCCTCGGACTCGGCTACGACTACGAATCCGCCTCCGGACGCCAGCGCCACTCCCTTAATGGCACCCTCCGCTATGCTTGGTGAGTGCCTCCGCCCATACGGCCGCATTCTTTGCAAAACATCTCCGCATCTTTCATGTCTGCTTCCCTCCAACCCGCACTCCACACCGCCGGCGCCTGGCCGGTCATGCTCACGCCCTTCGATGCGCAAAAACGCATCGACTGGCCTGCCTTCGACCGTCTGGTCGACTGGTATCTCGCCGCCGAGGTCGAAGGACTCTTCGCCGTCTGCCTGTCTAGCGACATTTTCCAGCTCGACGCCGATGAGCGCCTGGAACTCGCGCGCCGCACCGTCCGGCGCACGGCCGGCCGCGCGCGTGTGATCGCGTCCGGGGCCTTTGGCGACACGCCCGCCCAGACTGCCGAGGCGGTCAATCGTCTGGCCGATACCGGCGTGGATGCCGTGATCCTGCTCACCAACCAATTCGCCCGCCAGGATGCCCTGCCCGAGGCATGGCAGGCCGCCGCCGAGACCGCGCTCCTGCGCATCCGCCCCGAGGTGGCGCTCGGCCTCTACGAATGCCCCCTGCCTTACAAACGCCTCCTCACTCCCGCCCTCACCCGTTGGGCGGCGCAAACCGGCCGTTTCCATTTTTTGAAAGACACCTGCTGCGACATGACGCAAATCGAGGCCAAGCTCGCCGTCCTCTCCGGCACGCCGCTCCGCTTCTACAATGCGCACACCGCCACGCTTCTTCCCAGCATGCTCGCAGGCGGCCACGGCTTCAGCGGTTGCGGCGCCAACGCCATACCGCACCTCTATTCGTGGCTCTGCAAACACTTCGCCGCGCAACCCGAGCGCGCCGGGGCGCTCCAGGCCTTCCTCAACCAATCCAGTCCCGCCGTGGACAACAAATATCCCGCCTCGGTCAAAACCTACCTTCGGCTCCACGGGCTTCCCATGACCACGTCATCCCGTCTCCCGGACATCCCCATTGATTCCGCCGACATCGATGCACTCCGCGCCTTTCATGCCGCCGTCCGCCAGTGGGAGGAAATCTTAAACATCCCGTCGCCCTTTGCCTCCATGTAGGGGCTTCGCTTGCGATGCCCGCCGCAGATCCCGCCACCCTCCATCCCAACCCATACCCGCCATGAAAACACACATCCCCGCCCGCCCACTCCTCGCCGCCGCGTTTCTCTTCGGAATGGCTTCGCTTTCCGCGCAACCCCTCCCTGCGCCGCTCCCTCTCGAAATTCCGAAGGCTGATCCCGCCGTTGTGTTCCAGAAAGATGGTCAGATCGCAAAACTCACTCTCAAACAAAAAGCCTATCTCGCCCCCGTGAATCTGCCCAAGGCTTTCGGTGACAATTATACCCTCACGTTTTGGGTGAGACTCGACGACACGCCCGCCCTGCGGGAGACCGGGTTCACCCCCGACGCCCCCGTGACGCTCATCGATCTCTCCTCGCCTGACTGGGATGACCAGCGCACCACGCTGCGAGTCCACGGCGGACGGTTTTCCGTTACCGCCCTGAACGAGGGCAAATGGAAGATGCTCGCCGGCGTGCGCCCCATCGCGGAACCCGAGACATGGTATTTTCTCGCCTATGCCAAATCCGGAGGCAAAGGCGCCTTTTATATGAACGGCGACATCATGACCCGCACTCCCGCGGACGCCCCCGTTCAGGACAAAATACAAAATATAGTCTTCGGTAATTTTCAAAAACAGCGACGACTGCAAGGAGTGATTCTCCAGCCCCGCCTATATCCCGCGGCACTGGACATGGCCCAAATTCAATCGCTTCACGCCTCCCCTCCCGCCGAGGTAAAATGACCCCTTGCCCAACCGCAAAAGACACGGGGGTTGCACCCGGGGAAACAGAACCCGCGCCGTTTCGTCCTCCGCGTCCTTTGCGCCCGCTCCTGTTGACCTCATCCCTTTGTGTTCTTCGCGGTTATTATAAAACAACCATCACCATGATCTCCCGCATTATTGCCCTGCTGGTGCTCGTCGCGATCTCCGCCGGCGCAAGCACCGCCCAGGATGCTCCACCCGGACGCATCTCCGGCGTGGTTCGCAACAAAGCCACCGGCCTTTTCCTGCGCGATGCCATCATCGAATTGCATCCCGGCGGCAGGACCGCCGCCACCGACGAGCTCGGTCGTTTCTCGTTTTCCGTGCTTTCCCACGGCCTATATACAATCACCGTCTCCTACATGGGGCTGGAGTCATTTCAACGCACCGTGGAAGTCTCGGCCAATGTCCCCGCGCCGGAAATTGATGCGCAGCTTACCGATCCCGTCTACCGCCTCGAGGCCTTTGTGGTGAGCGGCGAGCGGGAAGGCGCCGCCGCTGCCATCACCCGCCAGCGCAACGCCGACAATGTCAAAACGGTCGTGGCCCTCGACTCGTTCGGATTTCTTCCCAACGAGGACCCCAGCGACCTGCTCATCCGCCTGCCCGGCGTGAACACCGAGGACCCCGATATAGGCACCATCAGCGTGCGTGGCATCGATTCCAGCCGAAATGCCGTCACCTATGATGGCGCTCAGATGGCCACCTCGTTTGGCATGATCAGCCGTAGTTTTCGCTTCATTAATATCAGCGCCTCCTCTTTCGAGGAACTGGAGGTTATCAAGGCTCCCACGCCCAACATGTTCGCGTCTTCCCTCGGCGGCACGGTAAACATGAAGACAAAAACGACGCTGAACATGAAGGAGGACGTCCAGTTTACCT